>NZ_JBHVXB010000004.1:0-302653 GCF_042881905.1 Leifsonia sp. NPDC058248
GCCCGCCCCGCCCCGCGCCCGCGTCGTGTGTTGGTGGGTCGAACCGCGCCGGCTCGACCCACCAACTCAGGACTCGATCGCGGGCGGGACGCCGGCGGGACGGCCGGGGAGCCGCGCGCTCAGGCGAGCGTCTGCTCGAGGAACCGGTCGCCGTCGCTCCAGACCAGCCGGCCGAGCGACCCGTTGACCAGCGTCAGCTGCGGAGCGACGTGCCCGACCTCCACCTCGGAGACGATCGGCACCCCGAGCATCCCGAGCGCATCCAGTACGGCCTCGCTCTGCGTCAGGGTCGGCGAGTCCGGAGCGCTGGTCCGGCCGACGAGCACGGCGACCGCCGTGTCGAAGAACCCGGCCAGCCGCATTCCGTGGAGGCTGCGGCAGATCGAGTACGCACCGTCTTCGCAGGCCTCCACGTACACGATCGCCGGCCCGAGCGTCGAGGTGCGGCCGAACGGCGTGCCCGCCACGTGGGCGAGGGTCTCGATGCAGCCGCCGATCATCCGGCCGCTCACGTCGAGGTCCCCTTCGCCACCGTCGAGGCGCTTCCACCCCCGGGTCGGCGAGGTCTGGCGCACCACGGCGCCCGCACCCAGCGAGGCGATGTCCGGCCACGACGCGAACTCGGGCGGACGCGACGCCGCCAGCTCCATCAGGTTGGCGCCGTGCAGCGTCGCCGCGCCCGTCAGGAGCGTGAGAGGGGTCAGCAGCGTCGACGTGTCCGAGTAGCCCGCGAACCACGTGGGCTCCGCCGCCGCGAGCGCGTCGAAGTCCAGCAGCGGCAGCAGGTCGATCCCCGTCTCGCCACCCCACGGCGGCACCACGGCCCGGATGCCCGGATCGAGGAGCATCCGCATCAGTTCCGCCGCTCGGTCCACCGCCGGAGCGCTCACATGGGAGCCGCCGCGCAGGCAGTCGCCGAGCACGACGTCGTAGCCGCTTCTGCGGAGCATCCGGACCGCGTCGTCGAGCCTGGTCTCGAAATCGGGCTCGACACCGCTGGAGGTCGCCGTCACCCCGATCGTGTCGCCCGGGGCGAGCGGCCGCGGGTAGCGCACTACGACGCCACCGCCACCAGTCCCAGCTCGGCCGGGCTGATCAGCAGGTCGTTCTTGGGGACCACGCGCACCGTGTAGCCGAAGGCGCCGGCCCAGGCGAGCTCCACCGTCCCCCAGTATTCGTAGGCGGCCGACGCGTCGTGCGTGCCGGGCGCGTTCCGGTCCACCTCGAGGGCGCTGTAGCGCACATCGGTGAGCTGATCGCCCTCGTGGCTGCGCCCGAACACGACCTGCACCTCGACGTCGTCGGGCGTGAGGCCGTTGAGGTGGACGAGGGCGCGCACGTGCAGTTCGTCGCCGACCTGCGGAACGGCGTCGACGCCGCCCGACTCCACGTGACCGACGCTCACGCCGGGCCAGGCCGCGCGCACGCGTCCCTTCCAGGCGGCGAGCCCGCGGGCGGCGGCGTAGCCGTCGGCGGTGAGCCGGCGCTCGAAGCGACAGGCCGAGACGTACAGCCGGTTCACGTACTCGCGCACCATCCGGGCCGCGCTCAGCTCGGGCGAGTCGGTCGACAGGGTGTGACGGATCTGGGCGACCCAGGCCTCCGGGATCCCGTCGCCGTCGCGATCGTAGAACCGCGGGGCGATCTGGTTCTCGATGAGGTCGTAGAGCGCCTCGGCCTCCAGGGCGTCGCGCTCGGCTCCGTCTCCGGCCGCGTCGGCCGACGGGATGGCCCAGCCGTTCTCGCCGTCGTAGTACTCGGCCCACCAGCCGTCGAGGATCGACAGGTTGAGCGCGCCGTTCAGCGCGGCCTTCATGCCGGAGGTTCCACAGGCCTCGAGCGGGCGCAGCGGATTGTTCAGCCAGATGTCGGTTCCGGGATAGAGGAGCTGCGCCATGCCGATGTCGTAGTCGGGCAGGAAGACCAGGCGGGTGCGGATGTCCGGCTCGGACGCGAACTGCACGAGCTTCTGGATGAGCCGCTTGCCCTCTTCATCGGCGGGATGCGACTTGCCGGCGACCACGATCTGCACCGGGCGCTCCGGGTTGAGGAGGATCGCCCGCAGCCGCTCGGGGCTGTGCAGCATCAGCGTGAGCCGCTTGTAGGTGGGGACGCGCCGGGCGAAACCGATCGTGAGCACCGACGGGTCGAGGAGGTCGTTCATCCACGCCGGGGCCACGCCGCCCGGGTTCTGGCTCTCCCAGGCCGCCTGCAGGCGGCGGCGGGCGTCGCCGACGAGCTGCTCGCGCATCCGCGTGCGCACCGACCAGAGGTCGCTGTTGCTGACCGCACCGCTGTTGGACCAGTCGGCTGCCGTCGTGTCGTCGGTGCCCAGCCGCTCGTCGGCGAGCGCCCGGAGCAGCGGGTCGGTCCACGTCGGCGCGTGCACCCCGTTGGTCACGGAGTCGATCGGCACCTCGTCGGCGTCGAATCCCGGATACAGCCCGGCGAACATGTGGCGGCTGACGTCGCCGTGGAGTTTGGACACGCCGTTGGCGTGCTGACCGAGCCGGAGGCCCATGACCGCCATGTTGAACACGTCCGGCGTGCCGCCGGGGTAGTCCTCAGCGCCGAGAGCCAGCACCTCCTGGGCGGAGACACCCGGCAGGAGGTCGGTGGAGAAGTACTGCTGCACGAGCGAGCTCTCGAACCGGTCGATACCGGCCGGCACGGGGGTGTGCGTGGTGAAGACGGTCGCGGCGCGCACCACCTGCAGCGCTTCGTCGAACGTGAGTCCCTCGCCGATCAGGTCGGAGATCCGCTCCACGCCGAGGAAGCCGGCATGGCCCTCGTTGGTGTGGAAGACCTCCGGCGACGGCGTGCCGCTGAGGTCGGTCCACGCCTTCACGGCGCGCACGCCGCCGATGCCGAGCAGCAGTTCCTGCAACAGGCGGTGCTCGCCGCCGCCGCCGTAGAGCCGGTCGGTGACCGAGCGCAGCCGCTCCTCGTTCTCGGGGATGTCGGTGTCGAGCAGCAGCAGGCGCACGCGTCCGACGGCTGCCTGCCACACCCGGGCGTGGAGCACCCCGTTGGGCAGGGCGAGCGTGATCTGCACCGCGGTGCCGTCCGGGTTGCGCAGCACGGACAGCGGGAGCCCGTCCGGGTCGAGCACCGGGTAGCTCTCCAGCTGCCAGCCGTCGGGCGTGATCGCCTGCGAGAAGTAGCCGGAACGGTAGAAGAGGCCGACACCGACCAGTGGCACGCCGAGGTCGCTCGCGGCCTTCAGGTGGTCCCCGGCGAGGATGCCGAGACCGCCGGAGTACTGCGGAAGTGCGGCCGCGATGCCGAACTCGGGCGAGAAGTAGGCGATGGCGTGCGGAGCCGAGTCGTCGAGCGACTGATACCACCGGGGCTCGCTCAGGTAGGCGTGCAGGTCGTCGCGCAGATGGTTCGCCCACTCGACGTAGCCCGGATCGGCCGCGAGCTCGGCCAGACGGGAGGGGTCGACCGCGCCGAGCAGGGCGATCGGATCGTGGCGCACCTGCTGCCACAGCTCAGGCGCGATGCGCGCGAAGAGTTGTCTGGTGGGCTCGTGCCACGACCAGCGCAGGTTTCCTGCGAGTTCTTCGAGGGCCCCGAGGTTCTCGGGGAGCACGGCACGGACAGTGAATCTACGGATGGCCTTCACGCGCTTCAGCCTACGGGAGCCTCCTGTCCGGCGGGGTAATGCGTGTACGGTCGGGATGTGGCAAAGAGCGCAACGAGTACGACACCACCCGCAGAGCTTCCGGCAGAGGAGCCCGAGTACACGCCTCTGCTCGGCCGCATCCCGATCCTGGAGCTCTCGCCGCAGGTCGACGACGGCGGCTGGCCGGCCACCGCCTTCAGCGGCGAGGTCGTTCCCTTCCGGGCCACCGCCTTCCGCGAGGGCCACGATCTGATCGGCGTCGGCCTCCTCCTGCTCGACCCCTCCGGGGAGCAGACCGAGCACCGGATGCGGGCGATCAACCCGGGCACCGACCGCTGGGAGGCGCAGGTACAGCTGGAGGCCGAAGGGCTCTGGCGCTACCGCGTGCAGGCGTACGCCGACGAGTATGCGACCTGGCACCACAACGCCGAGCTGAAGATTCCGGCCGGGGTCGACGTCGAGCTGATGTTCACGATCGGGCACGACATCCTCGTCCGGGCATCCGGTGACAAGCGCCGCAGCACGGCGGAGCGCCGCCACCTCACCGAGACCGCCAAGGTCGTCGGCGACACCAAGCGCACCGCCGAGGAACGCCTCACCGCCGCTACGGAGGACCGCATCGTCGCCATCTTGCGGGCGCGCCCTGTGGTGAGCCTCCCCACCCTGTCGGCCACCCGGAGCGTGCTCGTTGAGCGCACCCGCGCTGGGGTCGGCAGCTGGTACGAGTTCTTCCCGCGTTCCGAAGGCGCCAAGAAGCTGGCCGACGGCTCGTGGAAGTCGGGCACCTTCCGCACCGCGGCCAAACGGCTTCCGGAGATCGCGGCGATGGGCTTCGACGTCGCCTACCTGCCCCCGATCCACCCGATCGGGCGCACCTTCCGCAAGGGACCGAACAACTCGCTCGACGCCGGACCGAACGACCCCGGCTCGCCCTGGGCGATCGGCGGCCCAGACGGCGGGCACGACGCGATCCACCCCGACCTCGGCACCGAGAAGGACTTCGTCTACTTCGTCGGCAAGGCGAAGCAGGCGGGCCTCGAGGTCGCCCTCGACCTCGCCCTGCAGGCCTCGCCCGATCACCCGTGGGTCACCGAGCATCCGGAGTGGTTCACGACCCTGCCCGACGGCTCGATCGCCTACGCGGAGAACCCGCCGAAGAAGTACCAGGACATCTACCCGATCAACTTCGACAACGATCCGATCGGGCTGCGCACCGAGGTGCTGCGGATCGTGCGGTACTGGATCTCGCTCGGCGTCCGCATCTTCCGCGTCGACAATCCGCACACGAAGCCGATCGCGTTCTGGGAGTGGCTGATCCACACGGTCAACGCGGAGTACCCCGACGTCGTGTTCCTCGCCGAGGCGTTCACCCGGCCGGCCATCCTGCAGACGCTCGCCAAGGCGGGCTTCCAGCAGTCGTACACCTACTTCACCTGGCGCAACACGAAGGAGGAGCTCGAGGAGTTCCTCAGCGGGCTCGCCGGGGACACCGCCGACTTCCTGCGGCCCAACCTGTTCGTGAACACGCCCGACATCCTCACGGAGTACCTGCAGTTCGGCGGGCCGGCGGCGTTCAAGATCCGGGCGGCGATCGCGGCCACCGCAGCGCCGACCTGGGGTGTCTACTCCGGATTCGAGTTGTACGAGAACGTGGCTCGCGCCGGCGCCGAGGAGAACATCGACAACGAGAAGTACGAGTACCGCCCCCGGGACTACGCGAAGGCGCAGACCCTCGGCCGGTCGCTCGCGCCCTACCTGACCATGCTCAACCGTGCGCGCAGCGAACACGCGGCGCTGCGCCAGCTGCGCAACCTCACGATCCACTCGAGTGAGGACGACTCGGTGCTCGTCTACTCGAAATACCTCGCGGGCGAGTTCACGCGCAGCGGCAGACCGGACGCGATCATCGTGGTGGCCAACGTCGACCCGCACTCCGTGCGTGAGACGGTCGTGCACCTCGACGTGACCCGGTTCGGTGTGCAGCCTGGCGCGCAGTTCGAAGTCAAAGACATCGTGACCGGAGCGAAATGGACGTGGGGGGCCGACGACTACGTGCGGCTCGACGCGTTCACCGAGCCCGTGCACATCCTGAGCGTGAAGGTGGGCTCCTGATGACCCCGATCCCCGAAGGAGCCGCGGCCGTCGACCTGCCCGAGCTCGACGACGCGCTGCTGTACGCGGTCGCCACCGGGAGTTACCACGACCCGCACGCGGTGCTCGGCCAACACGCGATCAGCCTCCCCGGCATCGCCGACCGGATCATGGTCATCCGCACGCTCCGGCCGCTGGCCGCCGGCGTGGCGGCGGTGCTCTCGACCGGCGCCCACATCGAACTCGCCCATGTCGCGCACGGCATCTGGCAGGGCGTCGACATCGTCGGGGCCGGCAGCTACACGATCGAGGCACGTTACCCGGACGGCGGCGTCTGGACGACGGAAGACCCGTACCGGTTCGCCCCGACCATCGGCGAGCTCGACCTGCACCTGATCGGCGAGGGACGCCACGAGCAGCTCTGGGCGGCGCTCGGCGCGCACGTGCGCGAGATCGACGGTGTCGCCGGGACCGCCTTCACGGTGTGGGCGCCCCATGCTCGCGCCGCGCGGGTGGTCGGCGACTTCAACGACTGGGACGGCACGCAGCACTCGATGCGCAACATGGGGCCGACCGGCGTCTGGGAACTGTTCGTCCCCGGCATGGGCGTCGGCTCGATCTACAAGTTCGATCTGCTCGGCCAGGACGGCCAGTGGGTCCGACGCGCCGACCCGATGGCGCGGGCCGCCGAGGTGCCGCCGGCCACGGCATCCGTCGTCACCGACAGCGCGTACGGCTGGGGCGACGACGGCTGGATGGGCGAGCGCCGCGCCAGAGACCCGCACAACGGGCCCATGAGCGTCTACGAGCTGCACCTCGGCAGCTGGCGTCCGGGCATCGGGTATCGCGAGGCGGCCGACCAGCTCATCGACTACGTCGGAGCGCTCGGGTACACACATGTGGAGTTCCTGCCCCTGTCCGAGCATCCGTTCGGCGGGTCGTGGGGCTATCAGGTCACCGGGTACTACGCGCCGACCAGCCGCTTCGGCTCCCCCGACGATCTGCGCTACCTGATCGACCGGCTCCACCAGGCCGGCATCGGCGTCATCATGGACTGGGTGCCGGGGCATTTCCCCAAAGACGAGTGGGCGCTGGCACGCTTCGACGGCCAGCCGCTCTACGAGCACGGCGACCCGCGGCGAGGCGAGCAGAAGGACTGGGGCACCCTGGTCTTCGACTTCGGGAACTCGCAGGTCCGCAACTTCCTGGTAGCCAACGCGCTGTACTGGCTCGAGGAGTTCCACGTCGACGGCCTCCGGGTCGACGCGGTCGCCTCGATGCTCTACCTCGACTATTCGCGCGAAGACGGCGAATGGCTGCCGAACATCCACGGCGGCCGCGAGAACCTGGAGGCGATCGGCTTCCTGCAGGAGGTCACGGCCACCTCGTACAAGCGGAATCCGGGAACCGTGATGATCGCCGAGGAGTCCACCAGCTGGGCCGGGGTCACCGCGCCCACCTCGAGCGGCGGACTCGGCTTCGGCTTCAAATGGAACATGGGCTGGATGCACGACGCGCTGCAGTACATCCAGGAAGACCCGATGTACCGCAGCTACCACCACAGCGAGATCACCTTCTCGTTCGTCTACGCCTTCAGCGAGAACTTCCTGCTGCCGATCAGCCACGACGAGGTCGTGCACGGCAAAGGGTCGCTGCTGTCCAAGATGCCGGGCGACCACTGGCAGCAGGTCGCGAACGTGCGGGCGTTCCTCGCGTTCATGTGGGCCCACCCCGGAAAGCAGCTGCTGTTCATGGGCCAGGAGTTCGGTCAGCCCTCCGAGTGGAGCGAAGAGCGCGGGCTCGACTGGTGGATCCTCGACCAGCCCCTGCACCGCGGACTCTGGGACCTCGTCGCCCAGCTGAACGCCACCTACCGTGACACCCCGGCGCTGTGGGCCCTCGACAACGACCCCCGCGGCTTCGAGTGGCTCGACGGCTCGGACGCCGCAGGCAACGTCGTCGCCTTCCTCCGCTGGGACGCCGACGGCAACCCGATCGCCGTGCTCCTGAACTTCTCCGGCAATCCGCACTCCGACTACCGGATCGGCCTCCCGTTCGCCGGCGAGTGGGACGAGCTCCTCAACACCGACGCGGAGGCATACGGCGGGTCCGGCGTCGGAAACCTCGGAACCGTCACCGCGGTGGACGAGCCGTGGGCGGGCCGTCCGGCGTCTGCCACCCTGACACTGCCGCCGCTCGGGGCTCTGTGGCTCAGACCACGCTCGAGCTGAGCCAGTCGGAATAGCCGACGCCGTCGATCGCGTCGCGCGGAACGAGGTTGTCGCCCGCGCGCCAGGTCGCCCCCAGCGCTCCGCCGAGGCGGGTGGAGACGATGGAGCCTCGCGCTCCGGTCGCCGACTTCCATTGCTTGGCGAGTTCGCGGGAGGTCTCCACGCGCGGACCGCCGACGGTCCGGGTGGCGTTCGCGGCGCCCCGCCCTTCGACGGCGTCCATCAGGATGCTCGCGACATCGGTGACCGCGATCGGCTGGAAGCTGGTCTTGGCCGGCGCCGGGATGATCCCGAGGCCGCCGCGCTGGAAGATCGACGACACGAACTCGTGGAACTGCGTTGTCCGGACGATGCGCGTCTCCAGGGCGGAGTCCTGATAGTTGCGCTCCTGCGCGGCCTTCGCCCGGTAGTACCGGTACGCCGAGCGATCGACGTTCACGATCGACAGCAGCACGGCCTGCCGCACACCGAACCGGGCCGCCGTGTGGAGCAGGTTCTGCGACCCGGTGGCGAAGACGTGACTCGCTGCGCGCCCCGCGCCGTTGGACGTGTCGACGAGGACGTCGACTCCGTCGAGGACTTCCTCCAGCCCGTCGCCCGAGACGAGGTCGGCCGACCGGTAGTCGGCGCCCGGGACGAATTCCGCGGAGTCGTCGTCGGGAACGCGCCTGCTCGCCACGACGACGTCGTGCCCACGGTCGATGGCTGCTGCGGTGACAGCGCGGCCCGCGAGCCCGGTGCCACCGACGACGAGAACGCGCGGCATTCGAGGCCTCCCGGCGGATCGGTTGGGAACAGTGCCGCCGGCCCGGCCGGTGAGGGCCTGCTCAGTACAGCAGCGACGCCAGCCTAGCCCGCGCCTTGACGACGCGCGGGTCGTCCACACCGACAATCTCGAAATAGTCGAGGATGCGCGAACGCACTGCTTCTCTGCCGGCGGCGTCGAGATTCGGGAACACGGTGAGGAGCCGGTCGAAGGCGTCTTCGACATGACCGCCCGACAGGTCGAGGTCGGCGACGAGCAGCTGAGCATCCAGATCGTCGGGGCCCTGGGCGGCCGCCGAGCGGATCTCGTCCATCGACGCGCCGTCGAGTCGCGCGAGCAGGCTGACCTGCGCGAGCCCCGCGACCGCCATGGCATCCCGCGGGTCCTGGGCGATCG
Source organism: Leifsonia sp. NPDC058248 (assembly GCF_042881905.1). Classification (NCBI taxonomy): domain Bacteria; kingdom Bacillati; phylum Actinomycetota; class Actinomycetes; order Micrococcales; family Microbacteriaceae; genus Leifsonia; species Leifsonia sp. NPDC058248. Next base: position 9,113 of record NZ_JBHVXB010000004.1, read on the forward strand.
CGGTCTTGTACTCGGCGATGGCCGCCTGGTAGTCGCCGCGCTCGATCGCCTCATAGGCCTCGGCGTGGTGCGGAGGCAGGGGCTCGGGAGCGGCCTCCGCCGGCTCGGCGTCCTGCTCGTCGTCGGCCGCCGCGCCCTCGACCACCGCGCGCCCGGTCACGCCGTTCTGCGCCGCGAGCTGGAGCAGCTGCTCGAACACGTCGCGGACCTGCTGCTCGGGGATCGCACCGGCGAACAGCTGCACGGGACGGCCGCCGATGACGGCGGACACGGCGGGGACGGACTGCGCCTGGAATGCCTGCGCGAGCTGCGGGTTGGCGTCGACGTCGACTCGCACGAGCACGAGACGCCCGTCGTAGTCCTTGACCACGCGGTCGAGCACGGCGGAGAGCTGCTTGCTCGGCTCAGCCCATTCGGCTTGCAGGTCGACGACGACCGGCACCGTCATCGACAGGTCGAGGAAGTCGTTGAAGTTCGCGTCGGTGCCTTCGAAGTACAGGCTCGGAAGCGGGACGGCAGCGCCGCCCTCCCCCGGCTCGGAGGCGCCCGGCCCGGCGGCGGCGGGCTGGCCGGCGGTCATGGCGCGGTTCACGAGCGAGCTGAGGTCGACGGCGCCACGCAGGTTGGCCGGGTTCGGCGGGATCTGGCTCATTTGGCTTCCTTCGCTGCGACGAGGCCCTGGGCGAAGCCCAGGAGGGTGATCTTGGAGTCGGAGCCGGCCTTCGGGACGGAGAACGCCAGCTGGTACCCGTAGGTGGTGTCGATGCCGGTCTTCGACGACGTGACGCCGGAGAGCGCTGCCGAGGTCGGGCCCGCCCCCACTTCGGCACCGGCTTCGACCACGCGCAGTGCCTCGGTCTCGGTCATGCTCGCCCACACGATGGCGCCGGAGTCGTTGGTCGCCATGGCGATGGGCTGCTCGGTGCCGATGGCGTGCGAGAACGCCAGCGACGCCGTCTTCTCGAGGGTCGACTTGGACTTGGCCTTGTAGCCCTGGCCGACGGCTACCCGCAGGGTGTCGCCGGTTGCGTCGAACAGCGGCGCGTACTTGCTCTTGTCACCGTTCACGAGGATGTCGGCGTAGGCGGCCGCCACGTCTTTCGGCGGGAGCTTCAGCAGCTTCGAGTCCGGCGGGACCACGGCCGCGCCGATGCTCGCCGGCGCCAGGTCGGGGACCTTCGCCTTGGGCTCCAGCGAGACGGCGTACTGCACCTGGTAGTTGTCGCGCGGGGTCTTCTGCACGAGCGCGAGCGCGATGGGCGCCTGGTTGGCCTGTTGGGGCTTGACGACGGTCGTGACGGTGCGGGGCCAGGTGTCGGTCGCCTGCGGCAGCGACACGGCGAGCGGTCCGGCGGGGATGGCGGGGAGCGCCTTCACGTCGGCCTTCTTCGCACGGATGGCGTAGTTGGCCGTGCGCAGCTGCAGCGCGGGACCGGTGAACCGGGGGGCGAGGAGCTTCGCGTCGGCCTTGGCGTCCGCCTGCGTCGCCGTGGCCGAGATGCGCTTCATGATGCGCTCGAGCTGCGGGACGGTCACCGCGGGCGGCATGACGTCTTTGGACTTCGGCAGGTCGGAGGCGATCGGGCTGACCGTGGTCGCCGACGAGGCCGGCTGCGGCTGCGACCAGAACTCGGATGTGCATCCGGTCAGGCCCAATGCGCCGACGAGCACGACGGGAATCGCGATCATCGTGCGGCGGTTGGAGCGTCGGCCCTTGGGGGTCGCCTCGACCGCCTTGGAGGGCTTGTACTTGGGTGCTTTCGGGAGCTTCGGCATCTTGGGACCACCCTTACGTCGCGGGCCGCGGGATCGGCGGAGGGCGTAGAGGCCCCAGAGGTAGAGGCCGAGACCGACCACGAGGAGCGCGAGTCCGGCGATGATGAGCGGGCCCGCCCAGGGCGTGCTGGTGTCGAGCGGCCACACGACCCGCACGGCGTTCGGTGCGGGATTGGTGCCGTCGGATGCGATGATCACGCTGACGCCGTCGGGCACGTTCATGCGGGTGAGCTTGGCGTCTGTGCCGTCGAACTCCTCGAGCCACAGGTCCGAGCCGGCCGGATTGGCGCCGGGCGCGGTCGTGGCCGGCGCGGTCGCGCTGGGTGAGGGAGTCGCTGTGGGGGTCGGCGTCGGTGTCGCTGTCGAGCCCGAGTCCGTGCCGTCGGTGTCGGACGCGGTGACCGTCTTGGACTTGAGGCTGCCGGTGGCGGCGTCGTATGCGAGGCGCGTGTAGGGCTGGTCGCCCAGCCACCCCTGGACGTCGGCGGTGCGTCCGTAGGCCACGACCTGCTTGGCGGGGTCGGATCCGCCCGTCACCGAGAGGGTCTGCTGACCCGGATGCGCGTTGAGGACCGCACCGTCGATGACGATGTATCGGGGTTCGCCGGACACCGTGGCCGAGAGTGCGACCTGGGACGGGGGTGCGAAGACCGTCCGCTGGGCGATTCCCGCAGCGATCATGACGGCCGCCACGACGAACGCGACGATGGCGAATACGAAACGCAAACAAGCTCCTTCTGTGTTGCCCCGGGCCGACCGGCAGGCACAGTCACACAACGATAGTCGACCTTTCTGGGAGCCCGCCAACGATTGCCTGGACGGAATCCCCGCCGATGCACTGTTCAGGCTTGAAATGTAGGATTGCCTCGGTTGGCAGCCCGGCTGCTCACCGTTTCAGACTTCAGGAGAGACAACAGTGGCCACCGACGAATCGAACTTCACCCAGGCCTTCCGTGGATACGACAAGGATGAGGTCGACAAGGCCGTCCAGGAGATGCGCCGCGAGCTCATCAAGTCGAACACCCAGGCCGCCGACGCCACCAAGGAGATCAAGCGTCTCCAGGTGCGCGTAGAAGAGTTGAACGCCGAGATCGAAGAGGTCGGCAGTCCGACCTTCTCGGGCCTCGGCACCAAGCTCGAGAACACCCTGCGGGTGGCGGAAGAGCAGTCGACCCGACTCATCGCCCAGGCCGACATCGACGCCGAGAAGCTCCGCAACGGCGTCTCGGCCGAGGTCGAGAAGATCAAGACCACCGCCTCTCAGCAGGCCGAGCGCATTCTGGCGGATGCCCGCGCACGCGCCACGACCGCGCTCGAAGACGCGCAGATCGAGTCGACGGAGCTCCTCGCCAAGGCGACCTCCGACCGCGAGACCCTGGTCGCCGACGCCCTCCGTGAAGCGGCGGCCATCCGCGGCGCGGTCGCCACCGAGGCCGCAGAGCTCCGGGCGACCAGCAAGCGCGAATCCGCAGCCGTGCGCGCCGAGGCCGACCGCGAGGCGGCCGAGCTCAAGGCGGTCGCGTCACGCGAGGCGGAGGCGGCGCGCGCAGAGGCCGCACAGCTCGACCGCGAGATCGAGACGCGCCGGGCCGAGCTGGCCGCGGCCTTCGCCGAAGACCGCGCCGCCTTCGAGCGCGAGGCCGAGCAGACCAGGCTCGACCTGGCCACCAAGGTCGCCGAGACCACCGATGCGCTCGAGGCCGAGAAGACCAGCACCCGCAACGAGCTCGCCGCAGAGGCCGCCCAGGCTCGCGCCGACCTGGCCAACGATGTGGAACGTCAGCGCTCCGCACTCGCCACCGAGGCCGCCCAGACCCGCGCCGACCTCGACAACGAGACGAAGACCACCAGGCTCGCACTCGAGACCGAGGTGGAGCAGACCACGAAGGCCCTCGCCGTCGAGGTCGAGCAGACCCGGAGTTCCCTGGCAGCAGAGGTCGAGCAGACCCGCAGCGCGCTCGCCGACGAGGTCGCTCACACCAAGAGCGCGCTGGCCGACGAGGTCGAGAGCACCGAAAGCGGCCTCGCCGACGAGGTCGCCCGCACCACGAGCGAGCTCGCGGACAAGGTCGCCCGCACCACGAGCGAGCTGGCCGACGAGGTCGCCCGCACCACGAGCCGCCTCGCCGACGACGTGCTGCAGACCCGCACGACGCTCGAGAACGAGTCCACGCAGACCCGCGCCGCCCTCGAGGCCGAGCGGGTCGCCACCGCGGCCGCCCTCGCAGCCGACCGCGAACAGACGGCGAGCAGCCTGGCCGCCGAAGCCGAGCAGACCCGCGCCGAACTGGCCGCCGAAGCCGACCGTCAGCGCCGCGAGCTCGACGCCGACGCAGCTCAACTGCGCGCCGACCTGGCGGCGGAGGTCGACACCACGCGCAGCACGCTGGCCGACGAGCTCGCACGCGAGCGCAGCATCCTCACGGCCGAGGTCGAGGGAACCAAGGCCGAACTGGCCGCCGAGGTCGAGCAGACCAAATCCGCCCTCGCGGCCGAGGTCGAGCAGACCAAATCCGCCCTCGCGGCCGAGGTCGAGCAGACCAAATCCGCCCTCGCGGCCGAGGTCGAGCAGACCAGATCCGCGCTCGAGAACGACGTCACCACGACCCGCTCGGCCCTGGCCGCCGATGTCGAGCAGACCCAGTCCGCGCTGGCCGCCGAGGTCGAGCAGACCAAATCCGCGCTCGCGGAGGAGGTCGAGCACACCCGGAGCACCCTCGCCGAAGACGTGCGGCGCACTGCGGTCGACCTGGCCGATCAGCGCGAGTCGACGGCGAACACCCTCGCCAACGACATCGAACAGCAGCGCGTCGCCCTCGAGAAGGAGTCGGAGCTGATCCGGGTCACGCTCGCCGACGAGACCGAGCAGGCCCGTGTCGCCCTCGAGCGCGACAGCGCCGAGGCCCGTGCCGAACTGGCCCGCGAGGCCGCCGAGGCACGCACGCGGCTCGAGGCCGAGCTCGCCGATCGCCGCAGCGCGTTCGAGCAGGAGAGCACTCAGGCGCGTTCCGCCCTCGAGACCGAGCTCGCCACACTGCGCACGCAGACCCTCGAGGCCGTCGACGCCAGGACCCGCGAGATCGAACAGGCCCGCATCGACCTCGACGTCGAGCTCAAGGCCCGTCGAGACGAGGCCGAGAAGGACTACCTCGCGCGACACCAGGAGGCCGTGGCGCAGACGCAGAAGTACCTCGACGAGGCCAACCAGCAGCTCGCGGAGGCCATCAAGCGCACGACGCGGGCCCGCACCGAGGCCGACACCTTCGAAGCCGAGGCCCGGGCGACCGTCAAGTCGGCGCGAAAAGACGCCGAGGCGGCGGCCGCGACGATCCTCACGGACGCCGAGGACCGGGCTGCCGCGCTCGTCGCCGAGGCGGAAGAGCGCACGCAACGCCTGGTCGCCGACGCAGAAGAACGCCTGGCCCAGATTAGGATTGAGCGCGAAGCGGTCGCCGGCTACTTCGAGAATCTGCGCGGAGTGCTCCAGCAGGCTGAGAAGGTGTCTGCCGACAGCAACTGACCACGCACCGCCGAAGGGGCCGCATGAAGATCCAGAATCCGTTCAGAGTCGGCCTCATCGGCACGTTGGGCGTCGGCGTCGGGATTCTGATCCTCACCTCGGTCGTCAATCTGGCGACCATCATCACCTATGTCGGCGCCGCGCTGTTCATCGCGCTCGGCATCGAACCGCTCATCTCGTTCCTCGAGCGGCACAAGTTCCCGCGCTGGGCGGCGCTCGTCGTCACCCTCGTGGTCATCCTCGGCGCCTTCGCCGGCCTGATCTGGGCGATCGTGCCCGTCGCCGTCGACCAGCTGACGCAGTTGGTCAACTCCATCGTCAGCTGGGTCAACGCGGGCAAGGCCCAGCAATGGTTCACCGACCTGCAGCATCAGTTCCCCGGCATCATCAACGACCAGAACATCACTGCCGCCACCGACTGGCTGCAGAAGAACCTCCCCAGCATCACGTCGACCGTGCTCCAGACCGGCATCGGCATCGTCACCGGTGTCTTCGGCGCGATCATCGTGATCATCCTCACGATCTACTTCACCGCGTCGCTGCCGAGCATCAAGCGTGCGGCTTACCAGCTGGTCCCCGCCTCCAGGCGTGCGCGCGTCTCCGACCTCGGCGACCAGATCACCGACTCAGTCGGAAAGTATGTGGGAGGCCAGGTCTCCCTCGCGCTGATCAACGGTGTGCTGAGCGCGATCTTCCTCACCATCATCGGCGCCAAGTTTCCGATCCTGCTGGCGTCGATCGCGTTCTTCTTCTCGCTGATCCCGCTCGTCGGAACGATCACAGGCTCGGTCATCATCACAGCCGTCTGCCTGCTGTCCGGGCCCCCGACGGCTATCGCCGCCGGCATCTACTACCTCATCTACATGCAGGTCGAGGCGTACGTCCTCAGCCCGAGGATCATGAACCGCGCCGTCTCCGTCCCCGGCGCCCTCGTGGTGGTGGCCGCCCTCGCAGGCGGCACGCTGCTGGGCATCCTGGGCGCGCTGATCGCCATCCCGTTCGCCGCGGCGATCCTGCTCATCATCAAGCAGGTCGTCATCCCCCGGCAGAACGAGCTCTAGCAGCCGCCTCAGGATGCTGCGGCAGGCGGCGGCCACTCGGTCGGAAGCGGGAGCGCCGACGGGTTGACGCGGGCGACGATCTCGTCGAGGACCCGGCGGGTCTGGTTCTCCCCCACCCAGAGGTGCTTCCCGCCCTCGACGTCGACGAGCTGGATCTGCGGGAGCGGCGCGAACCGCTCCTCTGCGGCATCCGGTCGCAGGTAGTCGTCGTGCTCCGGGATGAGGGCGACGATCGGGCGGGTGTCGCCGGCCCACGCCGCCAGATGCTCGGGCTTGGCGCGATGCAGCGGCGGCGAGAGCAGGATCACGCCGTCGACCGGGTAACCGCGCCCGTACATGAGGGCGAGCTCCGTTCCGAACGACCAGCCGACGAGCCAGGCGTGCGGCAGGCCGCGCTCCGTGACGAACGCCATGGCGGCCTCCACGTCATACTGCTCCCCCACGCCGTGCGAGAATTCGCCGTCGCTGGTCCCGCGCGGGGACTTGGTGCCGCGCGTGTTGAACCGCAGGACGGCGATGTCGGCCAGAGCGGGCAGGCGCCCGGCAGCCTTGCGCAGGATGTGCGAGTCCATGAAGCCGCCGCCGGTGGGCAGCGGGTGGAGCGTCACCAGGGTCGCGACCGGCGGACGATCGAGCGGGCTCGCGAGCTCGCCGACGAGGGTCAGGCCGTCACGGGTGTGCAGCTCGATGTCTTCGCGCCGGGCCGGAAGCTCGACGCCGCCGCGGATCTCGATGGGCTCAGTGGTCACGGGGTTCTTTCTGCTCAGCTGATCTTCCAGCAGTGGAGGTGCCAGTGCCGCCGGGCAGCGATGTCGGCCGCGTCGCCCATCACCCCGTCTGCTCGCCAGGCGACCAGGTGGGACACGCCCGGAACGATCTCCTGACCGCACCCGGGGCAGATGTAGCTCTTCTGCGCCTGGACGGCGGAGACGGGCTGCACATTCCAGGTGACGCCGCGCCGAACTTCGGTGCGCCGCCAGCCGGTCATCATGCGCGTCAGGTCGTCGGCCTCGTCGTCGTCGCGGGCGTCACGGCTCTGACGGCCCCGGGGACGATTACTGCGCGGCATCTCACCAGTTTAGACGCCGGACAGGTCGGGTCCGGCGCTACGCGTCCTTCTCCCGGTGCGCCATGCGCGACTCGTCGAAGTCGAGCATGGTCTGGGCCTTGGAGAGGATGCGCGACGGATAGTTCCCGCGGCTGCGCGCCTCGAGCAGAGCTTCGCGCTCGGCATCCAGCACCACGGAGCGCAGAGCGCGGTACTGCTCGTGCGGGCCCGCGGACGTGCGGTCGTTCGTGTCGCGCTCCACCCGCTCCCACTCGGCCTCCACGCGGAGCATCGTGTCCTGCCGGACGCGCTCCACCACCTCCTGGTCGACCTTCTCGCCCTCGGCGAGTCCGATGTCGGGCTTCTCCAGGACGGCGAGTCCGGCCTCGCTCATCTCCTCGAGGAGGCCGGCGAGCTCGCGGCGGTCGGCGGCGGCATCCGACCCCGTGACTTTGAGCCACCGGATGACCAGCGGAAGCGTGCCGCCCTGGACGAGCAGCGTGACGAGCGCGACGATGAAGGCGATGAGGATCAGCTGGTACGAGTACGGCGTGTCGCGGGGCAGCGTCTGAGCGGCGGCGAGGGTCACCACTCCGCGCATCCCGGCCCAGGTCAGCACCGCGCCGCCACGCCAGCCGATCGACGAGTCCTGCATGTCGGTGATGTCGGCCGAACGCCTCTCCAGATACCGCGTCACGCGCGACCACCGGCGCTTGTCACGGTCCGTCTTGGGTTTCGGACGCTCGCGCATCCGGTCGATGCCGTCGGACAGCCGGTCGCCCAACTGGTGGGCCTTGCGCTCGTTGGCCCGCAGTCGCAGCACGATCGGGATGATGAACAGGCCGCGGATGACGAGCAGCAGCACGCAGATCATCAGCGCGAGGAGCAGGCAGCCCCAGAGGTCGAGGCCGGCCGGATGGGTCTCCACCGCCGTGACGATCGACTTCAGCTGCACGCCCATGACCAGGAACACGCCGTTCTCCAGGAGGAACTGCACCGTCCGCCAGTTGAGACGCTCGGCTATGCGCGCCTGGGCGCTGAACCTGCGAGCGGCGTTGTGGCCGGTGTACAGGCCGGCGACGACCACGGCGAGGACCCCGGAGGCCCCCAGCTCCTCTGCCGGGATGTAGGCGATGAAGGGCACGGCGAACGACATCGCCGTCTCCAGCACCGGGTCGTCGAGGCGGGACCGGATATACACCGTCACCACGCCGACGATGAGACCGATCGCGATCGCCACGACGACCGAGAGGGCGAACTGTCCCGCGACGGCAGCGACGTGGACGGTGGCCGCCGTCGCCGCGAGCGCCGACTTCAGCAGCACCAGGGCGGACGCGTCGTTGACGAGGCTCTCCCCCTCGAGCATGGTCACGAGGCGGGTGGGCAGCCCCAGACGTTTGGCGACCGCCGTCGCGGCCACGGCGTCGGTCGGGCTGATCACGGCGCCCAGGGCGATGCCTGCGGCGAGGTCGAGGTCGGGCAGGATCGCGTACAGAACGAACCCGATGATCAGCGCCGTCGCGATCACGAGCAGCACCGAGAGCGCGGAGATCGTGCCCAGATTGCGCCGGAAGTCCATCAACGGCACCTGGATCGCCGCCGAGTAGAGCAGCGGCGGGAGGACGACGGTCAGGATGACCCATGGCGGGATCTCGACCGTGGCCGGGAGGAACGGCAGGAACGAGATGGCGACGCCGACCACCACGAGGACGAGCGGGGAGGCGATACCGAGCTGTTTGGAGAACGCCGAGACCGCGACCAGGACGATGATCCCGATGACACCGATCAGCGCGTACTCCATGGCACAACGCTACCCCGGCCTCTCACGCGCCACGACGCGCCTTGTCAGCCGATCGGGGCGATCAGTACCAGCCGGCGCTCTCCGAGTGGCTCCAGGCGCCACAGGGCGTCCCGTAGCGGCCCTGGATGTAGCCGAGGCCCCAGGCGATCTGCGTCGAGGCGCTGTTCTGCCAGTCGGGGCCCGCCGAGGCCATCTTGCTTCCGGGGAGGGCCTGCGGGATGCCGTAGGCGCCGCTGCCGGCGTTGTACGCGTACACGTTCCAGCCCGATTCGCGGTTCCAGAGCGAGACGAGGCAGTTGTACTCGCTGTCGCCCCAGCCGCGAGCCTTCACGGCCGCATAGCCTGCCGCCTGAGCCGAGCCGGGATCGGGCGTGCCCGCCGCGGGCGCGCTGCTGCCGGAGTTGTCGCTGCTGCTGCCGCCTCCGCTCGAGTCGGTCGGAGTGGGCGCGGGCTTCGGAACGGGCTTCGGCTTGGGCTTCTCCTTCACCGAGATCGCCTCGCGAGTGATGCTCGTGGTGTACGAACCGGTGGCCTCGAGGGACTGCACCGGAGCGTTCCCGAAGCGTGACGTGGTCTGCACCGTGTCGGCATAAGCGGGGGTGGCGGCCGAGCCGGAGTACGGGTCGACCACGTTCACCAGGGCGAAACCGACGGCCGCCGTGAACGCGAAACCCCAGAGCGCTGCCCGCGAACGGACATGGGGTCGCCTGACCGCGACGCCGACCGGGTTGGCCGGAGTCAGGGGAACAACATTCTCTGACTCTGCTACTCGTCTACCCACGATCACAGAACCATAACGAACAATCGGCGAACTACCAAGACGGGCTCTCCACTGTCAGCGAACAGCCAGCATCACATCCGTGACCCCGTCGAGGAGCAGATCGACCTGGATCTCCTTGTATCCACCGCGCTGCGGCCGGAAAGTGACGGTGCGGACCTCTTCGACGCTCATCGGTTTCCCGTCCTGAAAATAACGGGTGAGCCGCGCCGCGAAACGGTCCACATCGGACCGGTTGTAGCCGTAGGTGAAGATGCTCGCGCGGTCGAAACGGTTGCCGATCGGGCGGTCGAGCCGGTTGAGGATGACCTGCGCCGTCGTGCGGGCCTCGTCGAACAGGGCGGCCTCGCCTTTGGCCGCGCGCGCCACTTCGCGCTCGCGTGCCGAGAAGGCGTCCTCCAGCCGTTCCAGGGCTGCGTCGACGTGCGTCGTCGAATAGCCGCCCTTCTCCATGCCGAACGCCGTGTGGCGGATGTCTGCGGCGGTCAGGGCGGGGGCATCCGGAGTGTCGCCGTCGTAGGCCCGGCGCGCGGACTGCAGGAACTCATCGACCTGCTCGGTGTCGTAGCCGAGCTTCGACTTCCGGGTATGGGGGAAGGTGCTCACTCCCCCATTCTGTCATCCGAAGATGAGGAACAGCGCGTAGGTCACCGCCGCAGAGGGCAGGATCGAGTCGAGCCGGTCGAGGAAACCGCCGTGACCGGGCAGCCACGAGCTCATGTCCTTGATGCCGAGATCGCGCTTGATGAGCGATTCGGCCAGATCCCCCAGTGTCGCGGTGAGCAGCAGCACCACCCCGAAGACGATGCCGAACCACCACGGCCGGTCGATCATGAACAACGACAGCAGCACGCCCGCGACGACGCTCGTGACGGCCGCACCTGCGAAGCCCTCCCAGGTCTTCTTCGGGCTGATCGTCGGCGCCATCGGATGCTTGCCGAACGACAGCCCCGCCACGTACGCGCCGGTGTCGACGGCGACCACCAGGATGATGAACGCGAGCACCCACCACTCGCCGCCGTCCTCCGCCAGGAGCAGCACGGCGAAGCTCCCGAGCAGCACGACGTAGAGCTGGACCAGCACCGACGCGGTGACATCCCGCAGGAGCTGAGCACCGCCGACCTTCGCCGGGCGAGCCGCCTCCTCGATCAGCCGCCACACGCACACGAGGACGACCCCCACCGAGAGCGAGACGAGCTGACCGCCGGCGTGGAAGAAGAACGACGCCGGCACGATCGCCACCGCCGAGATCAGCGTCGGCGTGCGCGGAACCAGCCGGCCGGAGCCGCGGAACGCCTGCGTCAGCTCGAACGCGGCGAACCCCACGATCGCGACGCCGAAGATCAGGAAGAGTTCCTTGACGAAGATCAGGCTGAACAGCAACAGTGCGCCGGCCGCCAAGCCGATCAGGATCGCCAGGATCAGGTTGCGCCCGGTCCTCGCCTCGATGCGCTCGTTCGTCGCGTCCAGCTGGGCTTTGCGAGCCTGCACCTGGCGTTCCAGGTCGGCCCTGGTGGCCTGCACCTGCGCGCGGAACTCCGCCTTCGACGCCGGTTTGCCCCGCTTCTGCGGCACGGGAGGGCCGGGATCGCCGGACGTTCCGTTGGTCATGGTGGGAGCCTAAACCTCGAGGAGTTCGGCTTCCTTGCGCTTCAGAGCGTCGTCGACGGCGTCGACGTGCGTGCGGGTGATGTTCTCCAGTTCCTTCTCACCACGCGCCACGTCGTCGTCGCCGACCTCGCTCTTCAGCGCGTCGAGGTCGTCCTTCGCCTTGCGGCGGATGTTCCGGATGGCCACCTTGGCGTCCTCGCCCTTGCTGCGGACGATCTTCACGAACTCCTTGCGGCGGTCCTCCGTGAGCTCGGGAAGGGTGACGCGGACGATGTCGCCGTCGTTTCCGACGTTGGCCGACAGGTTCGGCATGTTGACGATCGCCTTCTCGATCTCCTTCAGTGCCGACTTGTCGTACGGCGTGACGAGGAGGACGCGGGCCTCCGGGTTCTGGAGGCCGGCGAGCTGCGCCAGCGGGGTCGGAGAGCCGTAGTAGTCGACGAGGACCTTCAGGAAGAGCGCAGGGTTCGCGCGGCCGGCGCTCACGGTGCCGAATTCGTCTTTCGCCGCCTCAACGGTCTTGCTCATGCGCTGGGTGGCGTCGGAAATCACATCCGCGATCACGGTCTCTCCTTCAGTCGGTGAATCGGTGTCTAGTCTAGAGCCCGCCGCCGGGCGGACCCGGCGCTACGGGCCGAGCAGCGTGCCGATCTCGGCGCCCAGGATGGCGGCTGTGACGTTGCCGGCCGGCTCGATTCCGAAGATGCGCATCGGCATCCCGTTGTCCATGCACAAGCTGAGGGCGGTGGAGTCCACAGCCCTCAGATTCTGCTGCAGGGCCTCCTGGTGGCTGATCTGGTCGATCTTGCGAGCATCCGGGTTCGTGCGCGGGTCGTCGTCGTACATTCCGTCGACGCCGTTCTTGGCGACGAGCACGACGTCGGCCTCGATCTCAAGGGCGCGCTGGGCGGCGACGGTGTCGGTCGAGAAATAGGGCAGGCCGGCGCCGGCTCCGAAGATGACGACGCGCCCCTTCTCGAGGTGGCGCTCGGCACGGCGCGGGATGTACGGCTCGGCCACCTGGGTCATCGCGATGGCCGACTGCACGCGCGTCTCCGCGCCGGCCTGCTCGAGGAAGTCCTGCAGCGCGAGAGCGTTCATCACGGTGCCGAGCATGCCCATGTAGTCGGCCCGCCCTCGGTCCATTCCGCGCTGCGAGAGCTCGGCGCCGCGGAAGAAGTTGCCTCCGCCGACCACGATCGCGACCTCGACGTCGGTGGCCGCCTGGGCGATCTCACGGGCGATGGAGCTCACGATGTCGGGGTTCACTCCGAGCTGGCCGCCGCCGAAGGCTTCGCCGGAGAGTTTGAGAAGGACCCTGCGCCTCTTATTCGTTTCGGACATGCGTGCGTGAGCCTTCCGTTCGGTGATCTCGTTCAAAGTTAGTGGGTGCGGGACGTGAGCGCCGCACAGGGTAGCCGGGCGCACAGAAAAGGAGTCCGGATCGTGGGAACGATCCGGACTCCCTCATGAGCCTGTTAGGCGCCGACCTTGAAGCGGGCGAAGCCGGAGACGGTGATTCCCGCATCCTTGACGACTTGGCTGATGCTCAGCTTGTTGTCCTTCGCGTAGTCCTGCTCGAGGAGCGCGACCTGCTTGAAGTAGGCGCCGAGGCGACCCTCGATGATCTTCGGCAGGGCGGCCTCGGGCTTGCCCTCGTTGCGCGAGATCTCCTCGACGATGCGTCGCTCGTTCTCGACCGCTTCTGCGGGGACGTCCTCACGGGTGAGGTACTCCGGGTTGGCGAACGAGATGTGCTGCGCGATGCTGCGAGCGGTCTCCGCGTCGTCGCCGGCGTAGCCGAGGACGACACCGACCTGCGGGGGCAGGTCTTTGGAGGTCTTGTGCAGGTAGATCGCGAAGTGCTCGCCCGACACGACGGCGATGCGGCGGAGTTCCACCTTCTCGCCGAGGATGGCGGCCTCGTCACCGATGAGCTCGGCGACGGTCCGGCTGCCGGCGGGGGCCGCGAGGGCCTCCTCGACCGTGGTCGCCCCGGCGGCGGTGACCGCGTCGAGGACCTTCTCGGAGAGCGCGATGAACTTGTCGCCCTTGGCGACGAAGTCCGTCTCGCAGGCGAGCTCGATCATCGTGGCACTGGTGCCGTTCTCCTTGGCCGCGACCAGGCCTTCGCTCGTGGAGCGGTCGGCGCGCTTCGCGTTGCCCTTGGCACCCTTCAGGCGCAGGATCTCGGTGGCCTTGTCGATGTCGCCATCGGCCTCCTCGAGCGCCTTCTTGGTGTCGACCATGCCCGTGCCGAGCTGCTCGCGCAGGGCCTTGATGTCAGCGATGCTGATGTTTGCCATGTTCCTTCAAGAACCTTCTGTCGAAAATGTACGTTGTGAGACGGGATTACTTGGCTTCGGTCTCGGCCTCGGCGGCGGCGGTCTCGGCCTCGGCTTCGGCGACTGCCTCGGTGGCGACGTCGGTCGCGACCTCGACGACGGCCTCGGCTGCTGCTTCGGTCTCGGCGACGGCTTCGGCGACAGCCTCGCCCTCGGCGACGAGCTCGGCGGAATCCGCCTTCGCGTCGGCGAGGTCGGCGTCTGCGGCCTTCTCGGTCTCGGCGCCCGACTGGACCTCGTCGCCCGAGGCCTTCAGGAGCTCAGCCTCCCACTCGGCGAGCGGCTCGGTCGGCTCGGAGCCCTCTTCGGGCTTCTGGTGACGCTGGATGAGGCCCTCGGCCGCGGCGTCGGCCACGATGCGGGTCAGCAGGCTGACCGAGCGGATCGCGTCGTCGTTGCCCGGGATCGGGTACTGGACCTCGTCGGGGTCGCAGTTGGTGTCGAGGATGCCGATGACCGGGATGCCGAGCTTCTTGGCCTCGTCGATCGCCAGGTGCTCCTTCTTGGTGTCGACCACCCAGAGAGCGCTCGGGGTCTTCGCCAGGTTGCGGATGCCGCCGAGCGACTTGTGCAGCTTGTCGAGCTCGCGCTTCTTGATGAGGAGTTCCTTCTTGGTGAAGCCACTCGTGGTGCCTTCGAAGTCGAGCTCCTCGAGCTCCTTCATACGGGCGAGTCGCTTCGACACCGTCTGGAAGTTGGTGAGCAGTCCACCGAGCCACCGCTGGTTGACGTACGGCTGGCCGACGCGGGTCGCCTGCTCGGCGATGGCGTTCTGGGCCTGCTTCTTCGTGCCGACGAAGAGGATGGTGCCACCGTGGGCGACCGTCTCGCGGACGAACTCGTAGGTCTTGTCGATGTAGGTGAGGGACTGCTGCAGGTCGATGATGTAGCTGCCCGAGCGCTCGGTCAGGATGAAGCGCTTCATCTTCGGGTTCCAGCGGCGGGTCTGGTGTCCGAAGTGGACGCCGCTGTCGAGCAGCTGGCGCATGGTTACAACGGCCATTTGCCGTTCTCCTATTCTGGCATCCGACGCCGTGGCAGACGGATGCTGTTGCGGTTGACTGCGGCGACCGGTCGGCCGCCACTCCTGGTGCCCGGCGCGCACATCCGCTCCTCGGCCGCGACGGCTATGAACCGCGTGGATCGTGAAGACCGGTGGATGTGGCGTGAACCCGATTGGGCACGCGTAGTCACCCCGACGAGCGGGGTGCTTCAGTCATCTTATCAGAACGCGGCTAGGCGGAATCGCCCGAGGAACGCACCTGCACGCCGCGGTTCTTGCCGGCGTTCGCGAACAGGGTCTCGGCGTGCTCCAGCGCCATCCCGTTGGTCTCCGGGATCTTGAAGAACACGAAGAAGAAGGAGAGCACGGCGAACAGGGCGTACATACCGTAGGTGAAAGGGAGCGAGAACGCCGCCATCGGAGGGAAGCTCACGGTGACCAGGAAGTTGGCGATCCACTGGGCGGCCGCAGCGACGCCCAGTGCCTTCCCGCGGATCTTGGTCGGGAAGATCTCGCCGAGCAGCACCCAGACGAGAGGACCCCACGACGCGCCGAAGCAGACGACGAAGACGTTGGCCGCGATCAGCGCCGTCGGTCCCCAGGCGCCGGGCAGGCTCACCTCCCCCTTGCTGTCGGTGACAGAGAACGCGAAGGCGAGAGCCATCACGCCGAGCGAGACGGCCATACCGACGGATCCGGTCAGCAGGATGGGCCGGCGGCCGACGCGGTCGACGAGCAGGATGGCGACGATCGTGACGACCACGTTCGTCACCGACGTGATGACGGTGATGATCAGCGAGTTCTTCTCGGTGAACCCGACGGCCCTCCAGAGCGTCGTCGAGTAGTAGAAGATCACGTTGATGCCCACGAACTGCTGGAACACCGACAGGATGATGCCGATCCAGACGATGGGTTTCAACCCGAACCGGTTGCCGCGCAGAGTGGCCTTCAGCCCCTCCTTGTCTTCGCCGATCGACCGCTCGATGTCGTCGATCTGCCGGTCGATGTCGCTCTCGGGCACGAGGGTCTGGAAGATCGCGCGCGCCTCGTCGTGCTTGCCCGTCGCCAGCAGGAAGCGCGGCGACTCCGGAAGGATCAAGGCCAGGATGCCGTAGACGACCGACGGGATCACCCCGACCAGGAACATCCAGCGCCACGCTTCGAGGCCGAGCCAGAGCTGGCTCGAGGCCGAGCCGGCCACCCCGGCGAGCAGTGCGTCGGAGAGCAGGGCGACGAAGATGCCGATGGTGATGGCGAGCTGCTGCAGCGACGCCAGGCTCCCGCGCGACTGCTTCGGTGCGATCTCCGCGATGTACGCGGGAGCGACGACGGACGCGATGCCGATGCCGAGCCCGCCGATCACGCGCCAGAATCCGAGATCCCACACCGAGAAGGCGAGGCCGGCGCCGATGGAGCTCGCGAGGAAGAGCACCGCGCCGAGCAGCATCACCTTGATGCGGCCCCACCGGTCGGCCAGGCGCCCTGCGATGTAGGCGCCGATCGCGCATCCGATGAGGGCGATGGCAACCACGAACCCCGTGACCAGGGCGTTGAGGCCGAAATTGTGCTGGATCGAGTCGACGGCGCCGTTCACCACGGACGAGTCGAACCCGAAGAGGAAGCCTCCGACGGCCGCGGAGATCGCAAGACCGAGCACCCTGCGGCGCATCGCGGCGGTGGGCTTGGGCACGTTCTCCTCGGTCGATTCCGAGGCACTTCTCTCGTGTTCAGACATCAGAGACCTTTGCGATCGTGGGCGGATCCTCGTGCGCCGGTGGACGCCCGGAGGCGATCGGCGAAGCACACGGTACTCCGTCACTTCGCCCTGGCAACCCGGCCCGCCCGACTGTTTCGGGGCGCCGGATGCACGCCGAGCCTCCTCCACAGGCCGCTCGTTCTCGGGGTTCTCCACCAAGCGGGATGCTCGCGGTGCGGCCTCTCCGCGCGGGTGGAGGCTGTCGCCCAGGACGAGGAGGGGGTCGGGATGAGCGGTTCGGCTGTTCGACGCGGGTGGCGCCGGTGGCGCCGGTGGCGGTGGGGCGTCGTGATGCTGGTCGGGGTGGTGGGCCTCGTGGGGTCGGGCGGTGGCGGCGTGGAGGTGGTGCCGGCTGTGGGTGCGGCGCCCGGCGCGCGCTGGCTGTGGCCGATCGCGCCTCCATCGCTGTCGCGGGGATTCGAGGCTCCCCCGACGCCGTATGCCGCCGGCCATCGAGGCATCGATCTGCGCGCGGCGCCCGGCTCCCCCGTCGCCGCCCCGTCGGGTGCGACCGTCCGGTTCACCGGCGTGGTGGTCGATCGCCCCGTTCTCACGCTGGATCATGGCGGCGGAGTGCTCTCCAGCTACGAACCGGTGGCGACGGAGTTGTCCGTCGGCGATGTGGTGGCGGCCGGCGCGGCGCTCGGGACCGTGGCCACGGGAGGGCATTGCGCCGCCGTGTGCCTGCACATCGGAGTTCGCGTCGACGGGGAGTACGTCTCCCCTCTCCTGTTCTTCGATCGCGTGCCGCGGGCGGTGTTGCTTCCTCTCGGCGGCGCTTGACGCCGCAGGCGCGCGAGGCGCCGCGCCGACACGCCCACGGCGCGTGCGCGAGAGGTGGCGAAAGTGCCTCATTCCGCGGATTGAAGCACGTTTCGCACCCCTCAGCGACCGTGGCCCGCTTGGTGGGTCCGGCTCGGGGTGGGTGCGGCTCGGGGTGGATGCGGTCGGGACGGGCGTCCGGAGGTCAGGCGCGCGGGTGGGCGATCCGGTAGCTCTCTTTGAGGCGTTCGGTGGAGACGTGCGTGTAGATCTGGGTGGTCCCGAGGCTCGCGTGTCCGAGGAGTTCTTGGACGGCGCGCAGGTCGGCTCCCCCGTCGAGGAGGTGGGTGGCCGCGGTGTGGCGCAGTGCGTGCGGTCCGGCCGGCCCGGTTCCGGGGAGGTCTGCGAGGAGGCCGGCGACGAGTTGATACACCGCGCGGGTGCCGAGTCGTGCGCCGCGCGCGCCGAGGAAGAGCGCTGCTCCGGACTGTGCCGCGGCGAGTTTCGGGCGCCCCCTGCTGAGGTACTCGACCACGGCCTGTGCGGCGGGGACGCCGAACGGCACCACGCGCTCTTTCGACCCTTTTCCGAGGACGCGCACGGTGAGCCGGTCGAGGTCGGCGTCGTCGATGTCGAGTCCGGTCAGTTCGGAGACCCGGATTCCTGAGGCGTAGAGCAGTTCGATGACGGCGACGTCCCGCAGTCGCGCGGGGTCGCCGTCGGCGGCCCGGACGGCGAGGATGTCGAGCAGCTCGGTGATCTGGGCGCGGTTGATGACCCGCGGGAGCGTCTTGTCGCTTTTGGGCGTCTTCAGGCGCGCGGCGGGGTCGGCGCCGTCGTCCGTGCGCGCCGCCCAGGCGCTGAAGCCTTTCGCCGTGGCTGAGCGGCGTGCGAGCGTCGCCTTGGACAGCCCGCGCTGCGACGCGTCCCAGAGCCAGTCGCGCCACAGGTCGAGTGTGATCGCGCGGGTGTCGCCGATGTCCCGCCCTGCCGCGAACTCCGCGAACCCGGTGAGGTCCGACCGGTATGCGCGGACGGTCTGCGGCGAGTACCCGCGCTCCACCGTGAGGTGGGCCGAGTACGCCTCGATCGCCCGCTGCAGTTCCACCCCCTCAGCTTCGCCCGCCTGACCCCGAACCGCCGGTCACCACGCCCGCCGACCGCCGGATCGGCAACTTCGCCCGGCCCCCGACGTCAGAATCGCCTCCGGCGTCGGCGCTGCGCCACCCGACTCCGCACCCGGCCTCGCGCCCAGGATCAACGCTGCACCGCCCGAGGCCGCCTTCGGCCTCAGCGCCGCACCCACCCATCCGGACGCTCGGCCACGGTGCCCGCGAGCTCCAGCCCGCCCAGGGCGGCCGTCACCTCGCGAACCGACATGCCGGCTGAGGCGGCCAGTTCGGCAGGCGAGCGCGCCCGTCGGCGGCTGAGCGCGTCCAGCAGCCGGATCGCGGTCCCTTCGATCTCGCTCTTCTCATTCGGAGCGCTGTCGACCACGCCGACCAGCCCCGCACCCACCCCGGCGACCGGCTGGGCAGGCTCCGACAGGTTTGCCAGTTCTGCCATCTCCGCCGCGTCGGTGACGCAGACCGCGTCGAACTCCCGCAGGAGCCGGTGGCAGCCCGCCGACGCGGGCGAGGTCACCGGTCCGGGGACCGCCCCGAGCGGCCGTCCGATCGCTGCGGCATGGCCCGCCGTGTTCAGGGACCCCGAACGTCGTCCCGCTTCGACGACCACTGTCGCGCTGCTCGCGGCGGCGATCAGCCGGTTGCGCAGGAGGAATCTCCACTTGGTCGGCGACGAACCGCAGGGAAGCTCGGCTACGAGGAGTCCGCGCTCTGCGATCCGCGTGAGCAGCTCGGTGTGACCAGCCGGGTAGAGCCGGTCGACTCCTCCGGCGAGGAAGGCGATCGTGGTCTGATCGCTCGCCAGCGCCGCGCGATGGGCGGCACCGTCGATGCCGTACGCGCCGCCTGAGACCACCGTGATGCCGCGGTCCGACAGTCCGGCTGCCGACTCCATCGCGACGTGCTCGCCGTAACCGGTCGCCGCCCGTGCGCCGACGAGCGCGATCGACCGATCGAGGGAGCGCAGATTCTGCACGTCGCCGCGGACCCACAGGGCGATCGGCGCGCCGTCGCCGAGTGCGCTGAATCCCAGCGGCCAGAGGTCGTCGTCGGGTGTGACGAGGGTCGCCTCGAATCGTGCCGCCGATTCGAGGGCGTGTCTCGCGGTGCGAAGCGACAGCCGCGGGAGCCAGCGTTCGAGAGCGTCGTCCAGACGGCCGGTGAGCATCGTCGCCGCGTCGGAGTCGACCTCGCCGATGGCGTCGAGCACGCGGGCCGTAGGCCATCGCTCGACGACCGCGGACAGAGCACACGCCGGCCCGAGGCCGCTGATCAGCCGGACAGCGTCGGTGTCGCCCGGCTCGGCCAGCGTGGAGAACACGGCCGTCGCGAAGCGCCGTTCCAACTGAGCAGGTTCGTCCCTGGCCTCCCCGGCCGCCCGAACGCGCGGCGTCAGGTCGCGTGGCATACCAGCACTCGGAGCGATCGGCGCGAGAAGGGCCGACAGCTGGGCGTGCGTGAGCTCGAGATAGCTCATGCGTTCATCCCCCGCCGCAGATAGAGGGCCGCACCGATGTGCTGCGCTGTCGGCGCCGAACAGGTGTCGAGGTCGGCCAGTGTCCAGGCGAGCCGCAACGCACGGTCGTAGCCGCGCATCGTGATGCCTCCTCGTTCGAGCGCGCGATCGAGCGCCCCGAGCACCGTCGCCGGCAACCGGCGCGGTCCGGTTCGCAGCCACGTCCCCGGCACGTCACCGTTCCTGGTCCATGC
Organism: Leifsonia sp. NPDC058248; assembly: GCF_042881905.1. Taxonomy (NCBI): domain Bacteria; kingdom Bacillati; phylum Actinomycetota; class Actinomycetes; order Micrococcales; family Microbacteriaceae; genus Leifsonia; species Leifsonia sp. NPDC058248. The sequence continues at coordinate 29,411 of NZ_JBHVXB010000004.1, forward strand.
CGTGCCGGCCATACGCTCGGAGGCGACCGCGCGGGCCGCGATCACCCGCTGACGCAGCGCAGCGCTCGATGCGGCGGCGGAGCCGAGATCACCTGCCGACTCGCTGCCGCGCATCGCCGCGAGCCCCAGACGTCGCACGTTCAAACGGATGTCCACGCGATCGAGCAGTGGACCCGAGATCTTCGCGAGGTAGCGGCGCCGGGCGATCGGCGTGCAGGTGCACTCGTCGTCGGCCGACCCGTACCGGCCGCACGGACAGGGGTTGGACGCGAGCACGAGCTGGAAGCGGGCGGGGAATGTCGCGACCCCGCCCGCGCGGTGGATGGTGATCGAACCCGACTCGAGCGGCTGACGCAGCGCGTCGAGCACGCTCGACGGAAACTCGGCTGCTTCGTCGAGGAGCAAGACGCCGTGTGACGCCCTGACGATGGCTCCCGGCACGATCCGGCCGCTCCCTCCGCCGACGAGCGCGACCTGGGAGGCCGTGTGGTGCGGCGCCTCGAGCGGCGGACGACGAATGAGCTCGTGACCGATCTGCGTTCCGATCAACGAGCGGATCGAGGTGACCTCGAGCGCTTCGTCGTCGGTGAGGTCGGGCAGGATCGTGGGAAGCCGTGCTGCGAGCATCGTCTTGCCGGCTCCCGGCGGCCCGATCATCGAGAGATGGTGCCCTCCTGCGGCCGCCACGACCAGGGCGTCGACGATCTCTTCGTTGCCCACCACATCGGCCATGTCGCGTTGCACCGCCGACTCGGCGGAGGCGGAGGCAGCTGGGACGGCTGCCACCGGCTGCAGTGTGTCGTCGGGCGTGAGCTCGCCCCCGTGCCGGATCACGGCATCCCGCAAGGACACCACCCCGGTGACCTCGATCCCCTCGACCAGCCGTGCTTCGTCGGCGTTGGCGTGCGGCACCATCACCCGCTCGAACCCGGCGGCGCGCGCCGCCATCACGGACGGGAGGATTCCCGGCACCGGACGCAACCGGCCGTCGAGCCCGAGCTCCCCCAGATGGACGAATCGGCCCGCCGATTCGGCGTCGAGCCCTCCGCCCGCCGCGAGTGCCGCGATCGCGATGGCCAGATCGAAAGCCGACCCTTGCTTGCGCAGAGCGGCCGGCGACAGATTGATCGTGAGCTTGCGCTGCGTGAGTGGGCATCCGGCGTTGAGGGCAGCTGCGCTGACCCGTTTGCGAGACTCCCCCAGCGCCATGTCGGGCAGGCCGATCAGCACGAACGCCGGGAGACCTGCCGCGATGTCGGCTTCGACCTCGACCAGGTCGCCCTTCATGCCGTTCAGGGCGACCGCGTACGTGCGTGCGAGCGACATCAGGCGATGTCCATGAGGTGCTCGATCTGCGGCGTATCACTCCAGGCGTCGATGACCGCGACCGCGTCGATCCGCAGCTGCGCGAAGCCGCCGTTCTGCTCAGCGCACCATTCGCCGGCGAGCCGCCGGAGCCGGGCCGTCTTGGCTGTCGTGATCGCCTCGAACGGGTGCCCGTACGCCACCGACGTGCGTGTCTTCACCTCGACGAAGACCGTTGTCTCCTCTCGGCGGACGACGAGGTCGAGCTCACCCGCCCTGCACCGCCAATTGCGGTCGATCACCGCATAGCCGTGCCGCTCGAACCACCGTGCCGCCACGTCTTCGCCCCGTCGTCCGAGGTCGTCTTTCGCTGCCATCTGTTCCTCCTGCACCCAGCCTCCGCGAGATGAGGCGCGGGGAACCGCCCAGAGTGGGATCTGTTGACAACTCCGCGATCGCCGCGGCTGTGGAGGGCACAGTTCGCATCGGTAGGGTGTCATCCGGACACCGACGGACGAACGCAGAACGGAACACCATGACCTTCATCGGCCACCTGCTCGCACACCGCCGGGCGGGCGAGAACACGCTCGTCTGGCATTCCGAGGGGCTGGATGCTCCCAGCACCATCCTGATCGAGAGCCCGGCCTTCGACGACGGTGCTCCGATGCCGAAGAGCACCGCGGGCAAGCCGATCGGCGACAACATCTCGCCGGCGCTCGCCTGGACGGGCATCCCCGTCGGCGCTCGCGAACTGGTGCTCATCGTCGAGGACTCCGACGTTCCGTTCGCACGCCCGATCACACACGCCGTCGCCCGGCTCGACGCGAGCCTGAGCGGTGTGCCCGAGGGCGACCTCGACGCCGGCGCCGCTCACGGAAGAGGCCGCGGAGCGTTCGGTCGCGTCGGCTACAACGGCCCTCGGCCCATCCCCGGCCACGGCCCGCACGCCTACGTGTTCCAGCTGTTCGCGCTGGACACCCGGATCGAGGCCGACGACACGATCCGTGTCGCCACGCTCGTGGACGCGATGCGCGGCCACGTGATCGCCCGCGGGCGCCTCACCGGCACCTACGAGCGCTGACGGCTACTCGTCGAGCGCGAGCTCCTTGGGCAGCTCGAACTCCTTGCTGGACAGCTCCTCGATGTTGACGTCTTTGAACGTCAGCACCCGCACCGACTTGACGAAGCGGTCGGAACGGTAGACGTCCCACACCCACACATCGTTCATGGTCAGCTCGAAGTAGAAGTCGTGCTCGGTGTCCCGGCGCACGAACTCCACCTCGTTCGCAAGGTAGAACCGGCGCTCGGTCTCGATCACATACTTGAACTGCGAGACGACGTCCCGGTATTCGCGGTACAAAGCCAACTCGACCTCACGGTCGTAGTCGTCGAACTCGTCTTCATCCATCGTCCGTCAAGTCTATGCCGGACTCAGACTTATGTTGGCATGGCGAGTGTCGCCGCGTCTTTGAGCCAGGTCAGCCTGTGCAGCGCGCTCGGGCCGAGCTCCGCAATGGCGTCGAAATGCTCCCGGCTCGAGTAGCCCTTGTTCGACGCCCAGCCGTAGCCCGGGTATTCGGCGTCGTGGCCGATCATCAGCCGATCGCGGTGCACCTTGGCGATCACGGATGCGGCGGACACGGATGCGCAGTCCCGGTCGGCCTTGATCCGCGTCACGACCCGGGCGGGCCGCATCAATGCGGGGTTGAGGTAGTCGTAGTTGCCGTCGAGGATGAGCGTGCTGTCGCGGATCTCGGCGCCGCCCTCCTCCAGCAGTGCGAGCGCGCGAGCACCAGCGAGGCCCAGGCACCGCATGATGCCCAGCGAGTCGACCTCGGCCGCCGAGGCCATGCCGACCGCGGAGTGCAGCACCCAGGTGCGGCAGAGCGGTTCGAGCGTCTCACGCACCGGCTCGGGAAGCAGCTTGGAGTCGCGCAGCCCGGCGGGCATCCGTTTCACCGTCGCGTCGATCACGACCATACCGACCGCGACCGGGCCCGCGAGGGCTCCACGGCCCACCTCGTCGCACGCGACGATCGAGGTGACGCCTTCGCGGTAGAGCGACCGCTCGAACCGCAGCGTGGGACTGATCGGGGTCATCATTTCTGACCATCCTCCACCCCGCGGAACACTTCGGGGTAGTTGTCGAGCCAGGTCCACCGGCTGACGGGCCAGCTGATCACGAAGGCGCGCCCCACCACGTGGTCGATCGGCACGAAGCCTCGCCCCGGGAGGTTCTGGTTGCGCGAGGAATCCTGCGAGTTGTAGCGGTTGTCGCCCATCACCCACAGCTCGCCGGGGGGCACCGTGACATCGAACGGCAGCGTCGCCGCTTTGGTCTCGCCGGGCGGCAGGACGATGTACGGCTCGTCGAGGGCTTTGCCGTTCACTGTGATCTCGCCCTTCGCGGTGCAGCACACGACATGGTCCCCCGGGAGGCCGATCACCCGCTTGATGAGATGGTCGTTGCTGTCGGCGGCGGAGAGTCCGATGAAGGTGAGTACCTGATCGAAGGCCGCGGCGACCGGGTTCTGATTGCTCGGCGGCTGCGGGGCCAGCCAGCCGCCCGGATCGCGGAACACCACGACGTCGCCGTGGCTGATCGGGACGAGCCCCGGCTCCAGTTCGTTCACGATGATGCGGTCGTTGATCTGAAGGGTGTTCTCCATCGACGCCGACGGGATGTAGAACGACCGGACGATGAAGGTCTTGATGAGGAAGGAGGCGAGGACGGCCACCAGGAAGATGATGAGGATGTCACGGATGAATGCCCGTGTTCCGCGACGTCGTACACGCCGTTCCCTTGCCACGCGGTCTGACCGGGTGGGCACTGATTCTTCCGTCATTTAACCGCCTGAGCTCCCGGTCCAGTGTAGGGGAACGGGAGCTCAGGAAAGGCTCGGAGAGAGCCGCGAGTCGAAGGCTGCGGCGCCTTAGTTGTCGCGCTTCTCCTTGATCTTGGCCTTCTTGCCGCGCAGTTCGCGGAGGTAGTAGAGCTTGGCGCGACGGACGTCACCGCGGGTGACGACCTCGATCTTGTCGATCACCGGCGAGTGCACCGGGAAGGTGCGCTCGACGCCGACCTGGAAGCTCACCTTGCGGACCGTGAAGGTCTCGCGGACGCCTTCGCCCGAGCGGCCGATCACGACGCCCTGGAAGACCTGGATACGAGAGCGGGTTCCCTCGACGATGTTGACGTGCACCTTGACGTTGTCGCCGGCGCGGAAGGAGGGGATGTCCTGCTTCAGTGAAGCGGCATCCACCTGGTCGAGAATATGCATTGCGTGTTCGCTCTCTGTACCCGCCACAGGTCGAGGACGGACTTGGGGACTTCTGCGAACGCGGCTGACCGCGCCGGCAGAGTCCGGATTATCGGTTATGGGGTGTCCGCGAGAGTTGCTGGCTCCCCTGTGGCAGAGTCTGGCCGCGGCACAAACAGCAATTCTGCCATGAACGGCGCCGTTTTGCCAAAGCGCAACGGTCGACGAGCGGTCTCAGCGACCACTCAGCCCGAACTCAGCGCTCGTCCCGGTGCTCCTCGATGACGATGATCTCGGCGTCGTCGGCGAAACCGTCGTCGGGACGACGCACCTGCTGGGGCTGTGCCGCACGCTCGTAGGCGTCGAAGGTCTGCTGGACGCGCACCCGGGCCTCTGTCACCAGCTCCCAGAGCGACACCCAGAACGCGGCGAGGCCCAGGAGGATGCCGAGCACGGCGATCCAGCTGGATACGCCCGGGATGAACAGGCCGAAGACCACGACGGAGAGGTGCCAGGCGGTGAGAAGACCGACGTCGTACCAGGAGACGGCCCGGGAGTCGCGCACACTCCTGCGGGCCATCATGATGCCGCCGACGGCCAGCTGGGCGACGAACAGGATGGGGCACACGACGAGCAGGCCGACGAAGGTCCAGCCGCCGGTGCCGAAGATCGCCCAGCCGATCAGGAGCCAGGCAGGGAGGATCACGGCGGACGGGAAGAGCCACCAATAGAACGCCTTACGAACGAACACGTGACCAGAGTATCCGCGCCGGGCTGTGCGATGGCTGCGGGTTCGCCGAGGGCGTGAAACACTGGAGCGTGATCGAATTGAGGACTCCCGCCGAGATCGAGCAGATGCGTCCGGCCGGACGATTCGTCGCCGACGTTCTCGCCCGTACCGCTGCCGCCGCGAGAGTCGGGACCAACCTGCTCGAGCTCGACCGGATCGCGCACGACCTCATCCGTAGCGCAGGCGCCGTGTCGAGCTACCTCGACTACCACCCGTCGTTCGGTGCGAGCCCGTTCGGCAAGGTCATCTGCACCTCGGTCAACGACGCCGTGCTGCACGGTCTCCCCCACGACTACCGTCTGCGCGACGGCGACCTGCTGAGCCTCGATTTCGCCGCCGCGGTCGACGGCTGGGTGGCGGACTCGGCGATCAGCATGGTGGTCGGCGAAGCACGGGACGAAGACCTGCGCCTCATCGAGACGACCCGCCGGGCCCTCACGGCCGGCATCGACGCGGCACAGCCGGGCGGGCGAGTCGGCGACATCTCCGCAGCGATCGCCGCCGTCGCCCACGCCGAGGGCTACTCGATCAACACGCAGTTCGGCGGACACGGGGTCGGGCGCACGATGCACGGCGACCCGCACGTGCCCAACGACGGTCGCGCCGGGCGGGGCTTCCCGCTGCGTCCCGGTCTGGTGATCGCGATCGAGCCGTGGTTCCTCGAGACCACCGACGAGATCTTCACCGACCCGGACGGCTGGACCCTCCGCAGCGCGGACGGGTCACGCGGCGCCCATTCCGAGCACACCATCGCGATCACCGACGGCGACGCCATCGTGCTGACCGCCCGCGACGCCTGAGCAGCGCCGTCCGGCAATCGAGTCCGGAGTTGCTGGGTCGAAAACACTTGTTTCGGGCCAGCAACTCAGGACTCGACTGCGGGCGGCGGGCGGGCGGGGGCGGCGCGCGGCGCGGCGGCGGCGCGCTCAGGCGAGCAGGTCGGGACGCACGCGCGCCGTGCGCTCGAGCTGCTGCTCGCGGCGCCACGCGGCGATCGCACCGTGGTTGCCCGACAGCAGCACCGGCGGCACCGCGCGACCGCGCCACTCCGCCGGCTTCGTGTAGCTGGGGTATTCGAGCAGGCCGTCTTCGTGCGACTCCTGGACCAGGCTCTCGGGGTTCCCGACCACACCGGGGATGAGCCGGCCGATCGCCTCGATCATCGCCATCGTCGCCACCTCTCCCCCGTTGAGCACGTAGTCCCCGATGCTCACCAGGCGCACCCGGGCGCGCACGGCCGTGTCGTCGAAGACGCGCTGGTCGATGCCTTCGTAGCGCCCGCATCCGAAGACCAGGTGCTGCTCGTTCGCGAGCTCGCGCGCCATCGCCTGGGTGAAGACGTCACCGGCCGGCGACGGGAAGATCACCAGCGGGTCGCCCGGGTCGCCCGGGTCGCCCGGGTCGCCCGGTCCCCCCTCGAGGATGCCGTCGAGCGCTTCCCCCCACGGCTCCGGCTTCATGACCATGCCGGCCCCGCCGCCGTAGGGGGTGTCGTCGACCGTGCGGTGCCGGTCGTGGGCGTGGTCGCGCAGGTCGTGCACGCCGAGGTCGATGATGCCGGTCTGCCGCGCCTTGCCCAGCAGCGAGATGTCGAGCACATCGAAGAACTCGGGGAAGATCGTGACGATGTCGATGCGCATGGTGCAAAGTCTATTCGGGCACGACGGCCAGCTCCCGGTCGCGCGGCACCAGCGGAACCGCCACGACGGGGCACAGGGCGACCGCGGCGAACGTCAGCGGGTAGCCCACCAGGGTGATCAGCCCGCCCACCGCCGGCCCCACGATGGACGCCGCGAGGAACTGCCCGGTGTTCTGCGCGCCGAGCGCCCGTCCCGACCAGAACGGTCCCGCGATCTCGGCGACCGACGTGTAGGCGAGACCGTTGTCGGCGACCGTCACGATGGCCGCGACGATCAGGATCACCGCCGCCCACGCCGCCCCCAGCGACGCCGCCACCGTCATCAGGAGCATGACCCCGACCGCCGCCACCGATATCCAGCGCAGCGGCCGCAGGTGACTTCCCACCCGGTCGCTCAGCGCGCCGACGCCGATGCGCCCGATCGCTCCGGCGAACTGGCTGATCCCGATCACGACACCGGCGGCCAGCGACGGGAACTGCAGTTCGGTCACCAGCCAGACGAGGCCGAACATCGAGATCGCGAACTGCGGGACGACGAGCAGCATCGACACGGCGTGGATGCGCCACAGCAACGACGTCTCCCGGTACGGCCTCCACACGGCCAGCGGATGCTCGTCTTGCGAGCCCTCCGAACGGCGGGGCGGACGCGGCGGGTCGACGATCCCGACCGCGCAGAGCACCGCCGAGATCGCACACAGCACCGCCGGGACGACGAGGGCCGCGGCGATCCCGCCGGCTGCGGCGAGCTGCGGGACCGTCAGCGCCGCGACAGCGACTCCGAGCGGCTGGCACATCTGCCGGATGCCCATGGCGAGTCCTCGACGTTCCTTCGGAAACCAGCCGATGACGACACGCCCGCTCGCCGCGTTCGGGCTCGCCGCGGCCATCCCGCCGATCAGGAACAACGCGCCCAGGCTCACGTAGTCGCCGGCGAACATCGCGGCGAAGGCGGCGGCGGCCGTGATGGCGAGGCCGGCCGAGATCACCCAGCGCTCCCCGACGCGGTCGCTCAGCGCGCCCCAGGCGATGAGGGTGATGACGAGGCCGAGCGTCGGGGCGGAGGCGAGCAGGCCGGCTTGGGCGAGGGACAGACCGTGTTCGGTGTGGAGCAGCGGGATCAGGAACGCCGGCGTGCTGACGAAGACGGTCGAGCTCGCCTGCGCGGTGACGCCGAAGGCCAGCATCAGCCACGGTCGGGGTGTTCGCGTCAGAATGGTCGTCACGCGGTATACCCTAGCGGTATACCAAACCGGTATACCACTTGAAAGGCTCCGGATGCCCGAGCAATCACACGTCTACGACAGACTCCGCTCCCAGATCCTCGACCTCGAACGCACCCCGGGCGCGCGCCTGACCGAGCGGGGCCTCGAATCCGAGCTGAGCGCATCCCGGACCCCGTTGCGCGCCGCGCTCATGCGGCTGGAGGCCGACGGCCTCGTCGAGCGCGACGGGCGCGCCTGGCAGGTCTCCCCCATCGACCTGGGCGAGATCACGCGGCTCAGCGAGCTGCGGGATGCGGTGGAGAGCGCCGCCGTGCGCCTCAGCTGCGCGCGGGCGGGCGACTCGGCCATCGCCTCGCTCCGGGAACGTCTCGGCGGCTTCGCACCCGGCACACCGAGCGACGAGAGCGTGCGCGCCGGAGCGCACTTCCATGTCGAGCTCGCCGGCCTCTGCGGGAACCACTACTTCGCCGACACCGTCGAGTCGGCGATGACCCGGCTCGCGCGAACCCGCTGGCTGGAGGTCCGCACCGACGCGTCGAAACGCACGGCGTGGGAGGAGCACCGCGAGATCGTGGAGCTCGTGGCGGCGCGCGACGCCGACGCCGCGGCCGACCGCATCCACCGCCACATCGTCGCGACGCACGAGCGGCTGCTCGCAGCGCTCGACGCCGACACCCGCACGCTCCGCGCCCGCGGGCTCGTCATCGTGAACTGAGACGAAAGAGCCCCGACACGATGGTCGGGGCTCTTCGTCACTCTGTCTCGGTCTCGGGCTTCCGCTCGGCCTCTGCGTGCGGCTCAGGCGCCGCCTCAGCCGAAGCGTCCACCTCCACCTCGCCGTCGGAGTCGGCCTCCTCCGGCACCTCTTCGAAGAGGCCGGTCGGCGGGGTGAGCGTGACGGTGCCGGCCGCGAGGTCGACCTCCGGCACGATCGCCTTCACGAACGGCACGAGCACCTCGCCGGCGGCGGTCTTGATCGCCAGCAGGTCCTGAGCGGGCAGGTGATCGACGCGGGCGACGATCCCCACCGTGACGCCGTCGCGGACGGCGTCGAGTCCGACGAGCTGGTGGTCGTACCAGGCGTCGTCTTCCTCAGGCAGTTCGCGCGGGTCCTGGCTCACCCAGAGGATGGCCTTGATCAGGGTCTCCGCTTCGTCGCGGTCGTCGACGCCCTTGAAGAACCCGACGGCGTGCCCGTTGTACCAACGGAGCTCGACGAGCTCGAGCGTCTTGCCGTGCCACTTCGACGCGGTCGGCACCTGGAGGGTGAAGACCGCGCCGGGGACGAACCGCTTCTCCGGCTCGTCCGTGTAGAGCTCGACCTTGATCGCGCCCTTCAGACCGTGGGCCTTCATCAGACGGCCGACCCGAAGCTGGGTCTGGTCAGAGCGTGGCGACGAGCTGGGGGGCAGCTTGTGGTCGGCCACCTCAGTTGTCGGTGTCGACGACGTCGACGCGAACGCGACGCCCGTCTGCCAGCGCGGCCACGAGCGTGCGCAGCGCCTTGGCGGTGCGGCCGGCCCGGCCGATGACCCGGCCGAGGTCCTCGGGGTTCACACGAACCTCGAGGACCTCGCCGCGGGGCGAACTCTTTGCAACGACGTGCACGTCGTCGGGGTGATCCACGATCCCCTTGACGAGGTGCGCGAGTGCGGGTGCGAGCAAGGTGTTACGCCTTCTCGCCGTCGGCGGCGGCTTCGGTGATCTCCTCGGCAGCCTCGACGACCTCGGCCTCGGCGGCCTCTTCGGCCTCGACCTCGGACTCGACGACGGCCTCAGCGGCCGCGGCGACCTCGGCCGGCTTCTCGGCCTTGGGCTTCAGAACCGGCTTCTTCTTCTCGTCGACCTGGAACTCGGCCTTGGCCTCTTTGGTCTTGACGGTGCTGACAGCGTTCTTGTCGCCCTTGAACTTGCCCCAGTCGCCCGTGAGCTTGAGGAGGGCGAGAACCTGCTCGCTCGGCTGGGCGCCGACGCCCAGCCAGTACTGCGCACGCTCCGAGTCGACCTGGATGACCGACGGCTCCTCGGTGGGGTGGTACAGACCGATCTCCTCGATCACGCGACCGTCGCGCTTGGTGCGCGAGTCGGCGACGACGATGCGGTAGTACGGAGCGCGGATCTTTCCGAGGCGCTTCAGACGGATTTTGACAGCCACAATTCTCCTGTGTTGTATGAAGTGTTTTGACGAACTGACTGCCGTGAGCGTGGGGGCACACTCGGCAGGAGGTCTAGGGTGTTCTGCCGTACCTGATTAGAGGGTCGGGTACAAGGGAACTCAACTAGCTATTGTGTCAGATGTAGGCGCCCTTTGAACAATCGGCTGACTGGACGACCAGCATGAAGATCGAATTCTCGGAATCCGAGCGCTCCACCGTGGGCATCGAGTGGGAGCTCGCGCTGGTCGACGGGGCCAGCGGAGATCTCGTCCAGATCGCGCAGGACGTGCTCGACGAGCTCGGCACAGACGGCCACGAGCATCCGCAGATCACCCACGAACTACTGCTGAACACCGTCGAGCTGGTCAGCCGCGTGCACCACACGGTTCCGGATGCGATCGCCGACCTGCAGGAGCTCGTCGGCCTGGTGCGCGACGTCACCGACCCGCTGGGGGTCGAGCTGATGTGCGCGGGAACGCATCCGTTCGCCCAGTGGTACGACCAGAGGGTCACCCCCAACGAGCGCTACGACCGGCTGCTCGACCGAACGCAGTGGTGGGGCCGTCAGATGATGATCTGGGGCATCCATGTGCATGTCGGCGTCGACGAGCGCGACAAGGCGCTCCCCATCGTCAACGGACTGCTCACCTACTATCCGCACCTGCAGTCGCTCAGTGCGTCGAGCCCGTTCTGGGCCGGCGCGAACACCGGGTACGCGTCGAACCGCGCCCTCATGTTCCAGCAGCTGCCCACGGCGGGCCTCCCCTGGCAGTTCGGGAGCTGGGCCAACTACGAGGAGTACGTGCAGGACCTCGTGACCACCGGCGTCGTCACCGACCACAGCGAGGTGCGGTGGGACATCCGGCCGTCTCCTCGCTGGGGAACGGTGGAGATGCGCGCGTGCGACGGGCTCTCGACGGCGGACGAGGTCGGCGCCGTCGCCGCGATCATCCACTGCCTCACCGACCGGATGTCCGAGCAGCTCGACGCCGGGGTGGAGCCGGTCACCCTCCAGCCGTGGTTCGTGCGCGAGAACAAGTGGCGGGCGGCGCGGTACGGCCTCGACGCGGAGATCATCGTGGCGCCGGACGGCAGCGAACGCCTGGTCTCGGATGCGCTCCGCGACCTGGTGGTCGACCTCGCCCCGGTGGCGGAGCGCCTCGGCTGTCTCGCCGAGCTCGAGACGGTCGACGTCATCCTGCGCACGGGCGCCGGCTACCAGCGCCAGCTGGCCGTCGCCGAGGCGAACGGGGGCAGCCTGCAGGCGGTCGTCAGCTCGCTGACCCACGAACTGCGAAGCGGCTTGAAGCGGTGAGGGCACGCGGCGGCGCCCGCCCTGTTTCGGCCGGCGCGGCGATCCACAGCATTCACGCAGTTTCGAGGACTTACTCTCATCGCGTGCGTCTGTCTACCCGAAGCATCCGCCTGGCCGTCGTCGCCGTCGCGGCCGCTGCCGCCATCGTGCTCGCCGGTTGCTCGTCGACGACCGCTCAGCGCCCCGTCGCGGCCGTCGGAACGGCGGTGGCCGCACCGCAGAGCGCGCGCACCGCCGATCGCCCGCTGCTCGTCGCGATCGGCGACTCGATCGCGTTCGGCAAGGGTGTGAAGCCCTCCGAGGCATGGCCGGCACGGGTCGCCGCCGCCCACGGCTGGCGGCTCACCGACCTCGCCGTCTCGGGCTCCGGCTTCGTGAAGCTCGGCTGGAACAACACCAACTACCGGCACCAGGTCGACCAGGCACTGACGCTGCACCCCGACTTCATCCTGATCTCCGCCACGCGCAACGACCGCGAGCAGGACTCCGCGCTCGTGGAGCGCAACAGCACCGAGCTCCTGGATGCCCTGCGAGCGGCGTTCCCGGACGCCCGCATCATCGGCACCACGGCCGTCTGGGGCTCCGACCGGCCGCCGGCGACGCTGACGCGTGTCGATGGCATCGTCGAGAAGGCCGTCGAGAAGGTGGACGGCACCTTCCTCGACCTCGGCTTTCCGCTGGTCGGGCACCGCGATCTGCTGCAGGCCGACCAGATCCACCCCAACGCCGCCGGTCAGGACGTCGTGGCGAAGGTCGTCGACTCCAAGCTGGCGCCGCTGAACCTGGCGCTGTAGCGCCTCAGCGACCCAGGAACTTCTGCAGCGAGGCCAGCTCCTCCTCGGACGGCCCGTCCTTCTTTGCCGGAGCGCCGCCGAGGCCGAAGCCCGAGCCGGCCGCTGCACCCGTGGGCTTGGCGCCGGAGGCGATCGCGGCGTTCTCAGCCGCACGCTTGGCGGGATTGCCCGAGCGCGAGCCCTTCTTCTTCGGCTGCTGCTTGCCGCGGCCTCCGGCGAACCCTGCGCCCGGGATCGGGCCCATGCCGGGAACCTGGGGCACGCCGCCCTTTGCGACCGTCTTCATCATCTTGGCGGCCTGCTCGAACCGGTTGACGAGCTGGTTGACCTCGGTGACGGTCGTGCCCGAGCCCTTGGCGATGCGCAGACGACGCGAGCCGTTGAGCAGCTTGGGCGTCGTGCGCTCGGTCGTGGTCATCGACTGGATGATCGCCTCGGTGCGGACGATCTCCTTCTCGTCGAAGTTGTCGAGCTGCTGCTTCATGGCGCCGGCGCCGGGGAGCATCCCCATCATCTTCTTGATGGAGCCCATGTTGCGCAGCTGCTGCATCTGCTTGAGGAAGTCGTCGAGCGTGAAGGTGTCGGTCGCGAACTTCTCCGCGACCTTGCGCGCCTCGTCTTCGTCGAACGCCTCCTGCGCCTGTTCGATCAGGGTGAGGATGTCACCGAGGTCGAGGATGCGGCTGGCCATGCGGTCGGGGTGGAACGGCTCGAAGTCGTCGAGTCCCTCGCCGGTGGAGGCGAAGATGATCGGGCGGCCGGTGACCGACGCGACCGAGAGGGCAGCGCCACCCCGGGCGTCGCCGTCGAGCTTCGAGAGCACCACGCCGGTGAAGTCGACGCCGTCCTGGAACGCCTTGGCCGTGGCCACTGCGTCTTGGCCGATCATCGCGTCGATGACGAAGAGGACTTCGTCGGGATCGACGGCCTTGCGGATGTCCGCGGCCTGCTTCATGAGCTCGGCGTCGACGCCGAGACGGCCGGCCGTGTCGACGATGACCGTGTCGTACTGCTTGGTCTCGGCGAACTTCAGGGCGTCTTTCGCGACCTTCACCGGGTTGCCGACGCCGTTGCCGGGCTCGGGGGCGAAGACCGGGACCCCGGCCTGCTCGCCGACGATCTGCAGCTGGGTGACCGCGTTCGGTCGCTGGAGGTCGGCCGCGACCAGCACGGGGGTGTGGCCGTCTTTCGCGAGCCACTTCGCCAGCTTGCCCGCGAGGGTCGTCTTGCCCGCGCCCTGGAGGCCGGCCAGCATGATGACGGTCGGCGGCTTCTTCGCGAACTGCAGACGCCGCTGTTGCCCGCCGAGGATCGTGACCAGTTCTTCGTTGACGATCTGCACCACCTGCTGGGCGGGGTTGAGCGCCTTGTTCACCTCGTCGCTCAGTGCGCGCTCGCGCACCCGGCCGGTGAACTCCTTGACGACATCGAGTGCGACGTCGGCGTCGAGCAGCGCACGACGGATCTCGCGCACGGTGCCGTCGACGTCGGCCGCCGACAGCTTTCCCTTGGTGCGAAGGTTTTTGAAGGTGTCTGCGAGGCGGTCAGACAGGGTTCCGAAAGTAGCCATGATCCAGCCAGTTTAACGGGACGATGCTGTGAGCTCGCGCGATTTCGCGCCGGGCGTCACGAGTCGTGCGTGTCGATGTTGACGACGTCGCCCCGGATGTCGAAGCTCACCGTGAGCAGAGCATCCGTCTCGTCGGGGTCGATCGAGTAGTCGAAGGTGGCGAACACCTCGTCTTCAGCGGAGTTGTCGGGCTGGATGACCACCCGCAGCAGCTGCAGCGAACGCAGCACGTCGATGGCGATGTCGCCGGAGCTGTAGACGAGCAGATCGACCAGGCTGTCGCCGAGTCTCTCCACGTTGTCGTCGATGTAGGTCGTGGTCGCGGACGCCTGCGAGCTCAGTTCGGCGATCAGTGCATCCCGGGCCCGTGAGTCGAATCCCTCCAGAGCCTGGATGAGCGCAGCGGCCGAATCGAGCGCGTACTCGGACACCGCCGACTCGCTGTCGGCCTGCAGCTCGACCTCGACCACCTGCTCGGAGAGATCGGTCGAGTCGGTCCAGGCGAGCCCACCGCTGGCCGTCTCGTCGATGATGCCGAAGTAGTCGTGTTCGATCGCCATGCGTACCCCTAACCGACCAGCTGCTGCGCGAACACGTGCGGCGTGAACCCGGTGATGTCGTTGATGCCCTCGCCCTGGCCCACCAGCTTGATCGGGATGCCCGTCTTCTCCTGCACGGCGAGCACGAAGCCGCCTTTGGCCGATCCGTCGAGCTTGGTCAGCACGAGCCCGGTGACGCCCGCGTGCTCCAGGAAGGCCTCGGCCTGGGCCAGGCCGTTCTGGCCCGTGGTGGCGTCGAGCACCAGGAGCACCTCGGCGATGGGCGCCTGCTTCTCGACCACGCGCCGGATCTTGGAGAGCTCGTCCATCAGGCCGCCCTTGGTCTGCAATCGGCCGGCGGTGTCGATGATGACGATCTCGGTGCCGTTCTGCTTGGCGCGCTCGACGGTCTGGAACGCGACGGAGGCCGGGTCCTGCCCCTGCTGCTGCGGACGCACGATGTCGGCGCCGGCGCGCTCCGCCCAGGTGGCGAGCTGCTCCACGGCCGCGGCGCGGAAGGTGTCGGCGGCGCCGACGACCACGGTGCGGTCGTAGGTGCGCAGGAACTTGGCGAACTTGCCGATGGTGGTCGTCTTGCCGACGCCGTTCACTCCGACGACCAGCACGACGGCCGGGCGCTCGGAGAGCTTGAGGGTGGTGTCGTACTTCGAGAGCTTCTCTTCGAGGGTCTCGCGGAGCATCCGCTGCAGGTCGGCGGGGTCGGTGGTGTGGTACCGGTCGACCTTGGCGCGCAGGTCGTCGACGATCGCCTCGGTCACATCCGGTCCGAAGTCGGCAGTGATGAGCGCGGTCTCGAGGTCGTCCCAGGTGGTGTCGTCGATGGTCTTCTTCGCGAACATGCCGCGGAGGGCGCCCGACAAGGACCAGGAGGTGCGTTCTGCCATACGGATCACCCTAGTTGCTACGGTGTGAGCATGTTCGCTCTCGTAGCGCTGTCCGCCGAGCTCGCGGAGCAGCTCGTCGCCGTCGAGACGGGCGGCGATGACGCCGTGCACCAGGCCAGGACGCGCGTCCGCCGCCTGCGGAGCGTCCTCGGCGTCTACCGACGCGCCTTCCGGCCCGACGAGACCAGACGGATGCGCGACCGGCTGCGCGAACTGGGCGCCGTCCTCGGCGAGACGCGCGACCTCGAGGTGCGCGCCGACGACCTGGAGAACCTGCTCGCCGCGCAGACGGCCCCCGACGTGGTGGATGCGGTGCTCGGCTTCTCGCAGCAGGCCCGCGACGCGTACGACGCGTCCCTCACCTCGTTGCTGGGTCACCTCCGCAGCCGCTCGAATCGCATCCTGCTCGCCGATCTGCAGGTGTTCGCGGCCGAGCCGCCGCTGCGCGGACGCGGCAGGAAGCATCCGGACCGGGTGGGGTCGGCCGGGCTCGCGAACGCGCGCCGACGGGTCACCGACGGCGGGCAGGACACCCTGGAGGAGTTGCACGAGCTCCGCAAGGCGGCGCGTCGGCTCCGGTACGCCGCCGACGCGATGACGGACACGTTCGGCCGCAAGGCGGTCCGCACGGCTGCGGCCGCCGAGGCGGTCCAGGATGCGCTGGGCGACCACCGCGACTTCGTGCTGCTGGGCATGCACCTGCGCGCGCGCGCCGCGGATGCCGAGCTCAGCGCATCCGCCGCCGCCGGGGTTGCGAGGCTCGCCGCCGACTGCGACAGCGAGGCCGCCGCGCGACTGGACGAGCTCCCTGCGCTCGTCGCAGCCGTCGGCGACGCCGCCTGACCGGCGCGGCCCCGGGCGCGAGGCTCAGGCCAGGAGGACAGCAGACTAGGAGGCCTTCTCCTGGGCGACGCGCTGCCCGACCACCGCCGACACGCCGTCCTGGCGCATCGAGACGCCGTAGAGCGCGTCGGCGATCTCCATCGTGCGCTTCTGGTGGGTGATCACGATCAGCTGGCTCGACTCGCGCAGGTCCTCGAAGATCGTCAGCAGCCGGCCAAGGTTGGCGTCGTCGAGCGCCGCCTCCACCTCGTCCATGATGTAGAACGGGCTGGGCCGCGCCTTGAAGATCGCGATCAGGAGCGCGACCGCCGCCAGCGAGCGCTCACCGCCCGACAGGAGCGACAGTCGCTCGATCTTCTTGCCCGCCGGCTTCACCGACACCTCGATGCCGGTGGTGAGCAGGTTCTCCGGGTCGGTCAGCGTGATGCTGCCCGTTCCGCCCGGGAAGAGGATCGGGAAGACGTAGCCGAACGCCTCGCGCGTGTCTTCGAAGGCCGACTCGAAGATGACCTGCATCTTCTCGTCGATCTCCTCGATGATCGTGAGCAGGTCTTTGCGGGTGTTCGTCAGGTCGGTGAGCTGCTCGGTGAGGAACTTGTGGCGCTGCTCGAGCGCCGCGAACTCCTCCAGTGCGAGCGGGTTGACGCGTCCGAGCTGGGCGAACTTCCGCTCCGCCGCGGCGAGTCGCTTCTGCTGCTGCTCGCGGTCGAACGGCACGGTCTCGAGTTCGGCCGGCTCTGCGGGCTCGCCGGGCTCTGCGCCGTCCGTCGACTCGGCGTCGGCGGCCGTGCGCACCACCGGGATGGGAACCTCGGGTCCGTACTCGGCGACGAGGACGTCCTCGACGAGTCCGAGCTCGCTGCCTGCCCGCTCCAGCAGGCTCGAGAGGTGCAGCTTCTTCTCGTAGATCTGCAGTTCGAGGCCGTGGACGCTCTCGGAGATCGCCTGCAGCCGCTCCCGCAGAGCGTTCTCCTCGCGGCGCAGCCCGGTGAGCTCCTCGTTCTGGCTGGCGCGCTGGGCCTCCGCCGTCGCGAGCTCGACGCGAGCCTGGGTCACCGAGCGGTCGACCGAGTCGAGCACCGCGGGCAGCGCCTCGAGCACCCGCGTCGCAGCGTCGGTCTGACGGCGCCGGATGACCGCGCGGCGGGCAGCCTCCTCGGCTGCGACACGTTCGGCGTCGAGCCGACGGGCGAGAGCCTCTCCCCTGGCCTGCTCGGCACGGACGCGCTCCTTGGCGGTCTCGACGGAGAGCCGGGACTCGACCTCGGCCTCGCGGGCGGCATCGAGCTCACCCGAGAGCGTGTCCCTCGCGCTGACGTCGAGGATCGGGCGGGGGCGGGACTGCGCGGTCTCCAACTCGGCTCTGGCCTTCTCTGCGGCCGACTCCGCCTCGGCGACACGATCGCCTGCGAGGGCGAGCGCCGAGCTCAGCCGGTCGAACTCGGCCTGCGATGCCTCGAGCTGCACTTTGAGCCGATTGAGCTGCTCGGTCTGTGCGGCGAGCTGGGCGTCGAACTCGCGAAGCGCCGCCAGCGCGTTCTTCGACTGCTCCTTCGCGACCTGCAGCACACCGCGCTGCTCGGCCAGCGCGAACTTCGCGCGGTCGATCAGGGAGGTGACCTCGCCGAGACGGTCCTGGGCGGCGTCACGGTCGGCGATCAGCTCGATGCGGCTCTGCTGAGCGCCGGAGCCGCCGCGCAGCACGAAATCGGTGAGCACCTCGCCGGTCTTCGTGATGATCGTCACGGGTCCCCCGAGCGAACGCGAGGCGAACGCGGCGGTCGCGGCTCTGGCTGACTCCAGGTCGTCGGCGATCGCGGTGAACGCGAGGATGCCGAGTACGCCGGCCGGAGCATCCACCACCGAGCGCGCGGAGACGACGCCGGTGACGCCGCTGAGATCCACCTCGGCCGCGGTCGCGTCGGCGACGATGACCTCGACGCGGCCGAGCTCGTCGGCGGAAGCATGGGCGACCGCCTCGAAAGCGCGGTCGCGGTCGTCGGCGAGCACCGCATCCGCCAGCGTGCCGAGGGCGGCGGCGATCGACGCCTCGAAGCCCGGATGCACGCGGATGTGCTCGGCCACCAGACCGCGCACCCCGGGCAGTCGCGCGGCGACGAGCGCGGCGGAGCCGTCCTTCTGGTCGAGCGCCTGGGACAGCGCGCTGGTGCGCGCGGCGAGAGCGTCGCGCTCGCGTTCGAGGGTGTGCAGCTCCTCGCGCAGCCGCTCGATCTCGCCCTCGGCCTCGAACACGTCGGCCTGAGCGAGCTCGTACGCCTCGTCGAGGTTACCCTCGCCGACGTCGAACGTAGCGGCCTCGGCTTCACGGACGGCGAAATCGGCGCGCGCCTTCTCGCGGCGCTCCGTCGCGGCGTCGAGAGCGTTCTGCTGGCGCAGCACCTCGCCGCGAACGGCGGCGAGACGCTGAGCGGCCGCATCGGCCTGACCGCTGAGCTTGCTGATCTCCAGGTCGTGCCGGGAGACGAGCGCGCTCTGGGCGGCGATCTCCTCGTCCACCGCATCGAGCCGCGAGCGGGCGCTGCGGGTGGCGGCCTGGGAGGCGACCCAGGCGGCCTCCGCGCCGGCGACCACCGTTCGCAGGCGATCGACCTCGTCGCGGGCATCCTGAACCATCTGAGGACTCACCCCGGGGCCGGACTCCGGTGCGTCCGCCTGACTGCCGAGCAGCGCCAGACGCTGGTTGGCCAAGGTGTAGAGGTTGCGCAGCCGCTCCTGCACCGACTCGAGTCCGAACGACGTGCGACGTGCGATGTCGACCTCGTCGCCCACCTGGGCCTGCTCGAGCCGGGCGACGCGCAGCTGCTTCTGCTCGAGCTGCTCCTGCAGGACGATGCGCTCGCTGTGCCGCTCGGACTCGGTGCGGCCGTGGTCGTCGAGGGCGGTGCGGAGGGTGACGACATCGTCGGCGAGCAGACGCGCACGGGCATCCCGGACCACCGCGGCGATCGACTGGGCCTCAAGCGCGATCTCGGCCTGGTGGCCGAGCGGCTTCAGCTGGCGCCGGATCTCCCCGGCGAGGTCGCTGAGACGGGTCAGGTTGGTCTGCATCGCCTCGAGCTTGCGGAGGGTCTTCTCCTTGCGGCGACGGTGCTTCAGGATGCCCGCGGCCTCTTCGATGAAGCCGCGACGCTCTTCGGGGCTGGCGTGCAGCACGGCGTCCAGCTGTCCCTGGCCGACGATGACGTGCATCTCGCGGCCGAGGCCGGAGTCGCTGAGCAGCTCCTGCACGTCGAGCAGGCGGCAGGCCGAGCCGTTGATCGCGTACTCGCTGCCGCCGTTGCGGAACAGCGTGCGCGAGATCGTGACCTCGGAGTACTCGATCGGCAGCGCGCCGTCGGAGTTGTCGATGGTGAGGGTGACCTCGGCGCGGCCGAGCGGCCCGCGGGTGGAGGTGCCGGCGAAGATGACGTCCTCCATCTTGCCGCCGCGGAGGGTCTTGGCGCCCTGCTCGCCCATCACCCAGGCGAGGGCGTCGACGACGTTCGACTTGCCGGAGCCGTTGGGGCCGACCACGCAGGTGACCCCGGGCTCGAACGCGAAGGTCGTCGGCTGGGCGAACGACTTGAAGCCCTTGAGCGTCAGGCTCTTCAGATACACCCGCCGCCCATCCTTTCTCGCATCCCTCAGATCGTCTGGGCCAAATTTACCCGACCGCGCGCGGTTCGCCCGTCGCGCCCCGCGGTCGCGCGCCATCGAGTCCGGAGTTGCTGGGCCGAACCGAGCGGTTTCGACCCAGCAACTCCGGACTCGATTGCGAGAGCGGCGCTTCGCGCGTCAGCCGACGCCGAGATAGGCCTCTTTGATGGCCGGGTTCGCCAGGAGCTCCTTGCCGGTACCGGAATGGGTGATCGTGCCGGTCTCGAGCACGAAACCGCGGTTCGCCCGGGCCAGAGCCTGGTTGGCGTTCTGCTCCACCAGCAGGATCGTCGTGCCCTGCGCGTTGATCTCGCTGATGATCGCGAAGATCTGCTTGATGAACTGCGGGGCCAGCCCCATCGACGGCTCGTCGAGCAGCAGCAGGCGCGGAGCCGACATGAGGGCACGCCCGATGGCGAGCATCTGCTGCTCGCCGCCCGACATCGTGCCTCCGACCTGCGTCCTGCGCTCGGCGAGACGCGGGAACAGCGAGAACACGCGGTCGAAGTCGGCGTCCATCCCACTGCGGTCCTTGCGGCCGAAGGCGCCCATGTCGAGGTTCTCGAGCACCGTCATGCCGGGGAAGATCCCCCGGCCCTCCGGCGCCTGCGAGATGCCCCGGATGACCCGGATGTGCGCCTTCATCTTGGTGATGTCCTGGCCGTCGAACGAGATCGAGCCCTTCGACGGGTTCAGCAGGCCGGAGATGGTCTTCATCGTGGTCGACTTGCCCGCGCCGTTCGCCCCGATCAGGCTGACGATCTCGCCCTCCTCGACCGCGAACGACATGTCGTGGATGGCTTCGATGCGCCCGTACGAGACGCTCACGTTCTTCAGCTCAAGCAACGTCATCTTCAGGCTCTCCCAGATAAGCGGCGATCACGCGCTGGTCGTTGCGGATCACGGACGGAATGTCGTCGGCCAGCTTGCGACCGAACTCGAGCACGACGATCCGGTCGGTGACGCCCATCACCAGGCGCATGTCGTGCTCGATCAGAAGCACGGTGTAGCCGTCGGCCCGGATGGTGCGGATGAGGTCCATCAGGTCCTCCTTCTCCGCCGGGTTGAAGCCGGCGGCCGGCTCGTCCAGGCAGAGCACCTTGGGGTCGGTCGCCAGTGCGCGGGCGATCTCCAGCCGCCGCTGGTAGCCGTACGGCAGCTGCCGGGATGCGGTGGTCGCCAGATCGGCGATGCCCACGAACTCGAGCAGCGCCATCCCGCGTTCGATGGCCGACTTCTCCTCGCGGATGTGGCGCGGGCTCCTCACGAGCGCACCGGGCACGCTCGTGCGGTGCCGCGCATCCAGGCCCACCACGACGTTCTCGAGGGCGGACATCTCGCCGAAGAGGCGGATGTTCTGGAAGGTGCGCGCCAGCCCCAGGCGGGTGATCTGGTGCTGCTTCTGGCCCTTGATCGACTTGCCCTCCAGCAGCACATCGCCGCTGGTGGGCTTGTAGACGCCGGTCATCGCGTTGAAGCACGTGGTCTTGCCGGCGCCGTTGGGGCCGATCAGACCGAGGATCTCGCCGCGCTTGATGTCGAAGCTCACGTCGTCGAGGGCGAGCAGCCCGCCGAACTTGACGGTCAGGTTCTTGACCTCGACGATGTTATCGCCCACCTCGACCGCGATCTCGCGGTCCGGAGCGGCGGCAGCGGCGACCTCGAGGTCGATGCCGGCGTCGACCAGCGTGTCCGGGTCGGCGCCGGGTGCGAGCGACTCGCGGGATGCGTCGTTCTCTTCGGTCATGATGCGTCTCCCTTCGGGGCGCTCGGATCGGCCGGGTCGGCTGGGTCGGCCGGGTCGGCCGGGTGGGTGCTCCCTGTCGGGTCGGCCGGCGCGTCGGGCGATTCCGCAACAGCCGGGCTGTCGGCGGTCGCGTCCGCAGCGGCCGGAGCCGCAGCGACGGACCCGGTCCGCGGATGCCTGTCCTCGGGTTTGCTCACCAGGTACTTGTACGCGTTCCGGCCGTACGCCAGCAGGCGCTGCTTGGCGGGCACCAGGCCCTTCGCGCGGAAGATCATCAGCAGCACCAGGGCGAGTCCGAAGATCAGGTACTTGTAGTCGGCGATCGCGGTGAAGCGCAGCGGGATGTACGCCACGATCGCACCACCGAGCAGAGCGCCGACCTTGTTGCCCGTTCCACCGAGGACGACCGCCGCGAGGAACAGGATCGAGGTCTGCACGTCGAACTTCTGGTTGTTCACGAAGCCGACCTGGCCGGCGAACAGCGCCCCCGAGAGACCTCCGACGGCCGCGCCGATCGCGAACGCCCACACCTTGTACTTGAAGGTGGGCACGCCCATGATCTCGGCGGCGTCCTCGTCCTCGCGGATCGCGATCCAGGCACGGCCGACGCGACTGCGCTCCAGATTGCCGACCAGCAGCAGGATGATGATGATGATCACGAGCGTCATCCAGTACCACGGGACGCCGTTGGAGTTCGAGAAGATCGGGATGCCGTCGGCGTCCTCACCGGGCGGGTGGCCGACGTTCTGGAAGCCCACCTGTCCTTTCAGCGCCGGGATGATCGTGGCCAGGATGCGCACGATCTCGCCGAAGCCGAGCGTCACGATCGCCAGGTAGTCGCCGCGCAGTCGCAGAGTCGGGACGCCCAGGATCACACCGAAGAGCATCGCGACCGCCATCGCCACCGGAATGGTCCAGAGGTACGGGATCTTGGTGAACGGCGAGTCGGGACTGGTCAGCATCGCCGCGGTGTACGAACCGACCGCGAAGAAGGCGACATAGCCGAGGTCGAGGAGGCCGGCGTAGCCGACGACAACGTTCAGGCCCACCGCGATGAGAGCGTAGACCGCCATCGCGAAGCACGCGAGCGCCCAGTCGTTGCCCGGCTCCGTCGTCAGGGGGAAGAAGTTGAGGTACGGGAGCGCGAATGCGATGGCGACCACGATGAGCATCCAGAGCCACTGGATCTGGCGTGGAAGCCCGTTCCAGCGGTCGCGGAAAGCCTGGAGGGGACCACCCCGCTTCGGTCTCGCCTCGGCGTTGTCCTCCGCCTGCTCGCTTCTCGCGTCCGGCAGGACCTTGGGTCCGTCTGTCGTGCTCATGCTCTGCTCCTCCCCAGTGAGGTACCGAGGATGCCTGTCGGGCGCACCAGGAGGACGAGGACGAGCACCACGAAGGCGATGACGTCCGTCCACTGCGAGTTGCCGAGCAGGATCTGTCCGTAGTTTCCGATCAAACCGAGCAGGAGGCCGCCCAGGAGCGCTCCCCTGACGTTTCCGATGCCGCCCAGCACCGCGGCCGCGAACGCCTTGATGCCGAGCACGAAGCCGCCCGTGTAGATCACGCCGGAGGGGACGAGCATCACGTAGAACAAGGCCGCCGCACCGGCGAGCAGGCCGCCGAGCACGAAGGTGATCACGATGATGCGCTCCTTGTTCACGCCCATCAGGGTCGCGGTGTCCGGGTCCTGCGCCACCGCACGGATGCCGCGGCCGGTCCGGGTGCGCCGGATGAACATGTCCGTCAGCACCATGAGCACGACGGCCGCGACCACGATGATGAGCGACTGCGTCGTGATGATGGTGCCGAAGACGTCGAACACGGCCACCGGACGGAACATCGTGACGGCCGGCTCGGCGTTCGCTCCGCGGATCACGAAGATCGCCGACTGGATCGCGAACGAAGCGCCGATCGCGGTGATGAGGAAGGCCAGTCGTGGGGCGTTCCTCCTCCGCAGCGGCCGATAGGCCACCCGCTCGAGGAGGAAGGCCGTGACGGCTGAGGCGAGCATGCCGACCACCAGGGCCAGCAGCAGATCGCCGATGATCGCTCCGATCCCGAGGTTGGGGATCGACGGGCCGAAGCCCAGCGACGTCAGGGTGATCACCACGCCGTAGGCGCCGATGATGAACACCTCGGAGTGGGCAAAGTTGATGAGGTTGAGCACACCGTATACGAGCGTGTAACCGACGGCGATGAGGCCGTAGATCGCCCCGAAGGTGAGGCCGTCGAAGGTGGCACCCCAGAAGTTCTGTATGAGGGACGGGACATCGAAGTTGATCCACGAGTTGTCGATGACAGGGTGGAGGACTAACAGTTCGAGCATTCAGGCATCCAGATCGAGCGGGGAAGGGATCGTCATCGATCCGATCGGATTGCGGACAGAGCGGGACACGACGGATGCCGCGGGCCACGAGGTGCAGTGACCCGCGGCATCCAGTGTCGCCTTAGCCGATGGTTCCGATCGGGACGATCTTCCCGTTCTCGACCTTGTAGCCGTAGACCGTCGGAGCCTGCAGCTCACCAGTGGAGTCCCACTTGTAGTGCTTGCTCAGGCCGTCCTTGTCGTACGACGTGACGAACGACTTCAGGTCGGCGCGGGTCGTCTTGCCCTGGTCGATTCCGGAGAGGAGGACCGTCGCGGCGTCGTAACCCTCGATCGAGTACGTTCCGGGCTCGGCGCTCGCGAGCGTCTTGTAGGCGCTCTCGAACGACGGGATCAGTTCGCCCGGGATGCAGGGGCAGGTGAAGAACGCGTTGTTCGACGCGTCGCCGGCCAGCTTGATGAACTGGTCGTCCTTCACGCCATCAGGTCCGACGAACGTTCCGGTATAGCCCTTGTTCACGAGCTGCTGGTCGAACGGAGCACCTTCGGCGTAGTAGCCCGAGTAGTAGACCGCGTCGGGCTTCGCGTTGATGATCTTGGAGACCACCGCCGAGAAGTCCTTCTGGCCGGTCGTGACCTTGTCGGTGCCGACGAGGGCGTCGCCGAGAGCCTGCGAGGTCGTGGTGGCGAGGCCGATTCCGTAGTCGGAGTCGTCCTGGACCAGGTAGACCTTCTTGGCCTGCAGCTTGCCGGTGAGGAACTTCGCCGCTGCCGGGCCCTGCACGGCGTCATTGCCGAGGCCGCGGAAGAAGGTCGTCCAACCGTTCTTCGTCAGGTCGGGGTTGGTCGCCGACGGGGTGATGTGAACCAGGCCCTGCTGCTCGAAGATGTTTCCCGTCGCCTTCGACTCGCCCGAGAACGGGAGGCCGATGACGCCGATGATGTCCTTCTCGTTGACCGCCTGGGTGACCGGACCGGTCGCTTTGTTCGGGTCGCCTTCGGTGTCGAACTTCTTGAATGCGACCTGGCAGCCGGTGTTGGCCTTGTTGTGCTGGTCGATCGCGAGCTGGACGCCGTTGTAGATGTTGATGCCGAGCTGGGCGTTGGGGCCCGTCTCCGCTCCGACATAACCGATGGTCAAGCCGGCCGGACAGGTGGCCTTGCCGTCTCCGGCCGGGAGCACCGCGCCAGCCGGAGTTTCGACCGAGGTGATCGCCGGGATGTTGACTTTCCCGGAGCTGCTCGACGACCCACCGGTAGACGCCGTATTGGCGCACCCCGCCAGGAAGAGCGCGACCGCCGCTGCAACGGCCGCACCTGTCATGACTTTCTTCCGTAACATCTGATTCTGCCTCTCGACGTGAATCCGTTACGAAGCGGCGTGGTTGCCGCTTCGCACCACGAATATGTGTGCTGAGACTACATGCAGTGCAACTAATCGTTACCAACTTCGACATGCAGATTTACACGATTGAAACCAAATCTCTTCGTGTTGGCGACGGCCCGGGGCCGCCCACTAAGCTGAGAGGTTCGGGGAGCACGAGGAGGTGCCGACGGATGCACGCGAGGGCCGAGCCGATCATCGCAGAGCTCCGCATCCCCGCGCGTCTGGGCACCCCCGACTCCGTCGCCTTCGAAGAGCTGGTCGGCGTCATGAACGGCGTCGCCATGGCTCTCTGGCGGAACGACGATTTCGTGTACACGGCCGAGGCCGAGCTGGCGTCGTTCCAGGCGCAGGACTTCCACGACAAGCTGCTGTTCGTCGCGATCGTCGACGGCGTGATCGTCGGCCGGGTGGTCGCCGACTTCCCCCTCGAAGAGGACGCGGTCACGGCCACGATCCTGGTCGACGTCGTGCCGGCCATGCGCGGCCGCGGAATCGGTTCGGCTCTGCTGGCGCGGGGCGAGGACCTCGCTCTGGACGGCGGACGCACTGCCATCTCGGCCTACACGGAGCATCCGGCGGCCACGCTGCACGAGGGACCTGTGGTTCGCGCGGCGGCGGGCCCGAGCGGACTGCCCGCCGACTCCCCCGACGTGCTTTTCGCCCAGCACCACGGGTACCGGCTCGGCCAGATCGAGCGTTCGAGCAGCCTCGCGCTGCCGATGCCGGCCGAGCGGCACGACAGGCTGCTGACGGATGCGGTGGCCCACTCGGCCGACTACCGCACGCTCGGCTGGTGGCGGACCGCCCCCGACGAGCTCGTGACCGAGTTCGCCGCGCTCAAGGAACGGATGACCGTCGACGTCCCCCAGACCGGCATCGCCCTCGACGACGAGGCGTGGACGGCCGACCGGGTCCGCCGGCACGAGGCCGAGCTGATCGCGCGCAGCGAGCCGCTGCTCGTGACGGTGGCGGAGCACGTCCCGAGCGGTCGTCTCGTGGCGTACACGGAGATCGCGGTGCCCGACGACGGCGACAAGGCCGAACAGTACGACACCCTGGTGGCCGGCGACCACCGGGGCCATCGGCTCGGCACGCTGGTGAAGCTGCGGAACCTGGAGCGCCTCGCGGAGCACGCCCCGCACATCCGGCGCGTGCTCACGTGGAACGCGGACGAGAATGCGCCGATGCTGCGGGTGAACGACGCGTTCGGCTTCGAGCTGCACGGCCTCACCGGCAACTGGCAGAAGACCATCGCCTGAGCCGCCACGACACACCGCCTGAATTCAGGAGAATTCGGCCGCCCGGCGCCGGATGTTCCTGAATTCAGGCGGTGACGGTCGCAGGGC
This sequence comes from Leifsonia sp. NPDC058248, assembly GCF_042881905.1. Classification (NCBI taxonomy): domain Bacteria; kingdom Bacillati; phylum Actinomycetota; class Actinomycetes; order Micrococcales; family Microbacteriaceae; genus Leifsonia; species Leifsonia sp. NPDC058248. The sequence goes on from NZ_JBHVXB010000004.1 coordinate 56,213, forward strand.
GCGCTGATCTCCTGAAAACAGGACCCGTGCGGCCGCGCGAGCGCTCAGGATGCCCCAGCCGGCGCCGTGCGGGGCAGCCGCAGCTTCTGGCAGTGCGGGCAGAAGTGCGACGACCGGTTCATGAACTGTTCGCGCACGATCGCTGTCCCGCACCGCGGGCACGGCTCGCCCTCCCGGCCGTAGACGTTCAGACTGTGCGAGAAGTAGCCCGACGCGCCGTTCACGTTCACGTACTGGGCGTCGAAGCTCGTGCCGCCCTCCGCAAGCGCTTTGGACAGCACCGTCCGCACTTCGGCGAGCAGAGTCCGGATGCGCGCCCGGCTGAGGCTCCGCACCGGCTGGGCATAATGCAGCTTGGCCGCCCACAGGGCCTCGTCGGCGTAGATGTTCCCGATGCCGCTGATCAGCGACTGGTCGAGGAGTGCCCGTTTGACGCCGGTGTTCTTCCGGCCGAGCGCGGCGGCGAAGGCGGCGTCGTCGAAGGCGGAATCGAGGGGGTCGCGGGCGATGTGTGCGACCTGGGCGGGCACGAGGGCCTCCTCGGTGCCGAGCCCGCCGGGCGCTCCGTCGGCGGTCGGCACCAAGGCGTCGACCGCCATCGAGCCGAAGATCCGCTGGTCGACGAAGTTCACCCAGAGCTCACGTCGCGGGCCCGCCTGCGACGGCGCCGTCTCGATGTGCAACCGGATGCGCAGCAGACCGTTCTCGACGACACCCGGCTCGCGCAGCAGGATCTGCCCGCTCATCCCCAGGTGGGCGACGATCGCCTGCCGGGTGCCCTCGAGCGGGATCCAGAGGAACTTGCCGCGCCGGACGGGTGTCGCCATCGTGCGGCCGGTGACGAGTGCCTCGAACGTGCCGCCGACCGGATCGTGGCGGCGCAGCGACCGGGGCTCGAAGACCTCCACGCCGAGGATGGTCGCGCCGCTCACCGCCGGAGCGAGTCCGGCGCGGACGACCTCAACCTCGGGAAGCTCGGGCACGGCGCCTGGTCAGCTCGGTCCACGCGGTGAGAGCGGCAGACATCTCGGCCTGCTTCTTGCTGGTCCCCTCGCCAGTGGCGGTGACGAGCCCGGTCACCTCGACGGTGGCGTGGAAGGTCTTGCTGTGGTCGGGACCGGTGTTGGTCACCGTGTAGACGGGCAGGCCGGCTCCGCGGTGCGCCGCGGCCTCCTGCAGGCTCGTCTTGGGGTCCATGGCCGCGCCGAACCGGCTCGGGTCGTCGAGCAGCGGCTCGACCAGCCGCAGCACGAGCGCAGTGGCCTCCTCGCCCCCGACGTCGAGGTAGGCCGCGCCGATGATCGCCTCGACCGTGTCGGCGAGGATCGACGCCTTGTCGCGGCCGCCGCTCGAGTTCTCGCCGCGGCCGAGCAGGAGGTACTCGCCGAGGCCGATGGCGCGCGCCACTTCGGCGAGTGCGACCGAGCTCACGAGACTGGCCCGTCGCTTGGCGAGGTCGCCCTCGTCGAGCCCGGGATTCTCGCGGAACAGCTTGACCGTGACCGCCTGACCCAGGATGGAGTCCCCGAGGAACTCGAGACGCTCGTTGTTGGGGATGCCCCCGTGCTCGTACGCGTACGAACGGTGGGTCAGCGCCAACTCGAGAAGCTCGGGGTCGATGACGACTCCGAGCTTCTCGATGAGTGCGGTGCGGTCGGTACTGCCCTGGTTCAGGGATTCGGTGCCGGCCATCGCGCTGGAGTTAGACGTCTGCGACCTTGCGGCCCTTGTACTCGAGGAACAGGGCGGTGCCTGCGGAGTCCTCGACGACCTTGGCGCGGTGCGGCAGGCTGTAGGTGACCTTGCCACCTTCGATGGTCTTGACGAGCGTGGGGGCCTCGGCCTTCCACTGCGAACGACGGGCGTGCGTGTTGGCGCGCGATTGCTTCCGCTTCGGAACAGCCATGACTATCTCTCTTCTCGGTTTATGTCGATGTCGGCAGGAACGTCCTGCTTCACGTTGTCGGAAGCCTGGAATGCCGCAAGCGCAGACCACCGGCTATCGGTGGATTCCTGGGGTTTGCGGTCCGGTACATCCGCCAGTCGTTCTCCGGTCTCGGGATCGAGTCCGGGACAATCCGGCCGGCACACCGGCTGAAACGGCAGTGCCAGCACTACCGCGTCCCTGATCAGAGGTTCAAGATCCACGTGGTCGTCGTGAACCTCAAAATCAAAAGCTTCGTCAGAAGAATACGCGAAAAGTTCCTGGAAATCGACTTGGACAGGCTGTTCGATGTCGATCAGGCATCGTCCGCAGACCCCGACGGCGGTGGATTGCGCGTCGCCGGAGACCAGGATGCCTTCGTGCATCGACTCCAGCCGGACGTCGAGGTCGATGGTCGCACCCTCGGGAACGCTCACCAGCCCCTCGCCGAGTTTCGCCGCGACGGGCAGCGCGATGGTCTGCTCTCGCATCTCCCCCGGGCGGTGGACGATGTCGTACACATTGAGGGTGTACGGAGTGGTCTTGAACTTGGTCACGATCCACTATTTTACGCGGATGCGCGGCCGCACTCAGGCCGATCCGCGCGCACTCTGGGCTGGCGTCCAGGTGGGAGGGATGAGCGAGACCGGAATCAGGGCCGCTTTCACCCGCAGCGCGCGCCCGGCCTGCTCTTCCAGCGCGCCGAGCACGCGCTCGAGATCCGTGGAGAGCCCGATGGCCGTCGCCCGGGTGGGCGGACCGTAGGCGTCCCGCTCACGCACCGCCAGGAGCCGTCTCACCGCCTCCTCCCCCGGCGTGCCCGCAACGGCGGCGGCCACGCGATCGGCGAAGACGCGCGGCGTCTCGGTATCCGGCACCGCCCAGCCGAGGTCGCGGGCCGTGTCGCTCAGCTCGTCCCACGCCACGGAGGCCCCGCCCCATTCGTCGGTAAGGCGTCTGAGGCGGTTGCGGCGCCGGATGCGGCGCAGCACGGCGGGCGTCAGCAGGAGCGCCACCACGAGCAGCCCGACGCCGACACCGGAGAGGATCGGCTGCAACGGAGTTGCCGCGGTCGCTCCTGTCGCGCTCCCGGTGTTGGCCGGGTCGGTCGGCACCAGAGGCCGGGCGGCCGCACTGGAGGTCGAGTTGGGGGCCGGGGCGTTCGAGGGGGTGAGGCTCTCCGGCCGCGTGTAGGTCGGGATCGTCCCCCGGCCCACCGTCGGCTCGAACGACACCCAGCCGACGCCGGCGAAGTACAGTTCGGGCCACGCGTGAAGGTCGTCGCTCGTCACCGTGTACTGCCCCGGGTTGTTCGCCGTCCCGCCGTTGGTCGCGCCGGGCAGGTAGCCTTCTGCGACGCGCGACGGGATGCCCAGCGTGCGGGCCATCAGCGCCATCGCCGACGCGAAGTGCACGCAGTAGCCGCTCTTCAGCTCCAAGAACCGGGCGATGACCCGCGCGCCGTCACCGTCGTAGCCCTGCTTGAGCGGAGTCTGCGTCGAGTAGACGAAGTTGTTGTCGCGGAAGTAGTCCTGCAGGGCGACGGCTTTGTCGTACTCCGACAGCGAGCCCGCCGTCGCCGCGAGTGCGGTGGAGGTGATGATCGCGGGCAGCTGCGGCGGCAGGAACAGGTCGCGCTCGACCGACGCCGGGATGAATCCGCCCGCGTCTTTCAGCTGCTGCGCGGTCGGCTGCAGGATGACGCTGGTCGCCGTGTAGTTCTGGCCCTGCGTCGTGGTGTTCACGCCGCCGATCGTCAGGTCGTCCGGATCCCAGGACCAGGTGCCGTTCAGCCCTTTCACGCCCTGCACCGGGTACGGCACCGGGAGCCAGCGGCTCTGCATGTTGTCGATCTGGATGTTCGTGGTGATCTTGGTGGTCTTCACCGTGTCCGACAGCCCGAAGACGGGGCCGATCGTGTTGCGCGCGGGCAGGCGCTTGGTGTCGCGCTCGCGGTGCTTCCACACCGAGCCGGTGAACTGGTCGAGCGACGCGAGCTTGAGGTACTGACCGCTGGGAGCGGTGGTCGTGTAGGTGAGCGCGCGCACCGCGGCCGGGCGGCGCAGGTCGCGGCCGAGGTCGATCAGCGGAGTGACGGTTCCGCCGATCGAGATGCCGCCGGCGGTGAACGACGATGCTCCCCCGCGGTCGAAGCCGGGCGCGGTGCCGGCGAGCACGAGGGCGACCACGATCGCCGCGGCGGAGATCGAGAGGGATGCCGTGGGCCGGGCCGTTCCCGGTCGCCTGGTGCGGACGTCGCACCGTAGCAGCCACAGGAAGGCGGCCGCGTTGGTCGCGAGCGCGAACGGGTCGAGGCCGTCTCCGAGGAGTGCACCCGGGACGACCAGCACGAGGGCGATCCCGAGGGCGGTCAGAGCCGGGACGCGGAACGCGATCGCGGCGGTGTCGAGGACGAGCGCGAGCAGGCAGCCGCCTCCCACCACGAGGAACATGAACTCCGGCAGCGCCTGGGACGGTGTCCCCTGCTGGTAGATGGAGAGCATGGCCTGGTCGGCGATGTCGCCGAAGCGGGCGAAGGTGGCGGGGGTCGGGATCAGGCCGAACAGCCCGGTCCCCCGTCCGAACGCGACGGTCATGATGATCGCGAACTCGGCGAGCTGGAGCAGCGGCACGATGCGGCGCGGTACTCCGAGCATCCGGAGCCCGGCGCCGGCGACCAGGATGAGCGCCGCCGAGAACATCAGCGCGAACCACCAGCCGCCGCCCTCGATCAGCCCGATGAGCGCGAAGCTCACGGCCAGCATCTGGAGCATCAGGGCTCCGGTGAGCCGCCAGTAGCCGATCCGCCTGGTGCGGACGCGCGGGATGCTCGCCGCGCCGACCGCCGACTCGCTAACCATGGTGGGCACCTGCCCGCTGGCGCACGAGGGCCTGCTGCCAGCTGTCCGCCGGGTCGTCCCCGGCGCCGAACGGCACGCACAGCCAGCCCGCGTCGGCGAGCACTTCGCCCACCGCCGGAGGGGCCGATGCACCGATGAACGCGACGGCCGGGTCGCACATGGGCCGTACCGCCGCCAGCGCGCCCAGTTCGTCCACCGAGCCGCTCAGCAGCATCGCGAACACGGGGACCGCGCGTCCGGACCGGCGCAGTCCAGCCGCGAGCTCGGCCACGGCGTCGTCACGACCCTCGACGCTCTGCTCCACCGCCGCCAGATCGGAGAGCAGCAGGCGATCGGCGCTGCCCACGTCGTAGGTCGGCGTCGCCGAGCCGAGGGTGCCGGTGCGGCCGGCGCCCGAGCGTCCTGAGAGCTGCCGCGGCCCGGTCTCGACCACGCTCACCACGAACCCTTCGTCGAGCAGATGCACGCCGACCGAGGCGACCATCTCCACGAGCGTCTCGAACTCCGCATCCGGGCCGGCGCCGACATGAGTGTCGAACAGCAGCCAGGCTTCGGGGTTGCTGCGCCGCTCCTCCTGGCGCACCATCAGCTTGTCGTGTCGCGCCGTCGCCCGCCAGTGCACCCGGCGCAGCGGGTCGCCCGGCCGGTACTCGCGGGCGATCAGCTCGTCGGCGCTCGGGATGCTGTGGCGGAGCAGTTCGTGCTCGGTGCCTTCGCTGCGGGCGATGTCGAGGTCGCCTCCGGGAAGTGACGACACCCGCGGCGTCACGACGAACTGGCGCGGGTGGCCGAGGGCGTACTCCGCGTAGGCCAGTCCGAACGGGTCGGTGCGGCTGACGATCAGCGGGCCCACCGGATGCGAGCCGCGGTGCAGGGCGCGGACATCCTGGCGCAGCACGATCGTGTCGCGTCCGTGCGTCACGTTCACCTGATGTGCGCCGAGCCGCGGGAAGGGCGCAGCGGCCTGCACGCTGACGGCCGGCGGCGCGAACTCCCGCCACTGGGCGGGCGGGCTCGGACGCGGCGACTCGTTGCGCGCCGTCGTCACCACGGTCGCGACCTCGCCGACGCCGACGATGTCGGGGTGGAAGCTCCTGGTGACCGTCAGGCGCGGCCGGTCGACGGTCACCGAGATCATGGCGGCCAGCGGCAGGACGGTGAAGAAGAGGCCGACGAACAGCACGTCGGTGCGGCCGAAGTACGCCGAGGCGAGCAGGGCGACGACTCCGACGGCGAACAGACCCCAGCCCCGCACGGTCGGCCGTGGTTTGCGCACGGGCGACGAGGAACGAGGACGTCGCGGCACGGCTCAGTCCGCCCGGCCCGACCCGATCGCGCCGGAGCCCACCGGCACCGGCGTGGAGGCGACGACGCGCCTCACGATGTCCGCGATCACCGGCGCGCTCTCGTGGTGGTGGCCCAGTGCCCGGCTCGTCGGCAGCAGGCGGTGGCCGAGAACGGCGACGGCCAGGGAGTCGATGTCGTCCGGCAGCACGAAGTCGCGACCCTCGAGGGCGGCCTTCGCCTTGGCGGCCCGCACGAGCTGGAGCGTCGCGCGGGGACTGCCGCCGAGCCGCAGATCGCGGTCCTCGCGCGTCGCTCGCACGATGTCGACGGCGTACTGCTTCACGGGCAGGGAGGCGAAGACGCCGCGCGCGGTGGCCATCATGGCCCGCAGCTGCTCGGAGGTGACGACCGGACCGATCCGTGAGAGCGGGCTGGACGTATCGCGCGAGTCGAGCATCGCCCGCTCCGACTCGTCGTCGGGGTAGCCCATCGCGATGCGCGCCATGAACCGGTCGCGCTGAGCCTCCGGCAGGGCGTATGTGCCCTCCATCTCCACCGGGTTCTGAGTGGCGACCACGATGAACGGCGCCGACAGCGGGTAGGTGGAGCCGTCGACCGTGACCTGCCGCTCCTCCATGCACTCGAGGAGCGCCGACTGGGTCTTGGGGCTCGCGCGGTTGATCTCGTCGCCGATCACGATGTTGGCGAACACGGCGCCCGGCTTGAACTCGAATCGGCGCTCGGCCTGGTTGTAGACCGAGACGCCGGTGACGTCGCTCGGCAGCAGGTCGGGAGTGAACTGGATGCGGCTGACCGTGCAGTCCACCGACTTCGCCAGCGACTTCGCCAGCATGGTCTTGCCCACGCCCGGCACGTCTTCGATGAGCAGGTGCCCCTCGGCCAGCAGCACCGTCAGCGCCGTCGTGACCGCGTCGTGCTTGCCGTCGATCACGGACTCCACATTGTCGGTGATCTGCTCCGCGGCGCGTCGCAGCTCCACCAGGTCCATGCCCACAGAGGGCTCGCCGGTCACCTCGTCCGGGGCGACAGTGGACTCGGTTGGCTGACGCGTCGCGTAACTGTTCATGTCTCCTGCAAATACTCGTAGACGGCCGAAGGGACGTACGGGCTCACGTCGCCGCCGAGCGCCGAGACCTGGCGCACGAGCGAACTGGAGACGTGGGCGTTCGCGGGATTCGGGAGGAGGAAGATCGTCTCGACCGCCGCGAGGTTTCTGTTGACGATGGCCATGGGCGTCTCGTAGGCCACGTCGATCTGCGAACGGATGCCCTTGACCAGCACGTGCGCCCCGACGTCCGTGCAGTAGTCGACCAGCAGGCCGACGCTCCAGGATGCGACCACGATGTTGCCGGTGATGCCGGCGTCTTCGATGGACCGCTCGAGCAGCGAGACGCGCTGGGCGATGGGCAGCAGCGCGCCTTTGTCGGGGTTGTGGACCACGAGCACATGCACCTCGTCGAACAGGCCCGCGGCACGTTCGATGACGTCGAGATGCCCGAGGGTGACCGGGTCGAACGATCCAGGGACAACGGCGATCCTGTTCATAGACCTTCAGACTATCCCGGCATACCCTGCAATTCGTTGTGAATCCGTTACCGAAATGTTGCGGGCGTGTCACGACCGGGCGAACGGTCAGGACTTGCCGAGGAAGGCCCGCTCGCTCTCGTCGAGGCGTCGCGCGAGCGCGGCAGCGAGAGCCGGATGTCCGGCCAGCCCGTCGTCCGTCTCCAGCGTCTCCTGCGCGGCGGTCCGCGCCTCCGAGATGAGCTCCCCGTCGCTGGCGACCCGGAGGAGCCGCAGAGACGAACGGCCGCCGGACTGCCTGCTCCCCAGCACGTCGCCTTCGCGCCGCAGCTCCAGGTCGATGTTCGCCAGTTCGAACCCGTCGAGTGTGGCCGCCACCGCCTCGACGCGCTCGCGCGCGAGCGTCTCCTGCTCGGCGCCGGTGACCATCAGGCAGATGCCCGGGACGCCGCCGCGACCGACGCGGCCGCGCAGCTGGTGCAACTGCGACACCCCGAACCGGTCGGCGTCGAGGATCACCATCGCCGACGCGTTCGGCACGTCCACGCCCACCTCGATCACCGTCGTCGCGACGATCAGGTCGAGGGCGCCTGCGGCGAACGACCGCATCACCTCGTCTTTGACATCGGACGGCAGCCGGCCGTGCAGCACGCCGATCCGGGCATCCGCGAAGAGCGGGTCGGCGCGCACCTGGGCCGCCACCGTCTCGACGCTGGCGATGGGGCGAGTGGGACCCTCCTCCGGCTCCACCTCCTCGCCGTCGTCTTCGACGTCTTTGCCCGTGATCGCCGGGCAGACAACGAACACCTGACGGCCCTTCGAGATCTCCTCCGCGGCACGCTCCCAGATGCGGCGCTCCCAGCCCGGGCGGTCGGCGAGCGGCACGACGAAGCTCTCGATCCCCTGACGGCCGGCCGGGAGCTGCGCGATCGTCGAGACGTCGAGGTCGCCGAACACTGTCATCGCCACGGTTCGCGGGATCGGCGTGGCCGTGAGCACCAGCACGTGCGGCGGCGTTCCTCCTTTGGCCCGTAGCGCCTCGCGCTGGTCGACTCCGAACCGGTGCTGCTCGTCGACCACCACGAGGCCCAGATCGAAGAAGGTGACGGCGTCGCCGAGCAGCGCGTGCGTTCCCACCACGATGCGGGCCTGACCCGAGACCGTGCGCAGCAAGGCCTTCTTGCGCTCGGCGGTGGTGAGCTGACCGGTCAGCAGCGTCGGCATCAGCCGGGCAGCCAGCTCGGGCCCGAGCACCCCGACGATGGAACGCAGATGCTGCCCGGCCAGCACCTCCGTGGGCGCGAGCAGCGCGGCCTGACCTCCGGAGTCGGCCACGGCGAGCATCGCCCGCAGCGCCACCAGCGTCTTACCCGAGCCGACCTCGCCCTGCACCAGCCGGTTCATCGGAGCCGTGTCGGCGAGATCGCGCGCGATCTCGCCACCCACCGTCGCCTGGTCGTCGGTGAGCGTGAACGGCAGCGCGGCGTCGAAACGCTCCAGGAAGCCACCGGGGACGGCAGCGCGCGGCGTCGTCGCCGTAGAGCGCGAAGCGGCACGCTGCTGCAGCAGTGCCGCCTGGAGCACGAAGGCCTCCTGGAACCGAAGAGCGTCGCGCGCCCGCTGCCAGTGCGAGTCCTTCTCGGGACGGTGGATGCGTTCGAGGGCGTCGCGGAACGCGAGGAGTCCGCGGTGGGTGGCGACAGCATCCGGAACCGGGTCGTCGACCGGCCCCAGCGCGTCGAGCGCGAGGGCGACGGCCTTCTGCACCTGCCAGCTGGCGACCGTGCCGGTGGCCGGGTAGATCGGGATGGGCGTCTGAGCCCAGTTCTTCGCGGCCGCAGTGCCGGCAGCCAGCCCGGCGACCTCATCCGGTTCGAAGAGCTCGTAGTCCGGATGCGCGAGCTGGAGCGCTCCCCGGTAGTCGGAGACCTTGCCGGCGAAGATGCCGCGCACGCCCGGCACCAGGTCTCTGGACCGCCAGGCCTGGTTGAAGAAGGTGAGGGTCAGAATGCCCTCGCCGTCGGAGATCTTCACCTCGAGGATCGAGCCGCGGCGCGCCCGCATCGGGCGTTCCTGCACTCGGAGCACTTCGGCGACGATCGTCACGTTCTCGTCGATCGGGAGGTTGGCCAGGGCGGTCAGCTCTCCGCGCTTCGCGTAGCGGCGCGGATAGTGGCTGAGCAGATCGGCGATGGAACGCATCCCGAACGCCTTCTCGAACGCCGAGGACGTGCGCCCGCCGAGCACGCCGCTCAGCTTGGAGTCGAGGGTGATCGCGCCCTCGACGGCGGGCGTGGAGACGGAACTCATGGTTCGATCGTATGCGTCCCCGCCGTCAGAGCGGCGACCTCCTCCTGCACGTGAGGATCCTCGGGTCGCTTGCGGGCCAGCTCGGTCTGGATCGCGAGAGCCTCCCCGGTGCGCCCGACCTCGCGGAGGCAGCGCGCGAGCGTCCACTCGGCCCAGAACAGCTGGTCGTCGGTGCCGTCCTCGCGTGCGACGGTCAGCGCCTTCGCGAACTCCTCCAGCGCCGAGGCGGGCGCGCCCTGGTCGAACAGACGCCATCCGCGGTTGTTGTGCAGGCTGATCGCCCAGCGCCAGGTGCGCCGGTCGCGGGTGTTCTCGAGTTCGGCCAGCCCGGCGCGCGTCCACTCCGCCGACCGTTCCGGGTCGGCGATGGCGAGCATGTGCGCAGCGTCGACGGCCAGGAACACGTCACCGTCGCGGCGCGCGTTGGCGAGCGCCTCCTCGAGCAGCGGGATGGCCTCGGCGGACCGGCCGGCCGAATTGCGCAGACGACCGCGCTCCAGCGGGATGCGGATCCCGAGCTGGCCGATTCCGGGCTCCAGCGAGTCCAGCAGCGCCTCCGCCTCGTCGAAGCGCTGTTGCAGGCCCAACGCCCTCGCGCGCTGCGTCTCGAGTTCCGCGCGAACCACTTCGGAGCGGTCGGGTTCGGCTGCCGCCTGCGCGAAACGTTCCGCGGAGGCGATCGGGTCGTCGAAGTTCCACAGGGCGTCGAGCTCGCTCTGGTCGAGTCGTTCGTCCATCCTCATATCTTCGTGGTCCGGATGCCCTGGCCGCTAGGCTCGAATGACCATGACTCGTATCGTCGCCGGTTTCGCCGGCTCGCTCAGTCTCCAGGTGCCCAAGAACGGCACGCGCCCCACGAGCGACCGGGTGCGGGAGGCCATCTTCTCCGCCCTCGAGGCGCGAGACGCTTTGCGCGGTGCTCGCGTGCTCGATCTGTACGCCGGTTCCGGCGCGCTCGGGCTGGAGGCTGCGAGCCGTGGAGCCTCCCGCGTGATGCTGGTCGAGCGGAGCGCCGAGGCAGCAGCGACCTGCCGGTCGAACGCGTCCGCCGTGCTCAAAGCGGCCCCCCGCAGCGCGGCGCCCTCCATCGAGGTGCGGGCGACGGCGGTGCAGACCTTCCTCACCGGGTCGGGCTCCACCTACGACCTGGTGTTCATCGACCCGCCCTACGAGCTCGACGACGCCGAGCTCCTCGCGACGCTCACCACGCTCGTGCACCGGCTGTCGCCGCACGCGATCGTGTGCGTCGAGCGCAGCACCCGCTCGGGTGAGCCGACCCTTCCGGCCGGTCTCGTGCTCGACCGGCAGAAGGAGTACGGCGACACGACCCTGTGGTGGCTCGAGCCGGAGCAGTAGCCGCTCGGTGACCCCGGGGCCCACGCAGCCGCCAGGGGCGAGCCGCCGGTTCAGCCCCCGTGGCCGTCCCAGCCGACGTACGGGTCCCATCCGCCCCGCTCGTCGAACGGACGCCCGCCCACCGAGAGTCCCGCGCCGCTCACGACGGCACCGATGGCCCGGAAGCCGCCCGGGAGGGCGGTGCCCGCCGGGAACGTCGCGAGCAGGCTGTGGTCCTCTCCCCCGGTCAACGCCACCTCGACGTCGTCGCCCAGCGCCGACGGGTCGAGGTCGATGCCGACCCCGCTCGCCTCGGCGACCCGGCGGGCGTCGAGCGCGAGCCCGTCGCTGAGGTCGAGCATCGCGGTCGCTCCCGCATCCGCCGCCCGTGGACCGTCGCCGATCGGGGGCGCCGGCCGCAACTGTGCGCCGACGAGCTCCGGATGCTCGCGCAGCACCTCCTCGAAGCGCGCACGGTCCGGCTCGCCGGCGCTGTCCACCGCGCGGGCGAACAACAGCCGCAGTCCGGTCGCGGCGGCGCCGAGCGGCCCGGACACGGCGACCACGTCGCCCGCTCGGGCCCCGCTGCGCAGCACCGGCTCGCGGCCGGCGAGGTCGCCGAACGCGGTGACCGCGATCGTGAACGTGTCGGACACCGAGAGGTCTCCGCCGACCACACCGCAGCCCGGCGCCAGGGCAGCGCAGCCGTCGCGCAGGCCGTCGGCCAGCGACTCCAGGTCGGAGACCGGCGTGCTCGACGGCGCCGCGATCGCCACGACGAGTGCGGTGGGGACGGCGCCCATCGCCGCGATATCGGACAGATTGGTCGCCGCGGCCTTCCAGCCCAGGTCGTACGGGGTCGACCACGCCCAGCGGAAGTCCGGTCCGTGCACCATCATGTCGGTGGTGACGACGTAGCGGGCATCCGGAGCAGACAGCACGGCGGCGTCGTCGCCCGGTCCGACGATGGTCGCGGAGGAGGCGGGCAGACGGGGGAAGATCCGCTTGAGCGCCTCCCGCTCGGACGCCTCCCCGAGCGTCACCTCGGCCGTTCCGCTCCCAGACATCGTCATGCATCAAACGGTAGCCTGAAACCGATGCCCAGACGCCACACCGCACGCGCGGTGACCCTTGCCGTGCCCGTGCTCGCCGCCGCTCTCCTCGCCCTTACCGGATGCACGCCGACGGTGTCGCTCGACCCGGCGTCCGGCGCCAACGATCCGGGCTGCGCCGAGGTCTCGGTGCGCCTGCCCGACACGGTCGCCGGCAAGGCGCAGCGGGAGACGAACGCGCAGGCGACCGGCGCGTGGGGCGACCCCGCGGCCGTCCTGCTGCGTTGCGGAGTGCCGCCGATCGGGCCGACGACCAAGCCGTGCATCACTGTGAGCGGAATCGACTGGGTGCTGATGACCGATCCGGCGGCCAAGACGATCGTCTACCAGACGTTCGGGCGCACTCCGGCCACCGAAGTGATCATCGACCACGTCTCCGGCGTCTCGGATGCGGCGGTGCTGCCCGAGTTCTCGGGCGCGATCGCCGCGATCAAGCAGACCCAGAAGTGCCTCTCGACCCTCGACACCGACTCGACCCCGTCCCCCACGCCCTCCCGCTAGCGCCGAGGGGTGGCGAACGCACCCTGAACCCGCGGTTTCGGCTGCATTGGCCACCCCTCGACGGGCTGGTGGCCGGGGCGGGGCCGGGCGGTCAGGCGCGGGCCAGAGCCACCGAGATCAGTTCGTCGATCAGGGCCGGGTAGCCGAGGCCCGACTCCTGCCAGCAGCGCGGGAACATCGAGATCGGAGTGAAGCCCGGCATCGTGTTGATCTCGTTGATGACGAAGCCGTCGGCCGTCAGGAAGAAGTCGACGCGGGCGAGGCCTTCGCCGCCGATCGCGTCGAACGCGGTCACGGCGAGCTCCTGCATGGTGGCGAGTTCCTCGGCCGTCAGGTCGGCCGGGCACACCAGGTCGATGCCCGGAGCGCCGAGGTACTTGGCGTCGAAGTCGTAGAAGTCGCGCCCGGAGATCACGATCTCGCCGGCCACCGAAGCGCGCGTGGCCTGGCCCGGGCGTCCGCCCAGCACGGCGATCTCCACTTCGCGGCCCACCAGCGCCGACTCGATGAGCACACGATCGTCTTCGGCGAACGCGATGTCGATGGCGAGGCCCAGCTCGGCCCAGTCGTTCACTTTGCTCACGCCGACGCTCGACCCGGCCCGGGCCGGCTTGACGAAGGCGGGGAGGCCGAGGTCAGCGGCCGACGCGCGCACCGCATCCGGATCCGTGTGCCATTCGTAGGCCGTCACCGTGCGCCAGGGCGCCACCGGGATGCCCGCCTGCTGCAGCACGCTCTTGGTGAAGTGCTTGTCCATGCCGAGCGAGCTGGCGAGGACGCCGCTGCCGACATACGGGAGGTCGACCAGCTCGAGCATCCCCTGGATCGTGCCGTCTTCGCCCCACGGACCGTGCAGGATCGGGAACACCAGGTCGACGTCGCCCAGCGAACGCGTCTCGCCGTTCTCGGTCACCGTCAGCTCGCGTGTGCTCGCCGACTCCGGCCAGTGGATGCGCGTGCCGTTGTCGTGCACCGTCGGCATGCTCTCCGCGTTCAGCGCGAACAGCGCGGCGTCGTCTGGCTGCAGGGTGAAGGCGCCGTCGGACGTGATGCCGACCGGGATGACCTCGTACTTCTCACGGTCGATCGCTGTGAGCACTCCCGCCGCCGTCGCGCAGCTGATCGAATGCTCGCTTGAGCGACCCCCAAACAGAAGAGCGACCGCGAGTCTGTCCGTCATCCGTAGTCCTTTCACCTTGGGGTTCGTCCGAATCCGTGGTGAGATGCGGCGCCATGTCTTTCGGATCGAGCGTACCGGCAAGCACCTGGCTCACCTGGCGCACGATGGGCATCTCCACTCCGCGCGCCTCGGCGAGCGTGAGGATGGGCGCGACCGAGGCGAGACCCTCGGCCGTCTGGTTCATCTGCTTCACGACGTCGTTGAAGCTGTAGCCCTGGCCGAGGAGACGGCCGGCGGTGTTGTTGCGGCTGAGCGACGACTCGCAGGTGGCGATGAGGTCGCCGAGCCCGGCGAGACCGGACAGGGTCACCGCCTCGGCGCCGTAGGCGACGGCGAAGTCGGTCATCTCGACGAGACCGCGCGTGATGATCGACGCCTTGGTGTTCTCGCCGTAGCCGACGCCGTCGACGATGCCGATCGCCACGGCGATGAGGTTCTTCAGGACCCCGCCGAACTCCGTGCCGATCACGTCGGTGTTCACGAAGCTGCGGAAGTAGCGGTTTGTCGCGGCCATCGCGACGGCCTGCGCCGTCTCCAGGCTCACAGACGAGACGACGGCGGCGGTGGGCTGCTCGCGGGCGATCTCGAGGGCGAGATTGGGCCCAGAGGCGACGGCGATGCGCTCGGGCTCGATCGGCAGCCCCTGGGCGATCACCTCGCTCATCCGGAGGCCGGTGCCCTTCTCGACGCCCTTCATGAGGCTCACCACGACCGTCTCCGGCCCCAGGAACGGCGCGATCGCCTCCAGGTTGGAGCGGAGCATCTGACTCGGGATCGAGATGAAGACCTGCTCGGCGCTCTGGATCGCGTCGCCCAGCTTGGACGTGGCGCGCAGGTTGCGGGGCAGGTTGATGCCCTCGAGGTAGTCGCTGTTGCGCTTGACCTCGTTGATCTCGCGGGCCAGCTCAGGCCGCCGCGCCCAGAGCACGACGTCGGAGCCGCCGTCGGCGAGGATCTTGGCGAACGTGGTCCCCCAGCTCCCCGCCCCGAGGACGGCGACGCGTTTGGGCGCGACCACCGGCTTCCTGCCAGCGTTAGCCTTCAAAGCGGCCCGTCTCCTTCTGGTCGTGCTCGGCGGGGTTCCACCGGGTCTCAGGAGCCTTCTCGCCGCGGAGGTCCTCCAGCAGCGCGGTGACGGCGTCCATGATGACGGCCGTCGCCTCGGTGAGCGTGGCCGCGTCGAGATTGCGCCCGCGGAACACCGAGAGGTCGACGGGGTCGCCGACTTTCACGGTGATCGTCTTGCGCGGGAAGAGGCTGATCTTCTTGGCGTAGCGGGCCATGACCTGCTGAGTGCCCCAATGGGCCATGGGGATCACCGGGATGTCGTGCTCCAGCGCCATGCGCGCAGCGCCCGTCTTGCCGCGCATCGGCCACAGGTCGGGGTCGCGGGTCAGCGAGCCCTCCGGGTAGACGATCACGATGCGGCCGTCGTCGACGATCTGCTGCGCGGCCTTCAGCGGGGCGGACCCGCGGGGCGACCCCGCGCGCTCCACCGGCACCTGGCCCGACTTGCGGAGGAACCACCCGAGCACGGGAACCCGGAACAGACTGCCCTTCGCGAGGAAGCGCGGCATCCGCCCGAGATGCCAGGTCACGATGCCGACGGCGACCGGGTCGATCTCGGTGTAGTGGTTCGGCGCGACCACGAAGGCCCCGCGGCGCGGGAGCTTCTGGCCGTCGACGATCCGGAAGCGCGCCAGGATGCTGAACAGCGGAATGATGATTCCGGCGAGCACCCAGAAGATCGACGGCGTGCTCGTCTCCTTGCGAGGGAGCTTGGAGACAGGGTTCTGCGCTGAAGAGGGTTGACTCACCACCCCATTATCCTTCGAGAACGAAGTCGGCTCCCAGCAGCTCCAGCTTGGTGATGAAGTTCTCGTACCCGCGGCTGATGATCCCGACGTTGCTGACGGTCGAACGTCCCTCGGCGCTGAGCGCCGCGATCAGGTGGCTGAAGCCGCCGCGCAGGTCGGGGACCACGATGTCGGCGCCGTGCAGGCGCGTCGGGCCGGTGATGACAGCCGAGTGGTTGAAGTTGCGCTGGCCGAAACGGCACGGGTGGCCGCCCAGGCACTCCTTGTGGATCTGGATGGTGGCGCCCATCTCGACGAGCGCGTCCACGAAGCCGAAGCGCTGCTCGTACACGGTCTCGTGCACGATCGAGACGCCCTTGGCCTTGGTGAGGGCCACGACGAGGGGCTGCTGCCAGTCGGTCATGAACCCGGGGTGCACATCCGTCTCGATGACGACCGGCTTGAGCTCGCCGCCGGGGTGGAAGAACCGGATGCCGTCGTCGTGGATCTCGAAGGCGCCGCCGACCTTGCGGAAGACATTGAGGAAGGTGAGCATCTCGGGCTGGCGTGCGCCGCCGACGTAGATGTCGCCGCCGGTCGCCAGCGCGGCCGCGGCCCAGCTGGCGGCCTCATTGCGATCGAACAGCGCGGTGTGGCTGAAGCCGACCAGCTTCGACACGCCCTCGATGCGGATGACGCGGTCGGTGTCGACCGTGATGATCGCGCCCATCTTCTGCAGGATGTTGATGAGATCCATGATCTCGGGCTCGATCGCCGCGCCCTTGAGCTCGGTGATGCCCTCGGCACGGACGGCGGTGAGGAGCACCTGCTCGGTGGCTCCGACGCTCGGGTACGGGAGCTCCAGCTTGGCGCCGTGCAGACCGTTCGGGGCGGTCATCCGGATGCCCGTGGGCAGCTTGTCGACGATGGCGCCGAACTTGCGCAGCACCTCGAGGTGGTAGTCGATCGGGCGGTCGCCGATGCGGCAGCCGCCGAGGTCGGGGATGAACGCCTCGCCGAGGCGGTGCAGCAGCGGTCCGCAGAACAGGATCGGGATGCGGCTGGAGCCGGCGTGCGCGTCGATGTCGGCCATGTGGGCGCTCTCGACATTGCTCGGGTCGAGGAGGAGTTCGCCCTCGTCGGTGCCGTCGGTGACCTTGACGCCGTGGATCTCGAGCAGACCGCGCACGACCCGCACATCGCTGATGTCGGGAACGTCGCGCAGCACGCTGGGACCCTCGCCGAGGAGGGCGGCGACCATCGCCTTGGTGACGAGGTTCTTCGCTCCCTTCAGCTCGATGCGGCCGCGGAGCGGGATGCCTCCGTTGATGGAGATGCGATCGCCTTTGAGCCCCACGTGGGCTCCTGCTGCTTGGGCGTCCTGAAGGAGTGATGTCAAAGTTTCACCGGTAACGTCTTGGGCCGCCAGCTCTCGCGACGGGCTTCGAATTCTGTGATGTGCGCCTCGTCGCGCAGGGTCAGACCGATATCGTCCAACCCTTCGAGCAAACGCCATCTAGTGTAATCGTCGATGTCAAATGACACCGTGACCCCACCGACGCTCGCAGTCTTGGCAACCAGATCCACCGTCGCCTCTATTCCCGGCTCCGCCTCGATGGCGGTCCAGAGACGCTCGGCGTCCTCCTCGCTGATCTGGCCGGCGAGGAGTCCCTGCTTGCCCGCGTTGCCGCGGAAGATGTCGGCGAACCGGGGGCTGAGCACCGCGGCGAAACCGTAGTCGCGCAGCGCCCAGACGGCGTGCTCACGCGATGAGCCGGTGCCGAAGTCGGAGCCCGCGATCAGCACCCGCGCGCCCTGGTACGGCGCCTGGTTGAGGATGAAGTCGGGGTCTTGACGCCAGGCGTGGAAGAGGGCGTCGTCGAAGCCCGTCTTGGTCACGCGCTTGAGGAACACCGCCGGGATGATCTGGTCGGTGTCCACATTGGAGCGGCGGAACGGTACGGCGACGCCGGTGACCGTGGAGATCTTTTCCATCAGGCGCCCACCTTCTCTCCCCGGCGCGCATCCGAGCCGTCACGGCCCGGCGTGTCGCCGCCTTCGTCGCCCTCGAGGTCCCAGGGGCTGGAGAGCGTTCCGCGGATGGCCGTGGCCGCCGCGACCAGCGGGGAGACCAGGTGCGTGCGGCCGCCCTTGCCCTGCCTGCCTTCGAAGTTGCGGTTGGAGGTGGAGGCGCAGCGCTCCCCCGGCGCGAGCTGGTCGGGGTTCATGCCGAGACACATCGAACAGCCGGCGAACCGCCACTCGGCGCCGAACTCCTCGACGATCTTGTCGATGCCCTCGGCCTCGGCCTCGATGCGCACGCGGGCGCTGCCCGGGACCACCATGACGCGGACGTTGTCGGCCTTCTTGTGGCCCTTGATGACCGAGGCGAAGGCCCGCAGGTCTTCGATACGGCTGTTGGTGCACGAACCCATGAACACCGCGTCGACCGGGATGCTCTTCATCGGCGTTCCCGCCGTGAGATCCATGTACTCCAGGGCGCGTTCTGCGGCCGCGCGCTCGTTTGCGTCGTCGATGTCGGCGGGGTTCGGGACGCTCTCGCTCAGCGAGACGCCCTGGCCGGGGTTGGTGCCCCAGGTGACGAACGGCTCGATCTCATCGGCGTCGAGGTACACCTCGGCGTCGAAGACCGCGTCGTCGTCGGTGGGCAGCGTCTTCCAGTAGGCGACCGCGTCATCCCAGTCCTGACCGGCCGGCGCGTGCGGACGGCCCTTCAGGTAGGCGAAGGTGGTCTCGTCCGGCGCGACCATCCCGGCGCGGGCGCCCGCCTCGATCGACATGTTGCAGATCGTCATGCGGCCCTCCATGGAGAGCGCGCGGATGGCACTGCCGCGGTATTCGAGCACGTAGCCCTGACCGCCTCCGGTGCCGATCTTGGCGATGACCGCCAGGATGATGTCTTTCGCCGTCACACCGGGACGCAGGTCGCCCTCGACGGTGATCGACATGGTCTTGAACGCCGCGAGCGGCAGAGTCTGCGTGGCCATGACGTGCTCGACCTCGCTCGTGCCGATGCCGAGCGCCATCGCGCCGAACGCGCCGTGCGTCGAGGTGTGCGAGTCGCCGCACACGACGGTGATGCCCGGCATGGTCAGGCCGAGTTGGGGGCCGACGACATGCACGATGCCCTGCTCGACGTCGCCCAGCGAGTGCAGCCGGATGCCGAACTCCTCAGCGTTCCTGCGCAGGGTCTCGATCTGGGTGCGGCTGGTGAGGTCGGCGATGGGCCGGTCGATGCCGATGGTCGGCGTGTTGTGGTCTTCGGTCGCGATCGTGAGGTCGGGACGACGCACCGGACGCCCGGCCAGGCGCAGTCCGTCGAAGGCCTGCGGGCTGGTGACCTCGTGCACGAGGTGCAGGTCGATGTAGATGAGATCGGGCGAGCCGTCTTCGCCTTTGACGACGAGGTGATCGCGCCAGACCTTCTCGGCGAGGGTCAGAGCCTGCCGGTCGGCGGAGACGGAACGGCTCTCGGATTCGCTGCTCATGGGGTCGTGTACTCCTTGCTTGCTTCGGTGGTCAGCCAACGACGAACTCCGCGACGAGGGAGGCCCGGAAACTAGGACTCGTCGCGGCAGCTAAGGAGAAGCACACCGTAAAGCACGATTTCAGGTTATCACCCGAGCCGCCGTGAACCTGGCAAACGCGCTCGGCCCGGAGCTACGCGGCGAGCGATTCGACCACGACGACGGTGACGTTGTCGCGTCCCCCGGCCTCGACCGCCGCCTCCACCAGCGCGTCGGCGGCGTGGTCGCCGCGGACGTCGGTGAGGATGCCCGAGATCTGCTCGTCGGTCAGCTCCTTGGTGAGCCCGTCGGAGCAGATCAGGAAGGTCTGGTGCCCCTCGATCGGCAGGATCAGGACGTCGGTGTCGACCAGGTCTTCGGCGCCCAGCGCCCGCGTGATGACGTTGCGCTCCGGATGCACGAGCGCCTGTTCCGCGGTGATCAGGCCCGCGTCGAGCATCTCCTGGACGGCCGAATGGTCGACGCTCAGCTGCTGGAGGACGTGACCGTCCCACTGATACACCCGGGAGTCGCCGACGTTGACGACCATCCAGCGCGGCTCGTCGCCGCTCTCGGGGTCGCGGACGCGGACGACGCCCGTGAGGGTGGTGCCTGCGACAGCGACCCCCGACTCGTCGGCTCCGGAGAGTGCGCGCACGGCAGCGTTGGCTTCGTCGATGGCCGCGATCACCTCATCCGGGGTCGGCAGGGTGCCGGACGGCACGGACGCCGCCAGCGTCTCGACCGCGGTGCGGCTCGCCGCGTCTCCGCGCGCGTGACCGCCCATGCCATCGGCGACCACGAACACGGGGTCGGCGGCCAGCAGGCTGTCTTCGTTGACGTGACGTACGGCCCCGACATCGCTGCGTACGCTCACGTCGACTGACGTCATCTGGCGGTGCCCTCCTCGGTGTTGCCGGCCGGCCCGCCCGGGGCCGGCTGGTCCGCTTCGCCGGACTCGTCCGGGTCGTCGCCGTGGATGGCCTCGGCGACGGTGGTGCCGCTGATCTTCAGCTTCACCAGACTTGCAATCGTAGCGACCGCCATCGACAGGATGATCACCGCGAGCGACGTCCAGGTGCCGATGTCGGGCGCCCACTCGATGGGATGACCGCCGTTGATGAAGGGCACCTCGTTCTCGTGCATCGCGTGGAAGACGAGCTTGACGCCGATGAAGGCCAGGATGAACGCGATCCCGTACTTGAGGTATTCGAGCTTGTCGAGCAGATGCCCGAGGAGGAAGTAGAGCTGGCGCAGGCCCATCAGCGCGAACACGTTCGCGGCGAACACGATGAACGGGCTCTGCGTGATGCCGAAGATCGCGGGGATCGAGTCGAGCGCGAACAGCAGGTCGGTGGTGCCGAGCGCCAGGAAGACGATGATCAGCGGCGTGAACATGCGGCGGCCGTCCACGAGGGTGCGGAGTTTGAAGCCCTCGTACTGCTTGGAGACCTTCAGGCGCTTGCGCATGAAGCGGACGAAGGCGTTCTCCTCGTCTTCGTTCTCATCGTGCGTGCTGAAGGCCTGGTGGATGGCCGTGTAGAGCAGGAACGCGCCGAAGATGTAGAAGATCCAGCTGAAGCTGGCAATGAGGGATGCGCCGAGCACGATGAAGATGCCGCGCAGCACCAGCGCGAGGATGATGCCCACCATCAGCACTTCCTGCTGGTATTTCCGCGGCACGGCGAACCGGGACATGATCAGCACGAACACGAACAGGTTGTCGATGCTGAGGCTGTACTCCGTGAGCCAGCCGGCGAGGAACTGCCCCGCATGCTCGGCGTCGCCGATCAGGAACATCAGCAGGGCGAAGATCAGGGCGAGCGCGACATAGAACGTCACCCAGAGCGTCGACTCCTTGGCGCTCGGGATGTGCGGCCGCTTGAAGACGATCAGCAGGTCGAAGGCCAGGATGAGCAGGAGGACCACGAACGACGTGATCTCGAACCAAGCAGGAAGAGCAAGCTCCACGGGGTGTTTACCTTTCGAAGGGCGCCAGAGACACGGGCCGAAAGTCTCTCCCGCACCCATCCAGTCGGGTGCCGCTGTGCCCGGGAACAATGCGATCGTTCCGTGATGACGTCCACAGCGCCGACCCGCCGTGGGTCGTCCGGGATACTCCCCTTCGCTCCGGGAAGTCTACAGGAGCCTCCCGCTCAGCTCGTGCCCGGTCTCGTGCCCGGTCCGACGGTGTCGTGGGCCTCGCGCAGGAGGTCGACGGCGATCTCCAGCCAATGGCTCTTCACGTAGCCGGACGCGAAGACGCGCGCGACCTTGTACTGGACCTCGGTGCGATGGACGTGCTCCGTCACATCCGGAAGCTCGATGGCGACAGCCCGGAAGGCTTCGATGAGCTCGAGGTCCCTGGCGTCGAATCCCGCCGTGAACTCGTCCCAGCTCGCCTGCACCATGTCGCCTCGCCCTCCCCGCCGGAATGTCTCCCGTCATCTTCCACCGCTCCGGATGCCCGGTCTACCGTTGCGGCCATGAGCGACGAATCGGACGACGCTGTCACGACGACCATGCACCGCCGGTTGCGACGCGGCGCATCCTCGAGCTCGAGTTCGTCAGCGGCGACGTGTACCGGTACTGGGTGGTCCCGGCGCGGGTGTGGCGCGAGCTGTGGGATGCCGAGAGTGCGGGGCAGTACTTCACCGGGCGCATACGGGATGTGTGCCCGACGGAGAAGGTGCGGTAGCGGTCGCGCAGGCATGCGAGAAGCCCCCTCGAACCGTGGTTCGAGAGGGCTTCTCGTGATGGTGTGACCCCAGCGGGATTTGAACCCGCGTTACCGCCGTGAGAGGGCGACGTCCTAGGCCGCTAAACGATGGGGCCGTTTTTGCAACTCAATGAGTATGCCACACTCCGGGCGCGGGTTCCAAAACGGGAGCCGGCGCCCGGGCGTGGCGGGCGAAGGACGCTCAGGCGAGCATCCGGAGCGCCCCGGGAACGACCGAGACCTCGACGGGAAGCGGGCCGATGCGCTCGCCGTCCGCGTACGCGACGACGTCGGGAGCGCTGAGCGTAATGCTCCGGACGCTGCGGAAGGAGACCTCGGGGAGGTCTGTATGCGTTCCGGAGAATACGCGCGGGAAGACCCGGAGGAAGCGGAGTCTGGACATCCTGGCGACGACGAAGAGGTCGAGCATCCCGTCGTCGAACCCGGCGTGCGGGACGATGCGCATGCCGCCTCCGAGCGAGCGGTTGTTCGCCACCGAGATGAGCATCGCGCTGGTCTCGAAGGGGACGCCGTCGGCGACGACCTCGTAGTGGATGGGGCGCAGCGTGGCGAGCTCCCGCAGCAGGGCGAAGACGTAGCGGCTGCGACCGCGCGGACGGGTCATCAGGTTGGCACGCTCGTTGACGGTCGCGTCGAAGCCGGCCGAGAGCACACCTGCGAACCAGGTGCTCAGCTCGCCGTGACGGACGAGGCCGGCGTCGATGACACGCGGCGGCCGGTGGAGGGCGTCGAGCAGCGCGTCGATCGCGGCCTCGGTGTCTCGCAGCGGGATCCCGAGGCCGTCGGCGATGTCGTTGCCGGTGCCGCTCGGCACGATCCCGAGCGGGGTGGGGGTCTGCGCGACGATGTTGGCGCCGAGGTTGACCATGCCGTCACCGCCGACAACGACGAGGGCGTCCGCCCCGGCGGCGACGGCACGCTCGGTCTCCCGCCGGAGCAGCTCGATGTTGGCCGCGCCCACGTCGACGACTGTGTGGCCGGCCGCGCGCAGGCGCTCGATGGCGCGCGGTCCCACGTCGCTCCGATGGCCGAACGACGCCATCGGGTTGACCGCGACGACGACGGTGAGGGATGCGGCCATAGGTCACGATTATGGCCGACTCCCCCACCGCGGGCCCGCAACATCCCTAGACGGGTCGTTCCGCGGGTCGCCGCATCCGGGGTCAGAGGCGGATGCGGCGGAGCAGCTGCGCGTTCAGCGCCACCACGATCGTCGACACCGACATGAGCACGGCGCCGAACGCCGGGGACACCACGATGCCGATGCCGATCGCCACGCCGGCGGCCAGGGGAAGCGCGACCACGTTGTAACCGACCGCCCAGGCGAGGTTCTGCAGCATCTTGCGGTAGGTCGCCCGCGACAGCCGGATGACCTTCGCCACCCCGCGCGGATCGCTGGAGGCCAGGACGATCCCGGCCGACTCGATCGCCACGTCCGTCCCCGCGCCGATCGCGATGCCCACGTCGGCCTGCGCCAGCGCGGGCGCGTCGTTGACGCCGTCGCCGACCATCGCGACCCGGGAGCCGTCCTTCTGCAGGGCGGCGACGGTGCTCGACTTGTCGCCCGGCAGCACTTCCGCGTACACCTCGTCGATGCCGAGCTGCGCCGCGACCGCCTCGCCGACCTCGCGCGAGTCGCCGGTGAGCATCGCCACGCGTATGCCGCGCTCGTGCAGCGTGCGCACGGCTTCCGCCGACTCGGGCCGCACGACGTCGGCGAGGGCGATCAGCCCGAGCACCTCGTCGCCGCGCAGCACGAACACGACGGTCCGGCCCAGCTTCGCCGCGTCCCGCGAGGTGTTGACGAGTTCGGCCGACGGCGTGACACCACGCTCGGTCAGGATGCGCGGCGCACCGACCGTGACCTCGTAACCGTCGACGACCCCGGTCGCCCCACGGCCGCCGAGCGCCTGGAACGAGTCGACCTTCACGAGCCGGAGCGAACGTTCCACCGCCTCCGCGACGATGGCACGGGCGATCGGATGCTCGGCCGGGGCCTCGACGGACGCTGCCAGCGCGAGCACCGCATCCTCGTCGGCGTCGTCCGCCACCGTGACGGCCACGACGCCCTGGCGGCCCTCCGTGAGGGTTCCCGTCTTGTCGAACAGCACGACGTCGATCAGCCGGGCGTCCTCCATCGCGTGCCGGTCGCGGATCAGCAGTCCGTTGCGCGCGCCGATCGCGGTCGATATCTGGGCGACCAGCGGGATCGCCAGCCCGAGCGCGTGCGGGCAGGCGATCACGAGCACCGTGACCACGCGCTCGAGGACGAACGCCGGATCGTCCGGCCGCAGGAACACCCACACCACCAGGGTGAGGGCGGCGGAGGCCAACGCCACATAGAACAGCCAGGCTGCCGCGCGGTCGGCCAGTACCTGGGTGGGAGACTTGCTCGCCTGCGCGTCGGAGACCAGTCGCATGATGCCGGCAAGGGCGGTGTCGCCGCCCACTTTCGTCACGCGGACGAGGAGCGACCCGCTGCCGGAGATGCTCCCGGCGACGACCTGCTCGCCGACCGTGCGCGGGACGGGCTGGGACTCGCCGGTGAGCAGGGACTCGTCCAGCTCCGACGAGCCTTCGACGATCGCGCCGTCCACCGGGACCGCCGCGCCCGGACGCACGCGAACGAGGTCTCCGACGCCGAGGTCACCGACCGCGACCGTCTCGGATCGTGCATCCGGACCGCTGCCCAGAACGCGCTCGGCCTCATCCGGAAGCAGCTTCGCCAGCTGGCCGAGCGCATCCTGAGCGCCCATCACCGCGGACATC
Source organism: Leifsonia sp. NPDC058248 (assembly GCF_042881905.1). NCBI lineage: Bacteria > Bacillati > Actinomycetota > Actinomycetes > Micrococcales > Microbacteriaceae > Leifsonia > Leifsonia sp. NPDC058248. Next base: position 81,100 of record NZ_JBHVXB010000004.1, read on the forward strand.
TCGATCCAGTGGCCCAGCAGCATGATCAGGATCAGGGTGGCGAGCTCCCACCAGAAGTCCATGCCCGGCAGACCGAAGGTCACGGCCAGGCTGTAGCCGAAGGCGACGACGATGGCGAGCGAGATCAGGGTCATCATGCCGGGGCGCCGACTGCGCAGCTCGTCCACGGCGCCGCGCAGGAACACGAGTCCGCCGTAGAAGAAGATGGCGACGCCGAAGACGGCGGGGATGTACTGGCTGCCCGGGAAGCGGGGCCCGCTCAGGCCGAGGATCTCCTGCAGCCCCGGCGAGAAGACCAGGGTCGGGATGGTGAGCACCAGGGTGAGCCAGAACTTGCGCCGGAAGATCGCCGGATCGTGGCCGGCGTGGTCACCGTGGTCGCCGTGATCGCCATGCGGGCCGTGCTCGTCGTGCTCGTGAGCCGCATGGTTCATCGCCGAGTGGTCGTGCTGCTGCGTCGTCTCGTCCATATCCACGCCCCAACGGTACCCCCTAGGGGTATATTCCTCAACCGTCTCCGGGATGCTCGCGAGAAAGCGGCCGACGAGTTGCAGCGCGGGCACGATTGGGTATTTCCTGGAGCCATGAGACTCACGAAGTTCGAACACGCCGCCCTGCTCCTCGAAGAATCCGGTAAGAAGCTCTTCGTGGACCCCGGTTCGTTCACGTCGCCGCTCACCGACACGGCCGACACCGTCGCGATCGTGATCACCCACGAGCACGCCGACCACTGGACCCCCGAACAGCTGAGGCGCATCCTCGAGCTCAACGAGGAGGTGCCGATCTTCGCGCCGGAAGGCGTCGCGGCCGCCGCCCCGGACTTCGACATCACCGTGGTCCACGCGGGCGACACCGTCGAGGCCGAGCCGTTCACGCTCCGCTTCTTCGGCGGGAGACACGCGGTCATCCACTCGAGCATCCCCGTGGTCGACAACCTCGGCGTGCTCATCAACGACGAGCTCTACTACGCCGGCGACTCGTACACGATCCCCGAGGGCGTGGAGGTCGACGTGCTCGCCGTGCCCGCCGGAGCGCCGTGGATGAAGATCGCCGAGTCGATGGACTACGTACTCGCCGTGAAGCCGAAGCGCAGCTTCCCGACCCACGAGATGGTGCTGGCGCGCGCGGGCAAAGACATGTCCAACGGGCGCATCAAGTGGGCCACGGAGCAGGGCGGCGGCGAGTTCTTCGCGCTCGAGCCCGGCGACTCGCTCGACCTCTAGCGACCGTGGTCGGCCAGGATCTGGTCGACGTCGATGGTCTTGAGCAGGGCCGGCCAGTCGATCGCGCGGGCCACGTCGGCCAGTTCCTCGTCGGCGAGCACCCGGCCGCTGCGCTCGACCGTGATGCCGACCGGCACCAGGCGGTTGAGCTGGGCGAGGATGGCGTCGTCGACCGCTTCGGTGTCGAAGTCGGCGCCCACCCGCGCGTAGTAGTCGCTCGAGAGGGTGTATGACACGATTCCGGTTTCGATTCGGCTCATAGGCCGAGTGAACGCCACCGGAGGGGCGGGCGTCAAGAGGCGACGACTCCGGATGCACGTCACGGACGTCACGAGGCGACGACTCCGGATGCACGTCACGGACGTCACGAGGCGGCGACTCCGGATGCGCGTCCCAGGCGTCACGACACCGGGCGGCTCGGATGAGCGGCCGACCAGGCGGCGATCTCGGCGCGCCGCGCTGCCCCCAGCTTGGCCAGGATGTGCTCGATGTGCGAGCCGACCGTCTTGGGCGCGATGGAGAGCGTGCCGGCGATCTGCCGGTTGGTCGAGCCGGTCGCCACCAGCCGCGCCACCTCCACTTCGCGCGCCGTGAGCGGGTACGTCCCGTCGTCGCGGGGAGAGCCGGACGCCGCTGCCGCCGCCTGTTTCAGCAGCGCCGTCGCGCCCGCCGCGGTCGCGCTCCCCCGGGCCTCGGCGAGCAGGTCGGAGGCCAGCGCCGGGCTCTTCGAGCGGGCGGCGCAGATCGCGCGATCGATCAGGGACTGCGTCAGCTCCCACCACCGACCGGATGCGCTCCAGCCCTCGGCCGCACGCTCCAGCGCGGTGCGCGCCTGACCCGGACGGCCCTCCGCCAACTCGATCAGACCCTCCGCGTGGTCGAGCGCCGGCAGGGTGACCGGGATGCCGCGCCGGTGCACCAGCACGGCGCAGCGCGCGAGCCAGTCTCGCGCGGCCGTCGGTCCTCCGGTCGCGAGGTGGGCGCGTGTCCCGGTGACCACGAAGGGATAGAGGTACGCCGCGTCCGACACCCGTGCCGAGTCCGCATGACCGCGCTCGCTCAGCTCGACGGCCTCGGCATGCCTCCCTCCGCGCAGTGCGAGCTCGGCCAGACCCCACAGCGCCGGAGACAGTCGCTGCAGCTCGTGCATCCCCTCGCCGATCTCCATGGCCTCTTCGAGAAGTGCCGCCGCCCGTTCGTCGTTTGCAGAGGCCAACGCGACAGAGCCGAGCGCGTGCAGCGCGGTGACCCGGGTGGTGATGGCGCAGCGGCCGTCGGCCAGCGCCCGGGACGCGAGGGCGGATGCGGACGCCGTGTCACCGGTCGCCCACCGGACGTTGGCGAGGTGCGCCACGAGGTAGTGATGGTCGTTCCACCGCTCAACGCGCGCCGTGTACTCAATGCCCTCGGAGAGCCAGTGCTCTCCGCGGCCGTACTCGCCGAGCATCGAGGCACAGGAGCCGAGCATCCGGTAGCTGCGCGCGGCGGCGGCCTCGAGTCCCGCTTCGACGGCTCGCGCCGTGGTCTCTTCGAGCAGCCGCCAGCCCGCCTCGCCTTCGCCCGCGAAGACGAGCACCGAGCCGACCGTGGCGTCGACGCCGATGCGCGTCTCGAGGTCGTCGTCGCTGAACAGCTCGCCCGCGCGGCGTCCGTACTCCAATGCCTCCTCAAGGCGGCGGTCGAGCATGTTGACCGCCGCCAGCGCCCCGAGGAGCTGGGTGCGCGCCCGCCGGGTCTCCGCTTCGGGCAGTCCGGACAGCCGGGCGAGTGCGTCGTCGAGGTCGTGCATCCGGGCGTTCAGGTCGGCGCCGAGGAGGTGTCGTGTCGCGACCAGCGACGGCACGAGCTCGGCGGCGCCCACTTCGTCGCCCTGCTCGCGCAGCAGGTCGATGGCACGCCGGTATTCGCGCTCGGCCGCTTCGTTGTCGTCGATCGCCGCGAGCTCACCGGCCAGCCGGCGGTGCAGTTCGGCCTGGGCGGCGGGAGGGGAGGTCGTCGGCATCGTCCGTTCGGCGCGCTCCAGCAACTCGGCGGCCTCCCGGTGGGCCGAGAGCTTCACCGCGTGATCGGCCGCCGCCACGGCCCGCGCGTACGCCTCCGCGGCGAGGCCGGCCCGCTCGAAGTGATCGGAGACGGCGGCATCCGGGAATCCGGCCTCCTCGACCGCCTGGGCGACCGCGGCATGCAGGGACCGACGCCGGGCGAGCCCGATGTCCTCGTAGACGGCGTCGCGGATGAGCGCATGCCGGAAGTCGTAGGTGCGGCCGTCGGCGCGAACTGTGACGAAGTGCTGCGCGATCAGCTCGTCGAGCATCAGCTCGACCTCGATCGGAGAATCCCCGGTGATCCGCGCGAGCAGGGCCGCGTCGAAGCTGCGGCCCAGAACGTCGGCGGCCGCCAGCGTCTCCCGCCGTGCGTGGACGCAACCGCCCGGCCCGGTCGATGACAGCCTCGGCGATCGTGTCGGGGACCTCGTCGAGACCGCCCGCCAGGAGCTCCTCGATGTGCAGCGGGATGCCGTCGCTCGACTCGTAGAGCCGTTCCAGCTCGTCGCTGGCCGCCTCCCGCCCGACGATCGAGGTGAACATCCTGGCCGTGCCGTCGGCGTCCAGCCGCGCAAGCAGCACCTCCTCGGCGCGCCGCTGACCGAGCAGGCGGGTGCGCCAGAGCTGGAAGTCCGACTGCGAGAAGAGTTCGTCGCTGCGATAGGTGAGGACGGCCATGCTCGGTTCGTTGCGCAGGTTGCCGGCCACGCGTTCGAGCACGTCGAGGCTGAGCTCGTCGGCCCACTGCACGTCTTCGATGCGCATCAGCGTCGGCTGGGCGAGCACCTCCTGCAGCGTCGCGGTCAGCTCGGCGACGAGCAGACGGCGCCGACGGGAGAAGTCGCCGGCGCTCTCGTCGAGCACCAGGGTCCGGATGCGGTCGGCCGCCTCCCCCTCCCGTGCGGCCCGCAGCTCCCCCGCCAGTTCGAGGAGAAGCACTCCCGGCGTCTCGCGGTCGCTGGGGAACGCGCCGACCTGGACCGTGCGCGGGGCCGCGATCCGGTCGGTGAGCTCGTCGAGCAGGCGCGACTTGCCGATGCCCGCCTCGCCACCGAGGAGGAGCAGATGCCCTGAGCCGTCGAGCGCCTTCTGCCAGCGCCGGAGGGCGAGTGCGAGCAGATCCTCGCGACCCACGAAGTCCGGGCAGACACGGGCGAGACCCCCAGGCGTCGGGTGCGCCGAGATCACACGGACAGTCTAGGAGCGTCACGCCGCGGCCGACAGGCCCGCGACCCATGATCGGTCAGACGACCGATGGCCTGCCCGGATGCCTACCGCGAGGCTGCGAGGAGGAGAAAGGAGTCAGCGATGGCACGATTCATCGACGTACACGACGGTTTCGTCGGCGTCACGAAGGAACAACTGATGGCGGCACACGACGCCGACACGGCGATCGAGAACGAGGAGGGCGTCCACATCGAGCACGCGTGGCTCGACCCGCAGAGCGGCAAGGTCTTCTGCATGTCGACCGGACCGTCGAAGGAGGCTCTGATGCGCATCCACGAGCGGGCCGGGCATCCGACCAGTCAGGTCTTCGAGGTGAGCATCGAGGTCTGAGCCGCGCGGGCGTACAGTGCGGCCCATGGCAGACGAGAAGGATCACACGACCAGGGCCGACGAGCTCGCGGAGAAGGTGAAGGAGCTCGGGAAGACCGACGACGACCGCCTCGAGACCGTGGCCGAGCACAACGACACGCTCCAGGAGCGGCTTCCCGGCGACGACGAGTTGCCCCTCACCAAGGGGTAGGCCCATCGGGGTGCTCCCCGCACTGGGGCGTGCGCGCTCGTGCGCGGCGCCGGTAGCGTGGCGCGGTGACTTCCCAGAACAGCATGCGCGACCGCGTCGCCGGTCACTCGGTGATGGAGCAGGTCGTCCGGTTGCAGGACGCCGTGGCGCCGCGATCCGCCGTGGCCCGCGCGTTCGGCGTCTCGCCCCTCACCGAGGAGGCGTCGCCGTGGTTCGCCGGGGCGACCGGCGAACGCGAAGTCGGCGCCATGCTCGACCGTCTGCCCCCGGGCTGGACGGTGTTCCACGCGGTTCCCGTCGGGCAGGGCGACGCCGACATCGACCATCTGGTGGTCGGCCCCGCGGGCGTGTTCGCGATCAACACCAAGAACCACCGCGGTGCGAAGGTCTGGGTCGCCGAACGTGCGGTGCTGGTGAACGGCGCCAAGCAGCCGTATCTGCGCAACTCCGAACTGGAGGCGTCGCGCATCCGTCACGTGCTGGCCGGGGCCGGGCTCGTCGCACCGGTGCACGCCGTCGTCGCTGTGGTCTCCCCCGCCAGCATGAGCGTCCGGCAGCAGCCGATGCGCGTGACCGTGCTCACGGCCGAGGGTCTGCTGCGCTGGATGACGCATCGCCCGCGGGTCGTCGACAGCACCACCGCCGCAGCGATCGCCGAACTCTTCGATCGCCCCGGCACCTGGCGTCCGGTCCCGTCCGACAGCTCGACGGTCGACCGCTTCGACTCCTTGGCGCGGGAAGTGCGCGTCGCCCGCTGGGTGCAGAAGGGGTGGATCCTCGCCGGGGCCCTCAGTGTCGTGGCCGTCGTCCTGGCGGTGTTCCCCCGCTGATCGTTCGGCGGCTGATCGTCCGGCGGCTGATCGTCAGACGGTGCTACGCCGGGGCAGCCTCGGTGCGCATCCTGAGCTCGAGGGCCCCCTCGGCCTCGGCGGTCTCCAGTTCCACCCGGATGCCCGCCAGCTGCGTCAGCGCGTGCAGGTGCGTTCCGCCGCACGGGATCTCCACCGCGCCGTCCGCCAGCTCGCAGCGCCACGTGCGCCGTTCCCCCAGGCCGTCGCCGGTGCGGACGATCGACACGGGCGCACCCGACGCCACCCAGCCGGCGAGCAGCGCGTTCGCAGCCGCGGAGACCTCGGCCAGCCGGCCGGGCAGCTCGGCGGCGGCGAAGCCCTTCTTGCGCAGGCTCTTGCCGATCCGGTATGTGTCCAGAGACCCGTCGGGCAGGATGCGCGACTCGGTGATCGCGAGCTGGTCGAAGTTCGGGTTTCCGCGGCCGTCGGTCGGAGCCTCTTTGGTCCAGAGTCCGGAGAGCGCCTCGTTGAGGGCCAGCGACGCGAGGTGACAGGCGGTGTGGCCGGCCGAGAACGCGCCACGCGCATCCGGTTCGACCGTCACTGTCGCCTCGGCGCCCGGCTCGATGCCCGTGGCATGGGCCACGAGGTGGCAGACCACGAACGCCCACCCGTCGGTGCCGGTGCGCACGGGTGCGTCGCCGACGTAGAGGGCATTGCCGTCGGAGGCGCCGACGACGGCGTCGAGCACCGGATGCTCGACGCCGTTCACGGTGAGCGTCCCGACGTCTGCGGGCTGGTCGGGCCACACGGGGTCGACCGGGTGGAACGCCGTGCGGTCGAGGACGACCGCCGTGCGGCCGTCGCCGAGCGGCTCGACGTGCACGACCGTGCCGGTGGAGGCGAGGTCGCCGTCGGGATAGGTGACAATGGTGTCGGCGTGCGGAAGGCTCATCCGTCTACCCTACGAGCCGGCCGGCGCCGTCGTGAGCGAGTCGACGTACGACTGGTGCTCCTTCACCCACTTCGCGACGATCGGCTGATAGTCGTCGGTCTTCCCGCTGTTGAACATCGCGTTCTCCAGCGAGTACAGCTTGTCGGAGTCGAGTGTGAAACCCTTCACCCAGCCGGCGACCTCGGGGAACCGCTTGCCGAATCCGGTGCTCGCGATCGAATGGATGGACTCGGCGGCGCCCAGCGTGTTCTTCGGGTCCTTCAGGTCCTTGAGGTCGAACTGGTCGTAGGCCCAATGCGGTCGCCACAGCGTGACGGCGATGTTGTCCTTCTTCTTCATCGCGCTCGTGAGCTCTGCGAGCATGGCCGGCGTGGAGGAGGTGACGAAGTCGAGCTTGCCGAGCCCGTACTGCGGGATGACCTTCTTCTGCGTCGCCTCGGTGAGGCCGGCGCCGGGCTCGATCCCGACCAGGCGGCCGCCGAAGTCGGAGGCGTGCGACGCGAGCTGATCGAGCGAGTCGATCGGGGCGTCCTTGTTGACCGCGATGGTCAGTTTCGCCTCGTCGTTCCAGGCGCCGAGGTCGACCAGCGAGTCGCCGTACTGCTTGAGATACGCCGCGTGCGTGGTCGGAAGCCAGCCGTCGAAGGCCACGTCGTAGTCGCCGGTGCTGAGTCCGGCGAACGCAGGGCCGGCATCCGCGTACTCGAACTTCACGGTGTACCCCTTCTTCTCGAGCACGTCCTTCCAGAGGTAGGACGCTGCCTCCCCTTCGGGCCAGCCGTTGAAGACGGCGACCGTGATCTCGCCCTTGCTGCCGCCCGCACCGGTTGCCTGCGTGACCGCGGCGACCCCGGTGCCCGCGACCGCGACGACCGCGGCCGTGCCGAGGGCGATGATCGCACGACGCGGCAGCCGCTTCCGAACGGAGCCGACGGCGGCGGTGAGGCGGTCCAGGATGATCGCCAGGATGACCACCGAGAGGCCGGCCTCGAAACCGAGCCCGACATCCACCCGGCTGAGGGCCTGCACGATGTCGCGGCCGAGACCTCCGGCGCCGACCATACCCGCGATGACCACCATCGAGAGCGACAGCATGATCACCTGATTCACGCCGGCGAGGATCGACGGCATCGCGAGCGGGAGCTGGATCTGGCGCAGGATGCGGCGCGGAGACGACCCGAACGCGCGGCCGGCCTCGACGATCTCACTGTCCACGCCCCGGATGCCCAGCTCGGTGAGCCGCACGCCCGGCGCCATCGCGAAGATGATCGTGGCGACGATGCCCGGCACCACGCCCACCCGGAACAGGATGAGCGCCGGGATCAGGTACACGAACGCGGGCATCGTCTGCATGAAGTCGAGCACCGGCCGGATGATCGCCGAGGCGGTCGTGCTGCGGGCTGCGAGGATGCCGACGGGCACGGCGATCGCCACGGCGATGGCCGCCGCGACCAGCACGAGCGCGAGGGTGTCCATCGCGTTGCCCCACTGGTCCATGCCGGCGATCACCAGGAGCCCGACCACGGTTCCGGCGCCGAAGGCCCAGCCCTTGAGCCAGACCCCCAGCGCCGCGATCACCAGGATCACCACCCAGAACGGCGGCGTCTGGAGAATCCAGTCCATCCCGGCGAACAGCCCGGTGAAAATGGCACGGATCACGTCGAAGACCGGCCCGAAGACCTCGGTGACGATGTCGACGACCACGGTCGCCCACTGGCCGAAGGGAAGACGGAAGTCCATCAGCGCACCCCCTCGAGGTCGGCTGCTCCCGGCGCCGTGTCGCGCAAGGTCTGCGTCATCACCTCGACCGGGATGGTCGCCTGCGGCTGAACGACGATCGGGATCTCGGTCGTGTCGCTGGTGACGTTTCCGAGCGCGGCGAGCAGCGTCACCCGCGGGATCACACCGAGCAGACGGTGCCGGTCGTCGACGACCGCGAGCGGGAGCTCGCTCTCGACCGAGAGGCCGACGAGCTCGCTCAGCACCTCGTCGCGGGAGACGGACGCGATGTCTGCGCGGATGACCGGCGTGAGGTCGGTCTCTCCTTCACGCACCTGGCGCATCACGTCGCGATCGCGCACGGCCCCGAGGAGCCGGCGGCCGTGGCCGACCACGAACGCGGCCGACGTCTGCAGGTCGCGCATGGTGCGCACGGCCGCGCGGGGACCGGCGGCGACCGTGACGAGCGCCCGCACCGGTTCCATCACGCTGGCGGCCGTGAGCACCCGGGCACGGTCGACGTCGTGAACGAAGCTCTCGACGTAGTCGTTCGCGGGGTCGGTGAGGATCTCCTCCGGCGTTCCGATCTGAACGACGCGACCGTCGCGCATCACGGCGATCCGGTCGCCGAGGAACATGGCCTCGTTGAGGTCGTGGGTGATGAAGACGATGGTCTTGCCGAGCTGGCTCTGCAACTCGAGCAGCTGCTCCTGCATCTCGCGCCGGATGAGCGGGTCGAGTGCCGAGAACGCCTCGTCCATCAGCAGCACGTCGGTATCGGCGGCCAGCGCGCGGCCGAGGCCGACCCGCTGCTGCATGCCTCCCGACAGCTCGCCGGGCAGTTTGCCGCCCCAGCCGGAGAGTCCCACCAGGTCGAGCACCTTCTCCGCACGTTCGCGACGCTCGGCAGCCGGCACGCCCTGCACTTCGAGCCCGTAGGCGAGGTTGTCGAGCACGGTGCGATGCGGGAGCAGAGCGAAGTGCTGGAAGACCATCGAGATGTGCTTCTGCCGCACTTCCCGCAGCTTCTTGCCCGGGATGCCGGCGATGGGCGTTCCCATCACCACGACGTCGCCGCTGGTCGGCTCGAGCAGCCCGTTGAGCAGCCGGATGAGCGTGGACTTGCCCGAGCCGCTCAGCCCCATGACGACGAAGATCTCGCCCGCCTTCACGCTGAAGCCGGCGTCGATGACCGCCGCCGTGCCGGTGGCCGCCACCTCATCGCGGGTCGCCCCGTCTTTCAGCCGGCGCACCACCTCGCCGGGTTTCCGTCCGAATACTTTGAAAAGGTTCCGTGCCTCGATGGCGACAGACTCGCTCACGTGTTCTCCGCGGCACCTCAGGGCGGACCCCTGGTGCTCCGTGGTCGCGCCCGGGTGGAGGATGCGAGCAACGCCGGCGTCTCAAGCGAACAGGATGCTCGCGAGTCGCCTGCTGCCGGCGCACCGTGGGGTGCGCCCACACCATCCGACCGTACGATCCCGGGCCTGCAAGGAGGACCTTCCGGCCCGCCGGCACCCGGGATCGCGGGCTGGTTTTGCGGCCCCGTCTCCACTCCGCGGGCGGCGAGGGGCATGGACGACGCTATCAACCTGTGAAGGTCCGAAGCCAATCGGCGTTCGGCTTTCGACCCCGCATTCCGCTCCGGGCATGGATGCACATCGCTCCGCTCACAGGGATCGCCCTGTCACTGTCGCCCGACCTGGGCGTTGCCTGAGTGTCGCGCTCCGCGGGCATCCGGAGCCCCGACGTCGGCGGGCCGAACCGGCACTGGCAGCCGGCGGCGACCTGCGGCAGACTCGTGCCATGACGACCGACAGCGGAGATCACAACTGGCAGCGTGTCCCGATCGAGGCGCAGAGCATCGACGCCCCGCTGTCGCGGTCCGCGATCTTCCTCGTCGTGCGCATCGCCGACGACGACGCCTCCTACCAGGTGGTGCGCGACGTCCTCGCCGGCCTGTCCGACCTGGTGAAGACCGTCGGGTTCCGCGACCTCAACGCGCACCTGTCGTGCAACACCGCGATCGGCGCCGCGGCGTGGCCCCGCCTCACGGGCCAGCAGACGATGCCGAAGGAGCTGCACCCGTTCCGCGAGATCGCAGGAGCCGTTCACACGGCCGGCGCGACCCCGGGCGACCTGCTCTTCCACATCCGGGCCGAGAGCGCCGACTTCTGCTTCGAGTTCGAGCGCCTTCTGCTGAACGCGCTCGGCGGCGCCGTCGAGGTCGAGGACGAGGTCGTCGGCTTCCGCTACTTCGACTCCCGCGACCTCCTCGGCTTCGTCGACGGCACCGCGAACCCGGACGGAAGCGACATGGCCGCGTCGTCGCTGGTCGGCGAGGAGGACCCGGAGTTCGCCGGCGGAAGCTATGTGGTAGTGCAGAAGTACCTTCACGATCTCGGCAAATGGGGGTCCCTGCCGGTGCCGGCCCAGGAGGGCGTGATCGGGCGCACCAAACTCGAGAACGTGGAGCTCGGCGACGCGGAGTACGGCCAGAAGTCGCACAAGACGCTCGCGACGATCACCGACGAAGACGGGGTCGAGCACGACATCCTGCGCGACAACATGCCGTTCGGTCGTCCGGGGCACGCCGAGTTCGGCACCTACTTCATCGGGTACTCGGGGCAGCTCTGGGTGATCGAGCGGATGCTCGAGCGCATGTTCATCGGAGACCCGCCCGGCAGCCACGACCGCATCCTCGACTTCTCGACCGCCGCCACGGGCGTGACCTTCTTCGCGCCGACGCGGAGCTTCCTCGACGGCCTGGGCGGCTGACGCGCGGCTGTACGGTTGAGGGAATGGAACACCTCGCCTCCGACGTTGCCGATACCGTGCTCATCCGTCTCGCAGAACCCCACGAATACCCCGCCATCGGCACCCTCAGCCATGCAGCGTACACGAACGACTACGACGACCTGTCCGCCGGGTACCAGGAGCAGCTGCGGCATCCGGAGTCGTTGCTGCCGTCGTATGACGTGTGGGTCGCGGCCGACGAGCAGACCGGCGAACTGCTCGGCACGGTCTCGATCCTGCGCCCGGGACTCGATGACGAGGGGCGCATCGGCGACGACGAGCTGTACTTCCGGCTGCTCGCGGTGTCGCCGACCGCACGCGGTCGCGGGATCGGCAAGGCGCTGACCGTGTTCGCGCTGGGCCAGGCCGCCGAGCGCGGCTCAGCCCGGGTGGTCCTGCACAGCGGCGACAACATGCTGGGGGCGCACGCGCTCTACACCAAGCTCGGCTTCACCCGCCGCACCGAGCGCGAGATGGTCATCCTGCACGACGGCCGCACGATCCAGTTGTTCACGTTCGCGCTCGACCTCTGACGACGGCGGCCGTCAGGCCGTTCGCCTGTCCGTCAGGCCGTGTGCTCGCGCGTCAGGCCCTGTGCCCGCGCGTCAGGCCCTGGCCAGGGCGTCTTCGAGCGCGACCCAGGGCAGCATCGCGCATTTGATACGCGTGACGTAGCGGGAGACGCCCGCAAGGGCGACGGCGTCGCCGAGCAGTTCCTCGTCTCCGTCGATCGTGCCCTTCGACTGCATCAGCTCCCGGAACGCGGCGATCTTCGCGGTCAGCACCTCGCGCGGCTCATCGCTCACGATGTCGGCGAGCAGCGAGGCGGAGGCGGTGGAGATCGAGCATCCGTGGCCCTCCCAGCTGATCGACTGCACCTCTCCGTCGACATTCGCGTGGATGTTCAGCGTGATCTCGTCGCCGCAGGTGGGGTTCACCTGCCGTGACGACGACACCGCTCCGTCGTGGAGCCCGTAGCCGTGCTTCTGCTTGGCATGGTCGAGGATGACCTGCTGGTAGAGGTTCTGAAGATCGCTGGAGGTCATCGGTCCACTCCGAAGAAGGTGCGGGCGTCGGAGACCGCCTGAACGGCCTGGTCCACCTCGTCGGCCGTGTTGTAGAGGTAGGTGCTGATGCGCGTGCTCGCGGTCGCGCCGAAGCGGCGGTGCACCGGCTGCGCGCAGTGGTGGCCGACGCGCACGGCGATGCCGCGGTCGTCGAGGAACTGTCCCACGTCGTGGGAGTGGATGCCGTCGACCACGAAACTGGCGAGGCCGACGCGCGCCACGCCCGCACCGGGACCCAGCACGCGGACGCCCGGGATGCGACCCAGCCCGTCGAGCAGGCGCGCGCCGAGCAGCTCTTCGTGCGCCTCGATGGCGGGCATCCCGACCGCCTCGAGGTACTCGACCGCGCGGGCCAGGGCGACGGCCTGGGAGACGCGCTGGGTTCCCGCCTCGAACCGGGCGGGCGCCGGGAGGTACTCCGTCTCGGTCAGGGTGACAGTGGTGATCATGGAGCCGCCGGTGAGGAACGGCGGCAGGGCATCCAGAAGCTCTTTTCGTCCGTAGAGCACGCCGACACCGGTGGGCCCGAGCATCTTGTGCCCGGAGAACGCGGCGAAGTCGACATCGAGCGCGTGGAGGTCGAGCGCCAGGTGGGGCGCCGACTGGCAGGCGTCCAGCACCACGAGGGCGCCGACGGCGTGCGCCAGGCCGACGAGCGTCTCGACCGGGTTGATCGCACCGAGCACGTTGGAGACGTGCGCGAACGCGACCACCTTGGTGCGCGGGTTGATGATCGTGGCGGCCTCGTCGAGACGCAGCTGACCGTCGTCGTGCAGGCCGATCACGCGGAGCGTGGCTCCGGTGCGGGCGGCAAGCTCTTGCCAGGGGACGAGATTGGCGTGATGCTCGGCCTCTGTGACGACGATCTCATCGCCCGCGCCGAGCCGGAAGCGCTCGGCGGCGGCTCCCCCGCGGCCGAGGGATGCGTTCGACATCCCGTAGGCGATGAGGTTGATGCCCTCGGTGGCGTTCGAGGTCCAGACGATCTCGTCGGGCACCGCGCCGACGAACCGCGCGACGGTGGCGCGGGCATCCTCGAAGAGCTCCGTGGCCTCGCCGGCGACGGTGTGCGCTCCACGGTGGACGGCAGAGGTGTAGCGCTCGACGAAGTCGCGCTCCGCATCGAGCACCTGACGGGGCTTCTGAGCGGTCGCGCCGGAGTCGAGGTAGACGAACGGATTGCCGTTGACCTCGCGGTCGAAGATCGGAAAGTCCGCACGCAGACGGACGACGTCCAGTGGTTCGGTTTGCATTCTTGTGTTCACGTGATCCCAACGCAGAATTCTAGTCGCCTCAACTGCAAGCCGCCCGAACGCGTGCGCATTCCCGGCGTGGGGCTGACCGGAGCGCGGTCTGGCGCTAGGCTCCCCACCACAAGGCGCGGAAGGCAGGCGTGGTGACGACGGCGGCGGTTCACAGCGGTTCCCTCATCGGTCCCTTGCGGATCGCTGTCTTCCGCTGGTTGTGGATCGCTGCCGTCGTCAGCAACATCGGCACCTGGATGCAGACGGTCGGCGCGCAATGGCTGCTGCTCGACCAGCCGAACTCCACCACCCTCGTCGCGCTGGTGCAGACGGCGTCGTCGCTGCCGATCCTGCTCCTGGCGATCCCCGCCGGCGTGCTCGGCGAGTTCGTGGACAAGCGCAGACTGCTGATCGCGGTGCAAGGATTCCAGACCGTCGTCGGTCTCGCGCTCGCCCTCCTCGCCTGGGCCGGACTCGCATCGCCGGCCGTGACGTTGCTCCTCACGTTCCTGCTCGGCGCCGGCTCGGCCGTGCAGGCACCGGCCTATCAGGCGCTGGTTCCGGAGATCGTCCCCCGGTCGTCGCTGACCGACGCCGCAGCGCTCAGCTCGATCGGGGTCAACATCGCGCGGGCGATCGGCCCGGCGCTCGCGGGCCTGCTGATCGCCCAGGTCGGCGTGCCGTTCGTGTTCCTGCTCAACGCCTTATCGTTCCTCTTCTTCATGCTGGTGCTGCTGCTCTGGCGCACGTACGACCCGCTCGTTCACTCCCGTGAACCGTTCTGGGGCGCGACGATCGCGGGCCTCCGCTACACCAGGAACGCCCCGGTCGTGCGTCGGGTGCTCATGCGGCTCGTGCTGTTCATCGTGCCGGCGAACGCGCTCTGGGCGCTGCTGCCATTGGTCGCCCAACAGCAGCTCCACCTCGACGCGACCGGCTACGGTCTGCTGCTCGCGGCCCTCGGCGTCGGCTCCGTGCTCGGCGCTCTTCTCCTCCCGCGCGGGCGCCGGACGCTGGGCGTGAACCGCGCCACCCAGCTGGCGACAGCCCTGTTCGGCGTCTGCCTGGTGCTCCTCGCCGTGCTCCCGTCGCTGGCGGCGGTTCTGCCCGTCCTCCTGGTGGCGGGCGTCGGCTGGATCTGGGTGATCGCTCTGCTCAACGGCTCGATCCAGACGTTCCTTCCGGCCTGGGTGCGCTCGCGCGGTCTCTCCATCTATCAGATCGCGTTCTTCGGCGGCACGGCGGCGGGGGCCACGCTCAGCGGGGTGGCCGCCGGCGTGTGGGGCGTCATCCCCGTGATCGTCGGCGCCGGCGTGCTCCTCGCCCTCGTCGCCGCCAGCCAGTTCGTCTGGCCTCTGCTGGCCACCGAGCACATCGACCGGTCGCCAGCGCCCATGCCGCTGCCCGAGGCCACGTTCATCCCGGCCGCCGCCTCGGCCGCGACCCTCGTGCTCGTGCGCTACACGGTGCCACCCGACCGGGTCGACGGCTTCTTCCACGCGATGAGCCTGGTCGAGCAGACCCGCCGGCGCACGGGCGCCCGCAGCTGGCGCCTCTACGCCGAGCGCGAGCTCCCGGACGCGTTCGTCGAGGCGTTCGGCGTGAGCTCGTGGGACGAGCACCTTCGCCAGCATGAGCGACTCACCGGCGCGGACGACGAGAACCTCACACGGGTCAAGGAGCTGTCGACGACCGAGCCCGAGGTGACCCACCTCGTGGCGGCCGCCGTCGGCCGGCGTGACCGGTAGGAGACGTCGCTTCCGGTGGCCGTTAACCGGCGCGTTACACGTCGGCCCTAGGATGCGAAGGTGACAACGCACGGCGCCCTCGCCCGCCGCCTCGGACTCGGCGACGCCGTCGTGCTGGGCCTCGGCTCGATGATCGGCGCCGGCATCTTCTCGGTCTTCGCACCGGCGGCCGCCGCCGCGGGCACCTGGCTGCTCGTCGGGCTCGGCGTCGCCGCGATCGTCGCCTTCTGCAACGCCACGTCGTCCGCCCAGCTCGCCGCCGCGTACCCCTCGTCGGGCGGAACCTACCTCTACGGGCGCGAGCAGCTCGGCCCGTGGTGGGGGTTCGCCGCCGGCTGGAGCTTCGTGATCGGCAAGACGGCCAGCTGCGCGGCGATGGCGCTCACCTTCGCGTCGTACGCGGCTCCTCCCGGTTGGAGCAACCCGTTCGCGATCGCGGCGGTCCTCGCCCTCGCCGCGGTCAACTACTTCGGCGTCACCCGGACCGCCCAGCTCGCCCGGGTGATCGTGGTGCTCGTGCTCGCCGTGCTGGCGGTCGTGGTCGCGGCAGGGGCATCCGGATTCGACCCCGCTTCGTTCGCGGGCGGCACCGAAGGGTCGGTGTACGGCGTGCTGCAGTCGGCCGGCCTGCTGTTCTTCGCGTTCGCGGGGTATGCGCGCATCGCGACGATGGGCGAGGAGGTGCGGTCGCCGGAGCGCACGATCCCGCGGGCGATCACGATCTCGCTGACCGTCGTCGTCGTGCTCTACGCCGTGGTCGGTGCGGTCTCGCTCGGCGCGCTCGGACCTGCCGCCCTCGCCGGGTCGTCCGCACCGCTGCGCGACGTGACGGCCGCAGCGGGCTGGGCGTGGGCCGTGCCGATCGTGCAGTTCGGGGGCGCGCTCGCCTCCCTGGGCGCGCTGCTCGCCCTCGTCGCCGGCGTCGGGCGCACCGCTCTGGCGATGGCCCGCGAACGCGACCTGCCCCGTTTTCTCAGCGCCGTGCATCCGCGTTGGTCGGTGCCGCACCGCGCGGAGATCGCGCTCGCCCTCGTGGTCGTCGCACTGGTCGCCACCGTCGACGTGCGCAGCGCGATCGGATTCTCGTCGTTCGGCGTGCTGCTCTACTACTTCGTGGCCAACCTCGCCGCCGTCACCCAGGGGGCGGGCCGCCGTCGCTACCCGCGTGCCGTACAGGTGCTCGGGATGCTCGGCTGCGCAGTACTCGTCGTGACCCTGCCGCCCGCGAGCGTCGTCGTGGGCGTGCTGGTGCTCGCCGTCGGCTTCGGCGCGCGCGGCATCCGGCTGCTCGTGGATCGCGCGCGGCACTGACTCCGGAGTTGCCGCGTCCTCGTGCTCGACGGGCCCTATCGGGTCGCGACGGGCAGCCGCACTTCGACGGACGCGCCGCCTCCGGGGCCGGCGTTGCGGGCGGCGACGGAGCCTCCGTGGCGGGTCGCCACCTCGGCCACGAGGGCCAGACCCAGCCCGTAGTGCCGGGACGCCGCAGGCGCCCCATCGCCCGCCCGCTCACTGCTCTCCCGCGCCGACGCGAAGCGGTCGAAGGCCCGCGTCGCCGTCTCGGCTGGGAAACCGGGCCCGTCATCCTGCACCCGCAGCACCGCAGTCTTCCCCTCCCGCGCCACCGAGACCTCCACGACGCCGGCCGCGTACTCGACCGCATTGTCGAGCATCGCGAGGACGAGCCGGCGCAACGAGATCGGCGCTCCGGTCACCACGACCGGCTCCCCGTCCGTCACCGTGACCGTGACGCCGCCCTCGGCGGCCTTGGGACGGATCGTCGCCGCCGCCTCCTCGGAGATCTCCCGCAGGTCGACCTGCTCCCGGATGCCCGCCTCACGCGGATCCGCCGCCACCAGCAGGTCCTCCACGATCTCGGTCAGGGCCTTGGAGTCGCCCACGATCTCGTCGATTCCCTCGGTCACCGCCTGCACGTCGTCCGCACCGTCTGCATCTCTGAGCCGTCTCCGCACCAGCTGCGCGCGGGTGCTCAGCAGGGTGAGCGGCGTCCGGAGCTCGTGACTCGCATCCGCCACGAACCGGCGCTGCATCGCGAGCGCGTCGGCGAGCGGCCGCATCGCCCGTCGTGCGATGAACACCCCGATCAGCGCGGCCGCCGCCGCCGCGACGACGCCCGAGATGACGAGTGCGGTGATCAGCCGGCCGAGCTCGTCCTGCTGCTCGCCGAGGTCGTAGGCCACCTGGCTGACCCGGCCGTCGTGCGACGACGTCCGGACGAGGTACGTGTCGCCGTCGAGGCGTGTGGTCGTCTGCTCGGCGACTCCCGACGACGATACCCGTTCGATAGCCTGCTCGTCGGGGAGTCCGGTCGGCAGATCGCGCGAACTCTGCGAACGGCCGTCGGGACCGACGATCGTGACGAAGGCCGGCGGATGCACGTCGTGCGGTGAGTCGACCATCGATGCGTCCATCAGAGCGCGCTGAGCGGCCTCGGACTGGCCCGCGGACACGATCGCGACCACCACCGCGCCGAGCACCGCGAACATCACCAGGATGAGCGCGGCGAACTGGATCGCGAGCCGGGTGGACGCCGACCGGAGCTCCCGATCGTCGGCACGGCTCACAGGGCGGACCCCATGCGGTAGCCGACGCCGCGCACGGTCTCGATCGCCTGGCGTCCGAGTTTGCGGCGCACGTGGTGCACGTAGGTGTCGACGACGCCCGGATCGTCGGCGTCGGCGAACACGTTCGCCAGCAGGTCGTCGCGGGAGAAGATCTGGCCCGGCCGCCGGGCCAGGCGCTCCAGCAGCGCGGACTCGCGTTCGGAGAGCGAGAAGCGACGGCCGTCGTCGAGGGCGACGTTCCGGCTGTCGGCGTCCAGCGTCCCGCCTGAGAAACGCACGACGGGCACCGTCGACGCCAGCCGGCGCCGCAGTACGCGCAGCCGCGCCAGAAGCTCGTCGATGTCGAACGGCTTCGCCAGGTAGTCCTCGGCCCCGCGGTTCAGCCCCTCCACCCGGTCGGCGGCGTTGCCGAGCGCCGACAGCACGAGCGCCGGGGTGAGCACGCCGCGATCGCGCAGGCGGCCGATCACGTCGAGCCCGTCGACCGCCGGCAGTCCGCGGTCGAGCACCATCACGTCGAAGTCCTCGGTCAGTCCCAGGTGCAGGCCGCGCTGCCCGTCGCCGGCCAGCACGACGTCGTAGCCCTCGGAGCCGAGGAGCTCGCCGAGCATCCCGGCCAGCCGCGCGTCATCCTCGACGATCAGTACCCGCGGTCTCGCTTCCACGCTCGCAGTATAGGCGGCGGTTCTTTGCCGATCCGCGCGTTCGACTCAGGACCGCACTCAGATCAGATACGGGATGAGCGCCTTGCGCGACGCCGGATAGTCGTCGAAGGTCTCGTGGTACCAGCGATGGTTGGCCATCGCCCGCGGCGCCAGGTTGGCGACCGTGTAGAGCGCGAAGGCGAGTCCTGCCGGCGACCAGGTGGCGATCGCCCAGCCCGTCCACTCGATCATCTCGCCGAGGTAGTTGGGGCTCGACACCAAGCGGTACCCGCCGCCGTACGGGATCGAGTACCCGCCCGAGCCCGGCCTCCTCAGGCGGCGGAGGATGCGGTCGGAGTTCAGGTTGAGGAGCATTCCGCCGAGGAACACGACCACTCCGATCAGGAACCGGGGGTCGGCGAGCCAGGAGGTCGCGTACGATCCGTACTCCGAGATCCACCGGGCGTTGATCCAGGTGTTGAGGAGGTTGAACGCCATCGCCATCGCCATGACCGCTACGGGCATCCGGCCGCTGCTGCGCATCAGGAAGGGATAGACGAACACGCGCTGGATGTAGTGCAGCTGCCAGAGCGCCAGGAAGATCAGCGGCACCAGCTCGAACCTGTGGGCGCCGAGGAGATAGAAGACGAGGAAGAGGATGGACGCCGGACTCTCCATGATCACCCAGCCCACCCGGGCCGGAACGGTCGGTCCCCAGCCGGTGCGACCGTGACGTCCGTATGGGGCGACGATGAAACAGAGGGCGACGAAGGTCACGACGGCGAGCGCCACCTCGAGGAACACGAACCAGCGGTACGGGCCGTCGGGCAGCATCCGGGTCAGACCTCCGTGCCGAGAGCCTTGAGCACCCGCTGCATGGAACCGCCGAGCCCCCACGTGTCCGCGAGCTCCAGCGCTGCCGCGAGCCGGTCGCCGGCGAGCGGGCCGATCGCGGGATCGAACGACGGGAGGTCCAGGTCGCGGGCGACGGCCACCACCCGCGGCGCGACGGCGAGATAGTCGGACGCGGCGGCGAACCGTGCGCGAACGGTCGACGACATCGGCGTCTCCGGGTCCTCGGCCGCTTCGAGGATGCCGTCGAGGTCGCCGAACTCCCGCAGCAGGCCGGCCGCAGTCTTCTCCCCCACGCCGGGAACGCCCGGCAGGCCGTCCGACGAGTCGCCGCGCATCGTGGCGAAGGCCGCGTACTGCGCCGGGACGATCCCGTACTTCGACTCGATGACGTCGTCGGTGATCAGTTCGAGCTGGCTCATCCCCTTGGCCGTGTAGATCACCCGCACGCCGGCGTCGTCGTCGACGAGCTGGAACAGGTCGCGGTCGCCGGTGACGATGTCGACGAGGGTTGCGGCGCCGGTCGCCAGCGTGCCGATCACGTCGTCGGCCTCGTAGTCCGCTGCCCCGACGATGGCGATGCCGAGGGCGTCGAGCGCCTGCCGGATGACCGGGATCTGCACTACCAGCGCCTCGGGCGTCTGCTCCACATCGCTACCGCCCGGAACGAGCTCGGCCACGCGGTGCGCCTTGTAGCTCGGGATCAGCTCGACCCGCCAGCGCGGACGCCAGTCGACGTCCCAGCAGGCCACGAGCTCTGTCGGCTCGAAGTCGGCGACGAGTCGCGCGATGATGTCGAGCAGTCCGCGCACCGCGTTCACCGGGGTGCCGTCGGGCGCCTTCACCGTGTCGGGCACCCCGTAGAACGCGCGGAAGTAGAGGGAGGCAGTGTCGAGGAGCATCAGTCGCCCGGTCATGCGACGATCATGGCACGTGGATGCCCGGGAGCGCGCACCTGGCGACGAGCCAGGGTGTCGACGCCCGAGCGGTCAGGCCGCGACCTCGTGCTTCACCTGGCCTTCGTCCGAGGTGGGCCCCTCGTCGGCGCCGCGCATCGCCCCCGTGTTGCGGAGGAAGACGATGACCCAGCTGAAGATCAGGAGGAACGCGACGAGCTCGACGGCCGTCAGGTTGTAGTAGCCGCTCACGAAGAACGCGGCCAGCACGACGATGACGGCGACGTAGACGTAGCCGAGCAGCACGAACACCCGCGGCATCGAGGGGATGAGCCGGCGCAGGCTGAGGACCATCACGACGTAGATGACGGCCATTCCCGACGCCGACAGATTGTGCAGCTCCAGGAACCGGTCGACCGGGAAGATGCCGACGCACGCCAGCAGGATGCCCATGAGGACCAGCGCGAGCCGCACCAGTCCGCGCCCGCGGGCCTCCTTCGCGTTCGACACGGGGATCGTGGCTGTCGCATAGTGGGCGATCGTCGTCACGAGCACTCCGGCGATGATGAGCGTGACGTTGAAGGCCAGCGCCGACACGTCGTCGGAGATGCCGAGCGTGCTCAGGTTCTTCTTCCACCAGTGCGGGTCAGCCGAGCTGAGCATGCTCGCGAACACACCGACGACCACGAAGACCGCGAGCACCACCGACAGCAGCATCGGCGTCAGTTTCACCGCGGAGAGGAACACCGCGTACGCGGTGATGGCCACGCCCACTCCGGCGAGCACCGCGGCCGACAGCGCGTAGACGACCGCGTCGCTGAAGCTCTCGGAGAGCACGTCGGAGAGAGCGGTCCAGCCGAGCAGCGCGATGACGCCGTGCGCCAGCGCGAGGGCGGCGACGTCGAACCAGTGCAGCCGTGCGCCGGGGACGTCGAGGCCGTTGCGGGCGCCGGTGCGGGTCGTGTTCCGGCCCACCAGCACGCGTGCGCCCACGAAGACGACGAGGGAGACGAAGCCGGAGAACACAGCGACGAACTGCCCGACCGAGCCCGGCCCGGAGATCGGGAGGTACTGGCCCCAGAAGACGAACAGGGCCACCACCCCGGAGACGATGAACGCGAGGGCGCCGACAATGAGCGCCGACGATTCCAGGGACTCCGAGTTCGCAACCGGATGCCTCAGCAGTCGCGCGAGGGGGACGGATCGACTCATCAGTGGATCACCGCTTTCAGTAGGATCATCGCGACGCCGAAGGCCGCTGTTCCGAGACACCCGAGGATACGGATGGGCCAGCTGCTCCCCCGCAACGCGAACGCGCTGTAGCCGAGCACACCGAGGATGATGACGCCCAGCCAGAGCGCCACCCAGAGCGCGAGCGCGTCGGGCACGATCCGCAGGGCGCCGAGGAGGAGCACGAACGACGGCGGCACCGCGGAGATCAGGAAGCCGAGTGACCGCCGGAGCGAACGCCGGAACGCCATCGGGAGGGTCGTCTGGTCCCCTTCGACGACTCCGTGGCCCGCGACCGTGCCGGCGTACACGTGCGCCGCCCAGAACACGATGACGGTGCCGATCACCGTCGTGAAGGTCTGCCACGAGCTCGAGTGGTACGCGCCGGAGACGACGATCATGCCGCTCACGAGGATCGTGCCGTACACCGACTCCTCGGTGATCAGGCTCGCCCGCGGGCCTCCGAACGTCGGCCGCTCGGAGGCCTGGGAGACGTCGTGCGGTGATGTCATCGCGCCGCCTCCTTGGATCGCCCGCGTCCCGCGACCTCTGTCGGGATACCGCGGGAGAACAAGAGGGAGAACAGCGAGATCAGGATGAGACCGAAGAAGGCGACGCCGAGCGACGAGAGCTGCGAGTCGGTGTAGATCGACTGAAGCGTCTTCGCGTCGGCACTGGAGAGCCCGGCATCCGTCGCGATCTTCTCGACATCCGCCGCGGGCACGATCGCCACACCTCGTTCCGTGGCCTGACTCACGGACGCCTTCGCCTCGTCGGGCAGGGCGCTGCTCGCCACCCCGGAGGCGAACGAGGTGGTCAGCGCGCCGATCAGGATGGACCCGATCAGGGCGGTGCCGAGGGAGGAGCCCAGGTTCTGGAACACCCCCTGCAACCCGCCGACCTCGCTCGTCTCCTTCTCGCCGACGCTTGACATGTTGACGTTGCCGAGCTGGGACGCGAGCAGCCCGAGCGCCGTGCCGGCCAGGAACATCCCGGTGGCGAAGAGCGCGCTCTGCAATTCGGGCGTCACCGAGCCGAGCAGCAGGAACGCGCTCAGCACGAGCACGAGCTGCCCCACACGGACGATCCGGCGTGGCGACCACACCCGCGACAGTGCCGTGCCGACGATCGAGAAGAGGATGAGCGACACCGAGAGCGGGAAGATCTTGATTCCCGTCTGGAGCGCATCCAGTCCCAATGTCATCTGCAGATAGACCGGCACCATGAAGAACAGCCCCGCCGTCACCGCGTACTGCGCGCCCAGCACCGACAGACCGCTGCGGAGCTGAGTGATCGAGAACATCTCGATATGCACCAAGGGAGGTCTCCCCTCGCGGACCAGGTACCGCTGGCGTCGCACGAAGAAGTAGATGAGTACTCCGCCGACGACCATCAGCCAGGCTGTGAGCGAGATGCCCAGGGGGGCGATCGCGACTCCGCCGATCTCGGGCGACGCGAGCGGGATGACCCACCCCCAGGTCTTGCTCTGAAGCATCCCGAACACGACGAGCACCAGACCGGCCGCCGACAGCAGCACGCTCAGGACGTCGATGCGCACGTGCTGCGGCGCGGTCTTGTCCGTGATGAACCGCGAGAAGATGACGACGCCCGCCATGATCACGACCTCGGCGACGAAGACGTAGCGCCAGCTGAAGTAGGTGGTCACGAATCCGCCGATCAACGGTCCCGCGGCCACGGCGGCGCCGGAGACGGCGCCGATCGTCGCGTACGCCGTGATGCGTGCGCGGCCCTCGTAGTTGTCGGCCACCAGGGCGGCGATCGCCGGGATCACCAGCACGGCCCCCAGACCCTCGATGATGGACCAGCCCAGGAACAGGAACGCGAAATTCGGGCTGAGCGCCGTCATCAGCGAGCCGATCGCGTAGACGATCGAGCCGATCACGAACGCTCTCCGTCGCCCCCAGACGTCGCCGAGCTTCGCGCCGAGCAGCATCACCGACGCCATGGTGAGCGTGTAGAAGGTGATCGCTGCCTGCATCGCCGAGACGGTGGTCGAGAGGTCGGCCACCACGGTGGAGATGGAGACGTTCATCACCGTGCCGTCGAGGACCATCACGAACTGGGCGAATCCGAGGATGATGACGACCGACCACTTCTTCATGGCTCAGTATCTTCCCGCCGCGCTTCCCGCCGCAATGATCCGTCGTTCACGTGTCGTCCCTTCTCCGGTCCTGCTCGATCAGTTCGTTCCCACGGGCGATGCTCGCCGCCAGCGACTCCCCCACTTTCGCCGTGGCGGTGAACACGTTCTCCCGGCCGATCGCCTCGAGTGCTCGGGTTGCCGAGAGCTGATCGAGGAGGCTCTTCCCGATCCCCGAGAGCATCAGGTGGCTCCCGGTGTCGTGCAGTTCGGCCGCGTACCGCGTGATCGCCCGGATGATGGTGCTGCCCAGGTCGTCCTTGCCGCGCAGCCGCAGCACGACGACCGAGCCGCGGGTGTCGTCGGTGACCGTCGGCAGCTGATCGGTGAACAGCGGTGCGGAGGCGAAGAACAGACTCCCGTAGACGGTCAGCACGACGAGTTCGTGCGGCGCGAGCACGACCGGCGGCTTCTCCTCCCGAGGGAGCGGCGCGCCCGGGTCGAACACCCACTGGACGACCCGGAGGGTGTTCGACAGGCGGGTCACGAACAGGATCACGGCGATCCCGATCCCGATGAGCACGGCGTACTGCAGCGGGATGATGAGTGTCAGCACGAAAGTGATCACCATGATCGTGGCCTGCGCGGGGCTGGTGCGCCAGACGCCGAGAATCTGGTCGAACCGCAGCATCCGGGCGCCCACGACGATCAGCAGACCCGACAGCGCGGGCATCGCGATGTAGCCGGCGAGTTCGCTGAACCCCAGGATCACGACGATCATGACCGCGCCGGCGGAGAGGTTCGCCAGTCTGCTCTTCGCGCCGGCCGCCACCAGCAGGTTGGTCGACGACATCGACCCGCCCACGGGCATCCCGCGCAGGATGCCCGACGCGATGTTCGCGAGACCCTGACCGCGGAAGTCGCCCGACACATTCGGGTACTCGCCGTTCGGATTCGGCACGGCCTGACTGATCGCGGCCCCCTGCACCAGCCCGACGAAGGCCAGCGACAGAGCGGGGATCAGCAGCACCGGCACCGCCTCGAGCGACGGGAGCACCGGCACCGGCAGTGCGGCGGGGATCTCGGTGATGTCGCGCAGCACCTCGACTCCGCCGAGCTGCGGGATGGCCGCGACGAGGGAGCCGACCACCACTGCGACGACGAGACCGAGCGAACGCAGCGGAGTGCGTTCGAGCACGACGATGAGCGCGATGGTGATCACCCCGACGAGTACGGACTGCCAGTGGAAGGACGTCACATTCATGACGGTGGAGAAGGCGCGGGCGAGCCGGCCCTGCGCCTCGCTGGTGTAACCGGTGAAACCGGCGAGCTGGCCGAGGATGATGTTGATCGCGACAGCGGTGATGAAGCCGGTGAGCACCGCGTTCGGGATGAAGCGCACGAGCGAACCGAGCCGCAGCACGCCCAGCAGGAGCATGACCAGCCCGGTCAGGATGCCCAGCGTGGCGAGAGCCGTGGCCTGTCCCTGCCCGTGGTGGACCTCGGAGACGTCCGACACGATCACCGCCAGGGCGCCGGTCGACTGGACGGTCATCAGCACGGAGCTGGTCGACACGGCGCCGACGACGGTCCCGACGAGATAGCCGTAGAGTCCGGCCACCGGCGAGAGCCCCGCCAGCAGCCCGTTGGCCAGCCCGTCGGGAACCCCGACGAGACCGCGGACCAGACCGGCCCCGAGGTCCTTCCCGATGTTCCGGTAGCGAGGTCGTCGCGTGCGGCGCTCTGTCACCCCGACCGCCCTTCGACCACCACTGCCGGTCGCTACGTGAGCAGTTTCGCCTTGGCGGCGGCGAACTCGTCGTCCGAGAGGATCCCCTGCGAGTGCATCGTCGCGAGGTTCTGGATCTGGGTCATGAGGTCGTCTCCGGCCGACGCGGCGGGCGCTGCAGGCGCGGGGGGCGGGGGCGCCTGATACGCCTGCTGCTGGGCGACCGCCTGCTGGGCGGCCGCATCCATCTGCGCCTGCTGCTGCTGCTGTTCGTAGGCCTGTGCTTCAGCGGCTTGCTGGGCTTTGGCGTCCTGGCGTCCGCGGATCCCGCCCGAGACTGCGGTCGCGGTTCCCGCGACGACAGCCGTGGTCGCGGCAACGCGGAGGAGTCCCCCGCGGCCCGCTCGTCGTCCAAGCATGATTGTTCTCCTTCGGTATCCGGTCGGCGTCACCCTTGGGTGGCGGCGACCACTTCGTTGACGACGGGTGCGGGGATCCGCTCCGTCTGCAGGACGCGGCCGCCGGCCCGGTAGAGCGTCTCGGCGAACTCGCGCGCCCAAACGTGCTCGACCACGAGCATGGCCGCGGAGGTTCCCGGTTCGATGGCCTCACCCAGGTCGTTCACGTCCTCTTCGCCTGCCAGCCCGAGCTCGACGACTTCAAGGCCCACGAGACCGTACTGATCCGCGATCTCCTCGAGCTCCACGACGGTCAGCTCGCCGTCCAGCGCACGCGTCACGAACAGCAGGTCGAGCAGCCTCACCGCATCCGATTCGATGAGCTCGAGGATGCCGTCCACCACCTTCTGGCCGGGACGCTCGCCGTCGAATCCGATCAAGAAGATCTCGACGGGGCCGTACTCGAATTCAGCCATGATCGTCTCTCCGCTTTCTGCTCGTGGGTTCTTCCTCATATCCCATGGTTCTTCCCTTCCGTCGTGGCCCGGCTTCGTCTCACAGACGCGTCAGACCGTTTCCGATGATCACCACCCCGATCATGATGAAGATCAGGATGCTCACGATGCGGCTGTTGGCGTCCAGCCACGAACGCGCCCGGACGAGCGAGCGCTCGGTCTTCGCGGGCGAGACGAAACTCGCGATGATCGGAACGGCGACGGTCGACGCCGAGACGAGCGTGTACACGCCGATCGCGATGGCCGTCTCGCCGTTCGACAGGTCGTCCCCTCGCAATGACAGGCCGGCGGCCGCGCTCAGCAGGATCGCTTTGGGCCGGACGTTCAGGACGAGCGCGAGCCCGAAGGTCGACCACGGCCCCAGCGAGCCGACCGCCGACATCCACTTCGGGATGCCGCTCGACGGTTTCCCCGCACCCTGGCGCCAGACGATCACGGCGTACACGAGCAGGGCGACCCCGATGGCGATGAGCAAGGTGCCGATCGCCGCCTGCGACTTCCTCGGCGGCCCGCTCGGGATCGCGTGCGCGAGCAGCGTGAACGCGACGACCACCACGATGAGCCCGAGCACCCAGCCGAGCAGAAAGGTCAGCGACGAGCGGCTCTTGTTCGGCGAGAGCAGGATCAGGATGGTTGTCATGATCGGCACAGAACTGAGCGCGACAGCGACGGCGATCGGGAGCACATGACCCAAAGCCGCCCACATGCACACTCCCTTCGTGAGTCGTTCTCGCTGTCAGCACGGTAATCCGGGCATCCGGCGGCCTACATCACCCGGTTGGGATGATGTAGCACTGCCGTCACGATCCCTACCGTTGGGACATGACAGGTGGGTTACCGCGCGCGACGACGATCCTGGTCGGCCTGGCGGCCGCGACAGTGACGGCGATCGGCATGAGCGGGATCCGCGGGATCCTGGCGCCGACCCTGCTCACTCTGGTCCTGGTGATCTGCGCGAACCCGGTGCGCACCGGCCTCCTCAAGAGAGGCGTGCCCGGAGGGCTCGCGACCGGATCCGTCATCCTGGTCGTCTTCGGTCTGCTCGCCGGCTTCACCTACACGGTCCTGATCGCGTTCGCACAGTTCGTCGCGATGCTCCCGAGCTATTCCAGCCAGTTCGCGCAGATCGGGGAGAACATCGCCACCTGGCTGAAGAGCATCGGGGTCGGTCAAGCGCAGATCAAACAGCTCAAGGACGGCATCGATCCGAGCAAGATCGCCACCGTGGTGACGGACACCCTGGGGAACGTCGCGGGCATCACCGGCGCGCTGGTCATCGTCCTGACGATGATGATCCTGATGGCCGCCGACGCCGTCTACGCCAAGACGGTGCTCGGCCAGTTGAACGCGCACAAGCCGGACCTGGTGGCGGCGCTCGGCCACTACGCCCACGATGTCCGCCGCTATATGGTCGTCACAACGGTGCTCGGCGTCGCGCAAGGCGCCCTGAACGCCATCGCGCTCTATATCCTGCAGGTGCCGGCTGCGCTCCTCTGGGGACTGCTGGCCTTCCTCTGCAGCTTCATCCCGAACATCGGCTACTTCTTCGCGCTCATCCCGCCCCTCTTCTTCGGGTTCCTGGTCGGTGGCTGGCCGACCGCCATCGCGGTCGTCGTCATCTACGGGATCATCAACGCCGTGGTCCAGTCGATCGTCCAGCCCCGTGTGGTCGGGCAGGCCGTTTCGCTCAGCCAGACGATCACCTTCTTCTCCGTGCTCTTCTGGGCCGTGATCATCGGACCGGTCGGCGCAATCCTCGCGATCCCGCTCACGCTGCTGGCGAAGACCATCCTCGTCGACGCCGACCCGGGCGCTCACTGGTGGCGGCCGGCCCTCGGACCGACCGGCGAGACCAGGAACCTCGCCAAGGCCGCCGATGCTGCCGCGAAAGCGAACCGCCAGGGACAGCGCGCCGCGCACAAGGCGGATCCCGCTACGTCGCCTCCGACGGAGTGACCGGGTTCACCGACACCAGCTCGATATTGAGCCCGCCGAGCACCTCGAGCAGTCCGTGCAGTCGCGCCTGATCCTCGATGGGTCCGACCAGATGGGTCTTTCCACGGTCGATGAAACTCACCGTGAAGCCGGGGAACGCCGCCGCGACAGCGGGCCCGAGTGTCCCCTTGATGACGATCTCGTACAGTTCGGTGGACACGGTGGGATTCCGGCCGGCTAGGCGATGCCGAGCGCCCGGCGGGCGTTGATGGTCTTGGTCTGCGAGCGCAGAGTGAACAGGTCGGCGACGGTGCCGAAGCCGAACAGGCCGAAGGTGATCAGCCACAGGACACCCTGGCCGAGCTTGCCCAGATAGAAGTGCTGCATCCCGCACAGACCGATGAGCGAGAAGCCCATCGCGAGGTAGGCGAGGGCCGGCGACTTCGGCATCAGGGCTGCGGCGGGAGGGGGCGGCAACTGGACGTACACGTTGGTCACGGACGACGATGCGGCCGGCACCGCGGGTGCGGCAGGCGCCGCGGCTGCGGCAGGCACAACGGGTGCGGTCTGCACGGGTGCGGCCGGTACGACGGATGCGGCCGGCTGACTCGCGGCCGCCCCGTCCTCGTCGCTCACCACTCCTCCTCGCGCAGGAAGGGCTCGTGGCGCGAGCCGGAGGCGTCCAGGATCACGGCCGTCGACTCCGGCACTTCGGTGAAGACGCCGGGAAGGTCGTTCAACGGCTCGGAGACGATGACCTGCGCACGTTTGCCGAAGATCTTCAGCCGGTCGATGTCCGGATACATCTCCTGCAGGGTCGGGATGTCCACCGAGTGGAACAGCGACCGCGACCGTCCTTCCGACGAATACCGGAACGCCCACATCGTCTCGCCGTCGGAGATCGCGACCGTGCCCTGCATGGGGAAGCGGATGCCGTTCTCGTGGCCGACTTTCTCGACCATCCGGATGGCCGCCCCGAGCCCCGCGACCGGATCATCGCGCAGGCCCAGCGTGAGGGCGAGGTAGAAGAGCACCTCTGAGTCGGTCGTGCCCAAGACGTTCGGGTAGAGCGAGGGATCGATGGCGAAGGTGAGCTCACGCTTCGACTTGTGGAAGTCCGCCAGAGCGCCGTTGTGCATGAACATCCAGTTCTCGTAACGGAACGGATGGCAGTTGGTCTGCTGGATCGGCGGCCCGGCCGCTGCACGCACGTGACTGAAGAACAACGGGCTCTCGATGTTGCTCGTCAGTTCGCGGAGGTTGAGGTCGTTCCAGGCCGGATCGGTGCTGTGGAACAGCGCCGGCTCACTCCCCTTCGTGGCGCCGGTCGAATACCAGCCGAAGCCGAACCCGTCGCCGTTGACTGTCTCCGCACCCAGCGGAGAGTTCAGCGACTGGGCGACGATCGAATGCTGGGCGTCCAGCACCACCGTCGACGGTTTGAGGGGCTCCCCCGAATACGCCAGCCACCGGCACATGACGATCATCTCCTTGCATTCGGCCACTTGTACGTCGATCGATGGGGCTACGATCCCATTCACCAGCGTTGCGCGAATCATCCGAGGCGGGTGATAAGCGCTGGTCTCACGAGCGAAGTCCTGTCACACTGAGGTCGGAAGAGAGCCGGATATGGTCACGGGATGGGGTGTACCAACTCAGGTCGTCGATCGGCCGGCGCTCCGCGAAGAACTGGACGGCTCGCTCAGCCAGCCGCTCGCTCTTCTCGTAGCGCAGGCCGGCGCCGGCAAGACCGTGCTGCTCGCGCAATGGGCGGAGCGGCATCCCGAGCGTGAGTTCGTGTGGGTCGACATCGTGCCCCACGACAACGATCCTGCGCACCTCGCCGGTCGGCTCGTCGGCGGGCTCGCAACCGTGCGACCCGGGTTCGCCGCACTGACCCAGCTCGTCGGGCCGCCACACCGCGGACTCGGCGAGGCCTTTCTGAACGCGCTGGCCCTCCAGCTCGGTGAGCTCCCCCCGTCGGTCATCGTCCTCGACGATCTGCACCATCTCACGAACACGACCGTGATCGACGACCTCCTGTGGCTCGTCGATCGCCTGCCCGCCCACGTCCATCTCGTGATCGCGTCCCGCGTCGACCTCCCGCTCAACTGGGTGCGCCACCGCCTGCACGACGACGTCACCGAGATCCGTGGGTCCGACCTCGCTTTCACCGCCGCGGAGTCGGCCGAGCTGCTCCAGAACATCTCCGGGCACACGCTCTCCGACGAGAACGTGGGTCTTCTCGTCGAACGCACCGAGGGGTGGGCAGCCGGCCTCCAGCTGGCGGGTCTGAGGCTCAAGAGCAGCGACGACGACGATTCGTTCATCGAGCAGTTCGGCGGAACAGACCGCCTGATCGCCGACTATCTCGGCGAGGAGGTGCTCAACGCTCAGCCGGCGGCGCTGAGAGCCCGGATGCTCCTCGCATCGGCCCTCGACGAGGTGAGCGGCGAGCTGCTTGCGGCTGTCACCGGCGAGCACGACCTGCAGCAGTTCTTCGAGACGCTGGAACGCGGGTCGCTCTTCCTCGTGCCCCTCGACAGCCACCGCGAGTGGTTCCGCTTCCACCAGCTGTTCCGCGACCTCCTGCGCTACAACCTCCGGGCCGAGGCGCCCGACGCGGAGCGGGTGGTCCTCACGCGCGCCGCCGCCTGGCATCGGGAGCGCGGTGAGATCGATCGAGCGGTCGAATACCTGCTGCGGGCGAAGGACTGGGACGCAGCCCTGGATTTGATCCGTTCCAGCGGCGCGGAGATCTATGAGAGGGGCGAGATGCGCACGGTGATCCGGTGGATCACCGAACTCCCCCGCTCGGTGGTGCCCGATCGGGTCGACGTCACCCTCCTCCTCGGAGTCCTGCGCGCCCTCGAAGGCCAGATGGTCGTCGCCGAGGATCTCCTGCGACGGGTGCTGACCCACGCCGATGCGTCCGAAGGCCAGCGGATGGTCGCTCAGACGATCCTCTCCGCTCGCGCCCAATGGAGCCCCCACCCGGAGAACTCGGCCGACATCGCGTGCCGCGCCGTCGCACTGCTCGAGGAGCATCCGGGCACTTCGACCCCCGACGTGCTCGGGATCACCGATCGTTCCTCTCTGATGACGCTCGCGCTGCTCTCGGGCGGCCGATCGCAGTTCCTGAGCGGCGACCTCGACGAGTCGCGGAGGTGGCTGGAGCAGGCGCTCGAGTCGGAGGGTGCGAGCTTCGCGCCCTGGCGGGTCGGGGCGCTGGGCTCCCTCGCCCTGGTCGAAGCCTGGTGCGGACGGACGCCGCTGGCCGAGGAGCTCATCGCCGAGGCCCTCGACGTCGCCGTCGAAGCCGAGCTCATCACCCACCCCTCGACGGCCGACGCGCATCTGGCGCAGGCTCTCGTCGCCGAGGAGCGCGCTCAGCCGATCCGGGCATCCCGTGCGCTGCGCGAAGGAGTCACCCGCGCGGCCGCGAACGGGCGCACGCAGCTCCTGTGGGTCGGTCACCTCCTCGAGACCCGGATCCGCGAAGCCGAGGGCGCCGGCGAACGCACTCGGATGTCGCCGCCCCCCGGGCCGCCCCCGGCCATCGTCCGCGATCGCCTGAGCGCCTCCCGCTTCCGGACGCGGCGCCTCGACGGGCGGGCGGAGGGCGGACTGATCGCCGACGCCGACGGGCACGACGACACGCCGTGGGTGCGGTTCGAGCGCATCGCGGCAGCGCTGACACTGCTCCAGCCGGATCGCGCGCGAACCCTTCTCGCGTCGGTCCCCGAACCCTCCCCCACCGACGCGCCGCTCACGGTCGTCGAACGCCTGATCCTCCTCGGCTGGCTGGCCGACATCGAGGGGCACACCTCGACGGCGCAGCGCTTGCTGCGCACCGCGCTGCACCGCGCAGAGCCCGAGGAGCTGATCGATGTGTTCCTGCGTGCCGGGCCGACGGTGGTCTCCCAACTGCAGCGACTGCCGAGTCCCCCGTCCGACTTCCAGACGCGCATCCTCGAACGCGCCGGCGTCGTGCTTGCTCCCGCGGGTGCGCAAGGGCTCCCCGAGCCTCTCACCGCCCGCGAACTCGAGATCCTGTCGTACCTGCCGAGCCGTTCGACGAACACCGAGCTGGCGGAGCGGTTCTACGTCTCCGTCAACACGATCAAGACTCACATGGTCCACATCTACCGCAAGCTCGACGTGCCCAATCGGAGTGCGGCGATCGTGCGCGCCCGCGAGCTCGGCCTTCTGCAGTAGCAGACATCATCCGAACAGGATGATGCCGCCCGTCGCGTTGCCGCGCTAATTTCGCAACGCGTCCCTATGGGCGTGCGTAAGCGGAGGGAGCGAATTGTGGATCGCATCGACCCTGCTGCGACGGACCTTCCGCCGACTCAACCCATCGACATCACGGACATCCTGGACCATCTGGGGCACACGGACGAAGGAGCAAGCACATGACTGATGAGATACAGGAGGACGTCGGACCGGTCGACTTCGTGATCATCGAGTTCCCCGAAGGGCAGCAGAACTTCTCGGGCGAAGTGATCGACGAACTCGTGAAGCTCGTCGACGCGGGCACGATCCGGCTCGTCGACGCGATCATCCTGATCAAAGACGACGAGGGCGACGTGGATGCGATGGAGCTGTCGGACGTCGAGGGCCTCGGTCCGCTCGAGGCGATCGCCGCGGGCCTCGCCGATTTCCTGGCCGCGGACGACGTCGCCGACCTCGCCGCGGCGATGGATCCGGGGAGCGTGGCGGGCGTGCTCGTCTACGAGAACCTCTGGGCCGGCCCGTTCGCAGCGGCCGCGCGCCGTGCCGGCGGTCGACTCATCGCCGACGGTCGCATCCACAGCCAGGCCATAGCGGAAGCCCTCGAAGCCGAGGCAGCACTCGAAGCGGAAGAAGGAGCCTGAGATGTTGAGAGCAGGACGTGTCGGACGAGTAGGGGTCGTTCGCGCCCCGATCGCAAAGGCGGCCGTCGTGACCAGGGCTGTCACGCCCGGCCCGGCGCCCGTGGCCAAGGCAGCGGTCATCGGCGCCGCGGTGACACCGCGACGCCGTCGGATCTGAACGGGAGGTCGGGAGATGAGCACTGCAGAGAGCACAGTCCAGAGAACCGGGTGGATCGGCTGGATCCGGTTCGCCGCCGTGATGCTGCTCCTCAACGGGATCTTCAGCGTCATCCAGGGAATCGTGGCCATCTTCGCGCCCGACCCGTACTACGTCGTCACGAAGGGACAGCTGTTCCTCTTCGACATCAGCGGCTGGGGGTGGTGGACCCTCATCACCGGCATCCTGCTGATCGTGACCGGCGGCATGCTGTTCACCGGGACGGGCTGGGCGCGCGTGGTGGCGGTGATCCTCGTCATCCTCAGCGCGATCGGGCAACTGCTGCTGATCCCCGCACAGCCGTGGTGGGCGTCGATCAACATCGGCATCGACATCCTCATCATCTACGCGATCACCGCCCACGGCCGCGAACTGCGCCCGAGGCCGTAGAGCCCGTCCGGAGGACCGTCATGAATCCCGATCGTCATGCGCGCACGATGCTCCCGATCCCCGACCGTCCCCGGCCGGGCCTGACGACCTACGATGCGAAGGACCCGGAGACCTCGTATCCTCCGATCGAGCCGCTGCTTCCTCCGGAGGGCGCGCCGAACGTCCTGATCATCCTGGTGGATGACGCCGGCTTCGGGTCGGCGACCGCGTTCGGCGGTCCCTGCGCCACCCCGAACGCGGAGAAGCTCGCCGCAGGCGGCCTGAGCTACAACCGCTTCCACACCACAGCTCTCTGCGCCCCCACGCGTGCTGCGCTGCTGAGCGGGCGGAACCACCACTCCGTCGGCATGGGGAGCATCACCGAGACGGCGACGTCCGCGCCCGGGAACAGCTCCGTCCGGCCGAACACGAAGGCACCGCTGGCGATGACCCTGAAGCTGAACGGGTACTCGACCGCGCAGTTCGGGAAGTGCCACGAAGTCCCCGTCTGGCAGTCGTCCCCTATGGGGCCGTTCGACGCGTGGCCGTCTGCGGGAGGAGGCTTCGAGGCGTTCTACGGCTTCATCGGCGGGGAGAACAACCAGTGGGACCCCGCTCTCTACGAGGGGACGACGCCCGTCGAACCTCCCGCGACGCCGGAAGAGGGCTATCACCTGACCGAGGACCTGGCCGATCACGCGATCACCTGGATCCGCACCCAGAAGGCTCTCATGCCCGAGAAGCCCTTCTTCGTGTATTTCGCGCCGGGCGCGACGCATGCCCCGCACCACGTTCCCAAGGAGTGGGCGGACAAGTACGCGGGACGATTCGCCGACGGCTGGGACGCACAGCGGGAGAAGACGTTCGCACGTCAGAAGGAGCTCGGGATCATCCCGGCCGACGCCGAGCTGACTGCGCGGCACACCGAGATCCCCGCGTGGGATGACATGCCGGATGACCTCAAGCCGGTGCTGGAGCGCGAGATGGAGGTCTATGCGGGGTTCATGGAGCACACGGACCACCACATCGGCCGCGTGATCGACACCATCTCCGATCTCGGGATCCTCGACAACACGATCATCTACTACATCATCGGGGACAATGGCGCCTCGGCAGAGGGAACCCTCAACGGCGCCTTCAACGAGATGGCGAACTTCAACGGGATGGCCGCGCTCGAGACGCCGGAGTACCTGCGTTCGAAGCTCGACGAGTTCGGCAGTCCGACGTCGTACAACCACTACGCGGTCGGCTGGGCGTGGGCGATGGATGCGCCGTTCCAGTGGACGAAGCAGGTGGCCTCGCACTGGGGCGGCACCCGTAACGGCACCATCGTGCACTGGCCGGACGGGATCGCCGAGAAGGGCGGACGGCGAACCCAGTTCACGCACGTGATCGACGTGGCCCCGACCATCCTGGAAGCGGCGGGCCTGCCCGAACCGACCATGGTGAACGGCGTTCAGCAGTCCCCGATCGAGGGGACGAGCATGTTGTACACCTTCAACGATCAGGCGGCCGACGAGCGACACGACCTGCAGTACTTCGAGATGTTCGGCAATCGGGGCATCTATCACAAGGGATGGAGCGCGGTCACGAAGCACCGTACCCCGTGGGTCATGATGGGCGGTGTCATCCCCGCATTCGACGACGATGTCTGGGAGCTCTACGACGGCACCACCGACTACAGCCAGGCCCGCGACCTCGCAGCCGAGCAACCGGAGACGCTGCACCGACTCCAACGGCTCTGGCTGATCGAAGCGGCCAAGTACAACGTGCTCCCCATCGACGACCGCGGCGCTGAGCGGCTCAACCCCGAACTCGCGGGCCGGCCGACACTCATCCGCGGCAACAGCCAGCTCCTGTTCGCCGGGATGGGCCGGCTCTCCGAGAACAGCGTCGTCAGCATCAAGAACAAGTCGTTCTCGATCACCGCCGAGATCGTCGTCCCCGAGGGCGGTGCCGACGGGGTGATCATCGCCCAAGGCGGACGATTCGGCGGCTGGAGCCTCTACACCACCGGCGGCAGGGCCAAATTCGTCTACAACGTGCTGGGCATCCAGGAGTTCCCGATCGAAGCCTCGGAGCCGATCCCGGCCGGCACGCATCAGGTGCGCGCCGAGTTCGCCTACGACGGCGGCGGGCTGGCGAAGGGTGGCGATGTCACCCTCTACTACGACGGCGAGAAGGCCGGCTCCGGCCGGGTCGGAGCCACCCAGGCGATGATCTTCTCCGCCGACGAGACCACCGATGTCGGCTACGAGTCCGGCACGGCGGTCGCGTCCGACTACACCCCGAAGACCAGCCGGTTCACCGGCAGGATCAACTGGGTGCAGATCGACCTGGGGGTCGACGACAACGACCACTTCATCGACCCGGAAGAACGCTTCCGGATCGCCATGGCACGACAATAGAGAGGGAGCCGATCATGAACTTCTGGGATTTCGTCGCATATTTCTTCTGGATCTTCGTCTGGGTCGCGTACCTGATGGTCTTGTTCTCGATCATCGCCGACATCTTCCGCGACCACTCGCTGAACGGCTGGCTGAAGGCCCTCTGGATCATCTTCCTGGTCTTCGTCCCGTTCCTCACAGCGCTCATCTACCTCGTCGCCCGCGGCCGCGGAATGTCCGAACGCCAGATGGCGATGGCGCAACGGGAGCAGGCCGACACGAACACGTACATCCGGTCGGTCGCGTCCACCGGGTCGGCGGCCGACGACATCGCGAAGGCCAAGACCCTGCTCGACTCCGGCGCGATCACCCCTGCGGAGTTCGAGACGTTGAAGGCGCACGCGCTCGGAACATCCCGGCCCGCCGCGGTCTGATCGGCTGACGACGACCATGACCGAAGAAAGCGTGCCGACACCGAAGGATGCCCGGCCGGGCGGCGTCACCGTCGTGGCCGTGCTGACGTGGATCTCCGGAGCGATCAACCTCATCACCGGCCTCCTGCTGCTCTTCCAGCTGGCCAATGAGGACATGGTCGCGCAATTCGGCGGTCCGGCACTCCTCATCACCTTCGCCGTCGCCGTCATGATCCTGGGGCTCGTCGTCCTGATCGTCGCCGGCGGCCTCTTCCGCGGGAGCAACGGAGCCCGCGTGGTCTCCGCGATCTTCCAGGCGCTCTCGATCGTGGGCGCCATCCTGCTCTCGGTCGGCGCGCCGTCACTCCTCTGGACCACCGTGCTCAGCATCCTGGTCTCCGTCGCCGTGATCGTGCTCCTCTTCACGGGACGCGCGAACCGGTTCTTCGGGTCGTCGTAAGACGCCAAGAAGACGCGGGTTCAGTACTCAGGACCGGATCGGCACCCCCACGTCGGCCCCACCCTCCCGGGTGAGCCGCGCGCCCATCGCGATCATCGTCGGCGCCGGCACGAAACCGCCGGCGAACAGCGCCTCCCCCTGCCGGAAGCGCGGCGACCGGGCCAGCATCGCCGGCGGCACGAACCCGAAGATCGTGGCGAGCTCGTCGAGGTCGAGCGGCGACGTCATCTTCATCAGAGCCAGGTTGTCGCACTGCGAGATGATGCTGGGGTGGATGCGCGACGGGCGCTGCGTCGAGAGCAGCAGCCACAGCCCGAACTTGCGGCCCTCGGCTGCGATCTGGATGAGACGATCGCGCACCGCACGCGGCAACGGCCCCTGGGCGTCGGGCGAGCACAGGTTGTGAGCCTCGTCGATCACGATCAGGATGGGACGCCGCTGCTCGCGTTTCGCCCACAGGTCGTCGAGCACCGCGAGGGCGACGACGAGCGACTCGTCGGGGTAGCCGAAGCCGCCGAGATCGAGAACCGTCGCATCCGGGCGGGTGTCCAGCACGTCGGTCACAGCCGCGAACTCGCCGGCCCACACCTCCCAGTCGATCAGGCGCAGATTCTCGATGCGGGCCGCCAGTGCGCGCGCTGCGGGGGTTTCGCGCTCCAGCAGCTTCGGGATGATCTGATCGGCGTCGAGCACGCCGACCGTCTCCTCGATGTGCATGAGCTCGTTGTACTCCGCACGGTCGTCCAGCGGGTCGAGCCGGAGCACGGCCGCCTTCGAGGGCAGCGGCATGTCGACGAAGCGCACTCGCAGGGAGTCGTGGTCGGACGGGCCGGGCCGGAGGATGCGGATGTCGCGCTGCGCGAGCATCCGGTGCTCGTCGGAGGCCGCCGATTCGTCTCCGCTGGGTTCCCGCAGTCGCACGAAATCGGCGTTCGGGTCGAAGACGACCATCGGCAGGCTCGTGTGGAGGAGCAGTTGCTCCATGAGAACACCGAGGGCATAGGTCTTGCCCGACCCGCTCTGACCGCACCAGAACGTGTGGCGGTTGAACCGGTGCGGCAGTAACCGGGCCGGGATGCCGTCGGACGCGATCAAGGAGCCCACGTTGAGCGTCCCGCCCGCCTCCGCGAAGACGCGATCGATCGTGTCGGCATCCGTCGCGGTCAGCTCGGCGACGGTGAAGGCGAACGAGTGCTTGACGTCCAGCCGGCCGTCGGCGTCGAGGACGCCGACGATCTTGCCGACGCCCGTCAGCGAGTCGTCCGGGGCGAATCTGACATCGTCGATCTGACCGATCTGGCGGCGGCCGCCCGTCTCGGTCAGCGTGACGAAACCACCGGGATCGACCGGGGTGCCCAGGGGCCCGCGGAACTGGAACAGCCGTCCGTCGAGCGACGCCGCCGTAGCGGTCGACCAATCGACGTTCACAGGCTCGCTGCTCACCGGAGCGGCCTAGGCCGCCTTGACGTTGCGTCCGAACGTGATCGCCCGGACGATCTGGATGATGCCGAGCACGATCAGGCTGATGCCCGCGATGATGAACAGCACGACGAAGCCCCACAGCGGCGAGAAGAGCAGAACGATGCCCGCGATGATGCTCAGGATGCCGAAGAAGAGCGCCCAGCCGCGGGAGGGCGCGTCGCCCAGCTGCGCCAGCGTCACGGCCCCTTCGACGATCCAGGCGATGCCGATGAGGATGCCGAAGAACACCGCGAGAACCGCGGTCGTCGACTGCAGGTTCGCGAAGGCGAGAATCGACGCGATGACCATCAGGATGCCGAAGACGATGTCGAGTGCCCGCGCTCCGCCGCTGAGACCCTTCGAGAAGATCCCGATGCCCAGATAGGCGAGCCCGGCGACGAGGAGGTAGATGCCGAGCAGCACGGTGAGCCCTGCGGCGGCCGTCTTGGGCCAGAAGGTGATCACCACTCCGATGATCAGTGCGACGGCACCGCTGATCCCCAGCGCGACGCGCACGCTGTTGATGGCGGACTGCGTCATGTCTTTGCCGTTGATGGAGAAAGAGGCGAACATGGACGGTTGTGAAGTGGACATCATCGGATCCTTTCGCTGCATTTGACCGGACACTATCGCGGCACGGCGGGCCGTGTCCATCGAATCGCGGGGACAGCCGACATCGGCCGGAACGGTCCCGCAGCAGCGGCGAGAGGGTCTCAGCCCCGGTCGCGGCGCCGTCGGGCGAGGCGCCGCTCCCGCCGCGACATCGCGGCGTACTCGGCCTCTTCTCGCTCCCGGGCCTCCTGCTGCTCGCGGTACCGGTTCGTCCGGCGCTCCTGACGTTTCGCCAGCTCCTCCTCGATGTCGCGCGTCGGCGTGACGACCGGTGGGCCGCCCCGCAGCTGGCGGCGCGCCTCGACGACCCGCCGGTTGAAGTCCTCGAGCAGTTCGCGGGCGGCGTGTTCCGACGACGCCGCATCCAGCCGTGCGTTCAGCTCGGCGTCCTCGGTGCGGAGGGTGAGCGCGGGCGGGCCGAGTCCGGTGAGGCGCTCCCGCTCGATCTTCTGCCGGATCCACCAATTGGGGTCGTGCGTCTGTCGCAGGTTCTGAAGCGGCTTCCCTGCACCCGGGAGGTTGTCGAAGTCGCCCCGGCGCATCGCCTGGACGATAGACAGCTCGACGAACTGCGCCCGCTGCTCCATCGTCGGCTGCCCGGCGTTGGCGTCCTCCTCCGCCTCGCCGGACTCCTCGATCAGCCGGTCGACCTGGTAGCGGGCCGCATTGAGTCTGGAGTCGCTGCGCTCCTTCTTGCCGGCCACGACATCCAGCCTAGATTTCCCGGCGGCGTCCGTCGAGCCCGACCCTTCGACGCTCGCCGCGTCCTTGCCTCCGGTTGCGATGGAGGGCATAGTCGGAGCAACACCTGCGACAACACGAGGGGACGTCGTGATGGATCAAAAACCGCCCACCGAGTCGATCGAAGCAGCGAACCGCAGCCTCCTGTCAGCGCTCCCGTTCGACGACACCGCCGACTTCGATGACACCGACCGGGGGTTCCTCGCGGCGCTCGAACCCGGCGTCGTCACCGCAGCCGACGGTCGCGTCGTGTGGGACAGCGACAGCTACTCTTTCCTGCGCGGGGACGCCCCCGCCTCGGTCAATCCCAGCCTCTGGCGGCAGTCGATCCTGGTTGCCAAGCAGGGCCTGTACGAGGTCGTCGAGGGCATCTACCAGGTGCGCGGGCTCGACCTGTCGAACATCACGTTCGTCGAAGGCGCCACGGGGGTCATCGTCATCGACCCCCTGATCTCCACCGAGACCGCGTCGGCGGCGCTCGGGCTCTATCGCGCCCACCGGGGCGACCGACCGGTCGTCGCCGTGATCTACAGCCACAGCCACGTCGACCATTTCGGCGGCGTGTTCGGCGTCGCCTCCGAGGCCGACGTCAAGGCCGGGCGCATCCAGGTCCTCGCTCCGGAGGGTTTCGTCGAGCACGCGGTCTCCGAGAACGTCTACGCCGGAACCGCGATGAGCCGCCGCGCCGGCTACATGTACGGTGCGGTGCTGGACCGGGGTCCGCAGGGACAGGTCGGAGCCGGCCTCGGGCAGACCACCTCGTCCGGCGAAGTCGGCCTGATCGTGCCCACCCTCGAGATCCGCGAGACCGGCGAGAAGCACACGGTCGACGGCGTCGAGATCGAGTTCCAGCTGGCTCCCGGAACCGAGGCCCCGGCCGAGATGCACTTCTACTTCCCGGCGTTCCGCGCGCTCTGCATGGCCGAGAACGCCACCCACACGCTTCACAACCTGCTCACCCTGCGCGGCGCGCTCGTGCGCGACCCGCACGTGTGGTCGACCTACCTGACCGAGGCGATCGACACGTTCGGCCCCAAGACCGACGTCGCCTTCGCATCCCACCACTGGCCCACCTGGGGCCAGGACCGGGTCGTCGAGTTCCTGTCGACGCAACGCGACCTGTACGCCTACCTGCACGATCAGACGCTCCGGATGCTCAACCAGGGCCTCACCGGAGCCGAGATCGCCGAGGCCATCCAGCTTCCGCCCCAGCTCGAGCGGGCGTGGAACACGCACGGCTACTACGGGTCCGTCAGCCACAATGTGAAGGCCGTCTACCAGCGCTACATGGGCTGGTTCGACGGCAACCCCGCACGACTCTGGCCGCATCCGCCCGCCGAGCTGGCCACGCGCTACGTCGACGCCCTCGGCGGGATCGACGCCGTCGTCGCGCTGGCGCAGAACGCCTTCGACGCCGGCGACTTCCGCTGGGCCGCGACGCTGCTCGACCACGCCGTGTTCACCGACGCCGACCACAGCGCCGCCCGCACGCTCTATGCCGACACCCTCGAGCAGCTCGCCTACGGTTCCGAGAACGGCACCTGGCGCAACTTCTTCCTCTCCGGCGCGACCGAGCTGCGCGATGGCAACTTCGGCACTCCGACAGCCACCGCCGCCCCCGCGATCGTCGCACAGCTGAGCATCCCGCAGCTCTTCGACTCGCTCGCGCTCTCGGTGGACGGGCCGAAGGCGTGGGACCTCGATCTCTCGCTCGACGTGACGTTCACCGACCTCGGGACCGACTACCGCGTCACGCTCCGCAACGGCGTCCTGATCCACCGGGAGCGCGCGGGCGACGGAAGCGTCCAGGCCACCCTCGCTCTGACCAAGCCCCGGATGCTCGCGCTGCTGGCCGGCGACACCACGAGTCCCGGCATCGCCGTCGGCGGCGATGCGAGCGTGCTGCCGTCGCTGCTGGGCGTACTGACCACCGGTGACCCGTCGTTCGACATCGTCACCCCGTAGGCGCGCCGCTCAGAACTTGTTGCCGAGCGCTTTGTTCTTGATGGCGTCGAACTCGCCCTGCGAGATGATCCCCTGGTCGAGCAGGGTCTTCGCCTTCTCGATCTCATGCGCCGGATTGGCCATCGGCGTCGACCCGTTGTAGTCGTCGTCCTCTTTCACCACCACGTAATCGCCGGCCCGGCGTTCGGCCATGCCGCGTCCGCGAGCGATCAGGTAGACGAACGCACCGAGGAAGGGGACGAAGATCAGGAAGATGACCCAGAGCGCCTTCCACCAGCCGTTGAGCTTGTGGTCGCGGAACAGGTCGATGATGATGCTGAAGAGAGCGATCAGGTAGACCGTGTACGCGAAGATCCAGAAGAAGAACCAGATCACGTTGCCCGAGTTGTTCCAATTCACTGCGATCCCCTTAGCGCTCGGCGCGGACGCTCCGCGCGGTGCACACAGGCTATACCCAGCCCACCTGCTGACGGCTAGAGGCATTTTCGCGGGTCGCGATCAGGGTCACGCGCTCACCACGTCGAGATGTGACCGCCCTACACGCGGCTCGTGGTCGAGTCGCCCGAGAAGCGCTGCGCCAGCCACACCGGGATGACCGCGACGACGACCAGCACCGCCGCGACCACGTTGACGACCGGCGCCTGGTTGGGGCGGAAGAGGTTGCTGAAGATCCACAGCGGCAGGGTCTGGATGGCCGGGCCGGCCGTGAACGTCGTCACGACGATCTCGTCGAAGCTCAGTGCGAAGGCCAGGACCGCGCCGGCGATCAGCGCACCCCGCACTCCGGGAAAGGTGACCCGCCAGAACGTCTGCCATCCGGTG
The DNA here is from genome assembly GCF_042881905.1 of Leifsonia sp. NPDC058248. Classification (NCBI taxonomy): domain Bacteria; kingdom Bacillati; phylum Actinomycetota; class Actinomycetes; order Micrococcales; family Microbacteriaceae; genus Leifsonia; species Leifsonia sp. NPDC058248. The sequence goes on from NZ_JBHVXB010000004.1 coordinate 123,626, forward strand.
GCGCCGAGGTCGGCCGACGCCTCCTCGAGCGAGGTCCCCATCCGGCGCAACCGCGCTTGCACGTTGTTGTAGACGATCACGATGCAGAAGGTCGCGTGACCGATGATGACGGTGGCGAGCCCCAGAGCGACCCCGAAGGGGCCGAGCACCTGCACGAAGGTCGCGTTCAGCGCGATGCCGGTCACGATCCCCGGCAGTGTGATCGGCAGCACGACCAGGAAGCTGATCGTGTTGCGGCCGAAGAACGTGTACCGCTGCACGGCGAACGCGGCCATGGTGCCGAGCACCAGCGCGATGAGCATGGCGCAGACCCCCGCGAGCACGGAGGTGCCGAGGGCGTTCAGCGCGCCGCTCGACGTCAACGCCTTCTGCCACCATTCGAGTGTGAAGCCGGTGGGCGGGAAGCCGAAGGTGCGCGAGCTGTTGAACGAGTTCAGCACGATGAGCAGCAACGGGATGTAGAGGACGGCCAAGCCGAGGGCCATCCAGATGTAGAGCGTGACGCGCAGGGCGGTGGGCAGTCTCATCACACGTTCTCCAGGGCGCCGGTGCGTCGTATCGCGAATAGGTACAGGATGATCGCGGCGAGCGGTATCAGCGAGAGCGCGGCCGCGAAGGGCTGGTTGTTCGCGGTCACCAGCTGTCCGTAGATCAGGTTCGCGAGCAGCTGGGTCTTGCCTCCGACGATCCCGACCGCGATGTAGTCGCCGAGGGTCAGCGAGAACGTGAAGATGGAGCCGGCTGCGATCGCCGGGAACACCAGCGGCAGGGTGATCGAGCGCACGGTGCGCCAGGCACCCGCGCCGAGATCGAAACTCGCCTCGAGGAGCGAGTCCGACACGCGATCGAAACCGGCGTACACCGGGATGATCATGTAGGGCAGCCACAGATACGCGAGCGTGATGACAGTCGCGGTCAGGCCGTAGCCCGGACTGTAGCCGCCGGTGACGAACGCCAGCGGGCCGTTCGGGGCGAGCAGGATGCGCCACGCGTACGCCTTGACGAGGTAGCTCGCCCACAGCGGGGTCGTCACGGCGACCAGCAGGGCGACCCGCGCGCCCGGAGACGCGACCTTGCTCATGAACAGGGCCATCGGAACGGCGATCACCACATCGATCACCGTCACCCCGAGAGCGACCAGGATGGTGCGGAGCGCGACCGTGCCGAAGAGCGGGTCGGTGAACAGCCGGGCGATGTTGTCGAGCGTGAACGTCTGGACGACAGCGCCGGTGAAGTCGTCGACCGACCAGAACGCGGAGACGAGCATGACCGCGATCGACCCCAGGTACATCACCACGAGCCAGAGCAGCGGGACGCTGAGGAGCAGCGCCAGCCGTGCCCTGGGCCTCGTGGAGAGGTAGCCGGGCGATCGGGTCGGGACTAGCCCCTGATCTGCTGCCACGCGTTCACCCAGTCGGTGTACGAGGTGCAGTCATCGCCCTTGCCGTCGACGCACTGTTTGGTGGGCGTCGTCCAGTAGTGGATCTTCGACGCGTACGCCTCGTCGGTCGCGTGGTACTGGGTGCAGAAGTCGGGGTCGCTCGTTTTCTCGCAGGCGAGGGTCTGGGCGGGCGCCTCACCGAACCACTCGGCGACCTGCGCGTTCACCGAGGCCGACGTGATGTAGTCCATCCACTTGTACATGCAGTTCGGGTGCTTGGACTTGGACGAGACCATCCAGGTGTCCGACCATCCGGTCACGCCCTCCTTCGGGACGACCGTCTCGACCTTGACCTTCGCGTCGGAGTTGATCAGATTGGCGATGACCTGCCAGGTCGTTCCGACCACCGAGGTGCCCGACTCGAACGCTTGAACCGCCTTGGTGTAGTCCGACCAGTACTCCCCGATGTTCGCGTTCTGCTTCTTGAGCAGAGCGACGGACGCGGCGAGCTGTTTTGTCGTGAGAGAGTACGGGTCGGTGATGCCGAGCGACGGATCGGACGACTTCAGGTAAAGCGCCGCATCGGCGATGTAGATCGGAGAGTCGTAGGCGGTGACCTTCCCCTTGTATTTGCTCGCGTCACTGAAGACGGCCGACCACGACGTCGGTGCCGGCGTCACGGTCGACGGCGTGTACATCAGGAGGTTGGCGCCCCAGCCGTGCGGGATGCCGTACATCTGCCCGTTGACCGAGTTCCAGTTGCCGTTCTTCAGGAACGACGAGATGGTCGTGTAGTTCGGCACGAGCTTGGTGTTGACCGGGGCCACGTCGCCGCCGTAGATGAGGCGCAGCGTGGCGTCGCCCGACGCGGACACCCCGTCGTACTGCCCCGTGCGCATGAGCTGCACCATGTCGTCCGAGGTCGCGCCGTAGGTGGTGTGCACGATGCAGCCGGTCGCCGTCTCGAACGGATGCACCCAGTCGACCGACTTGTCGTTGCTCCCGTCCTCCGCGTAGCCGGCCCAAGCGATCAGGTTGAGCTGGCCTTCGCCGGCGCCGACCGATGATGCCATCTTCTCTGCGGGCGGCGTCGCCCGCTTGGAGGGTGACGTGCCGCCCGACGAGCATCCGGACAGTGCCAGCGCGGCTGCGAGAACGACGGCCGCCCCCACTCCTGCTGTGCGAAACATCCTTCTCATGATGTGCCTCTCGTTCCTGTGCTGTGGTGGTGATGCTGTGCTGGTGACGCTGTGGCGGTGGCGCTCAGTCGGAGATCCTGCGCAGGGCGGCGGCCGGCCACGACAGTGTGACCTCGCTGCCACGCCGGATGCTCGCATCGAGCTCCCCCGCCGTGTTGAGCACCGTCGAGCTGAGTGTGAGCCCGGCCGGCCCGTCCACGACGATGCGGGTGATGGCGCCGGCGTAGACGACGTCGCGCACCACTCCGTCCAGGTGCGGAACGCCGGGGGCGACAGGCGCGCCGCGCAGGACGACGGACACCTTCTCCGGACGCACCGCGAACGAGCCCGACATGCCGAGCACATCGCGTGCGGCATCCGGTCGGATGAAGTTGGACGAGCCGACGAATCCGGCCACGAACGCGGTCGCCGGGAACTCGTACACTTCCTGGGCGTCGCCGAGCTGTTCGATGCGGCCGTCGTTGAAGACCGCGAGGCGATCGCAGAGGGTGAGCGCCTCATCCTGATCGTGGGTGACGAACACGAAGGTGATGCCGACGTCGCGCTGGATGGCTTTGAGCTCGAGCTGCATCTGCTCGCGCAGCTTGAGGTCGAGCGCGCCGAGGGGCTCGTCGAGCAGAAGTACCTTCGGGCGCTTGACGAGTGCGCGCGCCAGTGCCACGCGTTGACGCTGGCCGCCCGAGAGCTGTGTCGGCCTGCGGTCGCCGAACGCGCCGAGGCGCACCATCTCCAGCGCCTCGCCGACGCGCCGCACGCGCTCCGCCCTGGGCACCTTGTCGACGAGCAGGCCGTACTCGATGTTCTTCGCGACGGTCATGTGCGGGAAGAGGGCGTAGTCCTGGAACACGGTGTTGACGTTCCGGCGGTACGACGGCAGGCCCGTCGCGTCCACACCGTCGAGGAAGACCGAGCCGGCGGTCGGCGTCTCGAAGCCGGCGATCATCCGGAGCACGGTGGTCTTGCCGGAGCCCGACGGTCCGAGCATCGCGAAGAACTCGCCGTCGTACACGTCGAGGTCGACCCCGTCGACCGCGGTGACCGTTCCGAACGTCTTGCGTACGCCGCGCAGCGAGATCTGCGGTGCGACCTCTGCCGTCCGCTCCGCAGCGGAGGCCAGGCCGATGGGAGAGACCCGATTCGCGTCGGATGGTGCTGATTCCGAAGGTTCAATCGGGTTATTGCTGCGGAATGCGGTCATTTCCGCCTCTCGGGGAACGGTTTGAGTTGAGGTAATGCAACCACGCGCGCATTCCGTCGTCAAGGAGTTTTCCGTGGACCGCTCCGCGTGCGGTCCACACCGGGTCAGCACTGTCACCCCGAAGGGATGATGCCTCCGCAACACCCCGAGGTGCAGTGTTGGAGTATGAGGAAGACGCGTATCGCCGTGGCGGGGATGCTCGGGATCGCCGTCCTGGTCGGCTTGGCCGGATGCGACCTGTTCGCGCCTCAGGAGACGAAGTACATCACGGAGACCAGTGACGGGGTCAGCGGTACGACGGGACAGGTGTTCGTCGGCAACGCTGTGCTCGTCACGTCCGACGGAGGGGTCGGCAACCTGGTCGCCACTCTGGTGAACACGGACGAGAGCAGCCACCACGTGACTGTGCAATACGGGCCCGCGAACACGACGCAGGAGTTCACGGTCGAGGCCGGCGACTCTCTGCAGCTCGGCACACCGGGCGATTCCATCGTGCTGGTCGAGGATCCGGATGTCGTCGCCGGCGCCCTGTTCCCTGTCTCGTTCCAGCAGGCGGACACGACCGCGATCACGCTCGACGTGCCCGTGCTCACCGGAGCGCAGCAGCCGTACTCCGACCTGACGCCCGAGAAGGTGAAATCCAGCACCCTGCCGAGTTCCGGGTGAGGTCGTGCCCGGCCCGCATCCGGTCGAGCCGATTTCCTGTCGATTCGGTGTGATTCGCTCCCCCGAGCGCGAATCCGCATAAGGTCAGCAGTACGGAGCCGTCCGGTTCCCGATCGAGGGAGCCAGCCATGTCAGACAAGTCACCGAAGAAGAACGGCACGAAGACAGTCGCGGCCAAGTCGCTCAAAGAGAAACGCCTCGATAAGCGCGCCAAGTCGGACTCGAAGGCGCACACCGACGCCGTCTCCGACATGAAGAAGCGCTGACCGACCCCAGACCTCTTCAGGCCATGGCGCTGGCGCGGTGGGACGAACTCACCACCGCACCAGCGGTTCTTCAGTTCGCCCGCCCAGCGGGCTTCAGCACGATGACGTTCCACGACACCGGCGTGAGCGCGACGTGGTCGACGGGACGGCTGGCCGGCGTCACCGCGCGCGGGGCGTCGGCGCTGTTCGTGGCCCGCGGATCCCCCGTCAAGACGCGGTGCTCGACGACGCGGTAGTCCGTCAGCGTTCCGCCGAGCGTGAGATCGAGCTCCGACACCGTGTCGAGCGAGCGGTTCGCGGCGAAGATCACCACCTCCCCGTTCTCATCGTTGATGGTGGCGGAGGCCACCACGGCGTCGACTTCGCCGTACTTGGCGGTCGCGAATTTCGGCGACGTGGTCTCGAGCCGGAGGGTGCGCGTACCCGCGAGCTGCGAGACGTCGGCGAACGGGAAGAACGTGGTCTGCCTCCACACCCGGCCGCCTGGCTCGGTGGTGATGGGAGCGATCACGTTGACGAGCTGCGCCAGGCAGGCCATCCGCACCCGGTCGGAGTGGTTGAGCAGCGAGATCAGCAGCGTCCCGACCACGACCGCCTCGGCGACGTTGTAGACGTCTTCCGCGATGTCCGGGGCATCGCGCCAGGCTTCGCGCGTGCCGTCGAACGAATGGAATTCGGTCTGGTGCCAGACGTTCCACTCGTCGAACGACAGATCGATGGTCTTGTCGCTGTGCAGCTTCCCTTTGATGTGGTCGGCGGTCGCCACGACCGAACGGATGAAATCGTCCATCGAATCGGATGAAGCGAGGAAGCTCTCGAGGTCGTCGTCGAGTTCTTCGTAGTAGTTGTGCAGCGAGATGTAGTCGACCTGCTCGTAGGTCTCCTCGAGCACGGTCGCCTCCCATTCTCCGAAGGTGGGCATCCTGCTGTTGGAGCTGCCGCACGCGACCAATTCGATCGTCGGGTCGACCCGGCGCATGGCCTTGGCGGCCTCGACAGCGGTGCGCGCGTACTCCTGGGGCGTCTTGTGACCGATCTGCCACGGCGCGTCCATCTCGTTGCCGAGACACCAGACCTTGACGTTGTGCGGCTCCTGCACGCCGTGGGATCGGCGGAGGTCCGACCAATAGGTGCCGCCGGGATGGTTGCAGTACTCGACGAGCGAGCGCGCAGCATCCACGCCGCGGGTTCCGAGATTCACGGCGAGCATGAGCTCGAGGCCGGCCCGTTTGCTCCACGCGGCGAACTCGTTCAGCCCCACCTCGTTCGTCTCGCGGGTGCGCCAGGCCAGGTCGAGCCGCACGGGCCGGTCCTCGACCGGGCCGACACCGTCCTCCCAGTTGTAGGCGGACACGAAGTTGCCACCCGGGTAGCGCACCATGGTCGGCCCGAGGCTCTTCACCTCCTCGAGCACGTCACCCCGGAACCCGAAGGCATCGGCCGTCGGGTGTCCCGGTTCGTAGATCCCCGTGTAGACGGTCCGCCCCATGTGCTCGACGAAGGTGCCGAGCAGACGGCGGTCGAGGGTTCCGACGGTGAACGAGTCGTGCAGGACGATGCGGGTCGCGCTCATGCTTTCAGTTCCAACGGTTCGACGCGCTTGATGATGAACCCGAATGAGATGATGCCGAGGATCAGGAACGCGAACGTCATGATCAGCGGCGCTGTGAACGAGCCTCCGGTCGCGTCGAGCAGTGCGCCGACAGCGATGGAGACGATGATGCCCGCGACGCTTCCCGCGAAGTTCATCAGGCCGGCGAGCGACCCGACGTGGCGGGTCGTCGGAGCGAGCTCGCCCGGGAGGAGCCACACGCTCGCGTTGGCGAAGGTCAGCGCTCCGTAGGAGAGCGAGAGCAGGGCGATCGCGATCGGAGCGCTGTTCGTGAACAGCGAGAGAAGGATCGACGTCGAGACGATGAGGCCTCCGACGATGCAGGTCTTGCGTGCGCGGGTGCTGCCCCAGCCCCGGCGGATCAGGCGATCGGCGACGACGCCGCCGAGCCAGCCGAGTGGAACGGCGACGAGCGCGGGGATCGGGCCGAGAAGACCGAGCGACGGGAGGTCGAAGTGCCGGCCGTCGACTAGGTAGGTGGGGAACCAGGTGACGAACCAGTAGATGACGAAGGCGATGCAGAAGTTGCCGAGCATCATGCCCCAGACCGACCGGAACTTGAGCAGGTCGACCCAGCGAACGCGCGGACCCTTGAGGGCGGCCTCCTGCTGCTGCTCCTGATCGCGCTCGATGTAGTCCAGCTCCTGCGGGGTCAGGCGCTTGAACTCCCGGGGGCTGCGGTAGAAGAGATACCACGCGACCGCCCAGGCGACACCGAGCAGACCGGTGATCGCGAACGACTCGCGCCATCCGAGCACGCTGATCACCAGCACCACGATCGGAAGGGACAGCGCCGTGCCGACACGCGAACCGCTGTCGAAGATGGCGGTGGCCAGACCGCGCTCGCGGCGCGGCATCCATTCGCGGACCGCCTTGACGTTGCTCGGATATCCCGGCGCTTCGCCGAGTCCGAGGAGGAGGCGGAGCGAGAGCAGCGACGCGAATCCCTGAGCGAGAGCGGTCGCGGCGGTGAACACCGACCAGAGGAGGGCTCCGAGCGCGTAGCTGCGACGGGCGCCCACCTTGTCGACGAACCATCCCGCGAAGAGCTGGGCGACAGCATAGGTCCAGAAGAATCCCGACAGGATCAGTCCGATCTCGGTGCTGTTGAGTGAGAACTCCTTCTGGATGTAGGGAACGGCGGCACCGAGGTTGGCGCGGTCGATGTAGATGATCGAGGTCCCGATGAACGCGAGCGCTACCACCATCCAACGCACATTCCCGCGTGGCCTGACGACCTTTTCGGAGTCGCCGCCTTCGCGGTCCCGTGTCTCGATAGTGCGTTCTGTCATGTCGCTGGACATGCGTGTTCCACTCCTTGCTGCCACCCGGGCTCGGCGATGAGGACTACCTGGCGTATCACTTCCATCGCCCGGCTCAGCGAGGCACTTGTATGATATGTGATAGCTTGCGACGCGATGGTGCCCTTGTCAAGTCGATCGTCAGGACAGTTCGAACCCGACGCGACCCTGCCGCAGGTTCTCCCGCATCGCCTGTGCGGCCCCGTCGCCGTCACCCGCTTCGATGCGGTTCAGGATGATGGCGTGCGCCTCGACGAGTTCCGACGCCTCGCGCCCCGAACTCAGCCAGCCGTCCCATACCCGCAGGAGGAGTTGATCGAGCAGCGGGGTCATCGCGTCGATGGTCACTGCCATCAGGTCGTTGCCGCTCGCGTCGACCACGGCGCGGTGGAACGCCCGGTCGGCTTCATGAAGGTCGTCGACCGTCCGCGCCGCACGCAGCTCCGAGAGCTTCACCTTCAATGCGTCGATGTCGGACTCGCTCGCTCGAAGGGCGGCGAGTCTGGCCGCCGCCACCTCGATGGACTCCCTGAGCTCCTGAGCGGTCTCCAGGCTCCCGCCCTGGATCGCGAATCGCATGCGCACGATGCGTTCGAGCTGGCGGCTTCCGGGCAACGCCACGACACTCGCGCTCCCCTGCTGGTTCTTCACCAGCCCCTGGCCGGCGAGCTCTGCCAGAGACTCGCGGACGACGGTGCGGCTGACCCCCAGCGTCTCGGCCAGCTCGCCTGCGCTGGGAAGAGGATCACCCTCCTTGAGGCCGCGCTCGCGAATCAGTTCGAGCACGGCGTCGGCAGCGAGTGTGGTCAGTGACGGGCGTTGGAGTCGACCGGACATTGCATCTCTCTTCCGCGAGTGGGTTCACATATCCTACAAGTGTGCCTCCCGGTCGCCGCGGACCTCGGCGCGCGAGTCGCGCGCGTCAGCTTCACGCAGAAGTCAGTGGCCACTCGCGGAGACGCCGACGACGACGGCGAACCCGATGGCGACCCCGATGACGACCACGGCGCCGATCGCCGGGCCGAGCCACACCCGGAGACGGCGTCTCCTCGACGGTGCCGGTGTCGGTCCCGGATCGGGCTGCTCGTTCAGGGGCGGATACCCGCCGAACGCGCCATCCGGCGGGGGTGTGTTGACGGGCGTCGACGCTTCGTTGCGGTCGGCGGAGTTGTCTGAAATGGGATGCCCTTTCTGCCATGCACGGTCGAGGAGGATGTCGTGACGCGACGAACCGGCTAGTTGACGTTGTTCGCGTAGTTGGCGACGATGACCACGAAGAGCACGCAGCCGACGATGCCGAGAACGATCGCCCAGGTGGACGCCGCCATACCGACCTTGCCGAAACCGGAACGACCGAGGTGCTCGGCCTCGCCGCGCCCTTGGGCTCCGAACACGATCGCCAGGATCGACAGGATCATGACCGGGTTGACGAGAAGGCTCACGAGCGCGAGGACGAGCGCGGTCGTCGCCTTCTTGTTCGTCGGTGCGGCCACGGCTTGCCTGACCGGGTACCCGTACGGGTAGGCAGGCGGCGGGGCAGGAACCCCCGACGTGTGCTCCGTCCACACACTGCCGTCCCAGTATCGGGTCACCCCGGGTGTCATCGGGTCCGGATACCAGCCTGCCTCAGCCATGCGTCTCCTGTCGGGTCGTCGACAGTCTGGCGGTGGGCGCCACGCCGGCCAACCCCCAGATGGGGTGATGGGCGCGGTCGACGCTACCCGGTCACCCGGAACCAGAGGTGCGTCGCGGCCGGCGTCACCGCGACCCGGGTTCGCTCGAGGCCGATCGCGTCGGTGAGCGAGCCGAAGAGCGGTGTCCCGCCGCCGAGCAGCACGGGCACGACGTGCACCCTGATCTCGTCGACGAGGCCGAGCGGGAGAGCCTGCTGCATCACCGTTGCCCCGTGCAGGCCGACGATCTTGTCACCCGCCGCGACACCGGCCTGCTCGATCGCACTGGCAACTCCGTCGGTGACGAAGGTGAACACCGACGGATATGACGTGGTCGGCATGGTGTGGGTGACCACGAAGCACGGTGTGTCGCCGGCGGGGCCACTGTCGCCCCAGCCCCCGTCGCCCTCGTTCTTCTCGAACGACGTGCGACCCATCACGACCGCGCCGGCGCCGTCGATCATCTCCTGCAAAATCGCGCGATCCTCATCGGTCGCCTGGTCGAAGATCCAGTCGTGCAGCATCCCTGCGCCGTCACCGAACGGATTCTCACGACTGTCATTGGGGCCGGTGACGTAACCGTCGAGAGACATCGACATGTCGCAGATCACGAGGGCCATGAGAATTCTCCTTCCACGGCCCGGGGCCGAGAAATCCGCTTGAGTTGCCGTGTCGTGCGCTCACGAGTGTGTCACCGACCGTCGAGGAGCGCTACGCCTCGGCAGTGGGTGCTGCCTTCGGTCTGCGGTCTGCGTACGCGAGGGTATTGCCCTGCGGGCGGTCCGGTCATACGTTTGGCAAGAAAATTGGCGACCGACGACCGTTGGCCGCCAACTCATATGTCAGGAGATCTGGATGCGCAAACATGCTCTCGGAGTTTCCCTGGTAGCGATCGCGGCACTCGTCGCGGCGTTGACCGGAGCGGGCGCGGCTACCGCTGCCCCCGCCTCGAAACCCGTTCCGAACTCGACACCCGGGTGGCTCAGCCACGGAAAGAACCTCGGGGCCGCGTCCCCGAATGCACCCGTCAACGTGCGGGTGTACCTCGCGCCGAACGGCGGACTCGACGCGCTGAAAGCCGCGGCGACCGCCGCGTCGAGCCGCCATCAGTTCCTCACTCCGGCCCAGTACCACGCGAAGTTCGACGCCACCGCTGCCACCGTCGGCGCAGTGAGCGGATGGCTGACCGGTGCGGGCCTCAAGGTGAGCGCAGACGCGAACCATCGCTACCTCGACGTCACCGGCAGCGTAGGGGCTGCGAACAAGGCGTTCGGCGTCTCCATCGCGAACTTCACGCACGATGGCCTCACCGTCCAGGCACCGACAGGACCGGCGAGCGCGCCTGACGCGGTCGCTGCCTCCGTCATCGCCATCTCGGGACTCGACACAACCGTTTCGGTCGTCCAGCCCCTGACCCAGAAGCCGTCGCCACCCAGCGCCGGATTCCGCAATGCGCCGGTCTGTTCGCACTGGTACGGCGATGCGACCCCTGCCACGGTTCCCACGCCGGACGGAACGACACTGCCGTTGTTCAACGGGGCGACGCTGCCCTACGCACCGTGCGGGTACACCGGTCCCCAGCTGCGCAACTCCTATGAGGCAGGCGCGACAGCGGGTCTCGACGGCCGCGGAGTGACGGTGGCGATCACCGACGCCTACGCCTCGCCGACGGTCGAAGCCGACGCCAACCGCTACGCGACCGACAACGGCGACAAGGCGTTCACCGCCGGCCAGTTCACGCAGAGCATGCCCGACTCGTTCCGCCAGGTGCAGAGCAACAAGTCGCCGAAGCAGTGCGACGCGTCCGGCTGGTACGGCGAGGAGACGCTCGACGTCGAGGCGGTGCACGCGATGGCGCCTGCGGCGAACATCCGGTACTACGCGGGTAAGAGCTGCCAGGACACGGATCTGCTCGACACGTTCAGCCGCATCAACGACGAGGGCGTCGCGGACATCGTGACGAACTCGTGGGGCGGCGTGGGCGATGTCGTGAAGCCGACTCTGCTGCAGGCCTATGAGACCGCATTCCTGCAGGGAGCAGTCGAGGGCATCAGCTACGCGTTCTCCACCGGCGACTCCGGCGACGAGGTCACCAACCTGGGCACTCCGCAGACCGACTACCCCGCTTCCGATCCGTACGTGACCGGCGTCGGCGGCACTTCGACAGCGATCACCCAGGCGGGTGTGACCGGTGAGACCGGCTGGCAGACCACCAAATACACGATCGTCAGCAGGGCCTGGTCGCCGACCACGCCGTTCCTCTACGGCGGCGGCGGCGGGTATTCGTCGAACATCGCGGAGCCCGACTACCAGCTCGCGGCCGGCATCCAGAGCCCGAACGGCGGCCGTGCGCTGCCCGACGTGTCGATGGATGGAGACCCGACGACCGGAATGCTGGTGGGCCAGACGCAGTCCTTCCCGGGCGGCGCCGCCTACGACACCTACCGGATCGGCGGAACGAGCCTCGCATCACCGCTGTTCGCCGGCATGACGGCGCTGAAGATCCAGGCCAGCGGTCACGGCCTCGGCCTGCTCAACCCGATGATCTACGCCGACCACGCGGGCTTCCACGACGTGACCGGCACGGGCATCGATGCGGGCAACATCCGGGTCGACTTCGTGAACGGGCTGGACGCGTCCGGCGGGTACACCTACTCGGTGCGTTCGTTCAACACCAAGAACACGACCCTCACGGTCGGTGCCGGATGGGACACGGAGACCGGTTGGGGCAGTGCCCGGGCGGGATGGCTCACCCCGGCACCGTAAGGTCCCGACACCAGAAGGGCCCGGCGATCGCCGGGCCCTTCTGTTTTTCGTCCTGCGTTCGTCGAACGGGGTGGGTGTCAGCCGCCCGGCGCGCGTCCCTGTTCGGGGTGTCGCCGGCCCAAGGAGCCTTCCGTCGACCCGCGCCTATGATCGAGGCTTCACCATGCTCACGATCCGGGTCACCGTGTTGCGGTATCCGGGGCGCTTCATCTGCAGCCGGTGCCACGTGACGACGCCGACGGCGAGGCTGACGACCCCCGGGACGGAGATTCCCCCGATCAGAGGGCCGGTCTTGCGGGAGAACAGCTGAGACGCTGCGAGGATCGACGCGCTGGCGAGGATGCCGTCGACGAGTTGCGGCACGGAACCATCCGTGTCATGCACCTTGAACTCCACCGAGACGGTGCCGGCGCGCAGCTGACCGAAGACCTTGCGCACGTCGTCAGGCAGAGAGGTGAACAACCGGTCCCACGACTTGGCCGTCCTCGCGAGGTTGTGAGCGAGACGCCGGGGGTCGAGTCGTTCCAGCATCATCTTTCGAAGGTACGGCTCGAGCAGATCGGTGATCGACTCGGATGTCCCGAGCTTCTGGCCGAGGCCTTGAAGCCGCAACAGCACACGGAACAGCAATGCGAGGTCGGACGGGAAGGTGAGTCTGTGCTTGCGAAGCAGCGCGGACCCGGATCGCAGCATCCCGGCGATGTCGAGGCCGGCGACGCTTCCCTTGAGGTACGTGCTCAGCCACAGGTCGACATCGCCCCGGAGTGCGGTGATGTCGACGTCGGCCGGTGCATTGGTGATCTCGATGACCGCGTCGGTGACGCCATCGACGCTCCGCTTCGACACGGCCAGCAGGAGGTCTTCGAGTTGCTCTTTCCGCACACCCGTGAGCCGTCCGACGTCGCCGAAATCGAGGATCGCGATGTGATCGGGGTCTGGAAGCAGGAAGTTTCCGGGGTGCGGATCGGCGTGGTAGATACCGTCGCGGAACACCATCTCGAGGTAGATGTTCGAGGCGCGACGGCCCAGGGCGTCGACGTCCCAGCCGTCCCGCTCGAGCGACGCACGGTCGGCGAACGGTCGCCCGGTCATCAGCTCCATGGTGAGGACCTGTTTGGCGGACCGCTCCGGGTAGGGCTCGGGGATCAGGACGTCCGGTTCTTCCGCGAAGTTCGCGCGGAACGTCGTCAGGCTGTCCAGCTCCTTCGTCAGATCGATCGCCGCTCGCATCATGGTGTCGAACTCAGCCACGAGCGTCGTCGGTGAGAACCGCGCGAGCTCCGGATCGTTGGCCTCGGCGTATGTGGCGAGAGCACCCATGAGTTCGAGGTCGCTGATCACACGTTCTTCGGCCCCCTCATGGAGCACCTTGACGGCGACGGCCGTGCCGTCGTCGAGGCTGGCACGATGCACCTGCGCGACGGAGCCGGAGGCCATCGGCGTGCTGTCGAAAGTTGCGAAGGCCTTTGCGATCGGCATGCCCAGTGCACTGACGATGCGCTTCTCCGCCAGCCCCGGAGCATCCGGAGGGACGGAAGCCTGAAGCTTGGACAGCTCGTCGGCGACGTCGACACCGACGATGTCGGGGCGGAGGCTCAGCATCTGGCCGAACTTGATCCAGGTCGTGCCGAGCTCCGAAAGCGCGGACCGGAGTCGGGCGCCCGCGCTCAGCTGCACGAGCTCCGGATCGGCCTTCCGCTCGACGAACGATGTGTGGGAACCGCCGTTCTCCCCCGTCGCCGCAGCAGCATTGGCCGCGAGACGTGCGAAGCCGTACCGGCGCAGCACTCCGGCGATCTCCGAGATCCGGTGTCGCTGCCGAACGAGTACTCCTGCGACGTCGCTCATCTCGCGGCCCTCCTGCCCACTTCTTACTTCGTCGGTTCTGTGTCGGCGCTCGCGTGATCGTCGACATCGATCGTGTCGACCGTCTCCACGACCGTGTCGCCGTCGGTGGCGACGACGTCCTCGACGGCGGTCTGGCCATCCGTGACAAGAGTATCCCCGACCGCGGTCACACCATCGGTTGCGACGATCTTCTCCACCGCGACGTCGCCATCGGGCCCTGCCTCGGCGGGCGCTGGCTTGGCGGGCGCCGGCTTGTCGGGCGTCGGCTTGTCGGGCGAACCCTCAACGGGCCCGGTGGCATCTCCCCGAGCGGCCAGAGCCGCGAGCACGTAGTACCTCGCCTCCTGCAGGGCGTAGACGGCGAAATCGATCGCATCCTCAGCGTCGAGCTCCGCCCGCCTCGCTGCGGTGTCCGCCGGAACAGACGGGTCGCCGGCGCGAGCGGCGGCTTCGGTGCGGAGTGCGTCGAAGCCGTCGGACACGGTGCGCTGCAGCCCCGCCCACCGGCTGGCGACGGCGTCCGAGTCGGCCTCGACCTTCTGGCCGAATGCGAATGTGATCATCGACAGCGACTCGCGCAGTTCGCTCGCGCGTATTTTCAGCTTCGCGTCGTTGTCGGTGCGAAGCGCTGCGACGGAGTCTTCGAGATCCTTGGCCTGGCTCCCAAGTCGGAGCATGAGGTCTGACAGTGCCATGAGAAGTCCTTTCGAGAGAAGTTGTTCGTGGGGGTGCGGTGGAGCCGCGACGTCACGTGGCACGTCCGCCTCCGGATCCCGCAGGGGGGCCGGTCCGGCCGGAGGAGCCGAGTGGATCTCCGGCCGGACCGGTCGGATCACACGTAGTAGGGGTACGCGGGGTAGACGTACTCGTCGTACCAGTAGGGCGAGTAACCGTAGTAGTCGTAGACGTCGACGTAGTATCCCTCGTCATAGACCAGCGTCGGGTCGTATGCCGGCGCTCCACCGATCCTGTCCTTGTTCTGATCGATCACGACCTCGTCAGCCGTGATCCGCGTGACGGCGTCGACGGGGATCGCCGAGGTCGTTTTTTCGAGGAGGTGGCCGTGGTTGACGACCAGAGCACGAACCTTGTTGGTCGTCTGGTCGACCAGCAGGTCGTGCACCTTTCCGAGGTCCTCTCCGGCGCTGTCCACGACCTTGCGTCCTCGGATGTCCGCGTCGGGATCGAGCGTCACCTCGTCGGTGTCGCTCAGTCGGACGAGTTCGTTGGGGTTGAACGTGGCCATAGCTGTTTCTCCTCAATTCGGTGTTGACACGCATCGATCACTCGATGTGTCAACAACGCTAAGAAGCGAAGCGCTCGGAGTCTTGTACGAGCGTGAATGACGAAACTCCAATTCGTGTACTCCCGATACGACGGTCTGAACACTGGCCGTTCCACCTGTTCCGGGCCGGTTGTTCGGGCGTACATTTTGAGGCACCGGATCGTGTTAACGATTCCATTGCCCCCCCGGCCAGGGGGCAGCCAATATCGGTTCTGTCACCTTTAACTCCCTGTGATCGGAGCCTGTACGTCAGCGTCCTCGCCATCTTCCGCGGCATCGCCGAACTCAGCGCCGCCTCCACCATCCGCCACCTCACCCACACCACCAACTGACCCCCACCACCCGCAGCCCCCGAACCACACGAAACGACTGGGAAGAACTAAGGGAACTGCAGATGAACGGCGTATTCCGGCGATCAGAGAAGCAGCCGATGAATGATCCACAACCGACGACAGATGTCCCGCTGCCCGGTATCGACACTCCGTCGACCTATTGGATCGACGTGACCTACCTCGTCGAAAGCGCACTCGAAGCATCCCGTATGAGCGAAACCAGCACTCAATCGCGTCCCTCTGAAGCCCAGGTTCTACTCAGCTCCGTCGCGGAGCACTCACCCCGCTTTGAACGGACGAATCCATGACGGATGTGCAGCCCTCCAGCCTCCTCCCGGCACTCGCGTCGTCGCTGCTCGCCGCCGCAGCAGACCTTCCCGCCCGGCTGGCCGAATCCATCAGGCGACGAGTGCCCAGTTATCGCGAGCCGTCGCTCATCCCCGAACAGGAACTGCTCGACGCCTGTGTCGCGCATATCGACTTCGTCTGTTCACTCGACCTGCCCGATGGTGAGCGGCACAAGACGGCGCGGGTGATCGGCGCGACCCGCGCGAGGGCGAACGTCCCACTCTCCGAGGTCCTCGACGCGATCAGAGTGGGCTCGGAGTTCATCTGGAACGTGATCGTCGATTACGGCCGGTCCTCCGGGTCCGCATCCGACGCTGAACTCGTTTCGGTCGCCGGGCAGGTCTGGATGATGAACGACGACTTCGTCGACCTCATCAGCGCCGGCTATCGCGACGCGAAGGAAGTCCGCCTCATCAACGACGAGCGCGAACGCTACGCACTGATCGACACCGTGCTGAGCGGGCACGACCAGCCGAACGCCTCCCTCTGGCAGGCCGTCGACCGGCTGGGACTCCCCCGCAACCGGCCGTATGTCGTCGTCGCCGTCGAGGCTCACGAGGACGGCCATGTGCCTGTTCCCCTCATCGACCGGCGGTTGCTCGAAGACGCTATCGAGTCGGTCTGGCTGCTGCGCTCCGACGTGGAACTCGGCATTGTCTCCTGCCACGAGGCTCAGCTCCGACTCGTGCGGAAAACCCTGCAGCACTATGAGGTGCGCGCAGGGATCAGCCCGGTCACCGAGGACTTAGGCCACATCGCGCAGGCCGTCCGGCTCGCACGCACATCGCTCGCGGCCGCCGATGACGGTCAGGTGAGGTTCTTCCCCGACTCCGCGATCAGCACGATGGCCGCAGGCGCGCCCGACGTGGCGTCCGAACTCTCCAGCCTCGTGCTCAGCCGGGTCCTCGCACTTCCCGAACCCGAACGCGCGACGATCCTCGACAACGTCCGCACCTGGTTCGGCACGGGCGGCTCCGTCCCCGAGGCGGCCCGGGCGATGCTCGTGCACCCCAACACGGTGCGCAACCGGCTGCGTCGGCTCGAGACGCTGACTCTCAGGAGCCTCTCCGATCCACGCGATGCCGCCGAGCTGTATCTGGCGGTCGTCTCACTCCCACGGCGCACGCCCGACCAACGATCCTCGGGCGACGGAACGAAAGGACTCTGAATGGACAAGGTGATTCGTCGTTTCGACGCAAACGGTGCGCGGACCTTCGATGAGAGTCCGACCGATGCGGAAAGTGCCGTTGCAAGCACGAACGGTGGCTTCGTCTGGGTGGACGTGTCCGCTCCCGACGCCGCGGGGATGGTCGAGTTGGGCAAGGAGCTCGGTCTGCATCCGCTCGCGGTCGAGGACGCGACAGCCAGTCGGCTGCAGCCCAAAGTGCAATGGTTCGAGCAGCACCTCTTCGTCGTGATGTGGGAAGTCGGGTCCGCGTCGGCCTCGGACGATCCGGACATCACCGAGACGTTCATCTTCGCTCGCACCGGTCTCCTCGTCACTGTTCAACGGGGGTCGGCGTCGCAGCAGGTCGACCTGCCTTCCGTCCTCGAGAATGCGCCCACGGGGTTGGCTGGCGGCGTGATGAGCGGGGTTCACGCGATCGTCTCCAGCATCATCGACGGATACATCGTGGCCGCGAGCATCAACGAAACCGAGTTGGAACAGCTCGAGGATCAGGTGTTCGACGAGACCGTCCGGGATGACTCGAAGCGGATCTACCGGCTGCGCAAGCGGATCGGCAAGGTGACACGGGCCGTCTCGACTCTCGCGATCGCGTTCGCCAACAACAAGGATCGGCTCGATGATCTCACGGCCGGTGACCGTGATCTCAAACCCTTCGTTCAGGACCTCATCGACGACCTGGCGGGTGTCAGCCAGCTCTGCGCCGACCAGGAATCCGCTCTCGACGGCGTGATCGCCACGCACGAGAACGCGATCGCGAGCGCCCAGAGCATCGACTCCCGAAAGATCTCCGCCATCGCGGCGATGCTCGCGATTCCGGCGGTCATCTCCGGTCTGTACGGAATGAACTTCAAGAATCTTCCGGGCACGAACTGGGAGTACGGGTGGGTTGCTATCGCGGTCGTCATCATCGCGGTCGAGGTCTGGGCGTACATCCGGCTCAAGCAACGCGGATGGCTGTAGGAAGCAGTAGTCGACGTCATGGTTCTGCAATCGCTTTTCGACGTCCCGCCGCGTGAGCGCGCCGAGGCGTTGACGTCCTGGTTTCGGGGCGGAGCTGCCCCCGCCGAGTTCCGGGTCCGTCAGGATCGTGGCCTCGACGGCCATTTCGGTGCGGGCCGTATCGGGGAGCTCGGTGTTGCCGAACTCCTCATCGACGGTGCCGACAGTTCACTCCACCGACGGGCGAAGCCGGGCGGAAGCGACCTCGAATTGCTGCTGTTCGACCGGACGGATGCCGGCAGAAATGCTGTGCACCAGAACGGCCAACAGGTCTCGCTGCCGCCGGCACGGATGGTTCTCACCTCGACCAGGTTCGATCTCGAAGCCCACCAGTGGGAGTCCAGCCATCGGTACTCCATCGTCATCCCCTACCGGACTCTGGGACTGCCGGAGGAGCTCGTCGACTCGCTGCTGGCCTCGCAGCTGCAGATCGATGAGGCGCTGTCTTCGACGGTTTCCGGCTTTCTGATGCGGGTCGTGCACCAGTCGATCAGAGGGGATCCCGCGATGGCCTTGTTCTCCACGCCGATCGTCGACATGGCACGCAGCGTGATCTCCGCCGCCGCAGGTGACGCGGCGCGAGAGACCGAACCGCACGCCGGCACGCTCTTCCCCCGGATCATGGAGTACGTGCGACTGCACCTCTTCGACCATGGACTCTCCCCCGCCCGTATCGCCCACGCTCATGGCATCTCGGTGAGATATCTGTACCTGATCCTGGCCCGCGAGAGCCTGTCACTCGGCGACTGGATCCGCGAACAGCGGGCTCAATGCGCGGCCCGGCTTCTCATGGATTCGCCCTACGACCTTTCGATCGCCGACATCGCACACCGAACCGGCTATGCCGATCAAGCCCATTTCTCCCGGTCGTTCCGCCGGTGGTACGGCACGTCCCCGCGCGAGTGGCGCCGGATGCACCGCTGAGCGGTCGCGATCGCGGGCATCCTGATCGGCGGGAAGAAACCCGCGGCTCGAGGTCCTAGCCTTGCGGCGGGACGGAGGCCAGTCGGTACGAGGCGAAGAAGGTGGCTCCGTAGATGGCGGCGGCGACCAGGAAGCCTACGGCCATCACGTACGATGCCCACTCGTTTCCGCTGATGACCGTGCCGACACCGGCGAGGAAGGTCACCACGATGACCACGAGCCCCCAGAGCGCCAGGCGCTGGCCGATCCCTGCCGCTCGAGCGGCGAGGAGCGCTCTGATGCTGATGAGGACCAGGCCGATCGCGATCAGGATGTGCAGGATGATCACGATCGTGTCGAAGACGACCGCGAACGTCCCCTCCGGCTCACCGATGAGGTTGGCGGCCATCCCGAGCAGGAACTGCACCGCCAGGGCGTAGAGCGCCTCGCGGGAGCGCCGGCGAAGACTCTCGGAAGGATTCACTGCAGCGGCAGAGGCGGACATGGTGGCTCCTCACGTTGGAACGGTTGCCGAGTTCCTCGCCATTCTGCTCCCCGCACCGCCCGTCGCGGTACATCGATTGCTGAGCTTCCAGACGAATGCACCCCTGCGAGGCGCTCGATCGAGCCGGCAGTTGAGACGGTCCCGACCTGAGATTTTCCTCGGGCAACGACCGGATGGGGCAGGTGGTTTCAGGCGCCGGGCCGGGCGTAAGACTAAGTCCGACAGCCAACGGGTCGAAGCGTCGACGTCTCACAGGTCTCGCCGCAGCCCGATGGCGAGTGCCACGCTTCCAAGAGCGAATACCCAGCCAAAAGACAGCCAGAGTGCCGCATCAGAACTTAACCATGAGGTAATCCTGCATCTCGATGGATCGACCATCGATTGTCATCTCATCGCCCACATCCACGAACCGCCCGAGATACTCGACCGTTTTGCCAGGGAACCCGCGAATGTCTGAGCCCGCAGGAACAATTGCGATGTCATCCTTGCCAAGCAGCGCCAACGCGGACTGGACCAGACCAGATTCAGCGACGAAGGCCATTGCTCGGACGTCGCCGAGTGGTCGTCCCGTAATCCACGCTTCCAAGTAGCGACCGACCTGCGCCGAATCGTTCTCGCTCGGAAAGTCTGATTCTGTGTGGTGCATCTTTCCCCAATATTTTGTACAGACGTGATTATTCACCTTGAGCGAGACCGAAGCACCGAGGAATGGTCAGTCCCGCTTGTCGCCCTTGCGAACGGCGATGACAACCCCCCGGATCACAAGGGCAAACGCAACAAGAAGAACCACTGCGGCGGTGACGTATTCGAACCAGTGAGTGATCCCCGGCAGGAAGAGGAGCACGAGCGCCAGCACCGCAACCCCGCCTGCGATCATCGCGATCCCAACCCCGCGGCTGGAGCCGACACTCGCTGGTGCATCCATCTCTCGCTCCGACCTCTCGCGATCTTCCATCTCACCCTCCACGATCACTCCCCGCTCAAGTCGAATGCGGTCACCGTGCCCCGACCGCGGTGAGGCGAACGTAACATCTATTTGGAGTACATTTCAACCACCAGTTTCTTAACTTAAGACATCATATATTACACACCTCAGAATTGATTTGGGCGTGTCTGATTCGTACGCGGTGCTCTATGACCCCAAGCGCGAGCGAGCATCCTCGGCTCATCGCTTCTCAATCAATATCGTTACGGGCGAACCTGAGGCGGCTAGCAAGACAACTTTCAGCTGGCAGCAGGTATCGGTTCAGCACACAGGCGGATGGCCTTGGGAGAGTCGCTGGCTGCTGGTGACGAAGTACTTGGCCCGTCTTCAAGAGATCTACGATGGCGCTCAGATCGAATCTGAACACCGACCTCTGGGCGATCACAAATAGCTTCGTGATCGATTGCCATCACCTAGGCGAGACGTTCTCTCATCAGCTTTCATTGCACGAGCAGGTTCCATCGATCGTGGCGAACAGCCCCCAGCTTCAACTCTGCCGCGACTAGGCCAACACCTGGAAGCACTTCAATCGGGATCGGAACGTGCGAGTCGCCAACATCTGGGACGACGGTGATTCGGCGACCGGCGGACACTACGTGACGATCGCCCACCGTCTGCGAGATGACCCCCCGTCCAATCAGGAGACGGTCGATGCTCTCGCTCTGGCTCGCGCCGCGCGGGAGGCATAGCGCACGTTCATGAATGCGAACGGCATAGCCGAGCCGACTGGTGTAACGCAGCCATTCTTGGACAAGTTGATCGGCCTGGACCCGCCTGGGTGAGTTGTTTGGCCAACCACGATACGTCATCGACAAGCGTCCCAGACACATCGAGCCCTACGGCAGTTCGCGGAGCCCATCTCACCCGTTCGCGGCCAGAGGGGATCATCGGGTGATCGCCGCAGCTGGACGAGCAGCTCGGAACTGGAGATCCGAGATAATGGAGCGTGTCCTCCTCCGTCGAATACCGCTCTAA
This sequence comes from Leifsonia sp. NPDC058248, assembly GCF_042881905.1. NCBI lineage: Bacteria > Bacillati > Actinomycetota > Actinomycetes > Micrococcales > Microbacteriaceae > Leifsonia > Leifsonia sp. NPDC058248. The sequence continues at coordinate 145,057 of NZ_JBHVXB010000004.1, forward strand.
TCCCGTTGCCTGGGCCGCGTTCTGGTTCGCGCTGGCCGGCCTTGTGCTCATGCCCATCCCGCTGTTCATCGGGCTGGTCCTGGGCGGCGGCCTCTCGATCGTCGCAGCAATCCTCGCCGTGATCGCCCTCTTGAAGGGGCTCGCGCGCAGCGGCAAGGGCATCGCGCCCGTCGTGTTCGCCGCGATTTTCATCGCGCTCACGTGGGGCGGCATCTCGGTCGGGGGCGGCATCGTCTGGTAGGTCGACCGGCCGATGGTTCCTGCTAACTAAATGGGGAGCGCTGACACATTCCAGTGCTGACACGCGCACACCGCTAGCGTCGAAACCGGAAGGGGAAACGGATGCAGGCCGATTGGGACGAGTCGTACTTCGAAGCGCAGCAGCAGGACGCGTCGGTTTACTGGGTCTGTTTCTGGACCGGCGACGACGTCGAGCAGGCGGCACAGCACGATCCGCAACGAATCACGGGAGCGGACTCGGTCGAAGCAGTCCTTGCGTGGCTGGCCAGAGAAAAGGGCGAGCGGCGGTTCGAGCTCTTCGTCGAAACCGTCGACCACGCCGAATCACGCCAGCAGGGCTGGATCGCTCGCCGCAACCTCATCCGTCTGACTGGCGATTTCCGCCCGCGAGGCACCTCGGTCACCACTACGTTCACTCCAACGGACTGACGCCGCATCCCGCGCCCGGGAGTCGATCGGCTTGCGGATACCCTCGGTGGGTGGATCGTTACCCTTGAGACATGGAACCGGACTGGATCGAACACCGACGCTCGAACGACGGGGAGCGAGTGGGGTGGATGAAGCCAGTCAGCGAGGGATTCGTCGCAATCGACCTGTTGGGGCGTCGGCGGACAGACGTGGTGGACTGGATGCTCGCAGAGGAGACTCTCGACGAACTTGGACTGGGCTACCTTGCCGACGCGCATGAGTTGCGGCTGGACGACGGCTCCTGGTTGCGTGTCCGGATCGCCGAGGTGTCATCCATCGCTATCCGCGTGAAGAAGGACGACTGGGGCGATATGAACGCGACCCAGATCTACTACACGTTGTCATTCCCGGTGACCGAGGACCAGCTTCGTCCGCTGTCTCGCTGAGGGATCGTCAACTAAGGCCGACGTGCCTCCCTGTCGGTAGTGCGGCATAGTCTCACACCATGGCCACCCTCGACGACCTGCGCCGGACCGCTGTCGGGTTGCCCGGTAGCGAGGAGCGCGCGACGACGGGCGGCGCCGCTTGGTTCGTTCGCGGCAAGCTCTATGCGTGGGAGTGCCATCCTTGGCCGAGCATCCCCGCTGACGTCCGCGAGATAATCGCGGCCGAGCTCGTCGTCGGGGTGAAGGTCGCCGACCGCCTGGACGCGCTCGCCCTTGTCGAAATGGCGCCCAACGTGTTCCTGCGCACCACGACCACCTGGGGCGAGCCGAAGGTCGCATTCCGCATGGCCGGCATCGACGTGGACCATCTCGCCGAGCTCGTGACGGACGCCTGGCGTGTACAGGCTCCGAAGTATCTGCGGCGTGAGCTCGACGACGTCGGCGCTTAGAGGATTGGCAAAACGTTCCAAGACAAATCGCGTCAAGCCGTTACACGCGTGGGCGGTATCGCATGGCGACCGCCCCCGACCGGAACTCATGGCGATCCACGAGCTCGAGCTGGATGCGCTCGCGCAGACCGGCGAGCAACGTCGGCCCGTGTCCGGCAAGGACCGGCTGCACGAGAAACTCGTACTCGTCGATCAAACCCAGATCTGCCAACGCCAGAGGAAGCGTCACCCCACCGACCCACAGGCCCTCGCCTGATTCCTGCTTGAGCCGCTGAACCGTCTGCCCCAGGTCGCCTCGCACCAGCTCGGCATTCCAATCGACCCCGCCGAGCGTCCTCGAAACGACGTACTTCTTCGCCCGGTCGATGGTCTCGGCGAACGGGATCTGCCACTCATCCATCCAGTCGGGCCACGTGCCCGTGGCTGGCTTCCGCCACGCCGACTCCATCATCTCGTAGGTCACCCGGCCGAACAGCAGGGCATCAGCTCGTCCCATCTCAGCGGTCCAGTAGCGCATCGAATCCTCGTCCGGAGGGAGCCCCGCCTCGTGATGGCAGCAGCCGTCGAGCGTGACGTTGATCGAGTATCGAAGTGGTCTCATCTGGTTCCTCCCGTGATGCGCGCATCGCGTTTCACTGGATCGTACTCAGAATGACTTCGTTGTGAGACTTACCTCGGGAAGGTGCGCGCGATCACGTCACACCACCGAGAGCTGTCGCCGGCCGCGACCGCCGCTCCGCTACCTGAAAAGACGGGGTCTCCGCCCACTCCTGCACGGTGATCACCAGGCGATCTCTGCTCAGGTGGTCCGCATCCCAAGCATGCCTTCCGGACCGTCTAGACGGTTTGCGGTCCGCCCCAGGATTCGGGCCAGGTGCCAGGGTCGATTTCGCTGCGTCGTCCGAGGAGGTTGGTGGCCCACTCGGTCTGCCAGAGGTCGTCAAGGAACGCTGCGCGTTCTTCCCGTTTTGCGCGGTCATCCTCGGGGGTCGGGAGAAGTCCGGCTCGGCCGAGGTCCACCGCCGCGCCGATGGCGTCGGCGAGGCTCGGTGCGATGGCTCGGGGACGATCGGGCCAGCTCGCGTCGATGACGGTGCCCGATCGTTCCGGCACCGCGTCGACCGCGGCCTGGTACCACCCCTCCTGCGTGACTGGGATCCACGCATGACTCCACTGCCACGGTTCTGTCTGCTGGAACAGCTTCACGTACTCAACGATCCTGTCCGCGCCCAGGAGCGGACCGCAATCGAGTGTCGGCCACCATTCACCATGTGCTGGTTGCCCGTCGTGCCAGCGGAGGAGCACCTCGAGCTCGGCAGGGAGCGGCATCGGCCACACTGCAGCCCGCAAGGCTGTTAGCGCCTCGTCATCGACTGGTCCTCGCAGATTTCCCCACAACGCCGGCGCCAAAGAAGGCAGTTCCAGCTCGACCCGACGGAGAGCCTCTGCCATCCGGGCGCCACGATCATCCATGCGTCGATTCACCCAACAAACTGCGAGTCGCGACATCCCCTCTTCACGTCACATCGCCACCGTCGAAACCCGTCAACACGGCGTTTCGGTGTTGATACGGCGAAGCTCGTCACCGGGATCACGATTGCTCTGAGCGACGGCCGATTCGACGTGCCGGTCCCGAAGTCAACGAAGACAGTCCAACGCGGATAACGCCCCTACTCTCTGCCGTCCTCGAGCGGGATGAGCAAAGTACGGAACGGACCCGCAACGGCGTGGAGCTCCCAAATGCGATCGGCGACGTCGTCGATGCCATTGACAAGCTGAAGCTGAGGAATGCCTCCCGGGATCACGAGTTGCGCGACACGGACGCCCTCACCCTCGAGTGCGTCGTGGAGCATCTGACCGTAAGCGCTCTCGGCCGGGAACGCGACCGATGTGCCTGCGAAGTCGGCGCGTGCCTTCACCGAGGTTCCGCCGTTGATCAGGATGACGCTGCCGCCTCCGGCCTGACGCATCGCTGGTAGCACCGTACGCACCGCGTGAATGAGCCCGAGAGCCGAGAACCGCAATGCTTCCAGCGCCAGCTCCGGAGTCAGGTCGAGCACCGGCCTCAGGTATTCACGCGACGGCAGCGGGCTGTACTGCAACGTGGTGATGGGTCCCAGCTCTGCCGCGGCACGTGCAAGGGCGTCCTCAAGTGCCGCCGGTACCAGCACGTCCGCGGCGTAACCACGCGCGGTCAAGCCGCCGGCCGTGAGCTCCGCGGCCATGGCGTCAAGCTTCGACTGGTTCCTCGAGATCAGGGCTATCGAGAAGCCTTCGCGCCCGAACCTTCGCGCAACTGCCGCTCCGAGTCCCGGTCCAGCTCCGATGATGGCGATGACAGGCACGGTGGGTTCCTTTGATCGATGGTGTTGTCTTGACCATAGCGCGCCAGGTTGGGCGACAGTTTGTGGGGATCACCGTCTACACACCTGACCTCTGCGAGATTACCCGTCGCGAGCACGAACCCAGCCGAACCACCTCTGTGCCCGGCCGCCGCTAGACTTCACCGCGTGACCGACTCAAGCATCCCTGACCGGATCAGGGTGCTCATCGTCGATGATGACCAGCTTGCCGCCGCTGGTCTCACAGCCATCCTCACCACCACTGTCGACATCGATGTTGTCGGTCGCCGGACGGATGGTGACGAGGTTGTGTCCGCGGTCGCGGAACTCCGCCCCCACGTGATCCTCTGCGATGTGCGGATGCCACGAATGGATGGTGTCGCCGTCGTCGAAGCGTTCCACGGGGCCGGCCCGAGATTCCTGATGATGACTGCGTTCGACGAAGACGGACGTGTCCTCGACGCGGTCGCCGCCGGCGCCGCCGGGTTCCTCCTCAAAGACGAAGACCCGCACCGGATCATCGACGCGGTCCGCCACGTCGCAGCCGGTGACGCCGCGTTCTCACCACGCGCCGCGAAGCAACTCACCGAGTGGGTGCACGACGCGAGAAACACGGATGCCCGGCAGGACGCGCTGACGAAACTGGACCAGCTCACCGACCGGGAACGGCAGTTCGCACTCGCCCTCGTCACCGGTGCGTCCGACGCGGAGCTCGCGCAGCAGTTCTACGTCGCCGAGACCACGGTCAAGTCGACCCTGTCAGCGATCAAAACGAAGTGGGGTGTGAAAAACCGGGTGCAGATCGCGGTCGTCGCCGCCCGGACCGGACTCGTCTAGTCGAGACGCGCGGCTAAGCAGCCTCCGCAGAAGGTTCGCTTCCCGCTTCCGGCTCTTCGACGCGCTGTTTATCTCGTCGATCAGGTATGTCGTACTGCGGCGACGATTGCCAGAATCACAGCAATGATGCCGCAGACGACCGCCCCGCTGAATACGAGCAGCCCCAGCCAGAGCAGGAAGTTCAGCTGCGCGGTCGACCCGCCGAGGATCATCAGCAAGAAGCCGAGCACGAACAGGCCAACGGCCACGATCCCGACGGTCAACGCCGTGCGCCCGCGCGGGCTCAGGCCCGTCGGACGCGGTGCAGCGTACGGCTGCTGGCCAGGGTAGGCGTTCGATGCGTACGGCTGCGGCTGGGCAGCTGGCGGCGAATAGGTCTGCGGAGCCGGAGTGACCTCACGGTTGCGCCGATGCTCGGTCCATTTCGTTCCGTCCCACCAGCGTTCCTGTGCGGGATTCTGTGCGTCCACGAACCATCCGGCCGGCGGGAGCGATTGGCCATCCTGTGAGGCATCCATGGGCGTCATTGTGGCAGAGCGGCGTCCGCTAGGCCACGCGTTCGCGAGCCTGCGTCCCCCCATGGAACGCGGGCCGGGATGGTCACGCCCGTCCAACATCTCCGGGCCGCGGAAGCCCGGGGACGAGCGCGCCGAACTCTCAGTCGGTCAGCTCTTCAGCCACTCCAGAAGGTCGGCGTTGATCGTGTCCGCCTGCGTGGTAGGCATTCCGTGTGGGAAGTCCTTATAGGTCTTGAGCGTGCCGTTACGCAGGAGCTTTGCGGAGAGCGGGCCGGCGTCTGCGTAAGGGACGATCTGGTCGTCCTCGCTGTGCATCACGAGCACCGGCACCGTTATCTTCTTGAGGTCCTCGGTGAAGTCCGTTTGCGAGAAGGCTACGACCCCGTCATAGTGCGCCTTGGCGCCACCCATCATTCCCTGACGCCACCAGTTCTGGATGATCGCCTCCGATGCTTCCACACCGGGCCGGTTGTATCCGTAGAACGGTCCGGTCGGGAGAGCGCGGTAGAACTCGGACCGATTCGCGGCGAGTTGCGCCATGAGGTCGTCGAAGACGCTCTTGGGCAAGCCGTTCGGATTCGCATCGGTTTTCAGCATGAGCGGAGGCACCGCGCTGATGATCGCTGCGCGTGAGACTCGGTCTTCGCCGTACTGGCCGATGTAATGCACAACCTCACCGCCGCCGGTGGAGTGGCCGACATGGATGGCGTCGTGAAGATCGAGCTGCTCCGTCAGGGCTGCGAGATCGGCGGCATAGTGATCCATGTCGTGACCGTCGCTGGTCTGCGTCGACCGGCCGTGTCCGCGGCGGTCGTGCGCGATGACGCGATAGCCCTGGTTGAGGAAGAACAGCAGCTGGTTGTCCCAGTCGTCGGCGGAGAGCGGCCAGCCGTGGCTGAACACGATGGGCTGTCCCGCGCCCCAGTCCTTGTAGAAGATTTCCGTGCCGTCAGACGTGGTTATAGTGCCCATATTCTCTCCTCAGTCAGTACTGTGTGAGTGGTTTCGACTGATCGGCGGGCACCCAAGGTGCATCGCCAGGCTACATCGGCACCGTGCCCGAAATCCACGTCCGTTACCGCCGGCTCCCTGCATTGCGCGAGACTCGCGTGATCGTGCAAATCAGCCGTTCACGGCGATTGTGAGCCACGTGAGTCGTCATTCGTCGTGAGTGAAGTTGTTTCTACCGAAACGGACAACTTTCGTGGCGGAAAGAAAAGGATCGGTTGCGTGAGCTCGGGCCCGTCGGCGTCGAAGGGCACTGCCTCTGGTCGCGGGCCACGGACGCGCGTACGGTCGTGCCATGACGAACCTCATCGAGAGACTGGCTGACTCGGTGCCCTCCTGGGGTGCGCGGCTCGCGTACGGCGAGAAGACCACGCTCGACGGACACGACATCCTCCCCGTCGCGATCGTCGTCTTCGGCTTCGGAGGCGGGGAGGGGTCTGGTGACGATCCGGATGGCGCCACGCGAGGCGAGGGACGCGGCGGCGGTGGCGGCGGCTACTCAATACCGATCGGCGCCTACATCGGCGGGCCCCATGGGCCGACGTTCCGCCCGAATCCGGTCGCGCTGGTCATCGCCGCGGCTCCGCTGGTGTCAGCGGCCGGGCTGGCGCTCGCGCGGCTGCTGCGGTCCAATTGATCCGGGCGGATCCACTGCTTCTCGATCCGCCGGAACGGCGCCGCGACATCTCGTTGACGTGTGCGTCTGGTTGAGCGGTATTCCGACGGAGACGGCATAGCCCGACTTCCGCAAAATGCACTGCACGGCCCTCGACGAGGGCCGGGTGTCGGGTCACCAGGCCCTCGCCTCGTGGAGCGTCTCAACTCCGCGATCCGCGGCGCCAATGCTTTGCGTCACGGACGATCACAATAGGCGCATCCGATATCACTGCCCGGATGACGGCGTCGCCCGAAACGACGGTCATCCGGGCCAGCCGTGGTGACGCGCCGAAAATGATTCGGAGACAGCATCACCAGGGTCTGGGGCGATTAATGACATCTTCTCACCAAAATGGCCCCGGCGACACGGACTTTCGTTCTTCGCGACTATCCGACGAGCGCATGATCCGGGCAACAACACACCCACAGAGCACCCGCGTCAGGCGATCGCGTCGCCCTACCGAGGGCATTTGATCGGCTGACGCATCCGGCGTGCGAGAGCGAAGGCATGAAAAAAGCCCGGAAGACCGGGCTCACTTTCACTTCGAAGAACTGCTGGGGTACCTGGACTCGAACCAAGAACAACTGAACCAGAATCAGCCGTGTTGCCAATTACACCATACCCCACTGCGCTGATCCGGAGACCGGCGCCGAGAGTCAACTTTAGCCTACGGGGGGCCCGAACTACAAAACGGCTGCGCCACGCTCGACGGCCAGGCCGATCAGGTCGCGGTTCACCGCTCCGGCGACCACTGCGCCGGCGCCCGCTGCGACGATGAGCTGCTGCGGCCCGGGCGGCGCAGACTCCCCTGCCGCGTAGATCCCGGGCAGCGACGTGCGTCCCTGGGCGTCCGTGAGCAGGAAGCCGTGGTCGTCGCGGTCGAGGTCGAGGTCGTCCGCGAAACCGAGCGACGGCGACCACAGCGGACGGACGAATCCACCCTCCCGCCCGATCACCGTTCCGTCGGCGAGTCGCACACCGGACAGCACGCCTTTCTCCCCCACCAGGTCGTCGATGGGGCGGCGTTCCACGCTCACGCCGAGGCGGGCCAGGGTGCGCTCGTCGTCGTCGCTCACCTGCCCGACTCCGTTGGTGAAGACGATGAGGTCGCTCGACCACTGGCTGAGGAGCAGTGCGCGCTCCGCGAGGTCGGTGGTCTCGCCGATCAGCGCGAGCGCAGCATCCGCTTTCTCGAAGGCGTCGCACTCGACGCAACTGTGCAGGTGGGTGCCGTAGTAGGCCCGGATGCTCGGCAGCGCCGGCAACGTCTCCATCACGCCCGTCGCGATCACGACCGTCTCGGCGACGACGTCGAGGTCGGCCGCCCCGCGCACGCCGGACGCCCGAATGCGGTATCCGCCTTCCGACACCTCCACCGTCTGCGCCAGCGCGAACACCACTTCGCCGTTGTCGTAGCTCTCGACCTCGTCGCGTCCGAGCTTGCGCAGCTCCAGCGGCGGCACGCCGTCGCGCGTGAGGAATCCGTGGGCGAGCAGGGTCGCAGCGTTCCGTGGCCGGTTGCTGTCGATCACCAGCACGCTCCGCCGCGCGCGTACGAGGTTGAGCGCCGCCGAGAGCCCGGCCGGCCCTCCGCCGATCACGACCACCTCGTACGACTCCGGCTCCCCCGCCCTCCGTTCCGTCATCGCCGCAGACCTATCCGAGCGCGGCCGACAGCTTGTCGAGCCGGGCGACGGTCTCGGACTTGCCGAGGATCTCCATCGACTCGAAGAGGGGCGGCGACACGCGGCGTCCGGAGATCGCCACGCGCAACGGTCCGAAGGCGACGCGCGGCTTGAGGCCCATCGTCTCGATCAGCATGTCGCGCAGCGCCGACTCGATGCTCTCGTGCGTCCACTCCGCCTCGGGCACGTCCTCCAGCGCACCGAGGGACGCCCCGAGGATCTCCGCGGCGTTGGCGGGAAGCGATGCACGGGCGTCGTCTTCCACGACGAGGGATGCGGCGTCGGTGAACAGGAAGCCGAGCATCCCGGGCGCCTCGCCCAGCAGCTGCATGCGCTCCTGCACCAGCGGCGCCGCCTCGGCGAGCACCGCACGCTGAGCGTCGGTCAGCGGCTCCGTGAGGATGCCGGCGGCGACCAGGTACGGGATGGTGCGCTCGGCGAAGTCGGCGACGTCGAGCATCCGGATGTGGTCGCCGTTGATCGACTCGGCCTTCTTCAGGTCGAACCGCGCGGGGTTGGGGTTCACGTCGACCACGTCGAACGCGGCGACCATCTCATCGATGCTGAACACGTCGCGGTCGTGGGTGAGCGACCAGCCGAGCAGCGCGAGGTAGTTGACCAGGCCCTCGGGGATGAACCCGCGGTCGCGGTGGTGGAACAGGTTGGACTCGGGGTCGCGCTTGGAGAGCTTCTTGTTGCCCTCGCCCATCACGTAGGGCAGGTGGCCGAAGCGCGGCACGAACGTGGTCAGGCCGATGTCGATGAGCGCGTGGTAGAGCGCGATCTGCCGAGGTGTCGACGAGAGCAGGTCCTCGCCGCGCAGCACGTGGGTGACGCCCATCAGCGCGTCGTCGACCGGGTTGACGAACGGGTACAGCGGATGCCCGTTGGGGCGCACCACGACGAAGTCGCTGAACGATACGGCCGGGAAGGTGATCTCGCCGCGCACCAGGTCGTCGAAGCTGAGGTCGTCGTCCGGAACGCGCAGGCGGAGCGCGGGCTGGCGGCCCTCGGCGCGGTAGGCGGCCTTCTGCTCGTCGGTGAGGTCGCGCTCGAAGTTGTCGTAGCCGAGTTTGGGGTCGCGGCCGAGCGAGACGTTGCGCGCTTCGATCTCTTCGCCGGTGGCGAAGCTCTCGTAGATGTGACCGGATGCCGTGAGCTTGCCGACCACGTCGCGGTAGATGTCGTAGCGCTGCGACTGGCGGTAGGGCGCATGCGGTCCGCCGACGCCCACACCCTCGTCCCAGTCGAGTCGGAGCCAGGTGAGCGCCTCGACGATCTGGTCGTAGCTCTCTTCGCTGTCGCGAGCGGCGTCGGTGTCCTCGATGCGGAACACGAGCTTGCCACCGGTGTGCCGGGCGTAGGCCCAGTTGAACAGCGCGGTGCGGATCAGACCGACGTGCGGGGTTCCCGTGGGCGACGGGCAGAACCGGACGCGGACGTCGGCGCCGGTGGCCGTGGAGAACGGGTGCACGGTGTTTGCTGGGGTTTCAGGGGTGTCAGACATACCCTTGCAATCCTAGTCAGCGAGGCTACTTCGCGACGCGCACGGGATTCACGAGCGATCCGACGCCTTCGATCTCGACCTCGACGGTGTCGCCGGCGACGATGGGGCCGACGCCGGCCGGCGTTCCGGTCAGGATGACGTCGCCGGGCAGCAGCGTGAAGACGCTCGAGGCGTAGGCCACGATCGACGGGATGTCGTGCACCATGTCGCTGATCCTGGCGTCCTGCTTCAGCTCGCCGTTCACCCGGGTGCGGATGATCGCGTCGGGCTTCAGCTCCGTCTCGATGACCGGGCCGAGCGGGCAGAACGTGTCGAAGCCTTTGGCGCGGGCCCACTGCCCGTCGATCTTCTGCAGGTCGCGGGCGGTCACGTCGTTGGCCACCGTGTAGCCGAAGATGTACGCGGCGGCGTCCTCCGCCTTGATGTTCTTGGCGATGGTGCCGATCACGACGGCGAGCTCGCCCTCGAAGTCGACCTGCGCCGACTGCGGCGGCAGCACGATCGCGTCGCCCTGCCCGATCACGGAGGTGTTCGGCTTGAGGAACAGCAGCGGCTCCGCCGGGGCCTCCCCACCCATCTCCGCTGCGTGGTCGCGGTAGTTCTTGCCGACGGCGACGACCTTCGAGCGCGGGATGACCGGCGCGAGCAGAGCGCCCACCTTGCCGAGCGGCACCCGCTCGCCGGTGGTGTCGAAGCCGGCGAACATCGGGTCGCCCGCGAGGACGACGAGGGCGTCCTCGTCGACGATTCCGTAGTCGATGGCGCCTGCGTGGCTGAAGCGTGCGATTTTCACGCTGTCGAGCCTAGCGCGGAGACGATCCGCCGATCGCCTCGACGATGCGTTCGATGGCCGGCGTCGCCACCCCGTGTGCCGAGCCGACGCGCACGAGCGATCCGCCGATCGCGTCGAGCTCGCTCGGGTTGTCCGCCGCGAGGTCCTCTTGGAGCGAGGTGCGCATGCCCGCCGGCACCGACCGCAGCGCCGCCGAGAGTTGGGCTCCGGTTGCCGGCACGCCCTCGGCCGTCGAGCACGCGGCGACTTCGGCGAGCACGTCTTCGGTGAGCTCGGGGTCGGTCGACAGCGCCACCCCGACCGGTTCGCGCCAGTACGAGGTGAGCAGGGCCATCGACGCGAGGATCCGGAACTTCGCCCAGAGCACCTCGGCCTCGGTGCCGCCGGTGCGGACGCTCACCCCGGCGGCGGTCAGGGCCGCGACGGAGGCGAAGCCGGCAGCGGCATCCGGGACCTCGACCCGCACGAATGGGCTCCGGTGGTCGATCACCGTGGGCGATGCACGCAGCGCCGACACGGTGATGGACCCACCGACGACCGCGACCCCCGGCAGCGCCGCTCGCAGTGGCGCCAGGTGCTCGATCCCGTTGAGCAGCGACAGCACCTCGACCGGTTCGGCCGCCGCGACCCTCGGGAGCACGTCGGCCAGCCCGTACGTCTTCGTCGCCACGATGACGCTGGCGCCGCGCGGGAGCTCGACACTCGCCGGCACCCGTTCGACGCCGGTGCCGAACTCGCCGCTGCGCACCTCGATGCCGTTCGCCCGGATGGCCGCGACGGTCGAGGAACGGCCCACCGCCACGACGGACTCGCCCGCACGATGCAGCAGCCAGGCGAGCAGGCCGCCCACTGCTCCGGGTCCGACGACGGCGATCACGGGGCGAGCATCAGTCATGGCTCCAGCCTAGGTTCACGCCTCGGTCAGCGACCAGTCCTCGGCGTCGAGAGCGAGCAGTGCCGTGGCCGTCGTCGCGATCGCGGGCACCTGGTCGGCTCCGGATGCCCCCACCAGGTTGATCGTGCGATGGTCGTGGTTCACGGTCGGCCGGATGACCACGCCATCGTTCCTCACGGCGGGTCCGAGCGCGAGCGACGGGATGAGCGCAACCCCGACGCCTTCGGCGACCATGCTCACCACCGCGACGAAGTTGTCGGTCTCGTACGCGATGCGGGGCACGAAGTCACGGGCATCCGTCAGTTCGAGCAGGTGGCCGCGACAGCGCGGGCAGCCGGCGATCCACGACTCGCCCGCGAGGTCGGCCAGGTCGAGGGCGGGCGCATCGGCGAGCGGATGCCCGGCCGGCAGCACGAGCAGCATCTCGTCGCGCCATACGGGGATGACGGCGAGGCCGCGTGCGCTCTCCCGGTGCGGGTCGACGCGGTCGCCGGGATAGCTGAAGGTGATCGCGAGGTCGGCCGTCTGCGCCCGCACGGCCGCCACCGCTTCGGGCGGCTCGGCCTCGGCGTACGTGATGCGCACTCCCGGATGCGCGGCTCCCATCGTTCCGAGCAGCCGCGGCACCAGGGTCGACGAGGCGGACGGGAAGGCCGTCAGCCGCACCCGTCCGGAGCGCAGTCCCTGCAGGTCGGCGAGTTCGCCGGCGGCGGCGTCTAGCGCAGTGGTCACCGTGGTCGCGTGCCGGGCGAGCACCCGGCCGGCCTCGGTGAGGCGCACTCCGCGTCCGACGCGCGTGACCACGGGCATCCCGAGCCGTGCCTCGAGCCGTTTGAGGTGCTGGCTGATCGCGGGCTGGCTGTAGCCGAGGGCGCCGGCCGCCCGGGTGATCGATCCGTGGTCGGCGACCGCGCGCACGACGCGCAGGGCGTTCGAGTCGAGGTCGAGTCTGGTGACGCCGGATGCCGTGTCGAGAGTCATACCGAAACATAACCACAGCTAATGAATGTAATTCAACACTGGCTGTGGTCGAATGAATGAGGATCCGTCACGCTGGAGGCATGGCCCGCACGACATCCGCTCCCACCCTCGACGAGGCGCGCAGCCATTTCACGCACTCCGCCGGGTACCTCGCGGCGTGCACGCAGGGGCTTCCGCTGCAGGAGACGCTTGCCGCCTCCCGTGCCGAGCTCGACGCCTGGGCGGCCGGGGAGGCGACCCCGGCCCACTACGGCGAAGCCGTCGAAGCCGCCCGGGCCGCCTACGCCCGCCTGGTCGGGGTCGCCGTCGGCCAGGTCGCGATCGGCTCGCAGATCTCGGTGCTCACCAGCCTCGCGGCCTGCTCCGCGCCCGACGGTGCGGAGATCGTCTGCGTCGACGGCGACTTCACCTCGATGATCTACCCGTTCCTGGCGCAATCCCATCGCGGGGTCACCGTGATCCACGCGCCCCTCGAACGACTCGCCGACGCGATCGGCCCGCGCACCTGGCTGGTCGCGTTCTCCGTGGTGCAGTCGGCGACCGGGCGCATCGCCGACACCGACGCAGTGGTCGCCGCAGCATCCCGCCACGGCGCCCGCACCCTCGCCGACCTCACCCAGGCGGCCGGCTGGCTTCCCGTCGACGCCTCACGCTTCGACCTCACGGTCTGCCACGCCTACAAGTGGCTGTGCGCCCCGCGCGGGTCCGCCTTCCTGACCGTCGGCGACCGGATGCTCGACCAGCTGCGTCCCGTGCAGGCGGGCTGGTTCGCCGGAGACGACCCGTGGGCGTCGTGCTACGGTCCCGGCATCCAGCTCGCCCCGGATGCCCGCCGCTTCGACGTCTCCCCCGCCTGGCCGGTCTGGCCCGGCACGGCGGCCGCCCTCGAGTTCTTCGCCGCGCTCGACCTGCACGAGGTGCGCACGTACGTGAGCGGCCTGGGCGACGAGCTGAGCGAGCGCCTCGCCATCCCGGCCCTCGCTCAGCCGATCGTCACCTGGCCGGATGCCGACGGCCGCGACCTCGCGGCGCTGACCGCTGCGGGCATCCGGGCCTCGGGTCGTGCGGGCCGCGCACGCGTCGCCTTCCACCTCTGGAACACCCCCGCCGACATCGACCTCGTCGAGAAGGCCCTGCGCTGACGCGTTGAGGGGGGCCCAACGCATCCAGAATCGGCCGATTCTGCTGCGTTGGCCACCCCTCAACGGAAGTGGCGGCGCGGGCGAGCGGCTATGCGTCGAGCCGCGTCATCCAGTTGTGGCGGTCGGCGACGCGGCCGTACTGGATGTCGGTGAGCTCCTGGCGCAGCGACATGGTGAGCTCCCCGGGAGGAGCCGTGATGTCGCCGACCGTGAACGTGTCCGACTTGAGTTCACCGATCGGGGTGATCACCGCAGCGGTACCGCAGGCGAACACCTCCACGATGTCGCCGGACTCGACGCCGATGCGCCACTCGTCGATGGTCACCTTGCGCTGTTCGACCTTATGGCCGCGGTCGCGCGCGAGTTGCAGCACCGACTCGAGAGTGATGCCTTCGAGGATGCTGTCGGACTCGGGGGTCACGAGCGTTCCGTCTTTGTAGACCAGCACCACATTCATGCCACCGAGCTCTTCGAGGTACTTGCCCTCGACGGAGTCGAGGAACAGCACCTGCGCGCAGCCGTGCTCCGCGGCCTCGGCCTGCGGGAGGAGGCTCGACGCGTAGTTGCCGCCGGTCTTGGCCGCGCCGGTTCCGCCCTTGCCGGCCCGCGAGTACCGCTCGGTCAGCCAGATCGACACGGGCGCGACGCCGCCGGAGAAGTAGGCGCCGGCCGGGCTCGCGATCAGGTAGTACGCCACCTTGTTGGCCGGACGCACCCCGAGGAACGCCTCCTTCGCGAACATGAACGGGCGCAGGTAGAGGCTGGTCTCGGGAGCCGAGGGGACCCAGTCGCCGTCGAGCGCGATGAGCTGCTTGAGCGTCTCGAGGAAGTACTCGACCGGGAGCTCTGGCAGGGCGAGCCGGTAGGCCGAGCGCTGCATCCGGGCCGCGTTCGCCTCCGGGCGGAATGTCCAGATCGAGCCGTCTTCGTGCCGGTACGCCTTGAGTCCTTCGAAGATCTCCTGGGCGTAGTGCAGCACGGCGGCCGACGGCTCCAGCTGGATCGGGCCGTACGGCGAGACCCGCGGCCGGTGCCAGCCGCCCTTGGCCGACCAGCAGAGGTCGACCATGTGGTCGGTGAAGTGATTCCCGAAACCGGGGTTGGCGAGGATCTCGTCACGCTCGGCAACGCTCCGTGCCGCCTCGTTGCGGGTCACGGCGAACTGGAGGCCGGACGTGGTCGGGCCGTCGGTGAGGGTGATGCTGGTCGAAGCGTTCATAAGAGTCCTTTGCGCTGCACTCGATTCGAGCGGGGTTGAACTAATTCTGCGCCACCAGGGCGGCGATTGCGTCGCCGATCTGCGCAGTGGTGCGGGATGCGGTGGTGCTGGACGCGGCGCCGGCGTTCTGCGCGCGGTTGGCGAGGTCGGCTGTCACCGCTGCCTCCACACGCTCTGCGAGCTCCGGCCGGCCGAGGTGTCGGAGCAGGAGCGCCACGGAGAGGATCGCCGCGGTGGGGTCGGCCTTCTGCCGGCCCGCGATGTCGGGCGCGGATCCGTGGACCGGCTCGAACATGCTGGGGAAGACGCCGGCGGGGTTGATGTTGCCCGAGGCCGCCAGTCCGATGCCGCCGCTGATCGCGGCCGCGAGATCGGTGAGGATGTCGCCGAAGAGGTTGTCCGTGACGATCACATCGAATCTAGCAGGGTCGGTGACGAGGAAGATGGTGGCCGCGTCGACGTGCAGGTAGTCGACGACGACATCCGGATGCTCGGCCGCGACCGCGTCGACAATGCGCTTCCACAGCCCCCCGGCGAAGGTCAGCACGTTGGTCTTGTGCACCAGGGTGAGCTTGTGGCGCCGAGACTCGGCCTGCTCGAAGGCGTAGCGTACGACGCGCTCGACGCCGTAGGCGGTGTTCACCGACACCTCGTTGGCGACCTCGTGCGGCGTGCCCTGCCGGATCGCGCCGCCGTTGCCCACATACGGGCCCTCGGTGCCTTCGCGCACCACGACGAAGTCGACGTCGCCGGGGTTCGCGAGCGGGCTGGCGATGCCCGGGAAGAGCCTGGTCGGGCGCAGGTTGACGTAGTGGTCGAGCGAGAAGCGGAGCTTCAGCAGGAGCCCCCGCTCGATGTTGGCGTTCGCGAGACGCGGGTCGCCCGGCACTCCCCCGACGGCGCCGAGCAGGATCGCGTCGTGCTCTGCGATCGCGGCGAGGTCGGCATCCGTGAGCACGTCGCCGGTCTCGAGGAAGCGCGCGGCGCCCAGCGAGAACGGCGTCTTCTCGAACACGAGGTCGCTGCCGGCCGTGACCGCGTCGAGCACCCTGACCGCCTCGGCGACCACCTCCGGCCCGATTCCGTCCCCCGGGATGACGGCGAGTCTGATCGTCTGCGGCATGCTTCTCCTGAGCTCTCGTGAGGGTCTTCCTGCAACATTACCGGCGGCCGCCCGGCTCAGTCGCGCACGTTGCGGAGCGACACCACGGCGAGCACGGCGGCGACGACCATCAGGGCCGAACCGATGCCGGCGGTGAGGGCGACCCCGGAGTCGAACGCGAGACGCGCGGACTCCAGCAGGCTCTCTCCGAGGCCGGCCGGGAGGTGGCCGGCCACTGTGGTGGCGCCACCGAGGGTTTCGCGCGCGGCGCCCGCCTGCGCCTCGCTCAGCCCCGCCGGGAGCTCGACGGCCGCGCGGTACGAGGCGGTGAGGATCGTGCCGAGGATCGCAGTCCCCAGCACGGCTCCGAGCTCGTAGGCGGTCTCGGAGACGGCAGAGGCCGCCCCCGATTTGTTCGCGGGCGCGCTGGAGATGATCAGGTCGTTCGAGACGGTCTCCGCGGCTCCGATGCCCGCGCCGAGCAGCACGAACGAGAGGAGGAGCGCGGACGCGGACGCGTCCCCGCCCACGATGGCGATGAGACCGTACCCGGTCGCCGAGATCAGCAGCCCGATCGGGATCACGATGCTCGGCCGGACGCGCCGGGCGATCGGCACGATGACGAGACCGGCGACGATCATGGTCGCCAGCCCGGGCAGCAGCACGAGCCCGGACTCGATCGGGCTGAGACCGATGACCAGCTGCAGGTGCTGCGACACGAAGAACAGGAATCCGACGAGCGAGATGACACTGAGCAGATTGATGAGCACCGCTCCGCTGAAGGACGCGCGACGGAACAGCCGCATGTCGAGCATCGGGATGGGCCGCCTCAGCTGACGGCGCACGAAGAGCACGCCGGCGATGACGCCCACCGCGATCGCGACGACACCGACCACGGAGAAGCCGCCGCCCGCGAGCGTCTTGATCCCGTAGACGACCGGCGCCATCGCCGTGAGCGACAACAGGATGCTCACCGGATCGATCGGTCCCGGGTTCGGGTCGCGCGACTCGCGGATGAGCAGCGGCGTCAGGATCAGGAGCGGGATGAGCACCGGGACGGCCAGCAGGAAGACCGAGCCCCACCAGAAGTGCTCGATGAGCAGCCCTCCCACGATCGGACCGAGTGCGGAGCCGGCGGCGAAACCGGAGGCCCAGATCGCGATCGCGAGCCGTCGCTGGTCGCGGTCGGCGAACACGCTGCGCAGCAGTGAGAGCGTCGACGGCATCAGCATCGCTCCGAAGAAGCCGAGGCTGGCTCGCGCGGCGATCAGCAGTTCGGTGCTCGGCGCGAAGGCGGCGGCGATCGACACGGCAGCGAAGCCGGTCGCCCCGATCATCAGCAGCCGGCGGCGGCCGATGCGGTCGCCGAGACTCCCCATCGAGACGAGCAGGCCCGCGAGCACGAGCGGGTACGCGTCGATGATCCAGAGCATCCCGGTGCCGCTCGGCTCGAGCGCCTGCGCGATCGACGGCAGCGCGAAGCTCAGCACCGTGTTGTCGATCGAGACCAGGAGCACCGGGAGCATGAGCACGACGAGCGCCAGCCACTCCCGGGCGCCGGCGCGCGCGGGGGCGACGACGGGCGACGGGTGCGTGGTGGGCAGGGCGGACATGATTCCTACTTTACCGTCTGGACGGTACAGTAACAACTCCGAGACGGCTAACATGTGGTCATGCCCCCGACCCCGTCAGCCCGCGACCGCATCCTCGACGCCTTCGAACAGCTGCTCACCGAGCAGAGCGAGCGCGCCGCCACGCTCGACGCCGTGGCCGCCCGCGCCGGCGTCTCCAAGGGCGGCCTGCTCTACCACTTCGCATCGAAGGACGCCCTGGTCGAAGGTGTGCTCGAACGGCTGCGGGTGCTCGTGGCCGACGACCTGGAGCGGATGCGCACGGCGCCGGCCGGCCCTGTCGACTACTTCGTGCGCAGCTCCGTGTCGTCGCAGAGCTCCCTCGACCGCACGGTGATCGCTACGGCGCGGCTCGCCCAGGGCGCAGATGCGCGAGCACGCGACACCCTCAGCCGGATGCAGCAGGGCTGGCTGGGCATCCTGGAATCGGCCGTCGCCGACCCGATCGCGGCGAAGGCGATCATGCTCATCGGCGACGGGATCTACTACAACTCGGCCCTGTTGCCCGACACCACGGCAGTGGTCACGAGCGACGCGGACATGGACCGGCTGATCGCGCTCGTGCAAGAGCTCGCCGGCGGGACCGGCCGCTGACGGCGGGTGACCCTGGCTACCGCCCGAGGCCGTCGAGCCGCGCGCTGAGGAACCGGCGCACCCGCTCGTTCGGCTCGAGCTCGATCGCCCGCCGGTACGCGGTGGCCGACGTGCGCGCATCCCCCGCCAGCCGCGCGAGGTCGCCGCGTACGGCGAACGCCTGCGGCGCGAGCGTCCCGGTGAAGAGCTCCCGATCGGCGCCGAGTTCGGCAAGAGCTGCCTCCGGCCCCACGTCGGGGCTGTAGCCGCGGGCGACGATCCGGCCCAGGCGCGCGGACGGCGACGGCCAGATCTCGACCAGGCGGTCGTAGAGCCGGGCGATCCCCGGCCAGTCGGTGGCGGCCCAGCTCGGTGCGAGGGCATGCAGTCCCGCGATCCCGGCCTGCAGTGCGAAACGTCCCCGTCCGCCGAGCGCCGTCGTCGCCAGGCGCTCCCCCTCGGTGATCATCGTGGCGTTCCAGCCGCCGCGGTCGGCCTCGGCGAGCGTCACGAAATCACCGTCGGGCGACAGTCTGGTCGCCTGCCGCGCCTCGGTGAGCAGCAGGAGCGCGAGGAGGCCGTCCGCCTCGCGATCGTCGGGCCGGATGCGGTGGGCGTCGCGGGCGAGCACCAGGGCGTCAGCACGCACGCGGTCGTCGGGCGCCGCGTGGCCGACGGTGTAAAGGAGGTAGATGGTGGTGAGGGCATCCGGGAACCGCGCCTCGACGTCGGCGTCGTCGTCGATGGCGAACCGGATGCTCGAATCGTGGATCCGCCGCTTGGCCCGGGTGAGCCGCGCGGCCATCGTCGCCTCCTGAACCAGCAACGCCGCCGCGACCTCACGGGTCGGAACCCCGCAGACGAATCGCAGGGCGAGCGCCACCCTGGCCTCCTCGCTCACCTCGGGGTGGCAGAGGAGCAGGATCAGCTCCAGTCGTTCGTCGCCGGTGAAGGCGAACTCTGTCTCGGGCATGGGGGTATCCGCGGTTCGGCGCAGCTCGGCCGCGAGGGCGGGGAGCGAGCGCGTGGTCGTGCGTTCCTTGCGGATCGTGTCGACCGCGATCCGTCTGGCCACCGTGGTGATCCAGGCGGACGGGTTGTCGGGCGCGTGGCCGCGGGCCGCCAGCTCGACGGCACGGGCGAACGCCTCCTGCACGGCATCCTCGGCCGTCAGCAGATCGCCGGTGTACCGTGCGACGGCGCCGAGGATGCGCGGAGCGTCAGCACGGAAGGCTTGCTCGATCCCGGAGGCCACAGCTCATTCAATCAGGCCGGGCCTCCGGGACGACAGGTCAGCTGACCCGATCGAGCACGAGCACCGGATACAGCTCGACCCAGCCGTGGGTCGGCACCAGTGCGGCCAGCTCTCTGGCCTGCTCCGGGCTCGACGCGGTGAAGCTGTAGAAGCCGGTCACCACTTCGCGAGTCTCACCGAAGGGTCCGTCGGTGAAGACCGGAGTGCTCCCCTCGCGCGGAGTGATCTTGGTCGCCTCCGAGACCGACTGCAGCGCGCTGCCTCCGAGGATCTTCTCCCCGGCCGTGGCCACTGCCTCCTGGAACGCCCCGTGACCGGCCATGCCGGCCTGGATGGCCTCGGCGGACATCTCCCCCGGGTTCCAGTCGGGCTCACGGATGAGGACCACATACTCTTCGGACATGATGTCTCCCTACGTCTCGCGCTGATCGCGCTTCTGATGTGAACACCAGTACGACGTAAGCCTCCCGCAGAAATCGACAGGCCGCCCGAAAAAGTTTCAGGACTCGGTGATGTCGATCTCCTGCATCAGGTCGGCGTCGATCGCGACGCGCACCTTCTCGAGCAGTCCGTCGGGCACACGGGAGTCGACGGTGAGCACGCTGAGCGCCTTGCCGCCGGCCGAGGTGCGGGCGATCTGCATGCCCGCGATGTTGATCTCGGCGTCGCCGAACTCGTGGCCGTAGACGGCGACGATGCCGGGACGGTCGTCGTAGACCATGACGATGAGGTGCTCGGCGATCGGCACCTCCACGTCGTAGCCGTTGATCTCCACGACCTTCTCGATCTGCTTCGTCCCGGTGAGCGTGCCGGAGACCGACACCTGCGAGCCGTCGCTCAGGGCGCCCCGCAGAGTGATCAGGTTGCGGTACTCCTCGCTGACCGAGTCGGTGATGAGCCGGACCTCGATGCCGCGCTGCTCAGCGAGCAGCGGCGCGTTGACGTACGAGACGTTCTCGCTGACGACGTTGGTGAAGATCCCCTTGAGGGCGGCGAGCTTGAGCACGCTCACGTCGAACTCGACGAGCTCGCCGCGCACCTCGACGTCGACGCTCGTGAGCGGGCTGTGCGCCAGGCCCGAGAAGACCTGGCCGAGCTTCTCCACCAGCGGGATGCCGGGGCGCACGTAGGGGTCGATGACGCCGCCGGCGACGTTGACCGCATCCGGGACCAGCTCGCCCGCCAGTGCGAGGCGCACCGACTTGGCGACCGAGACGCCCGCCTTCTCCTGCGCCTCGTCGGTCGAGGCGCCGAGGTGCGGCGTGACGATGACGTTCTCGAGCGCGAGCAGCGGCGAGTCGGTGGGCGGCTCACTGACGAACACGTCGAGGCCGGCCCCCGCGATCGACTTGGTCGAGAGCGCGCGGTAGAGCGCGTCTTCGTCGATCAGACCGCCGCGGGCGACGTTCACGACGTACGCCGTCGGCTTCATCAGCGCGAGCTGGTCGTCGCTGATCATGCCCGTGGTCTCGGGCGTCTTCGGCATGTGGATCGTGATGAAGTCGGCCTCGGCGAGCAGTTCGTCGAGGGTCACCAGCTGCACGCCCAGCTGCTGCGCGCGGGCCGAGGTGACGTAGGGGTCGTAGGCGATGACCTTGGTGCCGAACGCCTGCAGTCGGGCCGTGATCAGCGCGCCGATGCGGCCGAGCCCGATGATCCCGACCGTCTTCTCGTAGAGCTCGACGCCGGTGTACTTCGAGCGCTTCCACTGGCCCTGCGCGAGAGCGCTGTGCGCGGCCGGGATGTGGCGGGCGAGGCTCAGGATGTGGCCGACCGTCAGTTCTGCCGCCGAGATGATGTTGGAGGTCGGAGCGTTCACGACCATCACGCCGGCGGTGGTGGCCGACTTGATGTCGACGTTGTCCAACCCGACTCCGGCGCGCGCGATGACGCGCAGTCGGGGTGCCGCCGCGAGCACCTCCGCATCGACCTTGGTCGCCGACCGCACCAGGATCGCCTCCGCATCCGCGACCGCGGACAGCAGCGCGGGGCGATCCGTTCCGTCGACCGAGCGGATCTCGAAGTCCGGCCCGAGGGCGTCGACGGTGGCAGGCGAGAGTTCTTCGGCGATCAGCACGACCGGCTTTGTCACGTGGCGGTTCCTTTGAGAGGGGAGCAGGCTTGGGAGGCGAGCGCCACGATCATTGGGGCGCGATCAGCACACACTCTACCGGCTGGCGCAGGTCGTCTTTCGCCGCGTTACGCCCCGCGCCCCGCACCCCGCACCCGCGTCCGCGCAATCGAGTCCTGAGTTGCTGGGTCGAAACGGGCGCGTTTCGACCCAGCGACTCAGGACTCGATTGCAGGCGGCGTGCGCGGCCGGCTCAGCCTGCGGCGGCGACCGCGGCGCGCACGATCGAGGGGTCCGTCAGGTCGTACGACGGGTCGCCTCCGCCGGGGCCGCTGGGCGCCCCGAGCGCGATGGTGCGCGCAGACAGATGCACCGCGTCCACCCCGGTCGCGGCGATGGCGAGGATGTCGGACACCGTCACTCCCCCTCCGGCCATCACCTGGAGGCGGCCGGACGCCTCGGCGGTGAGTGCGGCGAGCATCCCGACTCCGTCGACGCTGCGGGCCTCCCCTCCGGAGGTGAGGATGCGTCGGACCCCGAGCGCGACGAGCGTCTCGAGGGCGCCGATCGGGTCGGGAACGATGTCGATGGCGCGGTGGAAGGTGACCTCGAGGTCGCCCGCGGCCTCGACGAATCGCACCACGGCCTCTTCGTCGACCGCGCCGATGTCGTCCAGCGCACCGACGACGACTCCGGATGCTCCCGCCGAGCGGGCATGCCGGATGTCGGCCACGGTGAGGTCGATCTCGTCGGGCGTGTAGACGAACCCTCCCGGGCGCGGTCGCACGAGCACGTGCACGAAGCCCTCGTGTCCCGCCGCCTCGGCCTCGGCCACCGCAACGTCGATGAGGCCGGCCGACGGTGTCAGCCCGCCGACGCCGAGCGCGGTGCAGAGTTCGACGCGGTCGGCCTCCGCCTCGAGCGCGATGCGCACCCCGGCGCGGTCCTGCACCGCGATCTCCACCGCGAGTCGTCGCGTCATCGGGTTCTCCTCTGGGTCGCCGGAGCGGGCGTCCCGCCGAGGCGGGTCGGTGCCGAAACCGGAAAGGTGCCGCACCGCTCCGCACAGGCGGAGGGTGTCGGCACCTCTCAGGCTATCGACTGTTCAGGCGGCTGCGCTCAGCGCGCGACCTCGCCGTCGACGTAGTCGTCGTCGTTCGAAGCGTTCCATGCGAAGAGCTTGCGGAGCTCGCGGCCGGTGGCCTCGATCGGGTGCTCCTCGCCCTTCTTGCGGAGCGCGAGGAACTCGGGCGCGCCCGCGTCCTGGTCGGCGATGAAGCGCTTGGCGAACGTGCCGTCCTGGATGTCTGCGAGAACGGCCTTCATGTTCTCCTTGACGTGCGGGTCGATCACGCGGGGACCCGACACGTAGTCGCCGTACTCGGCCGTGTCGGAGACGCTCCAGCGCTGCTTGGCGATGCCGCCCTCCCACATGAGGTCGACGATGAGCTTGAGCTCGTGCAGCACCTCGAAGTAGGCGACCTGGGGCTGGTAGCCGGCTTCGGTCAGGGTCTCGAACCCGTACTGGACGAGCTGCGAGACGCCGCCGCAGAGAACGGCCTGCTCACCGAACAGGTCGGTCTCGGTCTCCTCGGTGAAGGTGGTCTTGATGCCGCCGGCACGGAGGCCGCCGATGCCCTTGGCATAGCTGAGGACGAGCGGCCAGGCGTTGCCGGTCGCGTCCTTCTCGACGGCGACGATGACCGGGACGCCACGGCCGGCCTCGTACTCGCGGCGCACGGTGTGACCCGGGCCCTTGGGGGCGACCATGATGACGTCGACGCCCTCGGGCGCCTCGATGTAACCGAAGCGGATGTTGAAGCCGTGGCCGAAGACGAGCGCGTTGCCCTCGCTCAGGTTGGGCGCGACGTCGTCGGCGTACAGGTGACGCTGAACCTGGTCGGGGGCGAGGATGACGATGACATCGGCCCACGCGGCGGCGTCGGCGGCGCTGAGCACGGTGAAGCCGGCCTCCTCCGCCTTGGGCTTCGACTTGGAGCCCTCCTTCAGGCCGACGACGACCTCGACGCCCGAGTCTCGGAGGTTCTGCGCGTGCGCGTGACCCTGCGAGCCGTAACCGATGACGGCGACCTTCTTGCCCTGGATGATCGACAGATCTGCGTCGTTGTCGTAGTAGATCTCAGCCACGAGTGGTTTCTCCTTAGTGATGTGGTTCTGAACTAGTTCTTGAAAACGCGTTCGGTGATGGACTTCGAGCCGCGGCCGATCGCGAGGAGGCCGGACTGCGCCATCTCCTTGATGCCGTAGGGTTCGAGCACCTTCAGGAGCGCCTGGGTCTTGCCGCTGTCGCCCGTGACCTCGATCACGAGGGCGTCCGTGGCCACGTCGACGACGCGGGCGCGGAACAGGTTCACCGCTTCGAGCACCTGAGAGCGCGTGGTGTTGTCGACACGCACCTTGATGAGCAGGTGCTCGCGCTGCACCGACTGGGCCGGATCGAGCTCGACGATCTTGATCACGTTGATGAGCTTGTTGAGCTGCTTGGTGACCTGTTCGAGCGGGAGGTCCTCCACATCCACCACGACGGTGATGCGGGAGAGCCCTTCCAGCTCGCTGGTGCCCACCGCCAGCGACTCGATGTTGAAGCCGCGGCGTGCGAACAGGCCGGCGACGCGGGTCAGCAGACCGGGTTTGTCCTCGACGAGGAGTGACAGGACGTGCGTGCTCATCGGTTACTCCTCCTCGAATGCCGGGCTGTGGTCGCGTGCGTACTGGACGTAGCTGTTGCTGACTCCCTGGGGAACCATCGGCCAGACCATCGCGTCGGCACTCACCACGAAGTCGATGACGACGGGACGATCGTTGGTCTCGAGGGCCAGCTTGATCGCCGCATCCACGTCTTCTTCTTTCGTGACCCGGATGCCGAGCGCGCCGTACGCCTCGGCCAGCTTCACGAAGTCGGGGACGCGCATGGTGTCGTGACCGGTGTTCAGGTCGGTGTTGGAGTACCGGCCGTCGTAGAACAGGGTCTGCCACTGCCGCACCATTCCGAGCGACGAGTTGTTGATGATCGCCACCTTGATCGGGATGTTGTTGATCGTGCAGGTGGCGAGCTCCTGGTTGGTCATCTGGAAGCAGCCATCGCCGTCGATCGACCACACCGTGCGTTCGGGCTGGGCGACCTTGGCGCCCATCGCGGCCGGAACGGAGTATCCCATCGTGCCGGCTCCACCGGAGTTGAGCCAGGAGTTGGGGCGCTCGTACTTGATGAACTGCGCGGCCCACATCTGGTGCTGGCCGACGCCGGCGGCGTAGATGCCCTCCGGTCCGGTCAGCTCGCCGATGCGCTTGATGACGTACTGCGGTGAGAGCAGCCCGTCGCTCGTCGGCGAGTACCCGAGCGGGAACTCCTCGCGGAGGCCGTTCAGGTAGGTCCACCACTCGATGATGTCGGGCGTGGTCCGCTTGATCGCGTCCTGGTACGCGGCGGTGAGATCGACGATGACGTCTTTGGCATCGCCGACGATGGGGACGTCGGCGACGCGGATCTTCGAGATCTCCGCGGGGTCGACGTCGACGTGCACGATCTTGGCGTTGGGGGCGAACAGCGAGGTGTTGCCCGTCACGCGGTCGTCGAAGCGGGCGCCGAGGGAGACGATGAGGTCGGCCTCCTGCAGTGCGAGCACCGCGGGCACCGTGCCGTGCATCCCGGGCATCCCGAGGTGCTGCTTGTGCGAGTCGGGGAACGCGCCGCGCGCCATCAGAGTGGTGGTGACGGGGACGCCCGTCGTCTCCACGAGCTCGAGCAGCGCCTGCGAGGCGCGCGACCGGATGACACCGCCGCCGACGTAGAAGATCGGCTTCTTGGCCTCGGCGAGCATCTGCGCCGCCGCGAGGATCTGCTTGCCGTGCGCCTTCGTGACCGGCCGGTAGCCCGGCAGGTCGATCTTGGGCGGCCAGACGAACGGGACCGTGTTCTGCTGTGCGTCCTTGGTGATATCGACGAGCACCGGGCCCGGACGACCGGTTCCGGCGATGTGGTACGCCGCCGCGATCGTGGCCGGGATGTCCTCCGCCTTCTTCACCAGGAAGGAGTGCTTGGTGATCGGCATCGTGATCCCGACGATGTCCGCCTCCTGGAAGGCGTCGGTCCCCATCAGGGTCGAGAACACCTGACCGGTGATTAGCAGTATCGGGACCGAGTCCATGTGCGCGTCCATGATCGCGGTCACGAGGTTGGTCGCGCCGGGGCCGGAGGTGGCCATGGCGACGCCGACCCGGCCGCTCGCCGCGGCGAAGCCCTCGGCCGCATGGCCGGCGCCCTGCTCATGGCGGACGAGCACGTGACGGATCTTGGTGGAGTCCATGATCGCGTCGTAGATGGGGAGGATCGCTCCGCCGGGCAGCCCGAAGACGTTGTCGACGCCGAGCAGCTCGAGGGTGCGGACGACGGACTGGGAGCCCGTCAGGAGTTCGGGCGAGGCCTTGCCGGGCGTCGCGGTGGGCAACACGGTACTGGGGGTACTGGTTTCCGAGGACATGTTTAAGCGAGTCCCTAACGTACGTAACGGTTGATGTTGAGGCGCAAGCTACCCCGTGATCGCGCCCTCTGCAGCGGAGTGCACGAGCTTGGAGTATTTTGCGAGAACGCCACGGGTATAGCGCGGGGGAAGAGGCGCCCAGCCTTCCCGGCGGGCGGTCAACTCTGACTCATCGACAAGTAGGTCGAGGGAGCGAGCCGCGATATCGACCCGTATCAGATCACCATCGCGCACGAAGGCGATTGGACCTGCGTCCACCGCTTCGGGTGCTATGTGGCCGATGCACAGGCCGGTTGTGCCGCCTGAGAATCGTCCGTCGGTCAATAGTAGTACATCCTTGCCGAGCCCTGCGCCCTTGATGGCAGCGGTGATGGCGAGCATCTCGCGCATCCCCGGGCCGCCCTTGGGGCCTTCGTAACGGATGATCACGACATCGCCGGCGCTGATCGTGCCCGCGGTGAGGGCGTCCATGGCGGCACGCTCGCGCTCGAAGACGCGGGCCGGTCCCTCGAACACGTCTGCGTCGAAGCCGGCGGTCTTCACGACCGCGCCCTCGGGGGCGAACGAGCCCTTGAGGATGGTGATCCCGCCTGTGGCGTGGATGGGGTTGTCGAGGGTGCGCATGACCTCGCCGTCCGGAGCGGGCGGGTTGATCTCGGCGAGGTTCTCGGCAACGGTCTTGCCGGTGACGGTGAGGCAGTCGCCGTGCAGGAGGCCGGCATCGAGCAGTGCCTTCATGACGACGGGGACGCCGCCGTGACGGTCGACGTCGTTCATGACGTACTTGCCGAACGGCTTGAGGTCGCCGATGTGCGGGACCTTGTCGCCGATGCGGTTGAAGTCGTCGATCGTGAGGTCGACCTCTGCCTCACGGGCGATCGCGAGCAGGTGCAGCACGACGTTGGTGGAGCCGCCGAAGGCCATCGCCACCGCGATCGCGTTCTCGAACGCCTCCTTGGTCAGGATGTCGCGGGCGGTGATGCCGAGCTTGAGCAGGTTGACGACGGCCTCGCCGCTGCGGTGCGCGAAGTAGTCGCGCCGGCGGTCGGCCGAGGGCGGCGCCGCGGAGCCGGGGAGGCTCATGCCGAGCGCCTCGGCGACGGAGGCCATGGTGTTTGCGGTGTACATGCCGCCGCAGGCCCCTTCGCCCGGGGCGATGGCGCACTCGATGCGCTTGAGGTCCTCTTCGCTCATCTTGCCCGCCTTGCAGGCGCCGACGGCCTCGAAGGAGTCGATGATCGTGACGTCCTTCTCGGTGCCGTCGGAGAGCTTGACCCAGCCCGGCGCGATGGAGCCCGCGTAGAGGAAGACGGCGGACAGGTCGAGACGCGCAGCGGCCATGAGCATGCCGGGGAGCGACTTGTCGCAGCCGGCGAGCAGGACGGTGCCGTCGAGGCGCTCGGCCATCATGACGGTCTCGACCGAGTCGGCGATGACCTCGCGCGACACGAGCGAGAAGTGCATCCCCTCATGACCCATCGAGATGCCGTCGGAGACCGAGATGGTGCCGAACTGCAGCGGGTAGCCGCCGCCCGAGTGCACGCCCTCTTTCGCGCCCTGGGCGAGGCGGTCGAGCGACAGGTTGCAGGGGGTGATCTCGTTCCACGAGCTCGCGATGCCGATCTGCGGCTTCTCCCAGTCGGCGTCGCCCATTCCGACCGCGCGGAGCATGCCCCTGCTGGTCGTGGCTTCGATGCCGTCGGTGACGACGCGTGAGCGCGGTTTCCAATCGATGTCAGGCATGCAACAACTCTAGGACGTCACGCATGCCGCTCGGACCATGTGAGCGCACTCGGTGGATCGGCCGCTCTACGACCGGGATCCGCGCGCCTCGACGAGCAGCGTGAGCATCGTGGCGATCGCCTCTTCGTCGGCCAGGCGGAACTGCGCCAGGGTGTCGCCCTCCCCCACCTTGATGCCGACGTCGCCGGCTTCCGGCCGCAGGACGCGGAAGCCGTCTTCGTCGGTCACGTCGTCGCCGGCGAACAGCACGGCGGTGGCCGCCGTGTACTCGCGGAGACGCTCGATGCCGTCGCCCTTGTCGGCCCCGCGCACCGAGAACTCGATGATGTCCTTGCCGTCGCGGATGGTGAGCGCGTCGCTGACGGTGGCGGCGGCCTCGTAGGCGCGGGCCACGACATCCGGGCCCTCGTCCTGGTCGAGCTCGCGGTAATGCACGCCGAAGCCGACCGGCTTCACCTCGAGGCGGGTGCCCGGGATGCTCTCGACCAACGCCCCGAGGACGTCGCCGAGTCGCGCGAGGGTCGCGCGCTCCTCGTCGCTCAGGTCGAGGGAGACGCCGTCGCGGCCGAACCGCACCTCGACGCCGTGCGAGCCGATGAGGAGAGCGTCGTCATCGGCTTCGGTGACGACCTCCAGGCTGGACAGCGGCCGACCGGAGACGAACGCCACCCAGGTGTTCGGCATCCGCTCGAGCTTCTCCAGCGCGGCCGTCGCGGCGGGCAGGGCGCGGGCGGCCTTGGGCTTGTCGACGAACGGCGCCAGCGTGCCGTCGAAGTCGAGCGCGAGCAGCACGCGTTCGGACGCGGCGAGCTTCTTGAGGGCCGCGGCGAGAGCGACGGCGGATTCGGTGGGCGTGGGCGGTGCGGTCTCGGTCATGCTTCTTTCGCGTGTTCGATGGGCGTGCGTGCGGTCGGTCAGCGCCGGTTGACCGGCGGATTCTGCAACGGGTGGTCCCCGTGCGCGCTACGGGTGAGCGCGTCGAGGAACGAGGCCGACCATTTGGCGACGTCGTTGGTGAGCACCCGCTTGCGGAGGGCGCGCATCCGGCGGACGCGCTCGCGCTTGGGCATCGTGACCGCCTGCAGGATGGTCTCTTTGAGGCCTTCGATGTCGTGCGGGTTGATGAGCAGCGCCTGGCGCAGCTCGTCGCTCGCCCCGGCGAACTCGCTCAGCACGAGCACGCCGTCGTCGTCGACGCGCGTCGCGACGTACTCCTTGGCGACCAGGTTCATGCCGTCGCGGAGAGCGGTGACGAGCATCACGTCGGCGGCGAGGTAGAACGCCACCATCTCCTCGCGCGGATACCCGTGGTGCAGGTACGCGACGGCGGTGTGGCCGAGCGTGGAGTAGTCGCCGTTGATGCGGCCGACCGTGAGCTCGATCTCGTCGCGCAGCTGCCGGTAGGTCTCGACGCGTTCGCGGCTGGGGCTGGCGACCTGCACGAGGGTCACGTCTTCGACCGAGAGCTTGTCTTCGGCGAGGAGTTCACCGTAGGCCTTGAGCCGGTGGCCGATGCCCTTGGTGTAATCGAGCCGGTCGACGCCGAGCATGATCGTGGACGGGTTGCCGAGCTCTTCGCGGATCTGGCGGGCGCGCTCCTGGATCTCGGGCCGCCTGGCCATCGACTGGTACTGCTCCGCGTCGATGGAGATCGGGAACTGCCGGGCGAGCACGGTGCGCACGAGCCCGCCGTGGCGGTTGGTCGTGACGTGACGGTGCGATCCGGCCTCGGGGTCGTCCGAGTCGATCGGCACCTCGATGATCGGCCCGCGGGTCTCGAACCCTTTCAGGCGGCGCACCGCACGGGAGAAGTTGCCCGCGTCGGCGACGCGCTGGAAGCCGATGACGTCGGCGCCGAGCAGGCCGTCGATGATCTGGCGTCGCCACGGGAGCTGCGAGTAGATGCCGTACGGGGGGAACGGGATGTGGTTGAAGAAGCCGATGACGAGGTCGGGCCGCACCGCCCGCAGCATGGCGGGCACGAGCTGCAGCTGGTAGTCGTGCACCCAGACCACGGCACCGCGTGCCGACACCGCGGCAGCCGCATCCGCGAACCGCTGGTTCACCTTGACGTAGGAGTCCCACCATTCGCGGTGGAAGCTCGGCGGCGCGATGACGTCGTGGTAGAGCGGCCAGAGCGTGTCGTTCGAGAAGCCTTCGTAGTACTCTTGCAGCTCCTGCTCGCTGAGGCGCACCGGGTGGATGCTGATGCCGTCGGAGTCGAACGGCTCGATGTCTTCGTCGGCGACGCCCGCCCAGCCGATCCAGACCCCGTCTTCGCGCCGCATCACCGGCTCCAGAGCGGCTACCAGCCCACCGGGCGACGGGCGCCAGCTGGCGTTCCCCTCGTCGTCCGTGACGCGGTCGACGGGCAGGCGGTTCGAGACGATCACCAGATCGTACGCGCCGCTCTCCCGGTCCGTTCGGCTGTCACTGCTGCTGTCGGTCTGAGCTGAGATGGTGGGTCCAATCCGTCGGTCGCCGGTCGTTGCGCACTGTACGACAGGGTACCAGCGTCGTGTGAACCGGGAGTCTGCCCGACGTTTCCTGGGCGGCCATCGGGTGTTCAGAGTGCGTGGCTAGAGTGACGAATGTGATGCGCATCGGCATGAGCACGTCGTGCGTGTATCCGTTTTCGACGGAGCACGCATTCCGCTACGCCCGCCTCGCCGGCTTCGACGGCGTCGAGGTCATGGTCACCCGCGACGAGGTGACGCAATCCGCCCAGTCGCTGCTCCGGCTGTCGGCGCGGTACGGGATGCCCATCCTGTCCGTCCACGCTCCGGTGCTGCTCCTCACCCATTTCGTCTGGGGGCGCGATCCGCGCGTCAAGCTGGAGCGGTCGGCCGCGCTGGCGTCCGCGGTGGGGGCGGACACCGTGGTCGTGCATCCGCCGTTCCGCTGGCAGTCCGGCTACGCCGACGACTTCCTGCGCATCGTTCGCAGCACGGCACTCGACAGCGGCGTCGAGATCGCAGTCGAGAACATGTTCCCGTGGAAGGTCGGCAGCCGCTCCCTCGCCGCGTACTCCCCCGGCTGGAATCCGTCGGCGATGGACTGCGACGCCGTCACGCTCGACTTCTCGCATGCCGCGCTCAGCGGACTCGACTCGCTCGAGTTCGCATCCGGGCTGGGCGACCGATTGCGTCACGTGCACCTCTGCGACGGCTCGGGCGCGCTCGACGACTCACGGGTGTTCGACGAGCACCTGCTGCCGGGCCACGGCGGTCAGCCGGTGGCCGAGGTGCTCCGGATGCTCGCAGCGAGACGCTGGTCGGGCAGCGTCGTCGCGGAGGTCAACACGCGCAAGGCGCGCACCGAGGAGGAACGGCTCGGGATGCTCCGCGAGACGCTCGAGTTCGCTCGCGAGCACGGCGCGGTCCCGCACGTTCCGCGGTTCTCCCGCTCGCGCCGCGCCCTCGCCTCGATGCTGCCGGTGCGCCGCGCCTGATCCTAGATCGCGGTGCCGAGGAGCCGCTCGAGTTCGTGCGCGTACTCCTTGTAGCCCGCCGCCGTGGGGTGGAAAGCGGTATACCCCTTCGTATTCACCCACGGATGCGCGGTGCCGATGCCGTGACCGTCGAAGTCGACTCCGACGAAGGTGATCGGCACCCCGTTCGAGCGCTGGTCGTCGACGGCGGATTGGATCACTTCGTTGAGTCCGACGGTGGCGGCGTTGATGGCGGCGGCGATTCCGAAGTCGGAGGCGCTCGGGTCGGAGGCGTCGAAGAGGGTCGCATAGCCGGTGACGACGATGCGCGCGTTCGGCGCCGCCTGGGCGACCGCCGTGTAGACGGACGCGAGACGCTCGGGCAGAACGTTGAGCAGCGACAGGGCCGAAGAGAGCTCGGTGCGGCAGGCTACGGCCTTTCCGGCGGAGCAGTCGGTCGCGAGCGCGGCGACGCCGAGGTCGTTGCCTCCCACGCTCACCGTGACGAGGTCGGTGCGGTCGTCGAGCGCGATGAGCTGACGCTTCAGCAGATCGGCCGTCGTCGCCCCGCTGCACGCGGTGTTCGCGATGAGATCGATGCCCGCCGCGCTGGCGAAGACGTCGGGGTAGGCCTTCGGGCTCGCCACGCACCGGCCCTTCTCGTCTCCGGCGCCCATCCCGGCGGCGAACGAGTCTCCGAGAGCGACATACCGGGTCTCGGGGGTGAGCGCCTCGCGCGGGAACGGGTCGACGGTGGGTGCGGGGCCGGGGGTCGGCGCCTCCGTCACGACAGCGCGCGGCGCGCCGGCGTCACGCGTCGCCGCCCAGGTGATGGCGGCTGCTCCGGCGAGCGCGGCGACAGCGACGACGACGATGACCGGGATCACGATGGTTCTGCGTCGCATCCGCTCCACATTACCGGCGCAGGCTTGATGGCGGCTCGGTGATCGCCGCGAACCCGCTCACGTCTGCGACGGTCGGACCCGTTCGGTGAGCGCAAGCATGATGGCGGTCACGCTCGTGGACAGCCGTTCGGAGAGCTTTCGCGCGTCCCCCGCGAGGAGCGCGTGCGCTTCGGCGTTGCCGCAGAGCTCGGTGATGACGCGCACCGCCTCCTCCGGCTCGATCGTGAACCGGAGCGAGGCAGAGGTGAGGGCTTCGACGACGATCGTGGTGAGCTCGCGGAAGAAGCCCTCCTGGAAGGCGAGGAAGGCGGTGGCGATCTCGGCGTCGCGCATCGCCAGCAGCTGGAACTCTGTCTGCAGCAGCCACCAGCGGCGGTCGTCGGACTGCAGCTCGAGGACCTTGGTGATGATGTCGACGACCACATCGTCGCCGAGCTCGGTCCCCTGGTGGACGACGGGCGTCAGGAACTGGGCGACGCCGTCGTTGAGCTGCTCGATGCGGATGGACTTCTCGCGCTCCATCAGAGCGAAGAAGAGCTCGTTCTTGCTGGAGAAGTTGGAGTAGAAGGCGCCGCGGGTGAAGCCGGCCGCCTCGGTGATCATCTCCACACTGGCCGCATGCACGCCGTGTTCGGCGAAGATCTCGAACGCTGCGTCGAGAAGGCGCGTCCGGGTCTTGCGGCGGCGTGCCGACTCGGCCGGCGCGTCTTCTATGAGAGCTGACGTATCCAAGCTGAAACCTTCCTGAATTGAGGTCCCGATACAGCAGTGTATCGGATACATTCTAGTATCGGATACGAAGGTGTATCGAAACCCTTCCCTGATGCTGTTGTGTCACCGATCTGTAGGAGAACGCGTGTCCTCGATTCTGTATTCGATCGGCCGCTGGGCATTCCGCGCCCGCAAGCTCGTGCTCTCGCTCTGGATCGTCCTCCTCGTCGCCCTCGGCGGCGGCGCCGCACTGTTCAACCAGGGCACCGACAATTCCTTCAGCATCCCGGGTACCGAGTCGCAAGAAGCGCTCGACACGCTCAGTCGCACATTCCCGCAGGTCAGCGGCACGTCCGCACAGCTCGTCATCGTCGCCCCGAAGGGCGAGACCGTCCACCAGCCCGAGATCGAGCAGCAGGTGACGTCATCGGTGAAGGAGCTGAGCGCACTCGACGGCGTCTCCGGCGTCACCTCCCCCTACAGCGACACCGTCAAGGGCACCGTCTCCTCCGACGGTTCGGCCGCGATCGTCACGGTGCAGCTGAAGGGGCAGACGACCACCGTCCCCGCCGAGACCAAGACCGCGCTCACGTCAGCCGGCGCCGACCTGCAGAAGGCTCTGCCGGCCGGCTCTCAGGTCGCGGTCGGCGGCCAGCTCTTCTCGCAGAGCCTGCCCGTGCTGAGCGTGACCGAACTCCTCGGCGTCGGCATCGCGCTCGTGGTGCTGATCGTCACCTTCGGATCGTTCCTCGCCGCCGGGATGCCGCTGCTCACCGCACTGCTCGGCGTCGGCCTCTCGATCGCCCTGATCTTCATCGCGACCCTGTTCGGGCCGATCTCGTCGACCACCCCGCTGCTCGCGCTCATGCTGGGCCTCGCCGTCGGCATCGACTACTCGCTCTTCATCATCTCGCGCCATCAGAGTCAGCTGAAGGCCGGCGTCCCCCCGGAGGAATCGACAGCGAGATCGGTTGCGACGGCCGGCTCCGCCGTGCTGTTCGCCGGCATCACGGTGATCATCGCCCTCGTCGGCCTCTCGGTCGCCGGCATCCCGTTCCTCACCACGATGGGCATCGCGGCGTCGGCAGCCGTGGCCATCGCGGTGCTCATCTCCCTGACGCTCACGCCTGCGCTGCTCGGCTTCGCCGGGGCGCGCATCGCACCCGGACATCGCGCGACGAAGCGGGCCGCCAGACGGGCCGCACGCGCCGCCGCCGCATCCGGTGACGATGCGACGACCGCGACACCTGCGACAGCGGCGACCGCCTCCTCCGCGCCCACCTTCGCCCACGCCGCGAAGGCCGACGTGCCGCCCGGGTTCTTCCGCGGCTGGGTGCGGGCCGTCACCCGCTTCCCGATCGCGACGATCCTCGCCGTGATCACCGTGCTCGGCATCGCAGCCATTCCCGCCACCCAGCTGCGCCTGGCACTGCCCGACGCGGGCTCGCATGCCGCGGACGACCCGGCCCGGATCACCTACGACCTGATCTCGGAGCATTTCGGCCCCGGCTACAACGGGCCCCTGATCGTGACCGGCTCGATCATCTCGAGCACCGATCCGGTCGGGCTCATGACGAAGATCGGCGATGAGATCGCGGCCATGCCCGGCGTCTCCGCCGTGCCGCTCGCCACCCCGAACCAGTCGGCCGACACGGGCATCGTGCAGGTCATCCCGACCACCGGGCCGGACTCCGCCAAGACCGCCGACCTCGTCGCCGAGATCCGCTCCAAGCACCAGCACTTCCTCGACGAGTACGGGGTCGACCTCAAAGTCACCGGGAACACGGCCGTGCAGATCGACGTCTCCCGGCTCCTCGGAGGGGCGCTCCTCCCCTTCGGCATCCTGGTGGTCGGGCTCTCGCTCGTGCTGCTGACGATGGTGTTCCGGTCGATCGCCGTGCCGATCAAGGCCGCCCTCGGCTACCTGCTCTCGGTCGGCGCCGCGTTCGGCGCCGTCGCACTGGTCTTCGAGTGGGGCTGGTTCGGCGACCTCCTCAACGTCGCCAAGGAGGGCCCGGTGATCAGCTTCATGCCGATCATCCTGATGGGAGTGCTGTTCGGCCTCGCGATGGACTACGAGGTGTTCCTCGTGAGCCGCATCCGGGAGGACTACGTGCACGGCGGCAACGCCCGGCGCGCGATCCAGAGCGGGTTCGTCGGCTCGGCCAAGGTGGTCACGGCAGCCGCGATCATCATGATCTCGGTCTTCGCCGCCTTCGTGCCCGAGGGGGACGCCTCGATCAAGCCGATCGCGCTCGGCCTGGCCGTCGGCGTCTTCGTCGACGCCTTCATCGTGCGCATGACCCTGGTGCCCGCCGTGCTCCAGCTGCTCGGCGACAAGGCGTGGTGGATGCCCCGCTGGCTCGACCGGGCGCTGCCGTCGTTCGACGTGGAGGGCGACGGTCTTCAGAAGGAGCTCGAGCTGGCCGACTGGCCGGCGCCGGGCAACCCGTACATCGCCGCGGCAGACGGCCTCACGGTCAGCGTCAAGAGGCGGCGGCTCGTCTCCGGCGTGTCCCTCCGGCTCGCCGACGGCGACGTCCTCGTGGTTCACGGTGACGACCGCACCGCGGCCTCCGCACTGCTCATGGCGGTCACGGGTCGCACCCGACCGGATGCCGGCACGATAAAGGTCGCGGGCTTCGTGCTCCCGACGCGGGCCGCCGCCGTCCGGTCGCGCACGGCGGTCGTGCGCTTCGTCGGCACCGAGACGCCCGTCGACGATGTCCGGCGGGCGCTCCGCGGGCATCCGCAGCTGCTCGCCCTCGACTCCGTCGACACCGTGACCGACCCGGTCGAGCGGCGCCGCATCCGGTACGAGCTGGCCGACGCCGTGAGCCGCGCCCGGCTCGAGGAGCGCCCGTTCGCGCTCGTCGTCAGCTGCGTCGACCCGGCCGGCCTCGACGACCTGCTGCCCGAGACCGTCGAGCCGAGCACCGTCCTGCTCAGCGAGCCGTCTCCGGCCCACCCGCTTCCCGCCCACCGTTCCCCCGAAAAGGCGACCGTCTGATGTCGACACCCTCTTCCCCGCTCCGCCGACCGCGGTCGATCTTCTCGCTCGAGCGGATGCGCTCCGAGAAGCGCGTGACCTGGCTCACGATCGCGGGCATCCTGCTCGTGCCGCTGGTGATCGGCGGCCTGCTCGTCTGGGCCCTCTGGAACCCGACCGACCGGCTCAGCGACGTCAAGGCGGCGATCGTCAACCTCGACCAGCCGGTCACCCTGAACGGGCAGACCGTCCCGCTCGGGCGTCAGCTCTCCGCAGGGCTTCTCGACGGGAAGAACGACAACTTCAGCTGGGTGCTCACCGACGAGAAGGATGCCGCGAGCGGACTCGCGGACGGCAGCTACGTGTCGGTCGTCACCATCCCGAAGGACTTCTCGAAAGCGGCCACCTCACCCGCGGGCGCCGCCGCCGACGCCTCGCAGGCGACGATCGAGGTGCAGACGTCGCCGGAGTCCAAACTCGTCGACCCGGCGATCAGCCAGGCCGTCACGAGCACGGCCACCTCGGTGCTCAACAAGCAGCTCACGTCGACGTACCTCGAGAACGTGTACGTCGGCTTCAATACGGTGCACTACCAGATCGCGAAGGCGGCGTCCGGCGCCACCCTGCTCTCCGGCGGTGTCGGGCGGCTGGCGACCGGCACACGTCAGCTGGGCACTGCGGCGGGACAGGTCGCCGACGGAGCCTCGTCGCTCTCTTCCGGGATCGCGCAGCTCTCGAACGGCGTCTCCGGACTGGCCGGCGGCCTGACGACGTTGCAGCAGCAGGTGCAGGACCCGGTGACCGGACTCCCTGCCGCCACCTCGAAACTCGCGAGCGCCGCCGGCACGGCGTCGAGCACGCTCAGCACGGCGACCACCGGCATCAACGCCATCATGAAGGACTGCGCGGCCGCGACGTCACCCGACGCCGCCGCGATCTGCGGCAAGCTGGGCGCACAGCTCACGGGCCTGAACACCGCGAACGCGTATGCGAAGGGTGTCGCCTCCGGAACCGCGACGCTCGCCGCAGGGATGCCCGCGCTCACCGACGGGATCGCCCAGAGCGCCTCCGGAGCGACAGCCCTGGCATCCGGAGCCTCGCAGTCGGCGGGCGGCGCAGCGCAGCTCTCCTCCGGGGCGGCTCAGCTGCGCGACGGCCTGAACGGGGTCGCGGGCGGCGCCGAGACGACCAGTGCCGGCGCCGCCTCCCTGGCGTCCGGACTCTCGCAGGCCAGCGCCAAGCTGCCGAGCTACTCGAAGGCCGACGGCGAGAACCTGGCCTCCGTCGCCGCGGAGCCGGTCACGCAGAAATCGTCCGGCACCGGCGACTTCGGTCAGTCGAGCATCCCGCTCTTCGGTGCGGTCGCGCTGTGGCTGGGCGCTCTGGCCACGTTCCTCGTGCTCCAGGCGGTGTCGAAGCGCGCACTGCTCACCACCCGGGCATCCGGCCGCATCGCCCTCGACGGCTTCGTGCCCGCCGCCGTCCTGGGCGCCCTCCAAGGCGTTCTCGTGGCCGTGATCATGCAGTTCGCACTGTCCCTCGACGTGGGCCAGTGGTTCGGATTCGCCGGGACCGCGGCGGCGGCGGGCATCGCGTTCGCGGCAGTCAACCAGGGTCTCGTGGCGATGTTCGGCGGCGTCGGCCGGTTCGTGTCGATGCTGGTCGTCGTGATCACCCTCGCCAGCGGAATCATCTCGACGGTGCCCGGATTCTTCACGACAGTGATGCAATGGCTGCCCACTTCGGCGGCCATCACGGCGTTCCGCGGAGTCGTCGAGTCGACGGACGGCGTGTGGCGCGGCCTGGGCGGTCTGCTGCTCTGGGCGGCCTTCGGGTTCGCGCTCACCCTCATCGCCGTCGCCCGGCGGCGGATCGTGCGGGTGGCGCAGCTCCTGCCCGCCGAATAGCGTGCCCAGCGATCAGGCGGTGCCGGATGCGGCCGCGAGCGCGAGGGTCGCGAGCACGACGGTCACCGGTGCGACGATCAGACCGAG
Source organism: Leifsonia sp. NPDC058248 (assembly GCF_042881905.1). Classification (NCBI taxonomy): domain Bacteria; kingdom Bacillati; phylum Actinomycetota; class Actinomycetes; order Micrococcales; family Microbacteriaceae; genus Leifsonia; species Leifsonia sp. NPDC058248. Next base: position 183,091 of record NZ_JBHVXB010000004.1, read on the forward strand.
CAGGATGTAGCGGCTCCAGCGGATCTGGACGTCGAGCGACGCCAGACGCTGGTGCCACAGGAGCGTCGCCAGTGAAGCCCACGGCGTGATCAGCGGCCCCGCGTTCACGCCGATGAGCAGCGCGACGAGTCGCACCGGCGACCCGGCGACCGGTTCGAGCGCCAGGTACGCCGGGAGGTTGTCGATCGCGTTGGCGCCGATCATCCCCGTGACAGACAAGCGCAGCAGTTCGAGCCGCGACTCGCCCGATCCCGACACGGCGGCGAGCAGCGTTCCGAGGCCGACCGCATGGAGGGCCTCGATGAACAGGAAGAGCCCCGACGCGAGGACGACGAGCTGCCAGGGCACGAGCGAGAACCGCAGCACGGCTCGGCGGCGGACGGCGAACACCACGATGAGGACGAGCGCCGCGACCACCGCGGGAATCCAGACCGGCACTCCGGAGATCAGCGCCGGCACGAGCGCCGCGACGACCCCGCCGCTCCACCAGAAGAGCACCCGGTCCTCGATCGGCTCGAGCTCGCCCGGCTCGTAGCGCACCCAGAGTGAGCGGCGGGCGATCACGAACACGGCCACCGACGGGACCACGACCGCGACCGCGGCGGGCGCGGCGGTGAGTGCGGCGAATTCGAGCGGGCTCGGATTCCCCATCGTGTGCTGCGCGAGCAGGTTGGTCAGGTTCGACACCGGCAGCAGCAACGAGGCCGTGTTCGCCAGCCACACCGTCGTCAGCGCGAACGGCAGCGGACTCAGCCCGACATGCCGGGCGAGCATGATCACGACCGGCGTCAGCAGGACCGCTGTGGTGTCGAGGGACAGGAAGACCGTCGAGACGGTGGCGAACGCGACGACGAGCAGCCAGAGCACCCAGGCGCGTCCGCGGCCCCAGCGCGCCGTCAACTGCGCGATCTCCGTGAACAGCCCGGCCTCCGAGGCGAGCTCCGTCACCACGGTGACGGCGACGACGAACAGCAGGATGGGCCAGACGCGGTCCCACAGTTCGGCGGCGTCCGCCAGAGGGAGCAGCCCGGTCGCCAGCGCCACCGCGCCGAGGGCGAGCAGCACGGCGCCGACGATCGCTGTGCGCATCCACTCACTTTCCCGCGTCCGGCCCCCGTAGCAGGTCCGAGTCCGGCCCTCGTGGCTGGTCCGACTGTAACCGACGGCGTACTCTTCGGAACGCACCCGCTAGCGTGGGATGCGTCAGCGAAAGGGAGCGGATGCGCAAGTACGTCTTCAACGGGGCCATCATCAGCGCGGCGATCGGACTCTGGTCGACCATCCAGTCGAGCAGGAGCGGTCCGCGCGACTGGCGCATCGTGCTGATGTGGATCAACGCAGGCATCGCGCTCGCCATCGCGGTCGGCACCGTGATCCAGGAGTCGCAGGAGGCGGAAATCAGCGAGAAATCGCGCTGATCACGCGGCGTGTCCGCGCTCGTCCACGGCAAACGTCCAGGACACTGTTATCACAGCAGTGATTTCCAACCTGGAAGGGGTTGCGCGATGTTTGGTCGTAGGCGGCACGCCGCCGCGGTTCCGGCGGCTCCGGTCCCTCAGTTGAGCGAGACCCAGATCCTCGAGTTGGTGCACGTCAAGATCGCCGAATTGATCGGCGAGAGAGGCGAGTGGACCGTTTCGCGCCGTTCCGACGACGACACGGACGCGATCTTCCATTCCATCCTCGCCACCTCCGTCTCGGTCAGCATCACCAGCACGCTCGTCGACGCCCAGCGCCGCCTCGAGGCCGGTGAGGTCATCGAGACCGCCGAGGCCGTCGTGCGCGCCGAAGCGCAGCACGTCGCCTCCGAAGCCTCCGAGCCCACGGTCGCGACCGAGACCGAGACCGTCTCCGAGCCCGCCGCCTTCGGCTGGGAGCCCGCCCCGATCACGATCTGGACCGACCTGCGCAAGCCCGTCACCGGCGAGTTCCCGGCGATCGTCGAGCGCACAGCCGCCTGACCCCGGTCAGCCCAACGGCGCCCAGGATGCAGGGCCGCGCGATCCTGCCCGGTACGTGTCGAGGGGGACGTCGCCCTTCAGCCACTCGCTGATCACCGGTGCGACGATCCGCCAGCACTCCACCGCGGTGTCGCCGCGCACCGACAGCGACGGGTCGCCGTCGAGGATGCCCTCCAGCACTTCGCCGTAGGCGAGCAGCTCCCCGGTGCCGAACTCCACGGTCATCGCCGCCCTCTCGAGCTCGAACGGATCGCCCGGCCCGTTGATGTTGAGCTCGAGGGACATCTCGTCCGGCGCGAGCATCAGCCGCAGCTTGGTCGGCTCCGTGCTGCCGGTGAGGCCCGTCGGCACGTGCTGCGCCGGTTTGAACGTGATGACCACCTCGCGACGCCGCTCACCCAGCGCCTTTCCGGAGCGCAGCGTGAACGGCACGCCCGCCCACCGCCAGGTGTCGATCTCGAAGGTGACCTCGGCGAGGGTCTCCGTCTCACGAGCAGGATCGACCCCCGGTTCCTTGTCGTAGGCCGGCAGCTTGGCCCCGTCGACCGTGCCCCCGGTGTACCGGGCGCGGCGGCTCGACTCGACGGGGTTGTCGCCGCGCACACGCGTGGCGCGCAGGACAGCACCCTTGGCATCCCGCAGATCTTGCGCGTCGAGCGTCGACGGCGGCTCCATCGCCAGAACAGCCAGCACCTGGAGCAGGTGGCTCTGGATCATGTCGACCATCGCGCCGGCCTTGTCGTAGTAGCCCGCCCGGCCGACGAGCCCGAGCGACTCGTCGTAGATCACGTCGACGCGTTCGACGTTCTCGGCGTTCCAGAGCGGTTCGAAGATGCGATTGGCGAAGCGCAGGCCCAGCAGGTTGAAGACCGTCGAACGTCCGAGGAAGTGGTCGACGCGGTGGATCTGGTCCTCCGGCACGAGCTTGGCGAGCTGCCTGTTGAGCGCGATCGCGCTGCGCCGGTCGGTGCCGAACGGCTTCTCGAGCGCGAGGGTGGTCCCTTCGGGCAGGTCGACGTCGGCCAGGGCGGTGCAGGCGCGGGCCGTGATCGCGGGCGGCACGGCGAAGTAGAGGGCCGGGATGCCGTCGGCGGCATCCAGGAGCCGCTGGAGGCCTTCCGCCGTCGTCGCATCGGCGGCGATGTACCGCGCGCCCTCGAGCAGGGCGTCGACCGCAGCGCCCTCGGCTTTCACCGTCTTGAAGGACGTCCGCACCACCGAGCGCCAGTGCGCGTCCGTCCACTCCGCCGTGCTCGAACCGATGAGCTGGAGTCTGCGCTCCGGACTATTGCTGAGCAGCTGGCCGAGAGCGGGAAGAAGCAGCCTGGACGCAAGGTCTCCGCTGGCTCCGAGAATCACGAGAGTGGTCACCGACTGCGTCATGGCTCCCACAGTACGGCCATACTGGAAAACATGTCGCTCCCCATCGAGGATTACGCCCTGATCAGTGACTGCTTCACAGGGGCACTCGTCGGACGTGACGGAAGCATCGACTGGCTGTGCCTTCCGCGCTACGATTCGCAGTCGATGTTCGGCGCACTGCTGGGCAACGAGGACGACGGCCGCTGGCTTCTCGCCCCTGTCGACTCGTCGGCGAGCAGCACTCGCTCCTACGACGGCGACACCATGATCCTCGTGACACGGTGGACCACCGCCAAGGGCGAGGTCGAGGTGATCGACGCGATGCCGATGGGCGACTCCCGCGCCGACATCGTGCGCCGGGTGCGCGGCATCCGGGGGTCCGTCCAGATGCGCCAGGACCTGCGCATCCGGTTCGGCTACGCGTCGGCGATCCCCTGGGTGCGCAAGGACGAGTCCGAGCATCCACCCGCCCTGATCGCCGTGGCGGGTCCCGACGCCATCGTCGTGCGCGGTGCGAACCTGAAGGCCACCGACCACTCCCACGCCGGTGAGTTCACCATCGCCGCGGGACAGACCGTCGACCTGAGCCTCACCTGGTACCGCTCCCACCGCGACCCGCCGCCGTCCCTCGACGTGGGCGAGGCGCTGGAGCGCACCAGCGTGTGGTGGACGAGGTGGGCCCGAGGCGGAGAGCAGGCCGGACCCTACCGCGACATGGTGGTGCGGTCGCTGCTCATCCTGCGCGCGCTCACCCACCTGCAGACCGGTGGGATCGTCGCCGCGGCCACCACGTCCCTGCCGGAGTGCTTCGGCGGCCAGCGCAACTGGGACTACCGCTACGTGTGGCTCCGGGATGCGTCGCTGACGATCGCGGTGCTGCTCGCCCACGGCTACGACGACTCGGTCGACCACTGGCGCGACTGGCTGCTGCGCGCGGTGGCCGGCGACCCCGCCGACGTGCAGATCATGTACGGGCTCTCGGGTGAGCGCGACCTCGCCGAACGGGTCATCACCACGCTGCCGGGCTATCAGGGAGCGTCTCCGGTGCGGGTTGGCAACGACGCGTCCAACCAGTTCCAGGCCGACGTGATCGGCGAGGTGATGCTGGCGCTCGACGCCGGTCGGGCCCGGGGCATGCGCGAGACGCGGTTCTCCTGGGCGCTGCAGCGAGCCCTAATGGGCTACCTCGAGCGGCAGTGGCGCGAGCCCGACCACGGCATCTGGGAGATCCGCGGCGAGCCCCGCTACTTCACGCACTCGCAGGTCCTCGTCTGGGCGGCGTTCGACCGGGCCGTGCGCGCGGTCGAAGAGCACGGTCTCGACGGCCCGCTCATGCGCTGGCGCAAGCTGCGCGACGAGGTCCGGGCGGATGTCGAGGCCAACGGCTTCGACGCCGAGCGCGGCACTTACGTGCAGGCGTACGGGGGCACCGAGGTCGACGCCTCCCTCCTGCAACTCGCCCAGGTGGGCTACTGCGAGTGGGACGACCCCCGGATGCTGGGCACGGTCCGCGCCATCGAGAACGACCTGCTGCGCGACGGCCTGCTGCTGCGCTACCGCTCGGAGAGCGGCATCGACGGCCTGCCACCCGGGGAGCATCCGTTCCTGCCCTGTTCGTTCTGGCTGGTGGAGCAGTACGCCCGCTCCGGACGCATCGACGACGCCCGCGAACTCATGGACCGGGTCGTGGGGCTGGCCAACGACGTCGGTATGCTCTCGGAGGAATACGACGTGGACGGCCACTCGCAGGCCGGGAACACGCCGCAGGCTCTGACCCACCTCGCGCTGGTGCGCGCCGCCGACGCGATCACCGAGGTGCTGAGGAAACAGGGCGCATGACGGTCTCCCTGACCGACGCGCGCACCGACGAAGAGACCGTTCTCGACGAGCGGCTCGAGCTGGGATCGCCGTGGGTCACCATCGTCTGGAACGATCCGGTGAACCTCATGTCGTACGTCACGTACGTCTTCCGGACCTACTTCGGATTCAGCAAGCAGGAGGCCGAGCGGCGGATGATGCTCGTCCACGTCGAGGGCAGGGCCGTGGTCGCGATCGGCACCCGCGAGGAGATGGAGCGGCACGTGGAGGCCATGCACGGGTACGGTCTGTGGGCGACGCTGACCAAGGCGGACGCATGAGGATGTTCCGGCGCGAGAGGGACGGCAGCGTGTCGGCGACGTTCGAGCCGGACGAGGTCGAGATCATCGTGCAACTGGCGTCGGAGAGCGCGGCGCTGGCCGACGCGGCGCGGTCCGGAGCCGAGCTGCAGGCCGATCCGGCGCTCATCCGGCTGCTCCCGGACGCGTATCCCGACGACCCGGCGGCGTCGGCGGAGTTTCGTCGGTTCACGACCGACGGTCTCGCGGAGCGCAAGGCGATCAATGCCCGGCTGGTGGTCGAGTCGCTCGCGAGCATGGGCGACGGACGGGTCGAGGTGCGCCTCGACGAGGTGGGCTCGAACGCGTGGTTGCGGGCGATCACCGACATCAGGCTCGTGCTCGGCGCCCGGCTCGGAATCGTGCAGGACGGCGACGAGGGCGACATCCACGACGGCGAGACCGCGCTGCTGCGCGCGGTCTACGACTGGCTCGCGGGCGTGCAGGAATCGCTCGTGCACGCCCTCAGCGCGCGCCGCAGAAACGGTTAGACCGGCTCAGTACGGTCGGACCGGCTCAGACGGCTAGACCGCGAAGCGCATCGAGGCCGCCGCCGGCCCGCCTCCCGGGACGTCCTCCGTGCGGAGGGCGTAGATCCTCGCCTTCGACGCGAGCGACCGGCGGATGATCTCATCGACGACACCGTAGTTGCTCCCGTCGTCTTCGGTGTCGAACGTGATCGCGCCCGACTCCTCGTCGATGGTCCCCGGCACGCGCTGGTCGATGTCGACGATGAGGGCCTCGACCGCGCCGAAGGTGGCGGACCGGGCGATGTCGCTCAGGTCGGTGGTCGCGGAGCCTGCAGCGACGCGAGCGCCGAACGCCTCCTTGAGATCGTCGACCTTGGCCGCGTACAGCTTGTCGAGGATCAACCGGGCGGCGGCGGCGAGCTCTTCGTCGCGTTTCTCCTCCGGATTGCCGGTGAGGCTCTCGTCGACGACATGCGGATACTTCGTCGCTCCGCGGAAGATCCCGTTCAGCGGTTCGGCGCCGGCCACGATGAGCGGCTCGGTCGTGTTGGCCAGGAGCGGGCGCAGCGCCCGGTCGATCGCCTGCACGTATTCGAGCATCCGGGACTTCTGCAGTTCGCCTTTCCCGTTGAGGCGCTCCTCGTCGCCTCGCCCGACCCCGCCCGTCTCGCCGACGGCGGCGGCGATGCCCTTCGGCAGCCCCTCCACCTGGATCTCGGCGGCCGGCTCGTCCGGTGTGACGTGGATCAAGCGCACCGAGTTGCCGGCGAGCGCGAGGATGAGCGCGGTCTGGGGGAAGGTCACCGAGCGCAGCAGCGGTTTGATGTGGAAGCGGTCCGCCACGTCGCACGACGAGCTGAGCCGGTTGGGCAGCCGGAACAGTTCGGCCACCTCTCCGTCGAGGAAGACAACGAGCGACCGTGACTGGTAACGCCAGAAGTCGCGGTCTTCGAGGATGATCTCGCCTTCGCGCTGGATCGTCGCGATGCGGTTGCGCGGGATGCCCTCTTCTTCGAGCTTCGCGGCGGCGCGTGCGAGGTGGTTCTTGAGCTCGATCCTGGCCCGATCCGCCTCGGACGGAAGTGTTCCGGTCGGCAGGTAGATGCTCACGCATCCCGGTTCCCGGAACGCCGCGATACTCTCGATGTCGGCCTTGGTCGGGATGTCTTTGTATTCCATGCGAGCTCCCTCGGTCGTCCTCGGGCGTCCTGTCCGATCCCGCCAGTCTAGGTCTGGGACGCCACCAGTTGACAAGTGCCGATATCGCGCCTACCGTCAACTAAACCGGTTTAGACGTAAGGAAACGCAACGATGCGAAAGCCCCCGAAGTCCCCTGCCGCTCGGCACGCAGGTGCAACGCTCGCGGTCGTGGTCGGCGCCGTCATGGTCGCCGCTGTCGGCCCGTCGCCCGCCATGGCCACTGCTCCCGTCGCCTCCTCTGCAGCCGCCGTTTCCCCGGCGGCCCCGGCGAAACTCACGAACCTGGCCCACCTGAACTGGCTGCTCGACGACGTGCCGCTGAAGTCCGGAGTCGCCGGCCACACCACGTTCCGGCAGGATGCCGAGCCCACCGCACGCGCTCCGTGGGTCTACGCCGACCGCCAGCCCGACGGCACGTTCAAGCGCGTCGGCGGCGGCCCGATCACCGACCCCGCCAAGGGCTACTACGCTCAGGGGGCGTTCGACGCCGACGACATCTCGCGCGCCGCCGTCGTCTACCTGCGCGACTGGAAGCAGAACAGCACCCCGGCCAGCAAGACCACGGCCTACGAACTGCTCCGCTCCCTCACCTACCTGCAGACCGGCTCCGGTCCGAACGCCGGGAACGTCGTGCTCTGGCAGCAGTCGGACGGCACGCTCGACCCGAGCGCGATCCCGGTCGAGCAGCCCGACCCGAGCGACTCCGCCGAGTCGTTCTGGCTGGCCCGCACGGTCTGGGCTCTCGGCGAGGGCTACGCCGCGTTCGCCCCGACCGACCCCGCTTTCGCGTCCTTCCTCCAGCAGCGCCTCGACCTGGCCGTGGGCGCTCTCGAACACCAGTCGCTCGCGAAATACGGGTCGACCGTGCAGGCCAACGGCGTGCCCGTGCCTGCCTGGCTGATCGTCGGAAGCGCCAGTGCCACCTCGGAGGCCGTGCTCGGCCTGACCGCCTACGTCGCCGCCGCACCGCACGACCGCTCGGCGGCGACCGCCCTGTCGCGCTACTCCGCGGGGATCGCTGAGCTCTCCAGCGGCGGAGTCGGCCAGTGGCCGTTCGGAGCGCTGCTCCCCGAAGCCAACTCCCCCACCTTCTGGCACGCCTGGGGCGGGATGGAGCCGGCCGCGCTCTCCGGCGCGGCGACCGCGCTCGGCCGTGGCGATCTGCAGAAGACCGCCGCCGTCGACGCCGCCCAGTTCACCGCCCAGCTGCTCGCGTCCGGTGGTCCGGACAACGGCTGGACTCCCACCCCCGCCGACCGCAGCCAGATCGCGTACGGCGTCGACTCCCGCGTGGAAGGGCTCCTCGCCGTCGCCGACGCGACCCACGCGACCGGCCTCGACCAGCTCGCCGGCGCCCAGGCCGCCTGGTACTTCGGCGCCAACCCGGCCGGTGTCCCGGTCTACGATCCGGCCACCGGCGTCTGCGTCGACGGCATCAGCCCCGACGGCGTCGTCAACCGCAACTGCGGCGCCGAGTCGGTCATCCACACCCAGCTGTCGATGCTGGCTCTGGATGCCCACCCGTCCGTCGCCGCGACCGCCACCTCGCTGACCCGGACCACCGCCACCGACGGGCTCACCGTCGTCGAAGCCGAGAACGGTGCGCTCACCGGAACGGCGAACGTCGTCACTCCGCCGAGCGCCTGGACCGGCTCGGCGAACTGGTCCGGCGGCAAGTACGTGCAGGCGAGCACCGGCGACACGGTGACGTTCGCGCTGCCCGCCGGCAGCGGTCCGCACAAGGTCCTCGCGATCGCCGACCTCGGTTCCGGAGGATCCGGCACCACGTCCTGGACGGCGACCAGCGGCAAGCGGCCGACGGCGCTCGGCACCAGCCCGAACGCAGTGCAGGCGCCGCAGGGGATCGCTCCGACGACCGTGTTCCTGCTCCCGCAGACCCTGGGCGGAACGGCGCCGGCCGGCACCACCGCGCTCACGGCGAGCGTGCACGGCTCGGTCCGGCTCGACGCCGTGTTCGTCCAGCCGGTGGTGTCGCATCTCGCGCTGGGCGGAGCATCCGGAACCCTCGACGTGTACGTCAACGGGACCGATCGCCGCGCTGCGCAGAAACTGGCGAGCACCGGCGCCGTCACCGTGACGCGGTACGACCGGTACGGCCAGCAGGTGGGCCACTCCTCACGGGTGGGCGCACGCGCGACGATCTCGGTCCAGCCGGGAGGATTCAGCGTGGTGACCTCGCGATGAACGGTGCGCACGTCACCATCAACGACGTCGCCCGTGCGGCGGGCGTGAGCAAGGGACTCGTGTCCCTCGCGCTCAACGACCGCCGCGGGGTCGCACCGGAGACCCGTGACCGCATCCTCGCCGCCGCGCAGCAGCTCGGCTGGACGCCCAACCCCAGCGCCCGTGGGCTCAGCACCCGGCGCGCCTATGCGCTCGGCCTGATCCTGCGACGCGAACCGCGCACCATCGAGGTCGACCCGTTCTTCGCGGCGTTCATCGCCGGAGTCGAGACCGTGCTCTCGGCCCGGGGGCAGGTCCTCGTGCTGAGCGTGGTCCCCGACCTCGATGCCGAGCGCCGAGCCTACGAGCGGCTCGCCCTCGACAACCGGGTCGACGGCTTCCTCCTGACCGACATCCGCGACGACGACCACCGCGTCGAGCTGATCGCGCGGCTCGGGATGCTCGCCGTCTCCCTCGGCGCCCCCACCGTCGACACGCCCTTCCCCGTGATCTCGCGCGACTACGACGAGGGCATCGACGCCCTGGTCGGCCACCTCGTCGGCCTCGGGCACAGCGAGATCGCCCACGTCTCGGGCGACGAGGGGATGCTCCACGGGCGCCGCCGCCGCGAACGGTACGAGCACGCGATGCTCCGGGCCGGCCTCGTCCCGCACGTCGTCTCCACCGACTTCTCGCCCGAGCAGGGCGCCCGGGCGACCAAAGCTCTGCTCGACGGCGAACGCCCGCCCACCGCGATCGTCTACGGAAACGATCCGATGGCCATCGCCGGCATGGGGGTCGCGCACGAGCGCGGACTCCGACTCCCCCACGACCTCTCGATCACCGGCCTCGACGGGTCGCAGATCGGCACCTACATCTATCCCTCCCTGACGACGCTCGACAACGACCCGACCGAATGGGGCGTCGCGGCGGCAACCGCGCTGCTGCGCCTCGTAGAAGACGGCGAGACGGCGAACGTCGAACTCCCCCCGGCGGGACTGGTGGTGCGCGCCTCGACGGCTGCGCCCGCTGGGTCCCGGCACTGAAACAAGACAAGGAACGAACCATGCAACGACGCAGAATACTGATCAGCATCCTCACCGCAGGCGCGATAGCGGCGACGCTCGCGGCCTGCGGGTCCAGCGGAGGCTCCAACGCCATGACGGCGCACGGCCCGATCACCATCTGGTACTCCAACAACGCGCAGGAGGTGCAGTGGGGCAAGGCGATGGTGAGCTCATGGAATTCGGCGCATCCGAAAGAGCAGATCAAGGCTCAGGAGGTTCCGGCCGGTAAGAGCACCGAGGAGGTCATCGGTGCTGCCATCACCGCGGGCACCACGCCCTGCCTGGTGTTCAACAACCTGCCCGCGGCCACGGGTCAGTTCGAGAAGGCCGGCGGTCTGGTCGACCTGTCGAAGTTCTCCGACGGGGACTCCTACATCAAGGCGCGCAGCGGAAGCGCAGCCGACCAGTACAAGTCACCGAACGGCGACTACTTCCAGATGCCCTGGAAGTCGAACCCCGTGATGATCTTCTACAACAAGGCGCTCTTCGCCAAGGCCGGGCTCAACCCCGACGCCCCCGACCTGTCGACCTACGACAAGTTCATCGCAGCAGCCAAGAAGATCAAGGCGAGCGGCGCCGCCCCGTACGCGATCTACCCGACGCCGACCAGCGAGTTCTTCCAGGTGAACTTCGACTTCCTTCCCCTCTACGCGGCCGAGACCGGCGGCACGTCGATGGTCGAGAACGGAAAGGCGACAGTCGACAGCCCGGAGGCCATCGACGTGGCGAACTTCTGGAAGACCATCTACAGCGACGGTCTCGCCGGCAAGGAGCAGTACCAGGGTGACGCCTTCGCCGACGGCAAGGCCGCGATGGCCATCGTCGGCCCGTGGGCGATCGCGTTCTACGGAGACAAGGTGAAGTGGGGCTCGGTGCCCGTTCCCACCAAGAACGGGATGACGGCCGACCAGACCTTCACCTTCCCGGATGCGAAGAACGTCGGCATGTACAGCTCGTGCAAGAACCAGGGCACGGCGTGGGATGTGCTCAAGTTCGCGACCAGTAAGGACCAGGACAACAAGCTGCTGAACGTCACCGGCCAGATGCCGATCCGCGACCAGCTGTCGACCGTCTACGCCGACTACTTCACCGCGCACCCCGCCTACAAGGAGTTCGGAGCCCAGGCCGCCCGCACCGTCGACGACCCGACCGGTCCGAACACCATCGCCCAGATGCAGGCGCTGCGCGACGCGTACACGAAGTCGGTGGTCGCCGGCAGCGGCAGCGTCGAGGACGCCTTCAAGGCCGCAGCCGACAAGATCGATCAGCTGCAGGCCCAGAAGTAGCCATGACAGCCGTCAACACCACCCCGGCGGCGGAGGGCAAGAGCTCCTCCGCCGCCGGGCGCGCCCGTGGCCGTCGCGGCCACGACCCGCACCGGACGGATCAGCCGCTGCGCATCCGGATCTTCGGGCGCAACCCGCTCGGCTGGCTGTTCAGTGCGCCGTACCTGATCTTCGTGCTGGTGATCTTCGCCTACCCCCTGCTGTTCGCGCTCTACATGTCGTTCTTCGACTACTTCTTCGCGGCACCGGGGGCGACCGTCGATCGCCCGTTCGTCGGGTTCGACAACTACGTGAACGCCTTCACCGACCCGGCGGTCTGGCAGTCGTTCCGCAACGTCGGCGTCTTCCTGCTCATCAATGTGCCTCTCACGGTCGCGTTGTCGCTGCTGCTCGCCAGCGGGCTCAACAGCATCAAACGGTTCCGCACCTTCCTGCGGGTCAGCTACTACGTGCCCTACGTCACGGCGAGCGTCGCCATCATCGGAGTGTGGCTGTTCCTCTTCAACGAGAACGGCCTCGTCAACCAGATCCTCGGCCCGCTCGCGCCCAACCCGAGCTGGTTCGCCAACCCGACCTGGGCGATGCCGATGATCGCGATCTACGTCACCTGGAAGCAGCTGGGGTTCTACATCCTGCTCTACCTGGCGGCGCTGCAGAACGTGCCCACCGAGCTCTACGAGTCGGCCGCGACCGACGGCGCGGGGCGCATCCGGCAGTTCTTCTCGGTCACCGTGCCCGGGGTCCGCCCGGCGACGGTGCTCGTGCTGCTCCTGTCGACCATCGTGGGTGCGAACCTCTTCACCGAGCCGTACCTGCTGACCGGAGGCGGCGGGCCGAACGGCGCGTCGACGAGCCCGGTGCTGCTCATCTACCAGCAGGGCATCCAGCAAGGGCATCCGGGGTACGCGGCCGCCATCGGCATCGTCCTCGTGATCGCCGTGCTCATCATCGCGTTCCTCCAGAACCGATTCGCGGGAGAGAGGGACTCATGACCGCCACCACCGCATCCAGCGCTCCGGCCTCCGCCGGAAAGGCCCCCAAGCGGCGCCGCAAGAAAGTCGACTTCTCGTCGCCGCGCCGGCTCAGCCGAGGTCAGGCCGTGCTGCAGGGCATCGTGCTCACGATCGGGGCGATCGCGTTCATCTTCCCGTTCTATTACATGGTCATCGGCTCGCTGCAGGCGGCGCCGGACACCACGGTCGCCGGCGCCTTCCCCAACCCGTCCAACCTCACCCTCAGCAACTACTCGGCGATCGACTCGCGCATCAACCTGTGGAGCGGGCTCGCCAGCTCGGCCATCTTCACCGGCGGCGTGCTGCTGTGCACGGCCGTGTTCGGGATGCTCGCCGGCTACGCGCTCTCGATCCTGCAGTGGCGCGGTCGCGGCGTGACGTTCGCACTGGCCTTGCTGGTGCAGGTCGTGCCGTTCCAGCTGCTGATGGTGCCGCTCTACGTGCTGATCGCCCGCAACTACGGACTCGCCGACAACTATCTCGGCATGATCCTGCCGTTCGCGATCAACTCGACCGCGGTGCTGATCTTCCGGCAGTACTTCCTGCAGATACCGAAGGAGCTGTTCGACGCCGCGCGCATCGACGGCGCCGGCGAGTTCGCCATCCTGCGTCGCATCGCCATCCCGCTGGTGCGCCCGGCGCTCGTCACGGTGCTGCTGCTGACCTTCATCGGCCCGTGGAACGAGTTCCTCTGGCCGTTCCTGATCACCAAAGAGGCGAGCCTGCAACCGCTGGCCGTCTCGCTGGCGAACTACATCAGCACCGTCTCAGGGTCGACCACCAACCCGTACGGGGCCATCCTGTCCGGCGCGGTCGTGCTGGCAGCGCCCGTCGTGGTGCTGTTCATCGCGTTCCAGCGCTACTTCACATCCACCGACATCGGCTCGTCCGTCAAGGGCTGAGGAGATCCATGACACCCCTCCACACCGACGACCTCCGCGAGAGCTATCGCGAAGCGTTGATGCACACCAACGCGATCACCGACGTGATCTCGACCGACCAGTTCTCGGCGGAGTACCCCGACCGCCCCGACTGGGCGATCGGGCCGTTCGCCCGGGATCCCTCGCTCACCTTCCACCTGGAGGGTCAGTGGAACGACCCGACCGGCGTCGGCTGGACGAGCGACTCCATCTTCAACCCGACGCTGATCACCCGCGGCGACGAGATCCACCTGTTCTACCGGGCGTCTCCCCGCAAGGAGTCGACCGCGAGCCGGATCGGGCACGCCGTGCGCAGCAACGGCGAGTGGCACGACTCCCCCGCCAACCCGGTGATCTACCCGACGCACGAGAACGAGGCCCTCGGCTGCGAGGATCCGAAGATCTATGCGATCGACGACCATTGGGTGCTGTTCTACAACGCGATCTGGCGGGTGCCCGAGACGGGCGCGATCGCCTGCGACATCATGGTCGCCGTCTCGCACGACCTCGAGCACTGGGAGAAGCAGGGGTTGGCGGTGCCGTACGACGTCTCGCAGCTCTGGGCGAAGGGCGCGGTCATCCCGCGCGACGACGCCGGCCGGGCCGTGCGCATCGGCGGCGAGTACCTGATGTTCCTGTCGGAGGGCTGCGGAGGCCGGCCGATGGTCGGGCACTCCGACGACCTCGTCACCTGGCGCTTCGCCGAGCAGCCCTACCTCGATCTGGCAGAACTGGGCGGATCCCTCCACGAGGTCGCCTGCGCGGCCGTGGTCGGCGACGATCTCGTGCTCGACTTCTTCTACGGTGACGAGAACGGCGACTTCGCAGCCGCCCAGGCCCTGTACTCCACTGACGCTCCGTTCACCCAGCTCGCCACGCACCGCGGCGGGTCCCTCGCCTGGGGCGGCCTGCAACGTCTCGACGGCGACTGGGTATTCGCCCAGGGCTGGGACGCACCGCGCGGCTCCCGCGACATGTACTTCTACCGCTCCACCACACCGAAAGCACCCACGACATGAGCACCCCCGAGACCTTCCCGTACGCGCTGACAAGAGCGGGGGTCGTGATGACTCCGGAGCCCGGCAACCCCTTGGAGGTCGAGGGCGTGCTGAATCCGGCGAGCGGGCGCGGCCCCGACGGTGAGCTGTACCTGCTCCCGCGCCTGGTGGCGTCGGGCAACGTGTCGCGCGTCGGACTGGCGCGGGTGAACATCGAGAAGGGCATCCCGGTGTCCGTCGAACGCGAGGCGGTCGTGCTCGAGCCCGAACGCGAGTGGGAGAAGGGGGCGTCGAACTCGGGCGTCGAAGACCCACGCGTCACGTACATCCCGGCACTGGGGCTGCACGTGATGACCTACGTGGCGTTCGGCCCGCTCGGACCGCGCACCGCCGTCGCCACGTCGACCGACCTGCGCACCTGGCGACGGCTGGGCCCGGTGACCTTCGAGTACGACGACGAGCTCGGGGTCGACCTCGGGCTCTACCACAACAAGGACACTGTCTTCTTTCCCGAACCGGTCACCGCTCCCGACGGAACGCCCAGCCTGGCCGTGCTGCATCGGCCCGTCTGGGAGCTCGGCGAGGTGCGCCCCGGCGAAGGCAACCGTCCCCCGGCCACGGTGCCCGACCCGCGTCCGAGCATCTGGATGGCGTTCATCCCCCTGGATGCGGTGCTCGCCGACCACCGCGAGCTCGCGCGCTGGCGGCAGAACCGCTTCCTCGCCGGCCCCGAACACCCGTTCGAGGAGCTCAAGATCGGCGCGGGACCAGCGCCGATCCGGGTGCCCGAGGGCTGGCTGCTGCTCCACCACGGCGTCACCGGCGTGATCGAGAACTCGATGGCACAGCAGCAGAACGTCAATTACGGCGCCGGCGCGATGATCCTCGACGGCGAGGAGCCGTGGCGGGTGCTCGACCGCACGAGCTCCCCGCTGCTCGCCGCCGAGACCGAGGACGAGCGCAGCGGCATCGTGCCCAACGTCGTGTTCCCGACGGCGATCGAGAACATCGACGGCCAGAACGTCGTGTTCTACGGCATGGCCGATTCGAAGATCGGCGTCGCGCTTCTGCGCCGCAATCCGCTTTTTGGGGAATGATGTCGAAATAGCCGGTTCCCGTTCGTGTAGAGGACGAGAGAAACGGAGAACATCATGACCCAGTACCTGCTCAGTGTGTACCAGCCCGACGGCCCCATCCCGGAGCCGGAGGCGCTGGCCACGATCGGCCGCGACCTCCAGGCCGTGAACGACGACCTCCGTGCCGCCGGCGCGTGGGTCTTCTCGAACGGCCTCCTCCCGGCCAGTGCGGCCACCGTGCTGCGCCCGGGCGGCGGAGAGGTCCTCCTCACCGACGGCCCGTACACCGAAGGCAAGGAGCATCTCGGCGGCTTCACCATCGTCGAAGCCCCCGACCTGGATGCGGCGCTCGAGTGGGGCCGGCGCGTCGCCGTCGCCTCCACCCTGCCCGTCGAGGTGCGCCCGTTCGCGGGCTGACCGGTCGGCGGGTGCACGTGGACGCGGCGGAGATCGATCGTGTCTTCCGCGCGGAGTACGGCCGGTCCGTCGCCGTGCTGTACCGGGTCTTCGGCGATCTCGACATCGCCGAAGACGCGGTGCAGGACGCGTTCACCGCAGCCGTGCAGCGCTGGCCGGCCGACGGCGTCCCGCCGAGCCCGGCCGGCTGGATCATCACCACGGCCCGTCGCCGCGCGATCGACCGGCTGCGCCGCGAAGGCGTCGGTCGCGACCGGATGGCGGAGGCCGCACTGCTGCACGCGCAGCGGGAGCCCGATCCGGCCGGCACCGATCTGTTCGGCGCAGGCCCGTCCGGCGCCCCCGGAGCCCAGGAGTCTCCCGTGGACGACGACCGGCTTCGCCTGATCTTCACCTGCTGCCACCCGGCGCTGGCGCCTGCGTCGCGCGTCGCCCTGACCCTGCGCCTGCTCGGCGGCCTAACCACGGCCGAGATCGCCCGTGCCTTCCTGGTGCCGGAGCCGACGATGGCCCAGCGGTTGTCACGGGCCAAGGCGAAGATCCGGGATGCCCGCATCCCGTACCGAGTGCCGCGCGACGCCGACCTGCCCGACCGTCTCCGGTCGGTGCTCGCCGTCGTCTACCTGATCTTCAGCGAGGGCTACACCGCCACGGCGGGAGACCGCCTGGTGCGCGAGGAGCTCTGCGCCGAGGCCATCCGGCTGGCGCGGCTCCTCGTCGAGCTGATGCCCGACGAGGAGGAGGCGCTCGGACTGCTCGCGTTGCTGCTGCTCATCGAGTCGCGCCGTGCCGCCCGCACCGATGCGAACGGCGAGCTCGTGCTGCTCCCCGACCAGGACCGCACCCTGTGGGATCGGGTACTCATCGACGAGGGGCAGCGCCTCGTGCGCGCGTGTCTCCGCCGAAACCGACCGGGCCCGTACCAGGTGCAGGCGGCGATCCAGGCTGTGCACAGCGACGCGCTGCGGGCATCCGGAACCGACTGGCGGCAGATCGTCACTCTCTACGACCAGCTGCTCGCCGTGCAGCCGACACCGGTGGTCGCCCTCAACCGTGCCGTAGCCGTGGCCGAGGTCGACGGCCCGGATGCCGGACTCGCAGTCGTCGACGCACTCGCGCACGGCGACGGCGCCATCGCCGGACTCGGCGGGTACTACCTGTTCCACGCGATCCGTGCCGACCTCCTGCGCCGGGTCGGGCGCACCGACGACGCCGCCGCCGAGTACGAGGCCGCGCTGGCGCTCACCGACAACGAAGCCGAGCGCGGATTTCTCACCCGGGCGCGCGCATCCCTTCCCTAGTGCCGCCGATCGGCGCACAGTGGACGTATGAACATCGCTTTCCTCGGGCTCGGCCGCATGGGCCGCGAGCTCGTCCCGCATCTCATCGACTCGGGCCACCACGTCACCGTGTGGAACCGCTCCCCCGAGCCGGCCGAAGCCATCGGCCGTCGTGGAGCCACCGTGGCGGCGACAGCCGCTGACGCCGTCTCCGGCGCCGAGGCGGTGATCTCGGTCCTGTTCGGACCGGACACGGTGCGAGAAGTGATCGTGGGGGGCGACCTCCCGTTCGCCGCCGGCATGCTCTGGATCGACATCACCACCGTGTCGCCGGCGGACGCGACGGACTTCGCCGAGTGGGCGGCCCGGGCGGGCATCCGGTACGTGCACTCGCCGGTGATCGGTTCGCTGGCCCCGGCTCGTGCCGCAGCGCTCGGAGTGCTGGTCGGGGGCGAACCGGAGGCGGCGCGCGAGGCCCGCAAACTCGTCGCCCTCTGGGCCGACCCCAACAAGCTCCGGATGCTCGACACGCCCGCCAAAGCGGCTACCGGCAAGCTCGTGGCCAACCTGGCTCTCGCTGTGTCGATGGAGTCGCTCATCGAGGCGCTGCGTCTCGGCGAGTCCGGCGGCCTCAGCACTGACGACGTCCTCAACACGCTCGGCATCACGGCTGCAGCCCCGATCGCGGCGATGAAGGGGGCGACCGTCGTGTCGCACAGCTTCGACGACGCCCAGTTCTCGGCCGCGGCCCTGGCGAAGGACACGCGCCTGATGCTGGCGACCAGTCAGCGGCCGCTGCCCGCCGTCGCACTCGTATCGGCCGCCCTGGAGCGCGCCGTCGACTCGGGCGACGGCGAGAAGGACTTCTCCGTCATCGCCGACGACTGACCGACCGCGGCAGACCGTTGAGGGGCGGATGGTCAGACCGTGACGGGCTGTCCCGTCGCAGCGGAGCGCTGCGCGGCGGCGACCACCCGGAGCGTGCGCAGACCGACACCGCCGTCCGGCACCGCAGGCCGCCCCTCGCGGACGGCGCCGAGGAACTCCGCGATCATCGCGCCGTCGAGGTCGTCGCCGACGCCCTCCCACACCTCGCCGGACGCGTCGTGGCCGCTGACGTGCTGGGCGAACGGCGCGATCGTGAGAGAGCCGCGCGTCCCCGTGATCTGCAGGGTGACGCCGCCCCAGGTGGGCGCCGAGTCCGGCACGCTCCAGGAGCAGTCGATCGTCGCGACGACGCCGCCCGGGTAGATCGCGGTCACCAGGCCGCCGGTCTCCACGTCGACCCCGGCGTCTGCGTGGAGCATCCGGTTGGACACCGCCCGCACCGAGGTGGGCAGCGTGCCGAGCAGTTCGTCGAGCAGGTCGGCGCAGTGCACCACATGGTCGATGAGGGAGCCGCCGCCGGAGAGTTCTTCGTCGGTGAACCAGGCCCGGTCGGCGAGGGGGATCTTGCCGTTGTTCGTCCCGGTGACGCCGATGATCTCGCCGAGTTGGCCGGAGCGGACGCGCGCGCACGCATCGGTGAACGACGTGGCGAACCGCACGGGGTACGCCGTCATGAGGGTGACGCCCGCGCGTTCGGCGGTCGCGACCATCGCCTCGGCGTCGGCCACCCTGGTGGCCAGAGGCTTCTCGCACAGGATGTGGGCTCCCGCGGCGGCTGCGCGCTCCACCAGGTCCCGGTGGCGCGAGTTCTCGGCGGTGACGATGACCGCGTCCGGCCCCCAGGCCAGCGCCTCCTCGTAGGTCTCCACGTAGGGAACTCCGAGGAGGGCGGCGAGCTCTGCGCCGCGCGGGCCGGCATCCGGAGCGGACGCGCCGTCGGGGTCGGTCGTGACGAGTTCGATGTCGTCCCGGCCGGCGAGCAGGCGGCTGTACCCAATGGCGTGGGTGTGGGCGAACGAGAGCACCGCCACCTTGATCGTGCGCCGATCGGTCATGCGGATTCCTTCGATGGGGGTCATGCGGTCACTTTCTCGCGGGGTGCGACGGCGTCGTCGAGGTCGACGTCGACCGCCAGGCCGGTACGGATGGACTCCGCCGCTGCTTCGGCGAGCGCGACAGCCCGGATGCCGTCGGCGGCCGAGACGCGCGCCTCCCGACCGCCGGCGATCGCCTCGGCCAACTCGCGGAGCTGGGTCGTATACGGGCTCTCGGCGTGGACGGGCGGCGGGAGATAGCCCCCGGTCTCCGGCCCCTCTGCCTCCGAGACCCGGGGGATGTCGAGCGTCGTCGGGAGGTCGATCCCCGAGTCGATCGTCAGCACGCCGGAGGTCCCGGCGATGTGCGCCTTGGTGCGGAAGGTCGTCCCGCGCGCACCCCAGGTGCCCTGCACATGGCTGATCGCCCCGCTCGTGTGGGTGAGCACGACGTGCGCCGTGACGATTCCAGGCACCACGCCGTCGACCGTCGGCGGGCTCTGCACCGCGTAGACCTGCTCCACGTCGCCCGCCAGCCACAGCGCCTGGTCGAGGTCGTGGATCATCTGGTCGAGCACGATCCCGCCTCCCCCGGTCTCGTCGAAGAACCACGACCCGGCCCGGGGCGCCTCGCCGCCGCGCACGAAGCGCAGCACGGCGGGGGTGCCGATGCGTCCGGCGTCGACCTGGCGCTTGAGGTTCGCGTACTCGGGGAAGAACCGCACCACGTGGGCCGGGAACAGCCGCACCCCGGCCTCTTCTGCGGCGGCCTCGAGCTCCCGGGCCGCTTCGGACGAGACCGCGAGCGGCTTCTCGCAGATCACGTCTCTGCCCGCCGCGATGGCGGCGAGCGCCAGCTCGTGATGGGCGCTGCTCGGCGTCACGATGTCGACCACGTCGACGGCCGCCAGCAGCTCGTCCACGCTGCCGGCCACGGCGAAGCCGTAGCGTTCGGCCAGGGCGGCCGCGCCCTCGTGGGAGAACACGGTCACGCGTGCTCCGAGCTGCTTCCAGCCCGCCGCGTGCACGTGGGAGATTCCGCCGGCCCCGATCAGGCCGACTCGAAGGTTGTTCACGAAGTCTCTTTCTTATTTCATGCCCGAGAATGCGATGCCGTCGATGACGCGCCTCTGCATCAGCAGGAACAGGATGAGCACGGGAGCCATCGCGAGGAGGCTCGCTGCGAGCAGCAGGGGGTAGTCCGGGATCGAGCGCTGACTGGTCAGCGTCGCGATGCCCGCCGAGAGCGGCATCTGCGTGGAGTCCGTCGCCACGATCAGCGGCCAGAGCAGGTCGTTCCACGACGCGAGCACTGTGATGATCGCAAGCGCCGAGAGTCCCGGTTTGGCCAGCGGCAGCATCACCTTCCAGAAGATCTGGAAATGGTTGGCGCCGTCGAGCCGTGCGGCCTCGGACAACTCATCCGGAAGCCCCATGAAGAACTGCCGCATGAGGAAGGTGCCGAATGCGCTGAAAATGCCGGGCGCAGCGATGCCGGCGATGGTGTTCAGCCAGCCGAGCCCCTGCACGATCTGGTACTGCGGCAGGAGGTACACCTGCGGCGGCACCATGAGAATCGCCAGCACCAGGCCGAAGATGGTCCGCTTGAACGGGAACTCCATGCGCGCGAACGCGTAACCGGCCATCGAGCACAGCAGCAGCTGACCGACGGTGCGGATCACGGTCACCGCGACGGACACCCACAACTGGCTGAGGAACGGGAGCTGCTCGAAGACGTGCTCGAAGTTCTCCCAGTGCAGCGTCCCCGGCCAGATCGTCGGAGGCACGGAGGCGACCTGCGCGTTGGTCGACAACGACATCAGGATCTGCCAGACGAACGGGAAGATCATCAGCAGCGACGCGACGATGAGGATCACGTGCGTCAGGCTGCTGCCCATCCGGGACCGCCCTGTCTTCGCTCCCACCTGCACGGCGCTAGACATAGTTCACCCATCTTTTCTGCATCCGGAACTGAAGAATCGTGAAGACGCCGACGAGCACCAGGATGGCCACGCCGACCGCCGCCGCGTAGCCGTTGTCTCCGGTCTGCTGGTGGGCGAAGAACAGGTACACCATCGACTGCGTCTGGTTGATGGCGGGGTTCTGCGTGCCCATCAGCGCATACAGGAGGTCGAAGAGCTGGAATCCGGTGATGACCGTCATGACCGACACGAAGAAGATGGACGGGCTCAGCAGCGGAACCGTGATGGAGAAGAACTGCCGTAGGCGGCTGGCGCCGTCGAGCGACGAGGCCTCGTACATCTCCGGCGGGATGCCCCTCATCCCGGCCGACAGCACGATCAGGTTGAAGCCGAGAGAGATCCACATGCCGACGACTCCGACGGCGATCAGCGCGAACCATTCGGTCGAGAGCCAGTTCGGCCCGGTGATGCCGACCAGGCTGAGCACGTAGTTGATCACGCCGAAGTCGCCGTTGAAGATGATGCGCCAGACCATCGAGACCGCGGCCGGCATGGCCACGTACGGCAGGAAGAACGCCGTGCGGTACAGGCTCGCGAATCGCAGGCCGGGCCGGTTGATCAGGCTGGCGAAGATCACCGCGAGCGGGATGCCCAGCAGGAGGAAGCCCACGAAGACGAGCGTGTTGAGGATCGACCGCCAGAACGAGGGGTCGCTGAGCATGGCCTCGTAGTTGGAGAGGCCGCTCCAGGTCGCCCCGCCGAAGACGCCCCACGTCGTGAAGCTGAAGTAGGCATTGCGGATGATCGGCCAGATGTAGAACACGATGACGCCGAACAGCAGCGGGAGGACGAAGATCGCCGCCCACAGCCAGTCCTTTCGATTGGCGCGCTTCGTGCCGCGAGGCGCCCGGGGGGCGGGTGCCGCCGACAGGTCGGCGGCACCCACTCCCTTTTCTGCGAGTTGAGTGGACATCACTCTTTGGCGAGGTCCGCGTTCATCTGCGCGGCGAGATCTTTGGCGACCTCCGCCACCGGACGCTTACCCGAGAAGGCGTCGGGCAGCAGGTCGTTCTCCGCCTTGTTCCACGCAGCCGTGTTCTTCGAGATGGGGTACGGGTACGAGTAGTCGGTCGCCGCCTTCTCGAAGATGCTGAGGTCGTACGGCGCGGAGTCGACGAAGGCCTGCTGGGTCCCGTTGAACGCGGGGTTCGCCGCGCCCATCTTCGCCTGCGTCTCCGCGGCCTTCTTTCCGCCCAGGTAGGCCTGGAACGCGAGGGCGGCGGACTTGTTCTTCGAGTCCTTGGCGACGACGTTGGCGAGACCGTGGATCACGGTCGCGTTGGTCTCGCCCTTCGGAAGCTGCACGACGGCGATGTCCTTGACGATCGGCGACTTGAGCAGCTCGGCGTTGCTCCACGTGCCCGACCAGAACATGGCCGACTTGCCGTTGATGAACCACTGGTCCTGCGGGGTGTCCGACAGCTGCGAGGGCGTCGGCGACGAGCCGTCGGCGATCAGGTCGCGCACGAACTGGAGGCCCGCGATCGACTTGGGGTCGTCGTAGCCGGACTTCTTGCCGTCCTTCGAGATGATCGAGCCGCCGGCCTGCAGGATGGTGTTGTAGTACATCTCCTGGCCGCCGGAGAGACCGCTCGCCGTGCCGTACACGCCCTGCGCCTTCAGCTTGGCGGAGATCGCCTTGGCCTTCTGGTGGTACTCGTCCCACGTCCAGTCGGCGGTCGGGTAGGCGACGCCCGCCTTGTCGAACAGCGCTTTGTTGTAGAAGACGGCGATGGTGTCGAAGTCTTTCGGAACGCCGTACTGCTTTCCGTCGAACGAGTACAGGTCGTCGAGCGCCTTGGGGTAGTTCGCCGGGTCGATCCCCGATCCGATGGGCTCGAGCAGACCGTTGGACGCGTAGAGCTGGAAGTTCGGCCCGTTCATCCAGAACACGTCGGGAAGCGTCTTCGACGAGCCCTGCGTCTGCAGCTTGGTGAAGTAGTTCGCGTACGGGGTGACCTGCTCCGTCACCTTGATGTTCGGGTACTCCGAGTTGAAGTCCTTGATGAGCGCGTCCATCGCAGGCTTCTGGTTGACGTCCCAGAACGCGTACGAGATGGATGCCGACAGATTATGATCGGCTGTGGCATCGGACCCGCTTCCAGTGTTCGATGAGCAGCCTGCCAGAAGGGCGGCGGCGGCAACCGCGGCTCCGGCGGCGAGCATGGCTTTTCGCATTGGTTCTCCTTTGAATGTGGGGGTGTTTTGGTGCCTCCCGGGCTGGCGACTTGCCTCGTCGGCCCGGGAATTCTTGTCTTCTAGAGGCGCAGAGCGACCCGATCGTCGACCGCCGGCACGAGGCGCGGCTGCGATCCGTCGCGCAGCGACTCGGTGGCTGCGACCGCGGTGGCGACCGCGTTCCTGGCCGCGACCGCCGAGGTCTCGGTCGGAGCTCCATCGCGCACGAAGTCGATGAACTCGGCCACGGTCAGCCGGTCGGCGTCGTTGTGGCCGCCTTCGTCTCCGCGCACGCGGTACTCGGCGTCGCCCTGCGGGTCATACGTGGTCCGCTTGTTCCAGACCCGGACGACGGCTCCGTCGGAGTCGCCGAAGTTCTCCAGCCGCCCTTCTGTGCCGATCACCGTGTAGTTGCGCCAGTAGTCGGGGGTGAAGTGGCACTGCTGGTACGAGGCGAGCACGCCGTTGTCGAGGCGCATCGTCACCATCGAGATGTCTTCCACGTCGATGATCGGGTTGAGCTCCGTCTGGCTGAGCGGCGGCCAGGCGTTGAGCGAGAACCAGTCGGGCATCGTCCGGTCCGAGTTGTCGCGGCGGTCGGTCACCTCGCCGTAGACCGCCAGGTCGCCCATACCGGTCACGAGCGTCGAGTACCCGCCGGCCAGCCAGTGGATGATGTCGATGTCGTGCGCGCCCTTCTGCAGCAGCAGTCCGTTCGACTTCGCCCGCTCGGCGTGCCAGTCCTTGAAGTAGTAGTCGCCGCCGTTGCCGACGAAGTGACGGCACCACACGGCCTTCACCTCGCCGATGTCGCCGCGCTGGATGATCTCGCGCATCTGCCGCACCACCGACATGTGCCGCATGTTGTGGCCCACGTAGAGCCGGCTCCCGCTCTCCGCGGCTGCGGCGAGGATGGCGTCGGCGTCGTCGAGCGTGATGGCCAGCGGCTTCTCGAGGTAGACCGCGATGCCGGCGCGCAGCAGGTCGACGGCGATCTCGGCGTGCGTGTGATCGGGCGACGTGACGAAGGCGGCGTCGATCGGTTCGCCGCTGTCGACGAGCTCCCGGTGGCCGGGGAACAGCCGCACGGCGTCGCCGAAGGTCTCACGGGCCCGTTCGCGGGAGGCCGGACTCGGGTCGGCGACCGCCACCACGACGCCCTCGCCCGATCGCACGGCGTGCTGCGCGATCGAGGATCGCGCGCCCGCTCCGATCACGGCGAGCCGGAGGGGCTGGACTGAGTACTGCGATGTCATCGGATGACCCTTTCTGCGAGCGTCTGTGCGGCGGCGACGTCGATGTGCGGTTCGGGGATGCCGTCGACCCCGTAGACCAGCTCGGCCGATCGGCCGTAGGCGAGGACGAGAGCCCCGAGGACGACCGACTCCGCCCCGAGCTCCGAGGCGATGATCGGCGGGCGGATCGGCAACGGGATCACGCTCATCACGGCCCGGCGAAGCGGCTCCAGCAGGGCATCCCCCGCTCGCGAGAGGCCGCCGCCGACCACGACCACGTCGGGGTCGATGGCCATGGTGACGGTCGCGATGCCCGTTGCGAGGCCGCCGACGAAGTCCTCGATCTCGGTCATGGACTCCTGGTCGCCCTCGCCGGCCCGGCGGAAGACCTCCTCGCCGGTGTCGGCGGAGGTCCAGCGGAGCTGGCCTCTGGAGTTGACGCGCATCGAGAACACGATGTCGCCGACCTCGCCGGCCGCGCTGTGGCTTCCGCGCCGCAGCTTGCCGTCGATGATGAGGCCCATCGAGATGCGGTGACCCGCGAAGAAGTAGACGACGTCGTTGCGGAGCCGGGCGGCGCCCATCCGGTGCTCGGCCAGAGCCGCGAGCCGCATGTCGTTCTCGACCATGACCTCGCAGCCGAATTCGGAGCGGAGGTGCCCGGCGATGTCGACGCCCTCCCAATCGGGGAAGTTGCGCGAGACGATCAGGCGGCCGTCCTCCCCCACGAGCCCGGAGACGGCGACGGACATCGACACGAGTTTCGTGCCGTCGATCCCGCCCCTCTCGAGGCAGCGACGCATCACGCGGATGATCCCGGACATCCGGCCAGGCCCGACGAAGCTGTCGTCGACCACCTCTTCGTCCCACGCCACGACGCTTCCGGCCAGGTCGGCGATCGCGACCCGGATGCGGTGGATGCCGACGTCGACGCCCATCACGTAGCCGGCGTCGCCGACGAACTCGTAGATGCGGGCGGGGCGTCCGGCTCCGCGGCCGCCGAGGGTGTGCTCGTCGACCTCACGCACCAGTCCGCGCTCCCCCATGTGAGCGAGCGCCGCCTCGACCGTCGGCCGGGAGAGACCCGAGCGCGATGCCACCGTGGCGACCGTCGCGCGGCCTCGATCCCGCAGCGCCACCGCGCACCGGACCGCGTTGGCTGCGCGCAGACGCGGCGCCTCGGGCTCCGGTGCCCGCTCGACGAAAACCATCCGGTGAACTCCTCGATTACAAAGAAAGGCAGTTTCGTAATTGCTGCGGTCAGTAAAGCACGGCAAGCATTTCCGGGTCAAGCATCATGGCAATAGAAGTAAAGCCGTTTTCATAACTCGCGCCTTGCGGGCGCCCCGTAGCGCGTCGAGGGGCGCTGAGGTCGGGGTGTGCCGGGGCCGGGTCAGGGCCGGGCGGCGGTCAGCCGCAGGTGGGCCTGCAGCCGTCGGGCGGCGTCGCGCAGAACGGTGATGTCGACGTCGGCGGCTGTCCGCGGCTCGACATCGGCGACCCCGAGCGCTCCGATCGTCTCCCCCGATGGCGCCTGCACAGGCATCGCAGCGTAGAACCGCAGCCGCGGATCGGCCGGGACGGGGCGGCCCGTGAGCCGACGGTCTCTGTGCGCGTCGTAGACGACGAAGGGACCCGCCGAGCGCACCGCGACGCGCACGATGCCCTCGGTGCTCCGCGCCGCCTCGAACCCCTCGGTCGCGACGAAACGCTCGGTGCCGTCCTCGTCCACCACGACGAACGCCGCGTAGCTCGCGCGCATCCGGCTGCGGACATCGGCGAGCAGCGCCGGGATCGCCGGATCGCTCGTCGGACCGGAGAGCCCGAGCGCCTCGAGGGTGCGGGCGCGAGAACCGCGGTGACCGGATGCACGGGTCAGCCGATCCGCACGGAGCACGTCGATCACCGCGGGGGCGATGTCGGCGGCCCAGTGCGCGTAGACGGACGAATCGCGGTACCGGTCGGGGCGGGGCGCGGGGTTGCTCAGGGCGGCGACGCGGCCGCGCTCCGGCGACGAGAGCAGCCGTGCTGTCGCGGCGTTCAGCTGGACACGGTGCACGTCGGCCCGTCGTGCCACTCGCGCCGAGTAGGCGGGAATGGACGCCACCGACTGGATCTGCATCACGACGACCTGCGCCGGGTCGACACCGTGCGCCTCGCAGACGCGCAGGGCGTCCTGCAGACCGGCGGTCCAGGCATCCGGGCCGGTTCCGATGAACGCGTCGTTCACACCGACCGTGAAGACGACCGCGCTGTACGACGGGAGGTCGTCGACGGTCTCGAGCGCCGCGGCAAGGCCGGCTGCGGTCATCCGGGTCTCGGCGTGGACCACGACTTCGACACCGGAGCCCAGCGCCTTCGACACCTGCCGAGCGAGGTGACCGGCCAGCGAGACCTCGTGAGTCAGGACGCCCCAGCCGACCGCCGGCCCGCTGCCGATCAGGAGCACCCGGTCGGCGTCGTCGTCCCCGGCACGCACGACGGCGTCGAGCGGCGGCCGCGGCACATCGCGCATGCGCCGTCCCCTGAGCGACAGGATCAGTCGCGAACGAAGTCCGCCCGGCATCATGGAACCTCCGCTGCTCACCCTAGAACCTTCGACCGCCGCTCCGCCGCCGTAAGCCTCACCCGCGATTCGCACGCCCGAGCGGATAGTGTCAGAGGGTTCCGCACGAAAGGCGAATGATCTGGTGAAGCGCTACCTCAGCCGACTGGCTGCCCGGCTGACGGCGAACCGCCATCGGCTTCCGCGATGGGTCACTCGCCGAATCGACAGCGCCATCGCGAACCCGAACAGTCTCGCCGGCCGCCTCGGCTACGCCATGCTCGGTTCGGCAGCTTCGCCGACGGCGACCGAACCTCCCGTCCTGAGCGCTCCGACGCGGCTCTACATCGGGCCGGCGAACTACGCGGGTCAGGGCCGGCGCTGGGCGCACGCCGTCCAGTCGAACCGTCCGGAGACCGAGGCGGTCAACATGTCTGTCGCCGTGCCGGGCAGCGTGCTGCAGTTCGAGTCCGACATCGTCGTCCCGCTTCGCACGTACATGGGCGACGACGGCTGGCAGGCCGCCCATTTCGACTACGTGACAGGCTTCACGCACGTGCTGTTCGAGAGCGGACGCCCGCTCTTCGGGGAACGCTTCGGCCCCAGCGCCTTCGACGAGGCGCCGCTGGTCGCGGCGAAGGGCCCCATCGTGGGGATGGTGTGCCACGGCAGCGACGCGCGCTTGCCGAGCAGGCACGCGGCCGCTCACCGCTGGTCGCCCTTCCACGACCGGGCTCTGGCCACGCCCGCCGCAGAGCGGCGGGTCGCCGAATTCCTGCAGCGCCTGGAGGCTTTCGACGGCCCCTCGTTCGTCACGACCCCCGACCTGCTCGACGATGTGCCGGAGGGCGTGTGGTGCCCCGTCGTCGTGGACGTCGACCGGTGGTCCGGCGGGCCGGTCCCGCTCCAGCGCGAGCGGCCGGTCGTGGTCCACTCGCCCAGCCATTCGGGCGTCAAGGGAAGCGAGCTGATCGAACCTGCGGTCCGGCTGCTCGAGATGGAAGGCCTCATCACCTATCGGCGCGTCGAGGACATCGCTCCGGATGCCGTGCCCGAGGTGTATCGCTCGGCAGACATCGTGCTCGACCAGTTCCGGCTGGGGAGTTACGGCGTGGCTGCCTGCGAGGCGATGGCGGCAGGCAGGGTCGTGCTCGGGCACGTGACGAACGATGTCCGCGACCGGGTGCGCGAGGAGACCGATGCGGAGCTCCCCATCGTCGAGGCGACCCCCGACACCATCGCCGACGTTCTGCGCTCCGTGATCGCCGACCGCGAGGCCGCACGTGCGACCGCTGAGGCGTCGAGCGCCTTCGCGCGCGACGTTCACGACGGAAGGCGCTCGGCGCACACCCTCTCGACGAATCTACTGAGTCTGCGCCGCTGACCGCCCGCCGCCGTACACACGGATGGGCAGGAAATCGGCAGTGCGCTAATACTGCGCCAAAAGCGAGCGCACGGTCGTGAGGAGCTCGGGAACCCGCGTAGACGCTGCAAGCCACACGACGGTGTCATCGACGACGGCGTAGCCGTGAGCGAGGACATTACGGAGGCCGATGATCCGGACCAAGTCCGGGATGCGCTCGGCGGTCTCGGGGTCGATCCTGCGCAGGTTGTTGAGCGCTTCGCCGACGATGAGCAGCTGACGTTCGACTGCAGAGCGGTGCAGGTCGTGTGCGGCGTATGACTCCGCGGTCAAGCCGTCCACAAGGATGCGATGCGCGATGCTGCCTTCTCGACGTCCCAGAGGTACGCAGCGGATTCAGGCTGCATACAGTTCTTCAGCGGACGCGAGGGCCGATTTCGCAAAATACGGATTGGTCACCGCATTGGCCATGACCAGGTCGACCGGTCGCCCCAACAGGGCTTCGAGGTCTTCCTTCAGGCCAAAGTACGCGTCGAAGAGATCCTGGATCTGGGCGTCGAATTCGACGAAGAAGTCGACGTCACTGTGCTTCGGATCGAATTGCCCGGTGATGGCCGAGCCGAATAGTCGCAACCGACTGACACCGTGGGCGCGGCACAGCGACGCGATCACATCGCGGTCGAGGACGAGTGCCTTTGCCATGCGTCGAGTCTATCGACGGGGGCCATTGTGGCCCAGCACCGTTGTCTCGAGCTCGGCTATTCGATGGCGTCAGCTACGGTCTCCTGCTTGACCTCAGTGCGCCGACGCAGCCCGGGCCGCCACTGCATGATCCGTAGATCGTCAAGGCCGAATCGGCCGACCGGGAGCGCGGCGCGTATCCGCTCGTCGCTGAACGCGCGTGAAGGGCGGATGCCCAGCGGCAGTTCAGGTGCGAAGGGTGCCGGCTCGCTGACCCCTTCGTCGAGCATCCGGGCTTGGGCTTTGGCGACGAGCGGGACGACCATCGTCCACTCGGTCAACTGTGCCAGCGCTCGTATTGTCCATACCGGGGCCGGAAAGAAGACGGGTCTGCGCCCCGCGACGCGGGCGATTCGGCGCACAGCCTCTCCGAGCGTGAACTCCTCCGCTCCCATGACGGCGACAGTCTGTTCGGGGATGCGGCCCTCAATGGCTGCGACCAACACGTCAATCGCGTCCTCGACCGGAATCGGCCGAACAGTACGCTCGCGAAAGCCGACCGTCGCGAACATGGGAAGAGTACGGACTGCTCGGGTCACGTGGTTCACCATGTGGTCACCTGGACCGTAGATCATCCCCGATTTGAGGATCGTGTGGTCGATCCCGGAGTGCCGCACGAGCTCCTCGGCGGCCCACTTCGTCTCGTGATAGGCCGACCCGCAATCGGGTCTGGCACGCAGGAAGCTGACCATGACAATCCGCGTCACCCCAGCTCGACGAGCGGCCTCGACGACGGCGCGGGTGCCCTCAACGTGCACGTGCTCGAACGTCTGGTCGCCAAGCTCTCGATTGATCCCAGCACAGTGCGCGACCACGTCGCAGCCTGCGAAGGCCGCGGCCAGCGCGTCCACGTCGTCGATCGGAACTCCGGTGCGGCGGGAGACGACCACAGTTTCCGTGGAATCCAATCGCTCGGCGAGGTGACGTCCGACGAATCCAGTACCGCCGGTAATGGCTACTCGCATGACCTTGCTCCTTCGCTTATTAGCAATAGAGCTAAACTCTATCTAGCAATGGTGCTATATTGCAACCATGGCAGATACAGCGACCGACATCTTCGCCGCTCTCGCACACCCGACCCGGCGACAGATCTTGCAAGACCTCAAGGATGGCGAACTCGCCGCCGGCGAGATCGCCTCGCGATTCAATGCCACCGGTCCGACTATCTCCCGCCACCTGAGCGTGCTGCGCCAAGCCGGCCTCGTCTCGGAGCGCCGCGACGCCAATCGCATCCTCTACTCGCTCGTGAGCGACAGGCTCGCACTGTCGGTCGGCGATTTCCTCTCGACGGTCTGCCCGGAGCAGATCGTGCTGCGCGAGGTACGGAAGCGAAGCACCGGTCGAACGAGCGGCCGTGCTGCCGAGGCATGAGCGCATAGCCCTGACCGCAGCAATCGGAGCGAACACCTCAGCGCTACTGGAGATGCTCAAACGCACGAGCAATTCAGATGAGGGCAGGATGTGAATGCATCGCCGATCAGCACCCCAGCGCAGAAAGGCCCCCGATCCCAGTGTTTATACGGAATCGAGGGCTTCTAATGTCGGCGCTTGGTGGTGCACCCCCTGGGACTTGAACCCAGAACCCACTGATTAAGAGTCAGTGGGAATCTTGCTACAGGTATTGTTTTTCTTGATCGTGGGCTATATAGTGTTGCCGTGCGGTGATGTGGAGCTATATGGGGTACTACCCCAATGGCTACACCACATGGCTACACAAAAGTGAAGACCCCGAGCTGTAACTCGGAGCCTTCAAGCCGAACCACAGAAAGGGTGGAACGACCAGATGAAGTCTACGCATCTCGTCCGGAGAAGAACGCAGCACACCGGAGTCCTCAGCGACGGCCGGTGGTCCGCTCACGCGAGAAGAATCCACCGGAGCCGCAGCGCTCCACGAGAGGCCGCCACTCCCCCGGCGGCCCAGAGGGGCAACTGATGACCGACCATCACGGCGCGACGTACACGCCGACGGATAACGAGACCTCGCGCGCCCAGGCAGCGAAGTTCTATGTTGCCCGGTTTGACCGCGACGAGCTTGCCCGAACTATCGAGATCGACCTCGGCATCAACGCTGGAGAACTTTGGAAGGCCGGCCAGTGGTCGCAGGCGGCTCAGAGCATCGCGGACGCCATCATCGCGTCGGCCGCGGTGGCCAGCGAATGACGCGCGGGAAAGGTGAGGGCTCGATCTACCGTGTTCCAAAGGACAAGACGAAGCCGTTGAAGTATTGGACGGCCGTCGTCGAGCTCCCGCGGCGCGACGGCAAGCGGCGCCGCCTTCCGATCCGGTCGAAGTCGAAGCCCGAGGTCATGAAGCAGCTGCGCGAGATGCAGGCGCAGCTGGCCAAGTCCGGCGACCTCGAGACGAAGTCGTACACGGTGGAGCAGTGGGTGCACGAGTGGTTCACGACGATCGCCGCGAACAAGAACCGGCCGAAAACGCTCGATACGTACGCCGGCCTGATACGTCGGGAGATCATTCCCGCGATCGGCCGCATCAAGCTCGACAAGCTCACCCCCGGCGATGTCCGCAAGATGAACCACGCGATCGTCGCGGCCGGGAAGTCGTCCACCACGGCCAAGCAGGTCCACCGAATTCTCGCCGTGGCATTGAAGTACGCGGAGCGGGAGGGAAAGGTAGCCCGCAACGTGGCCACGCTCATCGACGCGCCCGTGAAGGCCGCCACGAACCTGAAAGCGCTGACCCTCGACGAGGGCCTCGAAGTGCTCGAAACGGCCACCACCGACGACCTCGGCTCACTCTGGGCGGCAGTGCTGCTCATGGGCGGCCGGCTCGGCGAGCTCATCGGACTGCAGCGCGACCGCGTGCACGTCGATGATCCGGCAGATCCGGACCCCGAGCACGACACGCTCGAGCTCGCGTGGCAGCTGCAGCGCTACACGTGGGAGCACGGATGCAAGCCGGAGAAGAACCCTGACGGCGCCGAGCGGCCGTCGTGCGGTCGGAAGCGCGGCGCTGACTGCCCGCGCCGGAAGGTGACCGCGCCCCCGAACCACGAAGCGGTGAACATCACCGGTGGGCTGTGGCTGTCGCGCCCGAAGACGAAGGCCGGCTTTCGTGTCGTGCCGCTCGTTGACCCTCTGCGCGCGATCATCCTCGGCCACATGGCCGCGACTGCTGACCAGCCGAACCCGCACAACCTCGTCTGGCACAAGCCCAACGGTCAACCGATCGACCCGCGCGACGCGAACCACCTGTGGCACGCCATCCTCGACCGCGCCGGCGTCACACAGGTGCGATTCCACGACGGCCGCCACACAGCCGTCGACCTCCTACTTCTCGCCGGCGTCCCCATCGACGTCGTCCAGCAAATCATCGGCCACTCCTCCCGCGCACAGACGCAGGAGTACAAGACCCGCAACAGCCCGCAGAACGTCGCCGCGATGAAGGCGTACGCGAAGATGCTTACCGACCGCCAGCAGAAGCGCTCTGGCCAGAGCGAGCTCGAGGCGTCTTAGCCGGGAGGGAGCTCTCACGCCGTCAGGTACGCCAGGAGGATGTCGCCGGTGACCTGCAACTCGTACGCCCACACACCCGGATCGTCGGAGGACTGCTGCAGATCGAACAGCGCGTTCGGGTCGATCAGCCGCCGCGCGGCCGCGAGGTCCGCGCGGCGTTCCTGTCTCATCGTCCACGGCAGCGACGGCACGCGACGGTCTCCGGCCAGGTAGTGCTGGATCTCGTGCGCGAGCACGCATCGGGCGACTGTCTGGCTGATGCCGCGTCTGAGGATGACTAGGTCGCGCCCCGGGATGTAGAGCCCGTGCGTCGTTCGGAGCGTCTGCTCCTCGACGTGGAGGCCGAGCTCGTCAGCGTGCTGGAAGGGGTCGTACCCTACGGCGTGACATCGTCGGGACTGATCTCTATGACCGTGTCCGACTTCTTGGCCGCTGCGTCCCACTCGTTGAGCGCATGATCCTCCCCCTGCCACTCGTCCCCTTTTTTGGTGTTGATGTGGGTGACGTTAGCCGCATCCGCTGACACGTGGCGGGCGACGGTTGCTTCCGCCTCGCGCATGTAGTCAGCTGCGCTTCGGCCACCGATCGCTTCGGCGATTGCGAACAGCTGGTCGACGTCGAAGCGGGTCTTGCCGGCCATGAGGCGCTGCATGGTGGCCGACTTGATACCGGTCGCTTCAACCAGGGTTGCTTGGTTCATCCTCTTGCCTTTGTATGCGGCAACAAGGACGTCTGCTAGGGCACGGTCTATCGGGGTGGACGTAGTGCGGTCATCGGGCATGCACGGCAGTCTAGCGAAGAAATATCGCCCTGGAACAAGAAAATAGTGCTCCACATGCTTGTACATTGATCCACATCAAGATAAGTTTGACGTGTGTCAAGAAGAACCGAACTCGCAGCGATCGTCACGAAGACGATTGAAGACCAGGGTGCCTCGCTCGAGAGCGTGGCACAAGCCGCCGACATCACAGTCCCGCAACTCGAAGAACGCCTCTCAGGCGACGTCCCCTTCGAAGTTGCCGAACTCGCTGATGTCGGCGGCTTTCTTCATGTCTCGGCACATCACTTCCTCGAAGGAGCCGCATGAGCACAACAACCAAAGAGGCGGTCGCAGAGCCGGGCCTCAACCTCACGGTGAAGGAGGCCGCCGTATCGCTTCGCGTCAGCGACCAGACGATCCGTGCCGCCATCCACAACGGCGACCTCGCCGCGAAGAAGGTCGGCAGACGGTACGTCATCCCTGTCGAAGCTGCCCGGGACTACCGCGACAACCTCCCTGACGCCTGATCTCGGCCCGAACCCGATCAGACGCACCCAACCCCACGAAAGGAATCCCAAATGAGCAACGCCGCACGGAAGGCCCGCAAGGCCGCCGGCATCCAGTTCCAGCACCCCGTCAAGACGCCTACACCCCTTCGCCAGCGGGCGCGGTTCGAGTTCCTGCCCCCGAAGTACGTCGCGACGGAGCTCGTGCTCCGCGGCGAGACCTTCGCTGCAGCTCACGCTGCCGGCGAGCATGTCGCGGCTGCGTGGAAGTCCCGCCGCGTGCAGCGCCGCCTCGCTGGCCGTCGCTAACCGCAGACAGAAGAAACGCCTCGGGGGCAACCGAGGCGAATCAAGAACAGGAGATCAATCCATGTCAATCGAAATCATATCCGACCCCCGCCAGGAGTACATCGACGGGTTGCGCAAACTGGCCGATCTGCTCGAGTCCAACCCGGACCTGCCGACGCCGTACATCTCATCGACAACGGCGATCTGGTCTGACTGGAATGACGCGGCAGGCGTCGCCAAGCTGGCTTCGCTCATCCCCGGCGCGATGAGGAAGAACGACCCGAACGACGGCGCGTACAACGCTGAGTACTACGAGCTCACCTCTGACATGAAGTGCGGCCCTTTCCAGCTTCAGGTCCGCTCGTACCGGGCGACCGTCTGCGCGAAGGTGCAGACGGGCACGAAAACGGTCATGGTCGCCGCGGTCAAGGCGGCGCCGGCACGGATCGAGGAAGTCCCCGTGTACGAGTTCGTGTGCTCGCCGCTGCTGGCGAAGGCGGCCGCATCATGACCGACACGATGACGCCACCGATGATTCTCGGCGGCGATTCGCCGCGCGTGCACCGCAACGACCCGATCACGTCGCACCTCGCCGCCGACAGATCGCAGAGCAGCGTGAGCCCGGTGCGCGCTCGCGTCCTCGGCATCCTCGACGCCCACGGTCCGCTCGCCGCGTTCGAGGTGTGCGACCTGTACGCCGACATAGCCGAAACGCAGGGGTGGCCGCGCGTGCATCACGAGTCGCCGCGGAAGCGCATGTCCGACATGAAACGCGACGGCCTCCTCGTCGACACCCACGAGACCCGGATCAACGCGGAAGGGTCGCCCGAGGTCGTCGTCGCAGTGGTCGAGTCGATCACCCCCGCGATAGCTCGCTCGACGTTCCGGCCTCCGGAGAACGCGGACCTCGCCCGTCCGGCGCTCGCCGCCGTCGAGCAGCTCGCGGGCGAAGAGGACTACGTGCTGGAGGCGTGCTCGTGAATGACGACACGTTCGACTACGAGACTCACAAGGACTGGGCGGAACGCGTCGAGCCCGCCCGGCGCGACTACAAGCCCGACCACGCGAACGGCGCATTCGTCGTCGCCACCATCATCGCCGCCCTGATGGTCCTCACCGTCCTCGGCACCATCGCCGTCACGGCGATCCAGGGGTGGCTCGGATGAACGGCGCGCTCTTCTTCCTCATGCTCGTCGGCGTGCTCTTCGCCACCGTCGGAGCCTTCACCAACAACACGGCACTCCTCGCGGTCGGACAGCTGATGGCAATCTGCTTCTTCGTCTGGCTCGCAGTGCGCCACATCGACGACCCCGAAGGAGCGGACGAGTGACCGCCGGCGAAGGCACACCCCAGTTCCCCGAGATGGTGAGACGCTTCAGCACTGACACAGGCGTCGAGATGGAGCCCAACCTTGTCGATCACAAGCGAGACGCGATCGCCTGGCTGAGGGCAGCCGAGAGGCCAGACCTCCCTGCAGAAGTGACGACCGCCCTGGCCACCATCGCTCAAGTGCACGCGACACTGGATTTCGCCAAGCAGCAGCGCATCGCCAACCTCATCGCGTACTTCGCGTACATGCCCGGCTCGATCGAGCGGGACTCCGTCGAAGCGCGCATCCGTGAGGGGCTGGGTATCTGATGGCCGCCGCGCCGGAGTACCTGCCCGACCCTGAGTCGCCGCGCGAGAAGGCGCGGGCTGCGCGGATCGCCCGGCAGTCGCGCGGCGGCGGCGCAGCGCTCGAGTCGTTCTTCGGGAAGCGTCGCCCGAACGCGGCTTTCTACGACGCGGCGACCGTCCTGGCGTTCGAGCACGAGCACCCGGACGCCACCGGTGCGAAGGAAGACCTCATTCAGAAGACCTTCCGCTGCTCGCCCACCCGCTACCAGCAGCGGATCTATCACCTGATCCACGACGACGAAGAGGCGTCACGTCAGATCGACGCGTTCACCGTGAACCGGCTGCTGAACCTCGACCAGGTCCGCGCGAAGATCCGTGAGGACCGCGCCGCGAGCCAACGGGACGTGTTCCGGTGAGCGGCGCAAGACCACGCCTAACAGGCCCGGACATGCTCGACGAGGTCCAGTGGTTCCTCGACCAGTCGGTGCACCCGGCGCTGATCGCCCAAGAACTCGGCCGCACGATCGCGTCGATCCAGAAGGCCGCGAAGGACTACGAGCGTCCCGAGATTCGCAAAGCCTTCGCTGACGCCGCCCAGGCCGAACGCGACCGACTCGCGATCCAAGCCCACCCCAGACACATCAACCAAGCCAACCTGACAGGAAAACGAGCAGCATGACCATGAACAGCTTCACCCTCAACGCCGCGGACGCCAAGTATCTGGCCGACGTCGGCTTGTCCGCCTCCTCGGCTGATGACGTCACACCGGTGATCTGCGCCGCGATGTTCTACGTCACGGAGACCGAGGTGCGCGTCGTCTCCACCGACCGGTACCGAATCCACACGGCCATCGCCGCGCCGAGCGAACCGGCACCCGATCACGAAGTGCTCATCGACCGCACGGCCCTCACATGGATGAGCAAGAACGCGAACGCGCTCGGCCGTCAGCGAAACCTGGTCAAACCGATTGTCACCATCACCTCCGAGCCCGCAGACCCGAACGCCAACGCCCGGGGCGGTGCGCTCACGATCACCGTCACCGAATGGGTGGGCGATGACGCTCGGACGCTCACGTACACGGCGCACACGGTCAAGGGGAACTTCCCGCCCGTTATGCGACTCGTGCAGGAGGCCCGCGACGCCGAAGAGTCTGAAGGGGGGCGGCTCAAGCTCGACTTCCTCGCGAAGGCCAGACCGCTCGCGATGCACCCGGACTACGCGCCCCGAATTAAGTTCACCAAGGCCACGACCGACAATTCCAGGCCCGGGCCTGCCCTCCTCCAGTTCAAGAACGCCGGTGTCGTGTACGCCGAAGCGATCATCCAGCCGTACCTGATCGGGGTGGAGTGATGGCAACGGAGCTGGCAGCCTACGAGCAGTTCCTCCGCGAGAAGGTCGCCTTCGACCGATCGTTCGGATTCGAGGTCGCCCCGGCCGACATTCACTCGGCGCTCCTGCCCCACCAGCGCGACATCGTCGCGTGGGCGGTGCGTGGCGGCCGGCGTGCAATCTTCGCCAAGTTCGGACTCGGCAAGTCTGTGATGCAGATCGAAACCCTGCGCCTCGTCCTCGACCGCGTCGGCGGTCGCGCGCTCATCATCGCCCCGCTCGGCGTCCGCGGCGAGTTCATCCGCGACGGCCGCAACCTGCTCGGCGTCGACGTCACGTTCGTGCGCCGCACAGCGGAGGTGGACGGGCCCGGGATCTACGTGACGAACTACGAGTCGGTGCGCGACGGCAAGCTCGACGTCGACCTGTTCACGGCCGTCTCGCTCGACGAGGCGTCGGTGCTGCGGTCGTTCGGGTCGAAGACCTACCAGGAGTTCCTGGGCATGTTCGACTCGATCCCGTTCCGGTTCGTCGCGACGGCGACCCCGTCGCCGAACCGGCACAAGGAGCTGATCCACTACGCCGGCTTCCTCGGCATCATGGACACCGGGCAGGCGCTCACCCGGTTCTTCCAGCGCGACTCGACGTCGGCCGGGAACCTGACCCTGTACCCGCACAAGGCGCGCGAGTTCTGGCTGTGGCTGAACACGTGGGCGTGCTTCGTGCAGCGCCCGTCGGATCTCGGTCACTCGGACGACGGCTACGACCTGCCGCCGCTGCACGTCGAGTGGCATCAGGTTCAGATCGACATCGCGTCCGCGGCCGTCGATCGCGATGGGCAGGGTCAGATGTTCCGCGGCGGCGCGCTCTCGATGGTCGAAGCGGCCCGCGAGAAGCGGGACACCCTCGCCGATCGTGTAGAAGCTCTGATGGGCATGGTTCGCCGGCACCACCTGTGGAGTCCCGGCGAGCAGATCATCCTGTGGTGCGACCTGAACGACGAGCAGACGGCGATCGAGAAGGCGCTCAGCGACGGCGGCTTCACGTTCTCGTCCGTGCACGGTTCCCTCTCCGACGAAGAGGCCGAGGCACGCCTCGACGCTTGGCGCGCCAAGGAGACGTACGCGCTGATCGGGAAGCCCGTGATGCTTGGACAGGGCATGAACCTGCAGCAGTGCCACACCGCGATCTTCGTCGGCATCACCTACAAGTTCAACGACACCATCCAGGCCGTGCACCGCATCCAACGGTTCGGTCAGGAGCACGCCTGCGACGTACACCTGATCTTCGCCGAGTCCGAGTCGGAAGTGCGAGCCACCCTAGAAGCGAAGTGGGACGAGCACGACGCGCTCACCGAGACGATGTCCGACGTGATCCGCGAGTTCGGGCTGAACCCGTCCGCGATCTCCGCCGAGCTCACGCGGGCGATGGGTGTCGA
The DNA here is from genome assembly GCF_042881905.1 of Leifsonia sp. NPDC058248. Classification (NCBI taxonomy): domain Bacteria; kingdom Bacillati; phylum Actinomycetota; class Actinomycetes; order Micrococcales; family Microbacteriaceae; genus Leifsonia; species Leifsonia sp. NPDC058248. Next base: position 221,861 of record NZ_JBHVXB010000004.1, read on the forward strand.
GCGCCGCGAGGAGTCTGGCGCGGAGTGGCTGATCGCGAACAACGACTGCGTGCCCGAGACGATGGCAATGGACGAGAACTCTGTCGACCTGATCGTCACGTCGATCCCGTTCTCGAATCACTACGAGTACACGCCCTCCTACAACGACTTCGGCCACACCGACAACAACGGGCACTTCTGGGAGCAGATGGACTTCCTCACCCCGCAGCTGCACCGTGTGCTGAAGCCGGGACGCATCTACGCCTGCCACGTGAAGGATCGCATCCTCTTCGGCAACGTCACCGGCGCCGGCATCCCCACGGTGTCCCCGTTTCACGCCGAAGCCCTCTTCCACGGGCTCAAGCACGGCTTCGACTACATGGGCATGATCACCGTCACCACAGACGTCGTCCGCGAGAACAACCAGACCTACCGCCTCGGCTACACCGAGATGCGGAAGGACGGCTCGAAGATGGGCGTCGGCTCGCCGGAGTACATCCTGCTGTTCCACAAGCCGCAGAGCGACCGGGCGAAGGGCTACGCCGACGATCGCATCGTCAAGACGAAGGAGGAGTACTCCCTCGCCCGCTGGCAGATCGACGCCGCCGCCGACTGGCGCTCATCGGGTAACCGGTTGCTCTCCGTTGACGAGCTCGCCCAGCTGAAGCCGGAAGTGCGATCGCGACTGTTCACCGACCAGTCCCTCCGCTCCGTCTACGACTTCGACGCGCACGTGGCGCTCGGCGAAGCCATGGCCGACAAGAACGCACTCCCGTCGACGTTCAAGTCGCTCGACCCCGGGTCCTGGCATCCGATGGTGTGGCATGACGTGAACCGGATGCTCACCCTCAACGGTGAACAGTCCAGACGGAACCTCGAGTTCCACATCTGCCCGCTCCAGTTCGACATCGTCGACCGGCTCATCGAACGCTACTCGAACAAGGGCGAGCTCGTCTTTGACCCGTTCGGCGGCCTCGGCACCGTACCGCTCCGAGCTCGCAAGCTGGGCCGCCGTGGTCGCGCCGTCGAACTCAACCCGACGTCCTACCGTGACGCCGTCACCTACCAGCGCGAGATGGATCGCGCCGGCGAGACGCCGTCCCTGTTCGATCTGCTCGACATCGACGGTGCGGCATGAGCCACACGAAGAGACAGCAGGAGATCGCGACGGAGCGTCGCATTGAGGCTGGCCTGCCGGTCCTCTACTGCCCCAACTGCGGTCGTCCAGGCGCGCATTGGGAACCTGACGCTCTCGACGACTACGGGCTGATCATTCCTGGGTACTTCATCTGCAGAGCGGGTGCGGCATGACCATCAAGCCGAAGTACGAGACGCCGAAGACAACTCCGGCCGAGTCCAAGGCCGCCTACTCGGGTGTCGCGCTCCGCTCGTTCGGCATGTGCGAGATCTGCGGCAAGGCGCGCGCCACGGAGAAGCATCACCGCCTGTACCGGTCGCACGGGACCCTCGACATCGTCGAGAACCTCCTCGACGTGTGCGGGTGGGGCAACCACACCGGGTGCCACGGACGAGCGCACAACGACCCGGAACGGTACGCGAATGGCTGGGCTGTGCGTTCCGGCTTCGACCCGGCGCTGAAGCCTGTGCTGTATCGCGGCCGGCTGATGATCCTGACAGCAGATGGAGGGCTCGCATGAGCTACAAAGCAACGAACTGGGCCTACGACCTGCCGCTCACCGGATCGAAGAAATTCGTGCTGGTGGCTCTGGCCGACATGGCCGACGAAGAGAACACGTGCTACCCGGGGCAGGAGCGTCTCGGGAAGATGACGGGCCGCTCGGTAGCGACGGTGCGCCGCGCTCTGGATGCGTTGGAGGCGCTGCGACTGATCGAGCGCGAGCATCGGATCGGGTCGGGCGGGCATCGGACGAGCGACCGTTACAGGCTCAATCTCGACGAGACGATGTCCGAATCCCTTCCGCTCAAAATGCGCACAGGGCAATCTGCGCACAGCGCAAACCGCACATCCCTACCGCTCACTGTGCAACTTCCAACCGCTCACCCTGCACGAGTAACCATCAGTAGAACCACCAGTAAGAACCACCAGGGGGCCGCCGCTTCGCAATTCTGTGGAAAACACCCGCAGGGGACGGATCAGAACTGCATCGGCTGCATGAACGCGCGCCGTGCCTTCGATGCCGCAGCGCAGGTCGAGCGGGAGAAGCCGACCGTGCCCGGCATCGTCACCCAGGACGACTGCCCGAAGCATCCGCACCGGCCTCTCGTCGGCTGCGACCGCTGCGCTGAAGAGGCGGTGGCGTCGTGAACGCCGAACGTCGCCGGAAGCTCGAAGTGCTCGAGCGGGAGATCGGGAACCTCGACGGCACCGAGCGGCGAGTGCTCGCGAACCTCCGAGCGGCCGGCTACAGCTTCCGCACCACCGCCCAGGCCCGCCAATGGTTGGCCGCCGAACGAACACTCCAAACCCGTACGGCGGACCATCTCGTCGAGGTCATCATCTCGGCGCGACCGCCCGCACGACGCCGCACACCCAACCCTGAGAAAGAGAGCAACCCCTCATGAGCACCACACTGCGAACGAAACGCCGCTACGCCCACGAGCTGTACCCGCATCCGGACGAGTTCGAGGTCCGCCCGCTCGCCGTCGAGGTGCCCTACCTGTACGCACAGGCAATCGGGTACGAGGTTGCCGGAACCGGCTGGTTCGATGCTCAGACGCCAGAGGGATATCGAACTGCAGGGGACCGCACGATGGCGTTGATCCGGCAGCGTCAGCTGGCACTGATCGCTGACGCGCTGCTACAGGGGATGGCCGGCGACGAGGCGTGGAAGTGGGCGGCCGAGCGCGAGGACTACGAGGGCGGCTGGATCAGCGAACGCGCTGAGGTGTACGGCCTCGATTGGGCAGCGATCAAGCCCTACCCGTGTGGCCCCGAGCCGGACCACCACGACCACTATGGCGAGCCGGACAGCCGTGGATGGCGGCAAGTGTTCCGCACCGCTGGCAAGGAGTCCGAATGCCCGGACTGCACCACCACGGACGCCCCCGATCTGTCGCCAGCTGAGTTGGCGAAGGTGACTGCGTTCGGCCTCGACGAACCCGAACCGACCGTGGCCGACTCGTGAAGGTGAAGCGGCCGCGTACTACGACGTCGCTGCTGAACGAGAAACCGATCGAAGCATGGTTCGAACCGACACCACGGACCGATCAGCCCGAACCTCGCAGGTGCAACGCCTGCTGCAGCACACCCGGCCTCGGGTGCGCGAAGAACTACAACTGCCCATGCCACACCAACGGAGGAACGAAATGACCATCGAAAACACTGCCGACCGCGACCCAATGCTCCACATGCTCGGCGTGATCAGCGAGAAGGACAACTACATCACGAACATGGAGTCCGCAGGGCAGCAGCAGCTGGTCAACTCCGACGAGATCCCGACAGATGCCCCGTGGGGAGAGCTCGAAGCGCTCGGCTTCGTAAAGGGAGAGCGGGTGCCCCGCGATGACCTGTTCACACGCGCGACGCTTCCCGCAGGCTGGAAACGGGAAGCGTCCGACCACGCCATGTGGTCGTACATCGTCGACGAGCGAGGCATCCGCCGCGTGTCCGTCTTCTACAAGGCAGCGTTCTACGACCGCAACGCTTCCGCATCGATCACGTCAGTCGCCGGCGAAATGGCGAGCAATGTCCGCTACGGCGACACGCCCGTCGAACTGCCCGCCGAGTGGCCGCTCCTCACCGCCGACGAGCGGACCGACTTCGCTGACTGGCTGCGAGACGAGATCCGCCGCGACCGCGACGCCGTGCAACAGCTACCCGCCCTCGACAACGATGGAAGATACACGGGCTACATCGCACGAGCCGAACGTGCCCTCGAACTCGTCGCGCTCGCCAACGGCGAGGCGGTGGCCTGATGGCGAAGATGGCTGATAGCGAGGCGACGATCTGGGCGCTGACGGCGCAGGTGGCCGAGTTGCAGGCAGTGATCGCAGAAGCGCTCAAGTGGAGGCTCGGCAGCGTTATCGATGTGAAAGCCTACGACGTTCTCACTGCTGCCCCGCATGACGTTCTGGATGCGGCGCTTGCAGCCGCCCGACGAGAAGGCATGTTCGAGGCTGTTCGGATCATTCGACCGAGCTACGGGCAGCATCCGACCGCGACGATTCTCAATGAGGCCGCGGATCGTGTCGTCGCTGCTGCTGAGCTTCGGAAGGGCGGCGAGTGATGCGCATCCTGACCGTACGCCAGCCGTGGGCCGCCGCGATCATCCACGCAGGGAAGGACGTCGAGAACCGCGTCCGGAACATCGCCGGGGATTACCGCGGCCCGGTCGCCATCCACGCAGGCGCACGCATCCCGCCAATCTTCGACGTCGAACTGTTCGCCCACCAGCACCGGGGCGCGTTCTCCGACATCATCCGCGGCGAAGGGGAGGAGGCCGTCTTTGGGGCGATCATCGGCGTTGTCGACCTCGTCGACGTGCACCCGGCTGGGCGCGAGTACGAGCTCATCGGAGCAGGAGTCTCCCAGATCACTGACCGGACATGCTGCGGCACCTGGGCCATGCGCGACCACTACCACCTCGGCCTGACGAACCCACGCACGCTGCGCACGCCGATCCCGTACAAGGGTGCGCTCGGCCTCCGCACCCTGCCCGACGACGTCGCCGCACAGATCACCGCCAACCTGCTTACCGAGAGGAGCAACTGATGGGCAAGCACATCCCTGTAGTCGAAGAGGGCGTGACATTCGAGTGTGCCGAGGGTGAGTGCGAGCACGAGCGCCCTGAGGACTGCGTGATCGGCGTCGTCGCGTGCGCGGGATGCCTAGAGGATGTTGAGCCCGACCCGAGTGACGGTACCTATCCGATTCCCGAGTGGCCGTGCATCCAGTCGACGCACTACGGCGAGCCCGCCATGAGTGACCTCAAGGCGCAGCTCGTGACCGAGTGGCGCGCCAAACGCGCATCGCTCGAACTCGCCAACCCTGAGAGGAGCACCCGATGAAGCTCAAGGTCTTCGGCGGCACCGAGGGTGCGGCCGAGTACGGCATCGGCGCGGAGATCGACCCGCTCGACGCGATCGGTGACGGTTACCGCGTCTGGATCGACGGAGACGGATGGTGGCGTGGCGACCCGCTGATCGGTCGCTGCCGATGGAACGCGTGGTGGGCGAAGCCTGAGCTTCCCCGCCCGGACTGGGCTGACGTAGCCGATGCCCGACTGTCGACGCGCCGGTGGGTCCACACCCCGATGACCGCGATAGTGCTCGGTTCATGGGTCTTGCCTGCCCGGATGTCCTCCGAGGATATCTTGCAGCCCGGCCAAGTCGACTCGGTCGTCGGGGTTGGTCAGTCCGCTCAGGTGACGGTCAACGGATGGATCGACCACCACGGCAACCCGCTTGGCCCAATTCCGATCGACGATCTCGTCGCAGTGCAAGCCGCAGATTCGACGCTCACCATGAAGGAGTCCGGACAGTGACTGAGGAAGAAATCGCGCGGCTCGTCGCCGAGCGAGACATGTATCGAGCCGACTCGGCGCTGTTGAACGAGGTTGCGTTGAGGATGGGTGAAGCGCTCGGCTACCCGTCACGCTTCACAGCGAGCCCGCTCGACCTCGTCGACCAGGTCATCGCTGCGAAGTTGGAGACCCGAATCATCTCCGAACCGATCCCCGACCACGCCATGTACGCGGTCGTCATCCGTGGCCGATACCGGTTCCTCGTGCAACTTGCCGAAGGCGCCGTTGCCAGTTGGGACATGGACTATCCACACGGCTTCGGCGATCCGGGCGCCGTGATCACCACATTCACGCTCAAGGGCAGAGTCGTCGGCCGCACTATCCTCGGCGACCACGAAAACCCCACGTTCCGCACCCCCACGCAGATCCCCGCCGCGCCGGCAGCGATCACCACGAAGGAGACCAGATGAACCCGTTAGCCATTCTCGGATGGATTCTGATCGGCGGTGTCGGCCTGATCCTCGCCGCCATCTTCGCCGCGATCGCCATCCTGATCATCCGCGCATCCCTCCGCGTCAACGTGTCCCCGAAAGACGAGAAGGAGACCCGATGACCGCCCAGACCGACCCGCTGCTCGAAGCGGTGGAAGCCCTGACGAAACCGCAGTCCCGCAAGGAGCCGCAGGACATCATCAACACGTACGTGACCAAAGACGACGAGGGAGTCGAGACTGAGCACCAGAAGGTCGTCGGCACGCAGAAGGTCACCGTCATCCTCCCCCCGCTGCTCAAGCAACTCGACGACGCGATCCGCTCATCGATGGGAGGAAGTACACGCGGCGCTGCGCTCGCATCAGAGTCGGCCGTGCTGAACGTGTCAGCCTTGTACGAGGCGATGAAGATCGAATCGCAGGTCCGCGACTGGTGCCGACTGCGCGGCATCACCCCCACCAAGGACACCGCGAAGGATCTCGCCGCCTGGCATGCGGCCACTTACCTCGACGGCCTCACCGACGAGCAGGAGACCTCGTCCACGCGCACGCTGCGCAAGTGGGCAACCAGCATCCGCGGAATGCTCGACCCGTGGCGTGAGAAGGACCTCCCCGACCCGTGCCCCGCGTGTGGCGCGACGGACTGGTGGGACATGTCCACCCGCAGCCGCTACCTGCGTCCCCTGATCATCAAATACCGTCCCGACGGTGCCGACATGGTCGAACGGTCCTATGGCCTCTGTCGGGCGTGTGAGGAAGTCTGGAACGTGCGCGAACTCGCGTACGACATCGAACAGGCAGCGCAACACGCCGACGCTTAGTTACATGGCTGTAGTTCGGCTGCTACAGTGTGGATCACGCACTACTAGTGTGCAAACTTCCCGAAGCCCCACCGATCCCCCTCGGTGGGGCTTCCTGCATTTAACCTCCGCCCGGCCGACACACCATCACAGTCGCCCACCTCGCCCGGCACGCTGACTGACAGCGTCAAGGCGACCGGCCCGACACCAACCCACCACGGCCCGAGGCGGACCCTTCCCGGCGTTAGCGTCAACGCGGTCTGACATTGCCGCGAAGGACACCACCCCAAAGCCCGGTCCAATTCCGCCGGCGCGGTGTACCTGCGCGAGCGCCGGAACTTCTACCCACTGAGGAGGCCGTAATGGCGAACGATGACAAGAAGCCGACCGAACCCGTCGACACCACGGCCGAGCCCGAGGTGACCGACGTCGTAGAGGCCAAGCCGATTCGCGGCTACTACAACCAGGAGACCGGCGAGTTCAGATGACACATGCCCAGACGAAACCAGTGGGTGGTCTGCTCGTTCGTGGGCTGCCCCGAGTTCGTCCAAGGATCAACGCGCTGCGAAGAGCACACCGTCAAGGCAGACGACACCTACCGGCCGAGCAGCACTGCACGTGGCTACGACGCACGCTGGCGTAAAGCATCACGTGACTTCCTCAAGGCCAACCCCGAGTGTGCGGTAGTGGGGTGCACACGCGCCTCCACAGACACCGACCACATCGACGGGCTTGGCCCACTAGGGCCTCGCGGCTACGACGTCACGAACTGGATGGCGCTGTGCCATCAACACCACTCTGCGAAGACCGCAGCGACGACAGCAGCACAGCGACGACAGCACACGACCTGATCGCGACCCACTACCCCCAGGGGTACCCAATGGTTTCAGCATCCCGCGGAGACCGTGGAGGGCTGCGTCTCGTTGGTCAGTCAGGTTCCGAAATTCTCAGAGCGCCCCCGACGTGAGGTCGGATCGCTTAGTTCCTACGCAGCGCGAGGCTGCATGGAGGTTCCAATGCCTGGTCCAGCGCCTGATCCGAATGCTCTGCGACGCGATCGCCCCTCTGACAAGGACGGGTGGACCACGCTTCCTTCCGAGGGTCGCCGCGGTGCAGCTCCTGCATGGCCTCTCCGCTCGTGGGTTGATCTGACCGCGCACCTGCTGAATCAGGAAGACCTGTCGGCGAGCGACAAGAAGCTCCCGATCGGCCGCGATGCGGTTCGAGCGGATGAGCGCGAGTCCGAGATCTGGGCCGAGCTGTGGGCGACGCCGCAATCGATCGTGTGGGAGCGCAAGCGCGCCACGCACGACGTCGCCCTCTACACCCGATTCGTCTGGGCTGCCGAGGGCGGCGACATGAAGGCTGCAGCAGAGGCCCGCCAGTGGTCGGACCGGCTCGGGCTGAACGCGAAGGCGATGCTCAGTCTCCGGTGGAAGATCGCCACAGACGAGGTCGCGGCGAAGCGCGCGCCGGCAGCCGCCGCGAAGAAGCTCTCCGCGAGCGAGCGGCTGAAGGCCCGCAATGCCGAGGTCGGCTGAACCGCAGACCCTCGGTGTCGCACTCGACTGGGTCGAGGCCCACTGTGTGGTCCCCGACGGCTTCAACCGCGGCCGCGACTTCAACCTGTACGACTACCAGCTGGACTACTTCTCGAACTTCTACCTGGTGCGTCCTGACGTCGAGTGGAACCCGGCCGACCCGGTCCTTGGCCCTGCGTTCGTGTATCGGCGCGGGCTGCTCATCGGACCGCAGAAACTCGGCAAGGGTCCGACGACCGCTGCGCACATCTGCCTCGAGGGGGTCGGGCCGGCGCTGTTCGCCGGATGGGCTGGCCCCGACGACGGGTATGCCTGCTCTGACCATGGGTGCGGGTGCGGGTGGGAGCGCGAATATGCGCTAGGCGAGCCGATGGGCATGTCGTGGCCGACACCGCTGATCCAGATCACCGCCCTGTCCGAGGAGCAAACCGACAACGTCTACGGCGTCCTTCGCCCGATGATCGAGTACGGTCCGCTCACCGACATCATCCCGAAGACTGGTGAGCAGTTCATCCGCCTCCCCGGCGGCGGCCGCATCGACACGGTCACGAGCTCGGCCATGTCACGCCTCGGCCAGCGCGTCACGTTCGCCCCGCAGGACGAGGTCGGGCTGTGGACTCGCACGAACCGGATGGCGGCAGTAGCCGACACCCAGTACCGCGGCCTCGCCGGCATGGGCGGTCGCGCAAGCCTCACCTCGAACGCGTGGAACCCGGCAGAGATGTCGGTGGCGCAACAGCAGTACGAGTCGAAGGCGCAGGACATCTACCGGCAGTTCCGGCAGCCCCCGTCGAACCTGTCGTACAAGAACAAGGTCGAGCGGCGGAAGATCCACACCATCGTCTACGGGGAAGCCCTAAAGTCGCGTGGTGGACATGTTGACCTCGACGCGATCGAGGCGGAAGCGTTCGACCTGATCGAACGCGATCCGGCCCAGGCGGAGCGGTTTTTCGGCAACCGCATCGTCGCTGGTTCCGACTCGTGGCTCGACCCGCTGCTCTGGGACGAGCTCGCGGCGAAAGCCGACGAGATCGCTCCCGGTGACGCGATCGCGATCGGCTTCGACGGGTCCCTCCGCGACGACTCGACAGCGCTCATCGGCTGCCGCATCTCCGACGGGCGTCTGTTCCTCCTCGGGCTATGGGAAGCGCCGGAGGACGAGGAAGCCGCCGCCGAGTGGGAAGTCCCAGTCGGTGAGGTCGACGCGGCAGTCGCCAAAGCGTTCGCCGATTACAGCGTGGTGCGCATGTACTGCGACCCCGCGTACTGGCAGGACATCGTCGGCCGGTGGGCGTCCGAGCACGGGGAAAAGATCGTCACAGAATGGTGGACGAACCGTGAGCGGGCGATGGTCGCCGCGAACGAACGCTTCCACACCGCGGCGACCACCCGCGAGCTCTCCTATGAGCCGAACGACGACCTGTCACGGCATGTGAAGAACGCGAAACGCAAACAGACCCGTTCCGGGGTGCTGATCCGCAAGGACCGGCCCGGATCGCCGAACAAGATCGACGCCGCAGTCGCGGCCGTCCTCGCCTACGAGGCACGCGGTGACGCGGTCCAAGCCGGCGCCCTCAGAGCGAAGAAGACCAAACGCTTCGGCGGATTCTAGAGAAGGGGACACTCCATGGCCGATGAGCCGCAGCCTTTCCCCTACAACGTCCTCGAGCGGATGATCAAAGAACTCGAGGCGCGCCAGGCCGATCTGCACCGGCTCACCGAGTACCACGCCGGCAAGCACCGCCTCGCTTTCTCGTCCGACAAGTTCCGGGCCGCGTTCGGCGGACTGTTCAGCGCGTTCGCCGACAACTTCATCCCCCTCGTCGTCAATGCGGTGGAGGAGCGCCTGAACATCCAGGGCTTCCGGATGGGCACCGACCCGACCGCCGACAAGGACGCGTGGGCGATCTGGCAGGCCAACGACCTCGACGCCGCGTCGCAGCTCGCGCACAAGCAGGCGCTGATCAAGGGCGACGGCTACGTGATCGTGTGGGCGGACGGTGACGGGAAACCGAAGGTGTCGGTGGAGACGCCGAATCAGTGCATCATCGCGTACGACCCGGGCGACCGGACCGTGCGACTTGCAGGCCTGAAGGCGTGGCTCGACAGCGAGGGCAAGCACGCGACGCTGATGTTCGCCGACGCGGTCTACCGGTTCAAAGCGTCGCCTGCGAACGAAGAGACTTGGGTCCCCGACCAGAAGAATGACGCCACGTGGCCGATGCCGAACCCGTTGGGCGAAGTGTCGATGGTGCAACTGGTCAACGACCCCAGCTTGGACAGCAACTTCGGCGTGTCCGAGTTCATCAACGTCATCCCCCTGCAGGACGCGATCAACAAGACCGTCGCGGACATGATCGTCGCATCGGAGTACATCGCCTTCCCGCAGCGGTACGTCACCGGCCTCGAACTCGAAGAAGACGACCAGGGCAACACGAAGGCACCGTTCCAGATCGCCGTCGACAAGCTCCTCGTCGCTGAGGACGCTCAGGCGAACTTCGGCACGCTCCCGGCCGGCGACACGATGAACCACATCAAGCAGATCGAGATGCTGGTCCAGCACGTGTCCACCCAGACCCGCACACCCCCGCACTACTTCAACGTCGGCGGCAACCTCCCCTCCGGCGACGCGATCAAGGCGGCGGAGACGGGACTCGTCGCAAAGGCTCGCCGGAAGATGCGGTACTTCGGGGAGGCGTGGGAAGAGGTCATCCGCCTCTGCTTCAAAGTTGTCGGCGACCCGCGCGCGGACGTCACGGACGGGGAAACGATCTGGGGCAACCCCGAGTATCGGTCGGAGTCCGAACTGGCTGACGCGCTCGTGAAGCGCGCCGCGATCGGTGTGCCGCGCCAGCAGCTCTGGGAGGACGCCGGCTACACGCAGACGCAGATCTCGCGCTTCCACGCCATGGAGGTCGCCGACTCACTCGACACACTGCTCGCGCCGCCTGCGATCCCAAAGCTCGGCAGCGCGCCCGTCGTTGCGGAGGCGTGATGGTTTCCGCGCTGACCGCCGCGTACCAGCACCAGCTGAAGGTCACGCGCACCACAGTGGGCGACCTCGTCGCACGGCAGTGGGCTGACCTCGGGGCATACAACGAGGCGGACGTCCCGCGCTTCCTCGAGCGCGCCGTACCGATCGTGACCGCCGGCCAAGCGCGCGCGGTCGCGCTCACCTCCGCCTACCTGGCGCGGAAGCTCGGCCAGGCGCCGGTCGGACTCGACGTACAAGCAGCCCAGGGCGCGAATGTTCGCAACGGTGTCGCACCGGGCGCCGTGTACCGGCGCCCGTTCGTGAAGGTCTGGACGGCCCTCGCTGATGGTGACGACTGGGAAGACGCGGTGACGATGGGCGGCAACGTCGCCCAGTCGAGTTCGTTGATGGACATCGCTCTCGCGGCCCGTACCGCGCTCACGCTCTTCGGGCGACAGTCCGGCGGCGAGATCGTGGCATGGCGTCGCGTCGCCGAACCGGGGTGCTGTGACTTCTGCCAGTCCATCGACGGCGCCTACACAGGCCCCGACGAGCCCCAGCCGCTCCACAACCGGTGCGGATGCACCGCTGACCCCGTCGTACGCCAGAGCACCGCTGAAGAGAACTCGACGTTCCTCACACCCGGTCGCACCTTCGGCGACGCCAGTATCCACGAGCACGGCGAGCTCGGCCCTGTGATCGGGCAAAAGGGTGACCACTTCACCGGACCTTCCGAGATCCCCGCGGCCGCATAGCCGCCCACAATCTGCCAGCCCTTCGAGGCTGTGCCCAGCATGTCCCTGACGCGAGGTCGGGGCGAAGCGAAAGAGAGCCGTGATGGCTGAGAACGAAACCGCCGACACCTCCACCACGGAGACGGATACGGCCGCTGCCGACGCAGCAACCACCGAGACCGACAAGACGGAGATCCCCGCCGAGGTCAAGGCCGCACTCCGGAAAGCGAACAAGGAAGCCGAAACGCTCCGACTTCGCCTGAAGGAGTTCGAGGACCGCGACAAGACCGACGCCGAGAAGCTGCAGGAACGTGCAGCAGCGGCCGAGGCGCGCGCGGAAGCGCTCGAATCCCAGAACTTGCGACGTGAGGTCGCAGACGAGAAGGGACTCACCCCGGCGCAGGCGAAACGCCTGGTCGGCACCACTCGCGAGGAGTTGGAAGCCGACGCCGATGACGTGCTCGCCACGTTCCCAACCGGAAAGGCCACCACGACGTTCACCGACGTCGGGCAGGGCGTCCGCAACGAGAACGCGGCCGGCCGCATCTACCGGAAGTCCGAACTCGAGAACCACGCGTTCTACGTCGCCAACAAGGACGACATCCAGAAGGCCCTCAAAGAGGGCCGCATCACTGACTAGGAGCCCAGCTCATGGCTGACATCACCCGCACTTCCGCTTCCAACTTCATCCCCACCATCCTCGCCAACACTGCCCTCGAGGTCCTCCGCAGCTACATCGTGCTCGCGAACCTCGTCACCAAGGACAGCGACGTCGCACCATTCAACGTCGGCGACACGCTCAACATCCCGTACCCGGGCACGTTCGTCGCGAACGACAAGGCCGCGAACACGCCCGTCACCCTGCAGGTGCCGACCGGCACGACCACCACCGTCGTGCTGAACAAGCACAAGGAGGCGTCGTTCGTCCTGGAGGACGTGACGCAGGCGCTCGCCAACCAGGCCCTCATGGACCGGTACATGAAGGCCGCGGTCATCCCGATCGCCGAGCAGGTGGAGGCCGACCTGTTCGGTCTGTACACCTCCTTCACGAACACCACCGGCACGGCGGGCACGAACCTGAACTACGCCACCATCGTCGCTACCCGCAAGCTGATGAACGACAACAAGGTCTCCAAGCTGAACCGCTACATGGCGATCAGCGACAAGGACGAGGCCGCGCTGCTGGGCGACACCACGCTCGCGCCGTTCTTCGCGTACCAGAACACCGGTGCGTTCGACGAGGGCGTCATCGGCAAGATCGCGGGCTTCAAGTTGCTCCCGTCGCAGCTCGTGCCCGCCATCGCCGGCGCCCCCGTCTCCACGAAGAACCTCGCGTTCGATCCCGAGGCGATCATCCTCGCGACCCGTGGCCTCCCGGCCGCCCCCGAGGGTTCCGGCGCGAACTCGTCGGTTGTCGTCGATGACGTCTCCGGCATCGCCCTCCGCTGCACCGTCGCGTACAACGCGTCGCTGCTCGGAACCCAGGTCACGCTCGACGTCCTCTACGGAGTTGCGAAGCTCCGCAACGAGAAGGCAGTCGTCGTCCTCTCCTGATCACAGGCCCCGCCCTACGGGGCGGGGCCGCTGGTCATCACCCGCACTCGACCCAATCCCAAGGAGCATTCACCATGGTCAAGTTCATCAAGGTCACCGACAAGACCACCGATCCGCCCCAGGTCGGCTTCCACAACGCCGACGACGACTACGAGCTGCCCGACGACAGCAAGTACACCAAGTTCGAGGTCGTGGACGAGGCCGCGGCGCGCGAGGGAACTCCGGCGCTGTTCGGTGTCGCCCGCACGCTGACCGCGGCCGACATCGACGAGCAGATCGCCGCGCTGCAGGAACTCCGCGAAGCACAGAAGGCTTCCGAGCCGGCGGTCGACGCGGCAATCCCCGCCGACCCGGCAACCCCGGTCGACCCGGGGGCCGACGAGTCGAAGAAGAAGTAGCCGATGCCGTCGCTGGCGCCGCTGGCCGCGCCCTCAGATGTTGGCGTACTCCTCGGCCGGGACCTGTCCGCGGCCGAGGAGGCGACCGCACTGGCGTTGCTGGTCTCGGCGTCGGCGAAGGCACGCAACTACATGCGCCAGGACATCACCGCAGTTGCCGACGACGTCATCACACTCGCCGGGAACTGGGGTCCCCGCATCGTTCTCCCGCAGCGTCCCGTCACAGCGGTCACCTCGGTCACCGTGAACGGCACGCTGCTGAAACCGGATGCCTACCACTGGGACCGGTTCGGGAACGTCGACGTCCTCTCGGGTGCGGCAATGCCGGATAGCTCGACCGGCTCGACGGGGAAGATGTCGAACCTGTGGGGTCCCGCCGGGTCGACCCACATGACGTACAGCTCCGGCCCGTCGTGGTCGGGCCCGGCGTCCGCCGTCGTCATCACCTACGACCACGGCTTCGACACCGTCCCGGCTGAGATCGCCGACGAGGTCGCGGGCATGGTTGCCGCCCAGATGTCCGTCCCGATCGGGGTCATGAATGAGCAGATCGGCGGCTACAAGGTGGCCTATGTCCGCTCCCCGGGTGGATCGATGACCGTCACCGAGGCGGCGAAGGACGTCTTCAACCGGTACCGGAAGCGCGTCGCATCGACGTCGGTTGCGACGTCGCGATGAGCACCATCGGGCACCTCCTGGTTCAACCGCTCACCGTCCAGACCATGTCCGGGACGAGCGCGGACGAGTACGGCAACACCGTCCCAGCCGCCGCGGGTGCCCCGCTACCGGTCCTCGGCTACCTCGAGCAACAGACCTCCGTCGAATTCATCCTCGACCGGGAAACGACCGTCAGCAAGTGGGTCGCATACCTGCCTGCCGGCACTGTGATCGGCCCGCTTGACCACATCGGATTCCAAGGGCAGACGTTCCAGGTGGACGGCGAACCACAGTTCGTTTGGAATCCCCGTGTTCGCGAGGTCGACCACATCGAGGCCGCATTGGTGGTGGTCACCTGATGCCGGACCTCAGCGACGACTTCCACCTCGACTTGATCCCCGACCTCGACATGAAGGTCGGGAAGCTACCCGAGGTCATCGCGTCCGCCGAGCCGATCGCGCGGAAGATCGCCGAGATCGCCCGGAGCACGGCACCGTTCGAGTCAGGCGACTATCAGGACGGCATCGAAGTCCAGACGACCAAGCACGGCGCCCGCGTTCTCGCTTCTGACCCGAAGTCGGCGTGGATCGAGTTCGGCGTCCCCAGTCGAGGCATTCCTGCCAAGTGGAACCTCCGCCGTGCCGCTGAAGCGCTCGGCCTGAAGTTCAGGGGGCACTGATGTCGTATCCGGTGGTCCCTGCACCCGACGACGAGCTCGCGGTCATCCAGTACCTGCGACTGGTCCCCGCTGTGACCGACCTGGTGCCTGGCGCTCGGATCACCACGGAGCTGCCGCCCACACCCGTCTACCCGGTGCTTCTCGTGCAGCGGGCAGGCGGTGTCATGGCCGTGCCCCAACGCGTCGACGAACCGGCTATCCAGATCGATGCCGTCGGTGGGACGAAGGCGCAGTGCAAACGGCTGATGCAGGCCGCGCGTGCGGCGATCCTCGCGATCGCGAACGACATCGTCCCCGAGGCGGTCCTGTCGTCCGCTGTCGAAGAGGTCGGCCCGTCGTGGCTGCCCGACACGATCCCCAACCCGCCGCTCCCGCGGTACACGGCCCGGTTCCGGGTGCTCCTCCACAACAACAGCTAGCCCACCTGATCGGCTCGCCGGTCGTTTCCGAAAGGACAACACTCATGCCCAACCTCGACCCCTCCCAGATCCGCGTCGCGGGTTCGGGTGCACTGTGGAAGGCGCCTGCTGGCACTCCGCTGCCGGCGGACTCCACGACCGCCTGGAATCCTGCGTTCGCGAACCTCGGGTACGCGACCGACGGTTTCACGCTCAAGCAGAACCTGAAGACGAAGCCGATCACCGGCTGGCAGTCCCTCGAGCCGTTGCGGCTGATCAACACTGACCTCGACCGGTCGTTCTCGTTCGAGAACATCGAGTCCGACAAGCAGAACCTGTCGCTCGCCTTCGGCGGCGCCACCGTGAACAACACGGGCGTCGCAGTCGGTGGCGCGGTCACCACCGCCGTGTCGGGTGTGATCACCACGGCGACCGCGCACGGGTTCTCCGTCGGTGACCCGGTGGTCTTCACCGGCACCGTCACCGGTGGTCTCACCGCCGGCACCGTCTACTACGTCATCGCGGTCGGCACGCCGACGACGTTCACCATCTCCGCAACCCGCGGCGGCCTGTTCTTCACGACCTCCGTCGGTGCTGCCGGCGGTGTCATCGCGGCGGCCCCGTACAGCATCGTCATTCCCGACTCGGCGCTCGGTGTCGAGTTCATCCTCGGCATCGACTGGAACGACGGCACCACGAACCAGCGGTTCGTCGTCCCGCGCGCGCAGCTGCTGTCGCTGCCGACGATCAAGTACACCCGACAGGACGCTGTCCGGTTCGCGTCCGAGATCCAGGCGCTCAAGCCGGTCGACGGTTCGCAGTCGGTCCTCCCGTACGGTTCGGACTGGGCGGCCTCCGCATGACCGTCCTGAGCGAGGCGCCCGCTGGCGCACAGGTCCTCGACCTCGACGCCGCCCGCGCCGCCCGTGCGGAAGCGCGCGCGGCCGCGGGTGACCCGTCCCCGTACATCAAGGTGTCCGGCGGGTTCGTCGCTGTACGTCCGGAAATCGACGTGCTCGCGGCGGAGGACCTGCAGTCCGGTCGTCTCCGTGAAGGGCTGTCGAAGCTGCTCGCCGACCCGGCCGACATCGACACGCTCGTCGCCGGCGGCGTCACCCAGGCAGACCTCGAACTCCTGACCAACCTGATCACCGGTCTCACCCCGGGGGAATAGCAGGCCTCGCCCACATCCTGCAAACGGATTGGGACGAACTCGAGGCCGACTTCACTCGGTTCTACGACGGCGCGGATCTGCGCGCGCTCTGCTGGGGCGAATCCCGGTGGGGCGTGCGCAGACTCCTCTCCCACATCAACGGCTTACCCGCCGACTCCGCGACCGCCCGTAAACAGCGTGGCGTCTCGGCGAACTGGGACCAGCAGGCCGAACTGCAGGCGTCGACCGTCGATGAGCTCCGGAAGCTGACTTTCTACTTCCTCAAGGCCAACGGCGGGAACCCGTCCGAGCCCGAATTCTTCCCGCGCCCAGGCGAGCATACCGAACCGGAAACGGTCGGACTCGCCCAGTTCGCCCAGTTCCTCAAGGAGTAGCCATGTCCGAGGCACTGTCCGCAGGCACCGTTTCACTCCCCGTCAAACCGGACACCAATGGCTTCGGGAAGAAGCTCTCTGACGGCATCCTCGGCCAGTCCGACGGGCTCAAGGGCATCGGCGGGAAGATCGCGGGCACGATCATGGCCGGCGTCGCCGCCGTCGGCATCGGCGTCGGCATCGCCAAGATCTTCCACACCGGCTTCGACGAAGCGAAGGACGCCTCCGCTGGTGTCGCCCAGCTGACCGCCGGCATCAAGTCGACCGGCAACGCCGCGAACGTAACCGTGAAGGGCATGACCGACCTCGCGTCGTCGATCCAGGGCGTATCCGGGCAGACAGACGACTCGGTCGTGAAGGCCGAGCAGCTGCTCCTCACGTTCACGAACATCAAGAACTCGGGCCCGGACAAGATCTTCGACCAGGCGACCCTCGCCGCGTCGAACATGGCAGCGAAGATGGGCGGCGACGCGTCCTCGCAGGCGATCCTGCTCGGCAAGGCGCTCAACGACCCGGTGAAGGGCATCACCGCCCTCACACGAGTCGGTGTGTCGTTCACGCAGGGGCAGAAGGACACGATCGCTGCGCTCGTGAAAACGGGCGACACCGTCGGCGCGCAGAAGCTCATCCTCGGTGAGCTGAACAAGGAGTTCGGCGGCGCGGCCGCGGCGGCCGGCCAGTCCCTCCCGGGCAGCCTCGCGCGCACCCGGCGTGCGTTCGAGGACATCTCGCAGAGCATTGTGGAAGGCTTCATGCCGATCGTCGCGCCTGCGATCTCTGGTGTCGCGAATGCGCTCGTGAAGGCGGCCCCGAGCATCGCAGTATTCTCGTCCGCCCTGTCCGGTCACCTCGCTGGCGCTGTCCACGCCGTTGCCGGAGCGTTCGCGGACTTCCGGTCCGGGTTCACGAAAGGCACCGACGAGGTCGGCAGCTCACAGTCGATCTTCGCCCAGTGGGGCGACGTCGTCTTCTTCGCAGTCCAGAAGATCGGGCCCGTGTTCGACGCGCTCAAGCCCGTGTTCGCGAGCGTCTGGTCGGCGCTGTCGCCGGTGCTCGCCGCGGTTGGGTCCGCGTTCAAGCAGATCCTGCCCGCAATCGCGCCGCTGATCCCGCAGGTCTTCACCCTCGCGAGTTCGCTCTCGCCCCTCCGCCTGATCTTCACGGCGATCGCGCCCGTACTTCCGCAGCTGATCAGCAGTCTCGGCTCCCTGGCAGCATCGATCGGT
Organism: Leifsonia sp. NPDC058248; assembly: GCF_042881905.1. NCBI lineage: Bacteria > Bacillati > Actinomycetota > Actinomycetes > Micrococcales > Microbacteriaceae > Leifsonia > Leifsonia sp. NPDC058248. Next base: position 240,283 of record NZ_JBHVXB010000004.1, read on the forward strand.
GGCGCGCTGGGCGGGGCGATCGAGGCGCTCATGCCGACACTGACGTCTGTGGTCGGGATTCTCACCACCGAACTCGCTGCCGTCTTCAAGATGCTCGTCCCCGTCGTGCTCAAGCTCGTCGAGGTGATCGGCCCCGTCCTCGGAGCAGTGATCCGCGCGGTCATGCCGATCATTCAGGCAGTGCTCGGCGCGTTGTCCCCGATCCTGCAAGCGCTGATGCCGCTCATCACCGGACTCGTCTCCGTGATTGCCCCGCTCGTGGTGATCCTCGCGCAAGTCCTCGGGCCGGTCATCTCGTTCGTTGCAGGTCTCATGCAGGCGATCCTCGTTCCCATCATCCAACTCGTCGCCGGCGCGATCACAGTGCTGGTGACCGTGATCAGCTGGTTGGTGAACACCATCGTCATCCCGTACTTCAAGGCGCTCGGCGCAATCTTCATCTGGCTGTATCAGAGCATCGTGCTGCCGGTGTTCAACGCGATCGGCGCAATCTTCAACTGGCTGTGGCGGAGCGTTATCTCCCCCGTCGCCGGATTCATCGGCGGCGTGCTCCGCACCATCGGGGCGGTCTTGAGCGCTCTGTGGCAGGTGACGATCTCGCCGGTCGCCGCGGCCATCGGGATCGCCTTCCGCGCAATCGGCGCAACGTTCTCGTGGATCTGGAACAGTGTAATCTCGCCGGTCGCTGCGTTCATCGGCAGCGCCGTACGCACCATCGGCGGCGTGATCGGGATCGTGTTCGGCACGATCGGCAGCAACATCCGTGGCGCCTTCAACGGTGTCGTCGACTTCGTGCGCGGCATCTTCAACAACATCATCGGCATCGTCAACAACATCATCGACGGCATCAATGGGGCCACCTCGCTGGCCGGCGCGATCGGCATCCACATCGGCGCCATCCCGCACCTTCCACGCCTCGCGGACTCGGGCACCGTCATGCCTCGCCCGGGCGGCACGGCAGTGGTCGTCGCCGAGGCAGGCAAAGCGGAATCAGTGGTGGACACCGGCAAGCTGAACGACCTGATGGACCGCGCCGGTCGCAGCGGGGATAGCGGCGGCCGCGACGGCGACACGTTCAACATCTACGAAGCGATCTCCGCGCGGGCGACCGCGCTGCAGGTTTCGCGTCGCCAAGCGCAGCTGGGAGCCGTCTGATGTCGGCGCTCACGTACGCGACGCTCGGCCCGGTCACGTTCAATGCGAAGGACGCGGCCGGCGTCGAGTGGTACCTGTCGAATATCGCTGGTTGGGGTGCGCCGCAGGGGACGCTGAAGCCGGTGCAGAAGCCGCGCCAGGCTGGGGCATGGGCGGGACTCTCGTACGCCCAGGGGCGCTCCCTGGTCGTCTCCGGTGCGGTTGTGGCGCCGACGCCGGAGCTGGCAGTCGCAGCGCTCGATAACCTCATTTCCGCGGTCTCGCTCGACGACACACTGCTGACCGTGTACGAGCCCGGCGGAATGATCCGCACGGTCACTGTCCGCCGCGACGGCGACGTGCTCCCCGTGTGGGAGTCCTCCGTCGCGTTCACATTCTCGGCGCAGGTCTTCGCCGCAGATCCGAGGAAGCTCGGCCCGGTCATGTCCGGCTCGACGGGCATGCCTGCAACGAGCGGCGGCCTCATCATCCCGCACACGATCCCGTTCGCGATCGCGTCGACAGTGATCGCTGGCCAGATCAGCATGTTCAACCCAGGCAACGAGATCGGCTCCGTCGTGCTGCGCATCGACGGGCCGTGCGTCGGTCCCGTGATCACGCACAGCAGCTCGACGACGAGGACCGCACTCGTGTTCTCGAGCTCCCTCGCGCTCGGCGTCGGCGAGTGGCTGACCGTGGACATGGACTCGCACGTGACCCTCGGAAACGATCAGGCGAACCGGGCGTCGTACATCACCTCGCGGGGCTGGTCGGGGTTCGACCCGGGCGAGAACACGTGGGCGTTCACCGCCCCCGCGTTCAACCCTGCGGCCCTGTTGACCGTGACGGCCACACCGGCCTGGCAATAGCCAATCTGCGACCGGAGGGAAGGTGACCGTGGCCGCACGCTATGCATGGGTGTCCGTTGACGCGCGCACCGGGATCGTGATCGCAGACCTTCCCGACCTCGACGTCGGCTCGGTGAGCGTTGCCCTGTGTCAGTACCAGTCGACGACCGCCACGCTCCCGGTGCCGACTGCGCCTGAGAACTGGTTGCGCGCGACGCTCCCGGGCGCCGCATGCCTCGTTCTCCTCAGACAGCAGATCGACGCGTTCGGCAACTTCGTCGACATCGCGCTGCCGATCTGGGGCGGGCTGATCACCCAACGAACGCGCACCGAAGGTGACACGGTCGACCTCTCCCTCGTGACCTTGGAGAAGTACCTCGACCGCCGCTACGTCGGCACGGTGACCTTCACGAACACCGACCAGAACACGATCATCCAGACGCTCGTCAACACGTATGTGGCCGACGGTGCGACCCCCGGCATCCCGATCCGAGTGCAGAAGATCGGGACAGGCACGGTCAGCACGCGAACCTACATGGACGCTGACGACAAGACCGTCTACTCGGCCCTCACAGAGATCGCCGGGACCGACGGCGGCTCGGAGTGGACGATCGGCTGGGAGCACCTGTCGTCGCCGGAACGGTACCGGCCGGTGCTGTTCGTCTCAAACCGCCTTGGCTCCCCCGTGACCGGTGACGCACCAAACGCGACGTTCGACATCCCCGGCCCGGTCACCGCCGTCCAGTTCGTCGAGAACTACGGCGACGACGCGGGCGCGAACGACGTCATGGCAGTGAGCACCGCGACCGGCAACGTCCGGCCCCAGTCCCCACACCAGAACGCCGGCGACCCCATCCGCCCCACGTTCGAGAAGCGGTACACACCCTCAACATCGATCTCGGATATCGCCACGCTCACCGCCCACGCTGTGGCCGCGCTCGCGATGCTGGCCAACGGCTCAACATCGGTGTCGCTGTCGGCGGCGGAGGTCTCCGCGCCGGCGGTCGGCGTCGACTGGGTGATCGGCGACGACGTCGGGTTCGAGATCGGCGGTCTCGACGCGAACCTCATGGACCTCGTGCCGTCGTTCCCGCACGGTGTCGGCGGTGTCGGCCGGGCCATCGGCTGGACCCTCAATCTCGGCGAAACAGCAATCATCGAACCGGTCATCACCGGCGTGCAGATCGGAGCATGACGATGGTCGGTCCTGCAAACCCTTCGGCGGGGATGCCTCCAGGCGAGGACTACCTCGTCCGCGAGATCGCCGACCTGAAGCGGCAGCTGCGCGAGCTCGGCCCGTCGATCGCGGCCAGCTTCAACAGCACCGTCGACGGGCTCAACTCCACGATCGCTGAACTCGACGACACCGTCACCAGGCTCAACGGGCTCACGACCGTTTCCGCACTCGGGGCACACATCAACACCGGCAACACGCCCGGCGACTCGACGTTCCGGTGGTTCAATTCGAGTCCCGCGCTTATCCTGCAGACGATGTGCCCCACGGGCAAGCTGCTTGTAACGGTGGGCAGCGGCCAGTGCACTCTCGCGCCCGGCAACTCGAGCGCCCTAGGGCTGATCACGTTCGCCGCGTCCGCGCCGAGCGGATGGAATGTCGCCCGCGACACAGTCGACGCGCGAGTCTTCTTCGTCAACAACACATCCATCGGTGTGCCATTGCAGGTCAACGCGCAGCTCACGGGTGTGCCCACGAACGAGCTGATCACGATCACCGTGAACTACGGGATCTGGTCGTCATCGACGACGACGCTGGCGTCGGCGGACTTTCAGTCGAACTACGTGATCGCGCAGGTTCTAGCGAACTAGCTAGAAGGCGACGGTGCCGCGGTTCCCGAGAGATCGGGCGGCCAAGTGTGCGGTGCAGGCATCGGCGGCTGGCCGGGGGGCGCCGCGTTCGGCGCAGGATCTTCGCCGACGAGTGTTCCCGTCCCGCTTGGGTCCTCCTGAGCGGGTGCGGGCGCTGCGGGCTCGGCAGGCGCTGAAGGCTCGGAAGCCGGCGCGGGCGGCTCGGTCGCCGGCGCGGGCGCGGCGGGCTCGGTGGTGGTCACTTGAGGCTCCTGAGTCGGGGACATGGTCGGCGTTGGGGTTGTGGTCGGTGTTACCGGGGGCTCAACAGTCGGCGTCGCAGTCGACGTCTCGACGATCGTCGGCGTGTCGGCCGGGGCGGTCGCAGCGGATGCGAACGCGACGCCTGCGAACAGTCCACCCGCCAGCGCGATTGCGGAGCCGCCGAGAACCATCGACTTGATCTTCATAGCAGACAGGCTATTCCACCCTTTGCCGAATTAATACCCCCAGACCGAGCGGCGTGACCGCAAATTAGCTCACCTGCGGGTGGGCTCCGATCCAAGGAGTCGATATGACTGCGCGTGTATATCCGGTCGACGCTGTCGCCGGCGCCCCGCTCTACGCTGGCCGGGATCTGCGGCAGGGGACGGTTTCACCGTTCGCTGCCCAGGGCTCGACGGCGCGACCGATGGGCTCCCTGTCGGGTGTGCGCCCGGGCACTCTCCCGAGCATCGTCACGGCGACGGCGACGACATGGACGGTCAACCCGTTCCTGGGTTTGATCGACGCTGAGGCGGCGGCGATTGCGGGCGCGTATTCGTACTCGTTCGACCAGGTGGTGACGGGTGGGGTGAACGCTGCCGGCGCGTCGGCCCGCACGGACCGGCTCGACGTGCAGGTCGATGACCCGGCCGAGGGCGACGGCTCGAGCGTTCCCGCGATCCGAGTTCTCTACAGCCCCGGCACCCCGGCACTCGCCCCCGCACCTGCCCGATCGCACCCGCTCGCGACGATCGCTGTCCCCGCATCCGGAGGCGGCGCCCCCACCGTGAGCTGGACGGCAACGTACTACGCCGCGCCCGGCGGCTTCGTCCCGTTCAACACGTTCGCCGGCCTGCAGTTGTGGACCACCGCCGGTCAGTGGCAGCACGCGACAGTGCGAAACGACCCCACACCGACGAACAACGGCGACTACATCTTCGACGGCACCAACTGGCGGCTCATATGGTCCGACACTGGCTGGATCACCTACGCCGGCGCCTTCACCAACGGCTTCACTGGGCGTCCGGGCGTGCTGCCGCAGTACCGCAAGATCGGCAATATCACCTACCTGTCCGGCCAGCTGTACAACGCGACCGCCCCCACGGCGAATCCGGTCGCGATCAACCTGCCGGCCGGATTCCGTCCCCTCAACACGCTGATCCTCGCCACGGTGGTCTCCATCGCTGGCCAGGTTCAGATCCTCACAACCGGCGACCTGAGCATCGCAGCGAACGCGGCGCGAACATCCGGGATCGGCTACCCGCTCGATGGCATCAGCTTCCCGAGCAGCTAAGGAGAAACAGATGGGAATCCGCACCGGGCGTCAAGCGCTCGCCGCCACCTTCACCACCGCCGAACCGTCGCCAGACACACCGGACGGGCCGCAGTGTCTGCGCTACGTGTGGCTCTGCTACGGGGCCGTACAGTCGAACCTTCCACCACTCGCATCCGTCGCGTTCGCGAAGCAAGGCTGGATCTACTCGAAGATGCAGCACCCCGGCGACCGCACCCCGCCCGCCGGCGCGCCCGTCTACTTCTCCGGCTCCGACGGTCACATTGCGATCGCGACCGGGCAGGGCGACCAGGTCCGCTCCACCGAGTGGCCGTGGGGTCACGTCGGCACCACCACCATCAGCGCGATCGAGAAGGCGTGGGGCCGCACCTACTACGGGTGGACCGGCGACATGCTCGGCCACCCCATCACGTTCGAAACCACCACGGCGGGAAGCGACGGAGCCCCGATCGCGCCGCCTCAAGCAGCACAGGGAGAGACCATGTACCTCATTTGGACGACCAACGGCACCGGCTGGCTGTTCATCCCCAGCCGCGGCTTCTACGCGCTCCGCACGCAGCAGCAGTACGACCTCTTCAAGCGCATCATCAACTCGACGCAGACAGCTGAACGCCCGGACACGTTCCTGCCGGCCGAGGTCGACATCATGAACTCGATCCTGCAATCCGTGCCCTACCAGGACATTCCGGACCACGTGAACGCGACCGTCGACCTCACGTCGCTCGGCAAGCAGTTGACGGCGGCCGTGACCGCCGCCGTCGCGGGCGTCGCCACGACCGGGGACACCGCCGCTGTCGCCGCAGCTGTCAGCGCTGCCCTCGTGCCGCATCTCGATGCCATCCCGGCAGCGGTGCTCAACGCCGAAGCGAAGCGCCTCCAGGCCTAACCCTTCTGGCCCTGGGAGGGGGAACCATGCTCGACCTGCCTAGCTGGCTCATCACATGGCTGCACACCGTCAGCCTTTGGGACATCGTCCTCTGGCTGCTCGTGGCCGGCGGGATCGTCCTCTTCGTCAAGAAGGGATGGCCCGCCCTCCGCCGGTTCGCGGTCGCGATCCTCAGCTTCGCGAAGATGGTCGACGCCGTCGCAGGACTGCCCGCGTTCATCAAGCGCACAGACGCCACCCTGACCGCCCAGGACTTGCGCATTGCGGAGATCCACCACGAGACACACAAGAACGACGGCTCCTCGATCAAGGACTCATCCGATCGCACGGAGGCGGCCGTCGCGCGCGTCGAGGAAGGCGTCGCCGGTCTGCACGGTCGCATGGACGAGGTCGAGCGCAGCGTAAAAGAGCTCGGCACCGAGCAGGTCGACCTCCGCCACGACTTCGAGAACACCCACCCCCGCTCAGATATCGAACCACCCAACCCCAAGGAGACACCGTGAGCATCAGCAAGACCCTCTTCCCTCCCGCGAACCGTGAGGCCGCGCTCGTCGCTTTCCTCCGCACCTTCTGGCAGGTCATCCGCCCGCCGATCGTGCTCGGCAGCCTCGGGCTCGCCACGATCACGACCACCGGCGTGCTCCATGTGGACCTCAAGACCGTCGCGATCATCGCGGGCGTCGCCGTGCTCTCCGCGATCGTGTCCGGGCTCCTCGCCGCGGGCGACATCCTGAAGAACGGCCTGCCGAACGCGTACGCGAACGCCGCGATCGCCAGCGTGCCCGCGGCCGTCGTCAGTTCGGTGCCCATTCCTGCGCCCACCGGTCCGGCGCAGCCCGCCGCCGGCGTCCCGCCCGCGACCATCGATGGCACCATTCCGGAGCACGCCGACCCCGCCCAGGCCGCAGCCGCGGTCATTGACGGCATGGCTTCCCCGGGCGTCTGACGTACAGCCCGACGAAGCCCCCGGCTCTCCTCATCACGAGCGGAGCCGGGGGCCATTCGTCGTTTCAGGACAGGAACACGTCTCCGGGGCCGCTCGAGACCAACTCGAGGGGGTGGATGCGCGGATGCTTGTCCATCAGCCACACGCGGGCGTCGTGCGGGTACTCGGCGAGGATCTCGATCAGGTCAGCGACAGTCCAGTGCTGGTAATCGTCCGATTCGAGAACGCGACGGTTGACGCTCCGGCGGAGCTTGAAACCTTCGGGAACAGCAGGCATGATACGTCCAATCAGTACAACGCCTCAGCGTTGGCACCGGAACATGTTCATGGCCTCATCCTCCCACGGTCAGGGCGCGGCGCGAGCTTCGGCTTCCCGTTCTCGTCGAGCACCGGCTTGCCGTCTTCGTACTCGAGCAGCCACGGCGCCTCCATGCCGTTCTGCCGGTAGAGCTCAGCCTCCCAGTCGTTGTCGGCCTTCGGGTAGTCGCCTGTGAAGCCGTCGGCATTCGATCGGGTGGTGGGCGGTTCGGACATGATGCGCTCCTCTCAGATAGGAGCAGCTCCGGCCCGCTGCGCTATCGAGATTACCAGCGGTGAGCCGACGGGGCGAAGAACGCTACCTCGTCCACCCAATCGACACTCACGCTCACGTCAGGCTCCGGATGAAGCACGGCAAGGTGTACCTTCGGCTCAACCAGTTCGTCGGTGATCAGCTGGTGCGCACGTTGCGGCGAGACTCCGAGGATGGTTCCAACGTCACGGACGGTGAGCCCTTTCTCTGCAAGCCCGCGAGCGACGACGCGCGACTCGTAGGCTGCCATCGCGTTTGCCTCGGAGGCCATCAGTCGATAGGCGTTGACCTGCCGCCTGCGACGCTCGAGCTCGCTGTCGAGCTGAGGGACAACCGTGATCTCGATGCTGTCCTCGGGCTCGCCGGTGACGAACGCGATCGCTTCCTTGATCACATCTGCCTGGTCGAGTCGGGACACCTGGCTGATCGCGCCGGGCGCCTCCTGCGCCTGCAGGACCCACCACTTTCCGGACCGCTCGGCGGTCACCGTGTAGCCGCTCATTTGCGCCACCATCCCTTCTCGAACTCGTTGGCGAACTGGTCGAAGAACTTGCCCGCAGTGACGTCGTCAATCTCGGAATGACGGGCGAGAGTCGAGGCCGTGCCGCCGATCCGGATACCGGTGTGGTTGGTCAGCTCGTACTCTTCATACGTGAGGCCCGCGGCCTTCGCCTGAGCCTTGAGCTTCTTGATCACGTCCCTGCGCTTCATAATATTAGTCTAGTGCAGGGTTGATACTCAAGTCAAGCCCACCCTTGACGGAATCGCGCGGTCACCGATTCACGATCTGCCAGTTGATGGCGTGCGCGACCGCACCGCCGATCAGGCTGAGAGCGCCCAGCAACGCGAGCCCATTGCCGAGAACCTGCCACGCCATCGCGACCGTCGACACGACATCACCCGCGGCCGCGTCGCCAACATTCCCGCTGGCGACGAGGGACACCGTCGCGCCGGCCACGACGGCCAGCACGCCGATCACGTAGAGAAGGCTGAGGGGCGTGTTCTTGCTCACGTGAGCGCCCACCAGGCGCTGCTCGGTCTCTGTCATGCGCTGATCGTAGCGCCCGCACAGACCGTTCTGCGACGAAGTCAGATGCGGCTGAGGAGTTCGGCCTTCTTCGCCGCGAACTCTTCCTCCGTGAGGATGCCCTGGTCGCGGAGCGCGCCGAGCTGCTGCAGCTGCGCGCCGACATCGGAAGTCGCGGCGGCGGGGGCGGCGGGCGCGGACTGCTGGATGATCTGCGGCTGCTTCGATTCGAGGATGAGTCTGTTGAGGGTGTCGCGGGCGATCGCGGCTTCCTTGTGGCTGACGCGGAAGTCGACAGCCCCGGCACCGGTGAGGACCGACACGACCGTGTTAGTGCCCATGCCCTTCTTCGACGTGACACTGGTGATCATGGCGATCGGGACCATGTCGGTGTCGTGTCCTCGCACGCCGGTGAAGATGGTCGAGATGCCGAGCGTCCAGACGCCGGCAGCAACCTTGCCCGCGGAGACACCCTTGCGCTCCCACTCGATGCGATCGGGCCAGATCTGAACCTTGGCGTTCTTCCCGTCGATGTGGGAGGTGAACTCGTACAGGGGCTTGTCGGTCATCGGTGGCCTCTCTCTCGTACGCAGCCTAGCGGCGCGCACGTTTCCCGCATCCGCGGAGGGGCACCGAATATCGCCCCATTTGTGGTGACGAAGCGAGCCCGCTGCAACGCTGCCACTCAATGCCATCGCCGAACATAGCGCTCTCGGTTTCGTAGCGCTGGTGCTACGATACGTGTAGCAGAATTGCCACACCTACGGGAAGGTCAATACGCTATGGGCGTGTCCCCCCGCCGCCGCGATTACCCCAGCGCGGCCGCCATCGACCGACTGCGCAACGCGACCCAGGCCAAGACCGCCGCTGACGCCGAGCTAAAGGCCGCCGTTCAAGCCGCGAAGGCGTCGGGCGGATCAGTGCGCGTCATAGCCGAACTGGCTAATTTGAGCACCCGAACCGTGCAGGACTGGCTGAAGGACTAGACCGTCCGCGGCCCCCCACTTCGGGGGGCGCTCCCCCTCGGCGTGCCCGGAATTACGCACCCCCGTCGCGGACGGGACGTTCGTTCTGTCCCCATAATGTAGTGGATCGCACCACGAAACGCAGTCTACGATTCCCCTTGCGCCCATTTCGGGAGGCGCACCAGCGAAGGAAGCCTAAGGCGATGCACGATCCGATCAACGACCCCACCCTGACGACCAAATCCAGAGCCGTCGCTGCAGCGGCACAGGCTGCTCTGCTCATGCAGGGACGCAGCACAGCGGAGCTCGACAAGCTGGTCGAGGGTGGCTGCATTTATGTCAGTGACCTGGCAGAGATCGCCGCCCGCAGCGGCCGCTCGGTCGCGGATTTCTTTGCCATTTGACCGTTATGGCTACACTTGGGGCTACACGGTCACAGTGGTTATGGTGCACCCCCTGGGACTTGAACCCAGAACCCACTGATTAAGAGTCAGTTGCTCTGCCGATTGAGCTAGAGGTGCGTTTCGGTTTCGGACACCCGAACCGAGGCTCAACATTAGCATCAGATTCGCGCCCTTCGCCAATCGAGCATCCATCAGCATCGCGGGCATCCGGACCTGCCGCGGGCACCGCCCGTTCACCGGGCCTCGCTAGGCTCGACCCGTGACTTCCGACGCGCTCACCGACACCGAATCCGCCCCCCCGTTCGCCGATGATCTCGCGCTGGCGCTCCGGCTGGCCGACGCAGCCGACGCCATCTCGAGCGCCAAGTTCCGCGCGCTCGACCTGCACATCGACACCAAACCGGATCGCACCCACGTCACCGAGGCCGACCTGGCCGTCGAGCGGACCATCCGCGAGCTCGTAGCCGCCGGGCGCCCGGAGGACGGCATCCTGGGCGAGGAGTACGGCGTCGAGGGCGACGCACGCCGGCAGTGGATCGTCGACCCGATCGACGGCACCGCCAACTATCTGCGCGGCGTTCCGGTGTGGGGCACGCTGATCGCGCTCGCCGTCGACGGCGTGCCGGTGGTCGGCGTGGTCAGCTCCCCCGCCCTCGGCAAGCGCTGGTGGGCCGCGAAGGGCTCCGGCGCGTGGCTGAGCGAGAACGGTGGCGAACGGCGCCGGATGCACGTCTCGGCGGTCTCGGACCTCGAGCACGCCTCGATCAGCTTCCAGAGCATCGCGCAGTGGGACGAAGCCGGCTACCTGGACCGCCTGATCGCCCTCACCCGGCAGGTCTGGCGAGACCGCGCGTACGGCGACATGTGGTCGTACATGCTGCTCGCCGAGGGGCTCGTCGACGCGGTCGGGGAGTTCGGCGTGAAGACCTACGACCTGGCGGCGCTCATTCCGATCGTCGAGGAGGCGGGCGGGCGGTTCACCTCGGTGAGCGGCGAGGCCGGCCCGGGCAACGGATCGTCGCTGGCGAGCAACGGCCTCCTGCACGACGCACTGCTGGAAGCGCTCGCCTGACGGAGGGCGGCGCGGCGGGCATCCGCTGCCCGCCGCGCAGCAAGGCCGTCGGCGTCAGGCCGCTTCGAGCACCTCGTCGAGCTGCTCGTAGCCCTGCGACATGCCCGACTCCATGCCCGACGACACCATGCCATCGCGTGCCTCCAGCGTCGGGTACACCGCGTGCCCGACCAGGCGGGTGCGGCCTCCCTCGAGTGGCTCGAAGGTGATCGACTCGATGCTCACGACATCCGGATAGCCCTCGAACTCGAAGGTCTGGATGGCGAACTCGTTGTCGCGGACGACGTGGAAGACGCCTCGGAAGGCGTATTCGCCGCCTTCGCCGTCGCGGTGGATGTAGCGGTAGCCGCCTCCGGTGCTGAAGTCGTACTCCCGCAGGTCCATCTCGTAGCCGCGTGGCCCGACCCAGCGGGCGTACAGCGCCGGGTCCTGGTGGGCCCGGAACACCTGCTCGACCGGGGCGTCGAATTCGCGCACGAAGTCGACGAACGGCAGCCCCTCCGGGGCGGTGACAGTGAGTGCATTGCTCATGATCGGTTCTCCTCAGTGCGATCGGTCGCGGTCCGTCGCGCGGGTTCCGAGTCCAGCTCGGCGAGCACGGCGTCCAGCGAGCGGAACTGTTGTTCGTGAATGAGGCGGTAGGTGTCGATCCAGGCGGTGAGCTCTTCGAGAGCTCCGGGGTTCAGGTGCACCGGGCGTCGCTGCGCCTCGCGCGTTCGCGTGACGAGCTCTGCCTCTTCGAGCACGTGGATGTGCCGGGAGACCGCCTGCGTGGTGATCGCGAACGGCTCGGCCAGCTCGTTCACCGTCGCCGGCCCCCGGCTGAGGCGAGCGACCATCGCTCTCCGCACCGGGTCGGCCAGCGCCTGGAACGCACGATCGAGCCGGTGTTCGGCCTCCACGTTCTCATTCATTATCAACCAATTCCTTTATCAACTATTTCGTTGAATACAATAATCCCGACGAATCAGCGTGTCAAGAGCTACCTGCGGACACCGTCGATCGATAGGTTGGGGACGGTGAGCACCACAACCGACTCCCCTCTCGTGCACATCGCGAACTTCCGCATGGACTTCGGGCGCACCACGGTCATCCGCGACCTCTCGTTCGACATCCGGCAAGGGGAGACGTTCGGTTTCCTCGGCAGCAACGGTTCGGGCAAGACGACCACGATCCGCGCCCTCCTCGGCATCTATCAGCCCACCGCGGGCACCCTCCACATCGACGGACGCCCGTTCAGCCCCGAGGCCGGCGACCGTCTCGGCTACCTTCCTGAAGAGCGCGGCCTCTACAAGAAGGAGTCCGTGATCGACGTCATGGTCTACTTCGGCAAGCTCAAAGGCCTCGGCAAAGAGCAGGCCAGGCACTGGTCGCGCGACTACCTCGAACGAGTGGGCATCGGCGACAAGGAGAAGGTGCGCCTCGACAAGCTCTCGGGCGGCCAGCAGCAGAAGGTGCAGCTCGGCGTCACCATCATGAACGACCCCGAGCTGCTCATCCTCGACGAGCCGACCAAAGGCTTCGACCCGGTCAACCGCCGCCTGCTCATGGACATCATCGACGACCAGAAGAAGGCCGGCTCGACGGTGATGATGGTCACCCACCAGATGGAGGAGGTCGAGCGGCTCTGCGACCGCGTCATCCTCCTCAAGGACGGCGGCGCCCGCGCCTACGGAACGGTCGCCGAGGTGCAGGAGCAGTTCGGCGGCAGCGTCGTCCACGTCGACCACGACGGCGTCGTCCCGCCGTCGCCCGATTACACCATCGCCTCGGATGCGGGCGGACACGCCGAGCTCGAAGTCGCCAACGACGCCGACACCGCCGCGATCCTCCGGAGCCTGCTCGACGCAGGCCTCGACGTGACCCGGTTCGCCCCGACGCGCAAATCGCTCGACGACATCTTCGTCGAAGTGTACGGAGCCGAGAACAGGGAGCTCGACTGACCATGGCACAGCACAACCTCGGAACGGTCATCTCGTTCGAGTTCCTCCGCACCATCACCAAACGGCGGTTCTGGGCGATCACGCTGTTCATCCCGATCGTCATGATCGGTCTGATCACCCTGATCGTCGCCTCCAACGTCTCCACCGCCAACTCCGCCGACGCGCAGAAGAACGCCCGCATCACGTTCATCTACACGGATGCGTCGGGTCTCGTCGATCCCGCGGTCGCCGAGAAGCTGGGCGGCTCGCTCGCTTCCGGAGACGCCGCCGGAATCGCGGCCGTCAAGAACGGGGACACGGAGGCGTTCTTCGTCTACCCCGCGGACCCGGCGAAGGAACCGGTGCAGGTCTACGGGGCCGATGCCGGGCTCTTCCAGAACGGCAAGTACTCGTCTGTCGCGCAATCGCTGCTGTCGGCGAGCGTTCAGGAGCGCGTCGACTCGTCCACCTACGTCGCCGTGCTGCGCGACCAGGTGCAGACGACGACCACCACGTTCAAAGACGGCGCCGTCGCGCCCGGCTTCGAGGCCATCGTGCCGGCGTTGTTCTTCGTCGTCGTCTTCTTCATCGTGATCGTCTTCCTCGGCAACCAGATGCTGAACTCGACGCTCGAGGAGAAGGAGAACCGCGTCACCGAGATGATCCTCACCACGATCAACCCGACCAGCCTGCTCGTCGGCAAGGTGATCTCGCTGTTCATGATCGGGATCATCCAGATGATCGTGTTCTCGCTGCCGGTGATCATCGGCTACGTCTTCTTCCGATCGCAACTGTCGATCCCCGAGCTGGACCTTTCCGGGCTCGTGTTCGAGCCGCAGAAGATGATCGTCGGCGCCCTCCTCCTCATCGGAGGCTTCGCCCTCTTCACCGGGACGCTCGTCGCGGTCGGCGCGATCATGCCCACGGCCAAGGACGCCGCTCCGCTGTTCTCGGTAGTGATCTTCTCGATCGTCATCCCGCTCTACGCCTCGGGCTTCGCCATCAGCGCCCCGCAGTCCCCGATCGTCCAGGTGCTGGCCTACTTCCCCTACACGGCGCCGATCACCGCGCTGATCCTCAATGCGTTCGGCAGCCTCCCCCTGTGGCAGGCGATCATCATCATCGTTGAGCTGTTCGTGCTCTCGGCGATCGTGCTGCGCCTCGCCGTCCGGCTGTTCCGCTACGGGTCGATCGAGTACACGAACAAGGTCAAGATCCGGGATGTGCTCGGCCGGCGCACCTCCGTCGAACTGCAGCCGGGCCGCTGATGCGCGCGATCACGGTCCCCACACCGGGCGACGCTCACGTTCTGACTCTCGCCGAGCTGCCGGAACCCGTTCCCGGCGACCGCGAGGTGCTCATCCGGGTCGCCGCAGCCGGCCTCAACGGCGCCGACCTGTCGCAGCGGCGCGGGTACTACCCGTCTCCCCCGGGCGCAGCGGAGTGGCCGGGGCTGGAGGTCTCGGGCGAGGTCGCTGCGGTCGGCGGCTCGGTGACCGAATGGTCCATCGGCGATCGTGTGTGCGCCCTGCTGCCTGGCGGCGGATACGCGGAGCTGGCGACGGCAGACGCCGGCCTGGTGCTGCCCGTGCCGCCCGGCATCGACCTCATCGAGGCGGCGGGGCTGCCCGAGGTCGTCGCGACCGTCTGGTCGAACGTCTTCCTCAATGCGGGGCTCCTGCCGGGCGAGCGCCTTCTGATCCACGGCGGCTCGAGCGGCATCGGCTCGATGGCCATCCAGCTCGGCGCGGTGTTCGGAGCGACCGTGCTCGCCACCGCCGGAACCGCCGAGAAGGTGCAGTTCAGCCGTGAGCTCGGAGCCGACGTCGCCATCGACTACAACACGCAGGACTTCGTGGAGATCGTCCGCGACGCCACCGACGGACACGGCGCCGACGTCGTGCTCGACATCGTGGGCGGCGACTACATCGCCCGCGACCTCGACGCCCTCGCGATCGGCGGCCGCATCATGTCGATCGCCAACCGCAGCAACCGCCCGAGCACCCTCGACGTGAACCTGCTGATGCACAAGCGGGCACGCCTTTGGGGCACCACGCTGCGTGCGCGGCCGCTCGCCGAACGCGTCGCCATCATCGCTTCGGTGCGCGAACACGTCTGGCCGCACCTCGCGGCCGGCCGCGTGCATCCGGTCATCGACTCGGTCTACCCGTTCGAGGACGCGACGCAGGCGCACCTCCGCATGGAGTCGTCGCACCACCTCGGCAAGATCCTGCTGCAGGTGAGCTAGCGGTACCTCCCTGACCGCCGCACCCCACCGCTTTCGTTGAGGGGTGCGTAACGCATGCTCCGGGCGCTTCGGAGCGTGCGTTACACACCCCTCAACGTGTCGAGGCGGTGAGAGGATCGAAGCATGACCGAAACCGGCACCGGCGTAACCGGCCCCACCGACTCCGCCCTGTTCGCCCTGCCGAAGGCCGAGCTGCACCTGCACATCGAGGGCACGCTCGAGCCGGAGCTCGTCTTCGAGCTCGCCGGCCGCAACGGCGTCGGCCTCCCCTACGCCTCCGTCGACGAGCTGAAGACCCACTACGACTTCAGCGACCTCCAGTCGTTCCTGAACCTCTACTACGCCACGATGGACGTGCTCCGCACCGAGAGCGACTTCGCCGAGCTCACCCGCCGGTATCTGGCCACGGCGGCCACCCAGGGGGTGCGGCACGTCGAGCTGTTCTTCGACCCGCAGGCGCACACCGCCCGGGGCATCCGGCTCGAGACCGTCGTCGACGGGATCGGGGCGGCCCTCGACGAGGCCGAGCGCGACCTCGGCATCACCAGCGGGATCATCCTGAGCTTCCTCCGCGACCAGCCGGTCGACGCCGCCGAGATCATCCTCAGCGTCGGGCTCAGCCGAATCGACCGCATCATCGGCGTCGGGCTCGACTCGGCCGAGGTCGGCCACCCGCCGTCGCTGTTCGCGCATGTCTTCGCTCGGGCGCGGGATGCGGGGCTCCACGTCGTCGCCCACGCCGGCGAGGAAGGACCGCCCGAGTACATCCGGGAGGCGATCGACCTCCTCGGCGTCGAACGGATCGACCACGGCATCCGGGCGATCGAGGACCCGGAGCTGGTGGCCCGCCTGGCCGGCGAGAGGATCGCGCTGACCATGTGCCCGCTGTCGAATGTGCGGCTGCGCACGATCGGCGACCTGGCCGAGCATCCACTGCGCCGTCTGGATGCCGCGGGAGTGCGCGTCACCGTCAATTCCGACGACCCGGCCTACTTCGGCGGCTACGTCGGCGACAACTTCGTCGCCGTGCGCGACGCGCTCGGTGTCACCGCCCAGGAGGCCGAACGGTACGCGCGCACGTCGATCGAGGCCTCGTTCGCGCCGGATGCCCGCAAGCGGGAATTGCTGTCCGAAGTCGACGGCTGGCTCGGCTGACCGTCGGGGCAGACCGCCGCGTCCGCCACGCAACGTCACATCGATTCGCTATCTGCGCGCTCTGGGGAGAGGATCGATTCTTGTGCGCCGAACTCCGACCGCGAGGCCGCAGTTCGTCGGGTGCGCACGCCCGAAGGTCATGAAGACCGAGAAAGAGGCCACTGCATGAAACATCTCAAGAGCGTTGGTGTGCTCGCCGTCGCGGCAGCACTGGTATTGACCGGATGCTCGTCCGCAGCGTCGAGCGCGGGAGGTACGTCGGGGGCGACCGCCAAGGGCGGAACCCTCACCATCCTGACGGCGCAGACCCAGATCGACCTGGACCCCGCCAAGAGCCAGAACCTGGCCACCACGTCCCTCGGCCTCATCGCGCGTCGCCTGACCACCTGGCAGATCAGCCCGGATGCTCCGGCGAAGGTCGTCCCCGACCTGGCGACGAACACGGGCACTCCGAGTGACGGCGGCAAGACCTGGACGTACACGCTCAAGAGCGGACTCAAGCTCTCCGACGGCTCGCCGATCACCTCCGCCGACATCAAGTACGGCGTGGAGCGCTCGTTCGCGGCCGAACTCTCCGGCGGCCTCAGCTACCACAAGTCGCTCCTCGTCGGGGGCGCCGCCTACAAGGGCCCGTACACCGGCGGCGACCTCGCGTCGATCGAAACGCCGGACGCGAAGACCATCGTCTTCCACCTCACCAGCTCCTACGGCGACTGGCCGTGGATCGCCTCGATGCCGGCGTTCGCCCCGGTTCCGAAGGCGAAGGACAACCCGACGACCTACGGCCAGAACCCGGTCGCCAGCGGCCCGTACATGGTGAAGTCGAACCAGCAGGGCACCGCGCTCACGCTGGTGCGCAACCCCGACTGGTCCGCGTCCAACGACTCCGTGCGCACGGCCGGACCGAACAGCATCGTGTTCAAGATGAGTCAGGATGCCGGCACGTCCGCGCAGTCGCTGATCGCCGACACCGGCGACGCGAAGAACTCCTTCGGCGCCCAGTACCTCGGCGCAGCACAGCTCGCCCAGGTCGAGAAGAACCCGACCGTCAAGGCGCGGGTCGCGACGTCGAAGGCCGGACCGCTCGGCTACCTCGCGATGAACACGCAGAGCGGCGCTCTCAAAGACCTCAAGGTCCGCCAGGCCATCCAGTACGCCGTCGACAAGAAGGCCTTCATCATCGCATCGGGCGGCGCCAAGACGGCGACCGCTGCGACGACGCTGATCACTCCGGGCATCCCGGGACGCGTCGACTACGACCTGTACCCGGCCGGCCCGGACGGAGACGTCGCCAAGGCGAAGTCGCTGCTCAAGGAGGCCGGACACTCGACCGGGCTGAACCTGACCCTGCTCACGCAGAACGACTCGGCGTCGCTCGCCCAGGCGCAGGCTTTGCAGCAGGGCATCGAGCGCGCCGGAATCACAGTCACCCTCAAGCCGGAGGATGCGAACACGTACGACGCGGACTCGACGGCCGACACGGCGAACTACGACTTGAACCTCTCGTACTGGCAGCCCGACTTCCCGAGCGCGAACAGCAACATCCAGCCGCTGTTCGACTCGAGCCAGATCGGTGGCGGCGGCTACAACGCCGCCCGCTACTCCAGCCCCGAGGTCGACCAGCTGATCGCGCAGGCCACCGCCGAGGTCGACCAGAAGAAGGCGCAGGCGCTCTGGGCAGAGGCCGACAAGCGCATCATGCAGGACTCGCCCGTCGTCCCGCTGACCTACACGAAGCAGTCGTTCCTGCGGGGCTCCAACGTGGAGAACTTCTTCATCGCGTCGTTCCCCGCGTACCCGAACTACCTCAAGGTGTCGCTGGGCAAGTGAGTTCCGAACACACGGCGCCCGTCCTGGAGGTGAGCGGGATCTCGATCTCGTTCACCGCCCAGGACGGTTCGGCGCGCCCGGCCGGACCTGCGGTGGTCGACACGGTCAGCTTCGAGCTCCAGCGCGGGCGGGTGCTCGCCCTGGTCGGCGAGTCCGGCTCCGGCAAGAGCGTGACGGCGATGTCGACCCTGGGCCTCCTGCCCGAAACGGCGGTGGTCGAGGGGAGCATCCGGCTGAACGGCGAGGAACTGCTCGGCGCGTCCGGCGAGCGGCTCCGGCAGGTGCGAGGAGGCCGCATCGGCACGATCTTCCAGGAGCCGATGAACGCCTTCAACCCGGTCGTCAGCATCGGCAGCCAGATCGCCGAAGCGCTTCGAACGCACCGGATGACGCCCGACCGGGCATCCACTCGGCTGCGCGTCGCCGAGTTGCTGCGGTCGGTCGGTCTGCGCGACCCCGAGCGCATCGTCCGCTCGTATCCGCACGAGCTCTCCGGCGGACAACTGCAGCGTGCGATGATCGCCATGGCGATCTCCTGCGATCCGGTGGCCCTCATCGCCGACGAGCCGACGACCGCACTCGATGTGACGGTGCAGGCGGGCATCCTGGACCTTCTGCGTGAACTGCGCGACCGCAACGGCATGGCGATCCTGCTCATCACGCACGACATGGGCGTTGTGGCCGACCTGGCCGACGACGTCGTGGTGATGCGCGACGGGTCGGTCGTCGAGCGAGCCGAGGTCGCCGAGCTCTTCGCACACCCGCGGGAGGACTACACCCGCGCGCTCCTCGCCGCGGTGCCCCGGCTGGGCGATCTGCGCGAGGAGACGGGCTCCCAAGACCGTCCTCCGGGCGGCGCTGTCGGCGTGCCTGCGGGAGACGGGGCAGCGGCGGAGCTCCGCGGCGCGACCATCGTCTACGGCGCCCGCAGCTTCGGCCGCCGTGGCGCACCGGCGGTCGACGACGTGAGCTTCCGGATCGAGCGCGGCCGCGTGTTCGGGCTCGTCGGCGAGTCCGGCTCGGGAAAGTCCACGATCGGGCGCGCACTCGCCGGCCTCGTGCCGCTCTCCGCGGGCTCTGTCGCGGTAGACGGGGTCGACCTGGCGACGGCCTCGACGGCGGAGGTGCGCCGAGCCCGCACCCGGATCGGCTACGTCTTCCAGGATCCGGCGTCGTCCCTCAACCCCCGGTACACGATCGGGCAGTGCATCCAGGAGCCCCTCCGGCTGCACACGCGTCTGACGGCGTCCGAACGCGCGGCACGGGTGCGAGACCTGCTCGTCGCCGTGCAACTCGAACCCGCGATGGCGGAACGCTTCCAGCACGAATTGTCCGGCGGTCAGCGGCAGCGCGTCGCCATCGCCCGGGCGCTCGCCCTCAACCCCTCGCTGCTGATCGCCGACGAGCCCACCAGCGCGCTGGACGTCTCCGTCCAGGCCACGGTGCTCGAACTTCTCCGCGAACTGCAGCACGAGTTCGGCTTCGCCTGCCTCTTCATCAGCCACGACCTCGCCGTGGTCCAGCAGCTGGCCGACGACGTCGCCGTCCTGCACAACGGGCGGATCGTCGAATCCGGTCCCGCCGATCGCGTGCTCCTCTCCCCGCATGACCCGTACACGCGGCGACTCCTCGCGGCAGCGCCCGTCGCCGATCCGGCCGCTCAGACCGTTCGGCGCGCATCCTGGCGGATGCTCGACGAGCAGGTCGCCGCACACGGGCGCCCCGGCGCGAACGAGCCCGCCGCCAGCGAGGATCGGGCGATCGCATGACGACAGCAGCCTCCCTCGAAGCCGACACCGTCCCGGCACGCAAGACCGGATTCCGGCACGTCGTCGCGCACCTCCGGACCGACCGCTGGGCCAGCGCCGGCGCGATCACCATCGCCGTCTTCCTGCTCGCGGCGATCTTCGCCCCACTGCTCACGGCGATCAACGGCCAGAACCCGTACACCTACCACCTGGATGCGCTCGACGACTCCGGCGCCCCGCTCGGCTTCGGCGGCGGCATCAGCCTGACCCACTGGTTCGGGGTCGAACCGCTGACCGGCCGCGACCTGTTCTCGATCGTCGTCTACGGCGCTCGCACCTCCCTGCTCGTGGGCATCAGCGCGACCATCCTGTCGGTCACGGTCGGCGTGCTCGTCGGAATCACCACCGGGTACGCCGGCGGCTGGTACGACCGGGGCATGAGCCGCGTGATCGACATCATGTTCGGCTTTCCGAGTCTCGTCTTCATGATCTCCCTGACCGCGATCGTGCCGACGGCGTTCCCCCGCCCTGCCCTGATGATCCTGGTCATCGGGTTCTTCGGGTGGCCTCCTGTCGCCCGTGTGGTCCGCGGCCAGACCCTGTCGTTGCGAGAGCGCAACTTCGTGGTCGCGTCCGCGGCGATGGGCGCGCGCCCCCTGCACATCCTCGTCAAGCAGGTGCTGCCGAACGTGGCCGCGACGATCATCGTCTACTCGACGATCCTCATCCCGAGCATGATCGGAACCGAGGCGGCGCTCTCGTTCCTCGGCGTCGGCGTCCCGCCGCCCACGCCGTCGTGGGGCCGGACCATCGGCGACGCCGTCAACTGGGTGCAGGTCAGTCCGATGTACCTGGTGTTCCCCGGCGCCGCGCTGTTCCTCGTCACGCTCGCTTTCAACGTCTTCGGCGACGGCTTGCGCGACGCCCTCGACCCTCGCCGTGCACGGAGGACCCGTTGAGACTCGCCGCCTTCATCGCCTACCGCCTGCTGGGCGTGCTCGTCGTGCTGCTGGTGATCGCCACCGTCACCTACGCGATCTTCTACCTGCTTCCGACGAACCCGGCCCAGCTGAGCTGCGGTAAGCCGTGCACGCCCGAGAACCTCGCCCGCGCCAAAGAGTTCATGGGCGTCGACCTGCCCTGGTTCGAGCAGCTCTGGAACTTCCTGAAAGGCATCGTCGTCGGCCGCACCTTCGGGAGCGGCCAGGCTGCGGTCGTCTGCCCGAGCCCTTGCTTCGGCTACTCGTTCCAGCAGAACGCGACCGTCACCGACCTGATCCTGTCCCGCTTCCCCGTCACCGCCTCGATCGCGGTCGGGGCGGCCGTCGTCTGGCTTGTGTTCGGTGTCGCCGGCGGCGTCTTCTCGGCCCTCCGGCGCGGCACGGCTCTCGACCGCGGCATCATGACGCTCGCGATCGCGGGCGTCTCGACGCCGAGCTACCTGGTCGGACTCCTCGCGATCCTCCTCTTCGGCTTCACCTTGCAGATCCTGCCGACAGGCGGCTATGTGCCGTTCACCGACGATCCCGTGCAGTGGTTCCTCCATCTCGTGCTTCCGTGGTTCACGCTCGCCTTCATCAGCGGCGCGATCTACGCCCGGCTCACCCGCGGCCAGATGCTCGAGGTGATGGGCGAGGACTACATCCGCACGGCGCGGGCCAAGGGCCTTCGCGAGTCGCAGGTGGTCGTGCGCCACGGCCTTCGCAACGCGCTCATCCCGGTCGTGACGATCTTCGGGCTCGACCTCGGCGCGCTGCTCGGCGGCGCGGTGATCGCCGAGAAGGTCTTCTCGATGCAGGGCCTGGGTGCGATGCTCATCGACGCCGTGCACGGACTCGACCTGCAGCTCGTGGTGGGCTTCACGCTGTTCTCGGCGTTCCTGATCGTGATCGCGAACCTCATCGTCGACCTCGTGTACGGCCTCGTCGACCCGCGCGTGAAGGTGCGCGCCTGACGCTCCCGGTCAGGACTCGGAGCGCAGCGACCCTGGTAGGAACGGCAGCCACGGCGCCCGGTACACGAACCGCGCCGGGCCTCCGGCGGTGACGACGACCTCGGCCATGCCGAACTTCCACACCCGGTTGTACAGGAACACGCTCACCCGCGCAGAGCCGTCGACGGGGATCTGCCAGGTGCCGGTCCCCCACTGCGCTGGATGCCCGTGCCCGTCGAACACCACCGTCGGCTTCGGGTACCACCCGACCGCCGGCTTGCGGAGAGTGAGTTCGATGCGGCTCGGGCCGGGTGACGGTTCTGGCACACGCACAGCTTATGGCGACGGCCCGATCTACGTCTTCCTCGGACCGCCGCCCCCTCGGCCGGGGACGCGGCGTTGTCGTCTGTCCCGATACAGTCCGATCACCGCGGACTTCCCGGTTTGGTCGTAGGATACGCCGATCCCCGGGAGGCGCAATAGCCACCGCCGCAATCGTGCCGAACTTTGCTCGGGGTCGGCCGGCCGATGCGCTTGAGGGTCTGCGGGTCGACTGTCAGCGGAGGGCGCCGACGGCCAGCAGCGACCTGGCGATCGCGGCCGCGTATGCCAGGTTCCCTAGCACGTTGGGGTGGAAGATGTTCGGGCCCGAGAGAACGAACCACGGATATGGGCTGTCCGCCGTGTGGCCGGTAAAGGCCACAGCGACGTAGCGGATGTGAGCGCCTGCTGCAGCGACACTGGTCACGGCGCCCTGAATGGTCGAGTTGAGGGCCTGCTCCGCGGTGTACAGCGGCCCGGTGGAGACCAGCGGCGCGTAGCCGGTGACGAGGATCGTCGCGCCCGGCGACGCTGCCGCTATGAGGGAATACGTCGCGGCGAGGTTCGCATACAAGGCGGGCAGCTGGGCTTGGCGCGCCTGGATTGCCGCTGCACAGGCCGCGGACGCCGGGTTGGCGGCGCAGACGGCCTGCAGCCCGGCGACGTCCAGGTCGTTGGCGCCCACGGTGACGGTGACGAGGCTGACGCTCCGGTTGACCGCGCTGATCTGGCCGGCGATGACGGTGCCCGTCGTCGCTCCGGCGCAACTGACGTCACTGACCAGCTTCACGCTCGGCAGTTTGTCGAGCAGGAGGGGGTAGCTGGAGGCGGTATGCGTGCAGTCGGTGGCCTGCCCCGCGGCGTAGGAGTCACCGAGCGCGACGTAGCGCAGCGGATCATGCCACGTGCTGGCGGACGCCGGCACCGCCGTCCCCATGCTCAGCCCCACCGCGGCGAGGGCGGCGAGAGCAACCGTGAGCAAACGTGAGCGAGCTCTGCTGATGCGCATGGCCGGAGCCTACGCCCCGCACCACCCGGCGACAATAGCGACAATGTCTCATGTTTCATGACCGAACCCGAAGAAGGCCCCAACTTCCCCGGAATTCCGCGGATCTCCAACAGCGTGTGACAGCGACCTGATGGTGGAGATGGGGGGAATTGAACCCCCGTCCACTGCTGTGGTCATATGCCTTCTACGGGTGTAGCCAGTGAAAGCGTTCTACTCGGCTCCGGAATTTGCCACTGGCATCTAATCCGACGAGCCCAGTCTCAGTTGAAGTCCCTCTATGCCCTCAGACGAAACATAGAAGCAATCTCTCTAAATTACGCCAGGATCCGGGTAGAGAGCATTCCCGGTCTGACGGTCTCTATAAGTTGCGAAGAGAGAACTTACGCCGCGAGGGCGAAGTCTGCCTTGGCAGAGACAGTGCTGTTTGAATTGGCACTTATAGTTTGCAGACATCGTTTACGAGATAAGCCTGCATCCTCGACCCGCTTCTCATAGTCTCGCAGGCAATGTCGAAACCGATCATCCCCATGCGCGGCCGGTGAGGCCGGGTCGCTGTCACACGCTGTTGAGTTTTCCAGATACACGTCGCCATCGGATGGCGAGCTACTCATCTTATAACAACGAGCAGCAGCGTTCTATGCCACCATCGAGAAATGGCCGAGACGATCATCACCGTGCAGGGCGAGTACGAGCTCCACCACCCCGCCGAGCGCGGCACCGTGCGGCTGTCCATCGCCTATCAAGGCGAGCAACGGGATGAGGTCCTCGCCCTCGCCACCCAGCGTCACCTCTCGCTCACCAGCGAGCTCCGCGACATCCACCATCCGCAGTCCGGGCCGGTCACCTGGTGGGCATCCGACCAGCTGCGGGTGTGGGGCGAGCGCCCCTGGAACCAGGACGGCATCCAGCTCCCGGTCGTCTTCCACGCGGAGGTCGGGGTCGACGCCAAGTTCAGCGACCTCGCAGCGCTCTCCGACTGGGTCGGTGTGGTCTCGCTGCTCGACGGGGTGAACGTCTCCGGCGTCACCTGGGCGCTGACCGAGGCCCGCAAGCAGACGCTCGTGCAGGAGGCCCGCCGCCGCGCGGTCGAGAACGCCGTCGCCAAAGCCACCGTCTACGCCAGCAGTCTCGGCCTGGCCACGCTGAAGCCGCTCGCGATCAGCGACCCCGGGATGCTCGGCGACCACTCGTCTCCGGCCCAGCCGCTCCAGCCGATGTTCGCCCGCGCGATGTCGAACGATCTCGGCGGCGGCACCCTCGCCCTCAAGCCCGAGGACATCACGATCGCCGTGCAGGTGCACGCACGCTTCTCCGCCTCCTGACGGGGGTCAGCCGCCCGTGCCGGGCGTCGCCGGCGACCCCGGCTGCGACGGAGGCCGCTGCGAACCGTTCGGTATCGCCACCACTCGTGAGGCGACGATCGTGTCGCCGCTGCGGCTCCCCGCCACCGCGACTTCGTCGCCCGCCGCGAAGTCGGAGGCGCTCTTCGACTCGCCGGGCGCGCCGAACACCGTCGACGAGGTGATTCTCACCGTCACCGCGCCACCCCGCAGCGTCTCGATCTTCCAGGTCTTCCCCGAGATCGAGGCGATCGTTCCGCGGATCACTCCGCGCTGCTGCTGCTGCTGCTGCTGCTGCGGCTTCGGTTGCTGCTGACCCTGCTCCTGCTGCGGACCAGGGGCTCGGCGGCCCCCCTCGCCGTGGAGCGCGTAGGAGTGGCTCACCTGCATCACCACCGAGGTGACCGCGAAGATACCGACCCCCGTTCCTCCGAGGAGGACGACCAGCGCGAGCACTCCGGTGGCGATCGCGAACGCGAGCCCGTGCCGCCGGTAGAACGGCTCCGGCTGTTGCGGTTCGACCGGCGGCGGCGCCGGGACCGGCCGGTACTCCGGCTGATTCGCATCCATGTCCCTATCGAACCACCGACAGGCGTCCGCCGCGCTGGGAAGTGTTTATGAATACCTGTGAGCCGCCCGGAGCCCGCTCGCGCGCGGCCCTCAGGCCGGCTCGACCAGCACCGACCTCAGCTTCGCCAGCTCGAGCTCGTCGACACCGGCGTCGAGCAGATACTGCCGCACTCCCCCGCGCTCGCGGTCGATCCGGTCGAGCACGTGCTCCAGCGCCTCCGGCGGACTGCCGCCCATGATGACCCGCAGGTCGGGCGTGAGCTCGACGCCGTGGCTCTCGACCAGCTCGAGCATCCCCTCGAGCCACGGCCCAGCGAGGTAACCCTGGGTCTGCGCGTAGTCGGCCACCACGGTCTCGCGGTCCACGCCGACGGCCAGCAGCCCGAGCGCGACGACGATGCCCGTGCGGTCCTTGCCCGCGGTGCAGTGCACCACCACACCCTCGTCGCCGGTGTCGGCGATCTCGCGCAGGGCCGCTGCCACCACATCCGTGTGCTGGAAGACGATCTTGGCGTAGAGGTCGTCGAGCGTCGCGCCGATCGTCGACTGCGAGGCGCCCGAACCCTCGAACACCGGCAGCCGCAGCACGTCGACGTCGAGTCCGTCGAGGTCGTCGGGCATCGCCTCGGTCTCGAAGTCGTCGCGCAGGTCGATGACCACCTTCACGCCGAGGTCGCGCAGGTCGCCCTTGCCGGCCTCGCCGAGCGCGTGCAGTCCATCCGAACGGAACAGCTTGCCCGTTCGCGTCACGCCACCATCCGCTGCGTACCCACCCACATCGCGGAAATTGTACGTACCAGGAACCGGGATGCGTTTGGCGGCAGCGGTCATAGCGGCGGTCTGCTCACTCTCCGAGGTGGCGGCGACTCGACATGGCGCGGTCCGCCTCCCGCTTGTCCTGACGTTCACGCAGGGTCTGGCGCTTGTCGTACTCGCGCTTGCCCTTGGCCACCGCGATCTCCACCTTCGCACGGCCATCGCTGAAGTAGATCTGCAGCGGGACGAGCGTGTACCCGCCCTCTTTGACCTTGTTGTGGATCTTCAGGATCTGGGCCTTGTGCAGCAGGAGCTTGCGCTTGCGGCGGGGCGCGTGGTTGTTCCAGGTGCCCTCGGCGTACTCGGGGATGTGCACGGCGTCGAGCCAAGCCTCCCCGCCATCGACGAAGGCGTAGCCGTCGACGAGTGACGCACGACCGGCCCGCAGCGACTTCACCTCGGACCCCGTCAAGACCAGGCCGGCCTCGTAGGTGTCTTCGATGGTGTAGTCGTGGCGGGCTTTACGATTGGTGGCCACCACCTTCTGGCCACGTTCCCTGGGCACAGCACACTCCTGACGCGTTCGATCGGATGCCGCCCGGCACCATGTGCCGGGCAGCCAACCAGTCTATCCCGAACTACACCTTCAAATAGCGCGAGATCGCGAAGTTGGCCGATATGGCGGCCAGGATGATGCCCACCAGCAGCAGGATCGGCGCGACGACCAGCGCATCCGACTCGCTGACGAAGTTGATCGACTGGATCTTGTCGGCGAGGTAGCCGCGGATGAAGAAGTGCACGATCGAGTACACCGCCCCGGCGGCCAGGATCGACCCGATCAGCGCGGCGAACACGCCCTCCAGGATGAAGGGGGTCTGGATGAACCGGTTCGAGGCGCCCACCAGGCGCATGATCCCGAGCTCCCGTCTTCGCGAGAACGCCGACAACCGGATGGTCGTGGCGATCAGCAAGGCCGCCGCCACCAGCATGAGCGCGGCGATGCCGATCGCCGTGAAACTGGCCGCGTTGAGGATGGAGAAGATCTGATCGAGGTAGCTGCGCTGGTCGACGACGCTCTGCACGCCGGCCGCGCCCGAAAGGGTCTCGGTGAGCACCGCCGATTGGCTCGGGTCCTTCAGGTTGATCCAGAACGCCTGCGGGATCATCTGCGGCGTGACGAAGTCCGCGATCTGGTTGCCCTTGAACTGCTGCTTGAACTGCTCGTAGCCCTGCTTCTGGTCCTGGAAGTAGTACTTCTGGATGTACGGCGAGAGCTCCGGCGACTCGAGCTGCTTCTTCACGGCGGCGATCGACTGCTCGGAGGCGGCGCCGCCCGGGCAACCGTCCGTCTCGAGGCACATGTAGACCGCGACCTGGGCCCGGTCGTACCAGTAGTTCTTCATCTGGCCGATCTGCATCTGCAGAAGCACGGCGGCGCCGACGAAGGTGAGCGAGATGAACGTGACGAGGATGACGGAGATGACCATCGACACGTTGCGGCGGAGGCCGTTGGCCGCCTCCGACCAGATCAGGCCGAATCTCATTTGGTCGGCCCCACATTCTGCTCGCCCGTGCGGTCGCTGTCGTCGCGGAGGCCGCGAAGGTCGAGGTTCGCCGTGAAGTTCAGGTGGTCGGGCAGACCCTCGGCACCTTGCGGGGCCGGAGGCACGGTCACTGACTCCTCCACGGGCTCCGGCTGCACCTGCTCGGTGAACACCGGCGCTGCCTGCGGGGGCACGGACTGGACGGGAACGGACTGCGTGGGAGCCGGCGAGGAGACCGGTGTCTGCGGCGCGGACGTCGGGATCTGAGGACGACCCATCGGCGACGCCTGCACCGGCGCGTACGCGAGCTGCTCGGCGGGCACGCCGACGGCATCCGGGTCTGCGGGCGCGAGGTGGCTTGCGGTCGGAATCGCCGCGGTGACGCCGTAGCCGCCATGACGCTCGTCGCGCACGATCTGGCCGTTGACCAGTTCGATCACCCGGCGCTTCATCTGGTCGACGATCGCCGCCTCGTGGGTGGCCATCAGCACGGTGGTGCCGCTGGCGTTGATCCGCTCCAGCACGGCCATGATGCCGGCGCTGGTGGTCGGGTCGAGGTTTCCGGTCGGCTCGTCCGCAAGAAGCACCTGGGGCTTGTTCACCACGGCGCGGGCGATCGCCACGCGCTGCTGCTCACCACCGGAGAGCTCGTGCGGGAGTCGCTGGGCCTTGCCGTCGAGTCCGACCATCTTGAGGACATCCGGCACCGCCTCCTGGATGAACCCCCGCGACTTTCCGATGACCTGCAGCGTGAACGCCACATTCTGGAAGACGGTCTTGTTCGGCAGCAGGCGGAAGTCCTGGAAGACGACACCGATGTTGCGGCGGAAGTAGGGAACCTTGCGGCTCGAGATCGTGCCCAGGTCTTGCCCGAGCACGTGGATCTTCCCCTTGCTGGGCCTCTCCTCTTTGAGGATCAGCCGGAGACAGCTCGACTTGCCCGAGCCGGACGCGCCGACGAGGAAGACGAACTCCCCGCGCAGCACTTCGAGGTTGATGGCGTTGAGTGCCGGGCGCTGTGTGCCCGCGTACTGCTTGGATACGTGTTCGAACCGGATCATGACTTCTAGAGACTAAGCAACGCGGGACCGATCCGCAGCAACGACATGCCCGGGGACTCAACCCTGATAGGCCTCCGAGTGAATGCCGGATGCTCCCTATCCCGCGTAACGGAACGTATTGGTGTCGCGGCGGACGAAGCCCACCGACTCGTAGAGCCGGATGGCGGCTACCCGCGACGGTCGCGAGGTGAGATCGAGGGTGCGGATACCCTGCTCTCCTGCCCGCGCGATCATGGAGGTGAGGAGCGCTCTGGCCACGCCACGGCCCCGGGTGCTCTCATCGACGACCACGTCGTCGATGTGCCCTCGCACGCCGGTGGGGATCGGGTAGGTGACGAGGGTCGCCATGCCCACGATCCCGCCGTCGAGGCGGGCGACGAACAGTTCGGCGGATTCGCTCGAGACGACCCGCTCCAGCAGGTCCCGGTCGAATGCCGCGCTCGACGAGAGCTGCGGCAGGAGCGCGATCACCGCATCCGCGAGCTCGTCGTCGAGGGCGCCCGCGACACTGACGCTGAGCGCGTCGGTCACGACTGCGCCTCGGCCTTCGCGCCGGCGCGCCACCGGATGCCCGCAGCGATGAACCCGTCGAGGTCGCCGTCGAACACGTTGCTGGGGTTGTTCACTTCGTAGTCCGTGCGCAGGTCTTTGACCATCTGGTACGGCGCGAGCACGTAGCTGCGCATCTGGTCGCCCCAGCTGGCGGTGATGACGCCCGCCAGCTCCTTCTTGGCGGCGGCCTCCTGCTCGCGCTGCAGCAGCAGCAGGCGGCTCTGCAGCACGCGCATCGCGGCGGCGCGGTTCTGGATCTGGCTCTTCTCGTTCTGCATCGAGACGACGGTTCCCGTGGGGAGGTGGGTGATGCGTACAGCGGAGTCGGTGGTGTTGACCGACTGTCCGCCCGGACCGGAGGAGCGGAAGACATCGACGCGGATGTCGTTCTCGGGGATCTCGATCGACTCGGTCTCCTCGATGAGCGGGATGACCTCGACGGCGGCGAACGAGGTCTGGCGCTTGCCTGCGGAGTTGAACGGGCTCATGCGCACGAGGCGGTGGGTGCCCGCTTCGACGCTCAGCGTGCCGAAGGCGTAAGGCGCGTCGACCTCGAAGGTGGCCGATTTGATGCCGGCTTCTTCGGCGTAGCTCGTGTCCATCACCTGCACCGGGTACTTGTGGTGCTCTGCCCAGCGCAAGTACATGCGCAGCAGCATCTCGGCGAAGTCGGCCGCGTCGACACCGCCGGCGCCGGCCCGGATCGTGACCACAGCGGGCCGCGGGTCGTACTCGCCGTTCAGCAGGGTCTGCACCTCGAGGTCGCCCAGGCTCTTCTGCAGAGACTCGAGCTCGCTCTTGGCCTCTGCCGCGGTCTCTTCGTCGCCTTCGCCGTCGTTGGCCATCTCGACGAGCACCTCGAGGTCGTCGAGGCGCTGCTGGATCGAGTTGATGCGCGCGAGCTCGGTCTGACGGTGGCTCAGCGCGCTGGTCACCTTCTGCGCGCGCTCGGTGTCGTCCCAGAGATCGGGGACGCCGGCCTGCTCGCTGAGCGAGGCGATCTCGGCGGTGAGCGCGTCGACGTTCACCACGGAGCGGATGTCGGAGAACGTGGAGCGCAGTTCGGCGATGGCCTGCGAAAGATCGATTTCAATCATGTCGGGGACCAGCCTACCGGTGCGTGCTGCGCACGGGCCGAGCATCCGGCCGAGTCAGTTGTAGTGTGTTAACGACATGACTTCCGACGAGCGCCCGTTCTCTTTCCGCTCCGTCGCACTCGCCGCCTTCCTCCCCACACTGCTGTTCTCGATCGGCGAGGGCGCGATCATCCCGATCATCCCGATCGCCGCCGGCAACCTGGGCGCCAGCCTCGCCATCGCCGGGCTGATCTCGTCGATGGTGATGCTCGGCGAGCTGGTCGGCGACATCCCCAGCGGCTGGATCGTGTCGCGTTTCGGCGAGCGCACCTCGATGATCTACGCCGCCGTCGTCGCGATCCTCGGCGTCGGCATCTGCCTGATCGCTCCCAACTACTGGGTGCTGATGGGCGGCATCTTCCTCGTCGGACTCGCGACCGCCGTGTTCGCGCTCGCCCGGCACGCGTTCATGACGTCGTACGTCCCCGCGAAGTACCGGGCGCGCGCCCTCTCGACCCTCGGCGGTATCTTCCGCGCCGGCTGGTTCATCGGGCCGCTGATCGCGTCGGTCGTCATCGCGCTCACCGGCTCGACCCAGTCGGTGTTCTGGATCTTCATCATCAGCTGCCTCGGATCGGTCGTGGTGCTCATCGCCCTGCCCGACCCCGAGACGATGTTCGGCCCCTCGCCGACCGTCTCCGTCGACGGCGAGACGCTGAGCGCGGGCGAGGAGGAGGCGGAGGAGCGCACGCGCGGACTGTTCCGCACCATCTGGTCGTTCCGGGCCGTGCTCGCGCGCATGGGAACGGGCGTCGCACTGATCGGCGCCATCCGGTCCGCACGAACCGTGCTGATGCCGCTGTGGGCGGTGAGCATCGGGCTGAGCGAGTCGAACACCGCGCTCATCATCGGTATCGCGGGTGGAGTCGACTTCGCCCTCTTCTATGCGAGCGGCCAGATCATGGATCGCTGGGGCAGGATGTGGAGCGCGATCCCGTCGATGCTCGGGCTCTCGGCGGGCTTCCTCACACTGGCGTTCACGCACGATCTGGATGCCCGGGTCGGCTGGTACATCGCCGTGTCGCTCTTCCTGTCGGTCGCCAACGGCATCGGCTCCGGCATCATCATGACTCTCGGCGCGGACCTCGCACCGAAGGACCATCCCGCTCCGTTCCTCGGCGCGTGGCGTTTCGCGGGCGATGCTGGGCAGGCGGCGGCGCCGTTGCTCGTCTCCCTGCTCACAGCGCTGGTGTCGATCGCCTTCGCCAGCGGCGTTGTCGGCATCCTCGGGCTGGTCGGGGCCGGCATTCTCGCCCGTTACATCCCCCGCTACGTCCCGCGCCGTCCACCCGGCCTGTCACGCCCGCCGCTGGCGGAATAGTCTCGGATCGACAGCGTTTGGTGTGTATGCAAACGCATACAAGCAGACAGGATTGCGATCATGGCGAAACTCGAACTCGGCATCGACACCTTCGGAGACGTCACGCACGGCTCGGACGGTCAGCCCCTCCCCTACGGCCAGGTGCTCCGCAACGTCGTGGAAGAAGGAGTGCTCGCCGACCAGGTGGGGCTCGACTTCATCGGCATCGGCGAACACCACCGCGAGGACTTCGCCGTGTCCGCGCCCGAAGTGGTGCTGGGCGCGATCGCCGGCCGCACCCGCGACATCCACCTCGGCACCGCCGTGACCGTGCTCAGCTCGGACGACCCCGTGCGCGTGTTCGAACGGTTCGCCACGCTCGACGGCGTCTCGAACGGACGCGCGGAAGTGATCCTCGGCCGCGGGTCGTTCATCGAGTCGTTCCCGCTCTTCGGATTCGACCTCACCCAGTACGAGGAGCTCTTCGACGAGAAGCTCAACCTCTTCGCCGAGCTCCGCAAAGAAGAGCCGGTCACCTG
Source organism: Leifsonia sp. NPDC058248 (assembly GCF_042881905.1). Taxonomy (NCBI): domain Bacteria; kingdom Bacillati; phylum Actinomycetota; class Actinomycetes; order Micrococcales; family Microbacteriaceae; genus Leifsonia; species Leifsonia sp. NPDC058248. Next base: position 272,461 of record NZ_JBHVXB010000004.1, read on the forward strand.
GAGCGGCGGGCTGCGGGCATCCCTCGAGAACCAGTCGGTGTACCCGCGCCTCGAGAACGGTCCGCTGAAGACCTGGGTCGGCGTGGGCGGCAGCCCCGAGTCGGTGGTCCGCGCCGCTCACTACGGGCTCCCCCTGATGCTCGCCGTCATCGGCGGAGGCCCGATGCGCTTCCAGCCGCTCACCGACCTCTACCACCGGGCCCTCGAACAGTTCGGGCATCCCACCGACCTCCCCATCGGCGTGCACTCCCCCGGCTTCATCGCCGCCACAGACGAAGAGGCGAAAGAGATCCTGTGGCCGCACTACGAGGTGATGACGAACCGCATCGGCGCCGAACGCGGCTGGCCCCCGGCGGCCCGCGCGCGCTTCGAGCACGAAGCCGGAGCGGACGGAGCGCTCGTGGTCGGCTCCCCGGAGACGGTCGCGAAGAAGATCGCGTACGCCGCCACCGGTCTCGGCCTGACGCGCTTCGACCTCAAGATCAGCAACGGAACCCTGGGCCACGACCACCTGATGAAGGCGATCGAGCTGTACGGAACCGAGGTCGCGCCCCGAGTGCATGAGCTATTGTCGTAGCCGCGCCCAGCGCGTCGCGGGAGTGGTGAAATTGGCAGACACGCAGGATTTAGGTTCCTGTGCTTTCGAGCGTGAGGGTTCAAGTCCCTTCTCCCGCACTTTCTAGGACTCCGAGGTTCACGTCCCTTCTCCCGCACTTTCTAGGACTCCGAGGTTCACGTCCCTTCTCCCGCACTGATTAAGACGCCGAGCGTCGGCGTATCAGACCACGGGATGATCTTTCGGGCGGCGCACAGGATTCGCACCGATTCCGCAGCCGAGCGCCGCTAAACTCTGAGCATCCCGCTTCCGCTCCCCTGGAGAATCTTGATCCATCACGCTGCACTCATCCCGTGGCTCGACCCGCACGCCATCATCACCGGCGCCGGGCCCTGGGCCCTCGTCGTGGTCTGCGCGATCGTGTTCTCCGAGACGGGTCTGCTCGTCGGTTTCCTGCTCCCGGGCGACACTCTACTCGTCATCTCCGGCCTCCTCACCAACACCTCGCTGGTGTTCGGAGTCGACATCTGGTGGGTGGCGCTCGCGATCGCGTTCGCGGCCTTCCTCGGCGGCGAGGTCGGCTATCTGATCGGGCATCAGTTCGGGCCACGCGTCTTCGAGCGCAAAGAGACCGGTCTGTTCAGCATGGAGAACGTGCGCCGCACCAACAAGTTCTTCGAGCGGTTCGGCGCCCTCGCCGTCATCCTCGCCCGGTTCGTGCCGATCGTGCGCACCTTCGCCCCGGTCGCCGCCGGCATCGGCCACATGAACTACAAGAAGTACTCCCTCTACAACGCGATCGGCGCGCTCCTCTGGGGCGCCGGGCTCACCTACTTCGGATTCCTGATCGGCTACATCCCGCCGGTCGCCGACTTCGTGCAGAAGTACATCGACGTCATCCTGATCGGCGCGGTGGTCGTGACCCTGGTCCCGACCCTGTTCCACTACTTCACGTCGACCCGCAAGGCCAAGAAGGCCGCGGCGGCGAAGGCCGACGCCGAACGACTGCCGACCGACGACGAGGTCACGCTCGACCCCAGCGTCTTCGGCAAGAAGCCGTCCGAAGGCTGACGCCTCAGCGGTGCAGCTCGTCCTCGTGGGCGGCATGCTCGGCCGGCTCCAGCTGGAACGTCGAATGCTCGACGTCGAAATGCGCCGACAGACAGCCGGACAGCTCGTCGAGCAGCTCGCCGGTCTTGCCCGAGCTGAAGACGCTCGGCTCCACGACCACGTGCGCGGTGAACACCGGCGCCCCCGAGGTGATCGCCCAGACGTGCACGTCGTGCACCGCCACCACGCCCTTCGTGCCGCAGATGTGGTTGCGGATCTCGGCCACATCGGTGTCGGCCGGAGCCGACTCGCTCAGCACGCGCACCACATCCCGGAGCAGTGAGAACGCACGCGGCACGATCAGTGCGGCGATCAGGAGCGACGCGATCGCGTCGGCCGCGAAGAAGCCCGTGAACATGATGACCAGGGCGGCCGCGATCACCATCACCGAACCGACCAGGTCGCCGAGCACCTCCAGGTAGGCGCCGCGCATGTTGATGGAGTTCCCGGCGGCCGGCCGCAGCAGGAGAAGCGCTCCGGCGTTCGCGACCAGGCCGATCACGGCGACCACCAGCATCGGAGTGCTCTGCACCTCGGCCTCGGCACCGCTGGCCAGCCGGGTGATCGCGCCGACGGTGACACTGACCGCCACCACGACCAGGATCAGTCCGTTGATCAGCGCGCCGAACACCTCCGCACGCTGATAGCCGAACGTCTGTCGATCGCTCGCCGGCCGCGCGGCGACGATCGTCGCCATCAGGGCCACGACCAGTCCGGTGACATCGCTCAGCATGTGCCCGGCGTCCGCCAGCAGCGCCAGCGAGCCGCTCAGCCAGGAACCGATCACCTGCACGACGAAGACCGCCCCCACGATCCCGATCGCGATCAGGAGTCGTCTGCGGTTCGCGGCGTGGCCGTGAGTGTGATCGTGACTCATCAGTACAACGGTAAGCACCGGATGCCCGACCCGCCAGTGATCCGCCTAGATGGGAATGAGTGCCGTTCTCATTCCTCCGGAGGAGTGGGCGTCAGGCGCGCGCGACCAGTGCCGAGAGGGCCGGAATCACCGCCGCGAACGCTCGCGCGCGGTGGCTCTCGACGTTCTTCACGGCGGGGCCCAGCTCGGCGGCCGTCTCGTCGTGGCCGTCCGGAATGAAGATCGGATCGTAGCCGTGGCCGTGGCCGCCCCGGGCATCCGGAGCGATGCGACCGCGCCAGACACCCTCCACCACCGTCTCGTCGCCGTCCGGAGCCACCAGGGCGAGGGTTGCGGTGAAGTGCGCGGCCCTGGCACCCTCCGGCAGGTCGGCGAGCTGGTCGAGGAGCAGCCGGAGGTTCGCCTCCGCGTCTCCGTGCCGGCCGGCCCAGCGCGCGGAGAAGATGCCGGGGGCGCCTCCCATCGCATCCACGCAGATGCCCGAGTCGTCGGCCAGCGCCGTCAGACCGGTGTGCGCGGCCGCGGCGCGCGCCTTGATGAGGGCGTTCTCCTCGAACGTCACGCCGTCCTCGATGGGCTCGGGGCCGTCGTAGGAGACGATCACGAGGCCCGGCACCGCGTCTCCGAGGATCTGCTGGAACTCGGCGGCCTTGTGCGGGTTGTGGGTGGCGAGCACGACCCGCACGGTCAGAGGTCCTCGCCCAGAGAGGCCGCCTGGATCCCCTTGAGGCTCTCGGCCCCACCCAGTGCCAGGTCGAGCAGCGAGTCGAGCTCGCGGCGGTCGAAGGGAGCTCCCTCCGCCGTGCCCTGCACCTCGACGAACAGTCCGCGGCCCGTGACGACGACGTTCATGTCCGTCTCGGCACGCACGTCTTCGACGTAGGCCAGGTCCAGCATCGGAGCGCCGTCGATGATGCCCACGGACACCCCGGACACCGAGTCGATCAGCGGTGTCGCCTTCTGCCCGATGAAGCGGTGCTCGCGGCCCCACTCGAGAGCGTCGGCGAGGGCGACATACGCACCCGTGATCGCGGCCGTGCGGGTGCCTCCGTCGGCCTGCAGCACATCGCAGTCGAGCACGATCGTGTTCTCGCCGAGCGCCTTCATGTCGACCACGGCGCGCAGGCTGCGTCCGATCAGGCGGCTGATCTCGTGGGTGCGTCCGCCGATCTTGCCTTTGACGGACTCACGGTCCATCCGGCTGTTGGTGGAGCGCGGCAGCATGGAGTACTCCGCAGTGACCCAGCCCTTGCCCTTGCCCGCCATCCAGCGCGGGACGCCGTTGGTGAAGGATGCGGTGCACAGCACGCGCGTGCTGCCGAACGAGATGAGGGCGGAGCCTTCCGCCTGCTTGCTCCAGCCGCGCTCGATCGTGACCGGGCGGAGCTGGTCGGGGGTGCGCCCGTCGGCGCGGGTGAGGTCGGTCACGGGATCTCCTTGTGGGGGGGGGGGTGGACAGCGGGGCGGTAGTGGGGGCGGCGGGAACGGTCAGATCCGCGGAAGCTCGATGACACCGGTCTGCACGAGGTCGACACGCGACACCTCGGGGCCGATGAAACGGTGCGCGAGGCGCAGGAAGTCGTCGGCGTCGCCGCCGGTGGCCTCATAGCGGATGGTGGGGGGCGCCGAGACGGTGCGCTCCAGACCCTGCCCGACGAGCGTGCGGTAGACGTCCTTGGCGGTCTCGGTGTCGCTCGACACGAGCGTCACGCCCTCCCCCATCACGTACGAGATGGCGCCCTTCAGGAATGGGTAGTGCGTGCATCCGAGCACGAGGGTGTCGACGTCGGCCTCGCGCAACGGCTGCAGGTACTCGGCCGTCACCCTCAGCACCTCGGGGCCGCTGGTGACGCCGGCCTCGACGAACTCGACGAAGCGCGGGCACGCCTGTGTGAAGAGCGACAGGGAGGGCGCGGCCGCGAAGGCGTCCTCGTAGGCTCGCGAGTTGATGGTGCCCAGCGTGCCGATCACGCCCACCCGGTCGGTGCGGGTGGCTGCGACGGCCCGGCGCACTGCGGGCTGGATGACCTCGATCACGGGCACGGAATAGCGCTCACGGGCATCCCGCAGCATCGCCGACGACGCCGTGTTGCAGGCGATCACGAGCATCTTGACGCCCTGCTCGACGAGGAAGTCGAGCACTTCGAGCGAGTACCGGCGGACATCGGCGATCGGCTTCGGCCCGTACGGCGAGTGCGCCGTGTCGCCCACATAGAGGATCGACTCGTTGGGGAGCTGGTCGCGGATCGCCCGGGCGACGGTGAGCCCGCCGACACCGGAGTCGAAAATCCCAATCGGTGCATCGGTCACAAGAAGCCACCATACAACGCCAGGCCGCGCTCCGACGGCCGACGCTAGGCTGGACGGGTGACCGGCTCAACCGCGCTCCTGACCGACCGCTACGAACTCACGATGCTCGACGCCGCGCTGCTCAAGGGCACGCACGACCGCGAATGCGTCTTCGAAGCGTTCACCCGCCGGCTGCCCGCCGGCCGTCGCTACGGCATCATCGCCGGCACCGGGCGCCTGCTGGAGCTCATCGGGCGGTTCCGCTTCGGCGACGCCGAGCTGGACTGGCTGCGCCAGAACCACGTGGTCCGGGATGCGACGCTCGACTGGCTCGCGGACTTCCGGTTCAGCGGCACCATCACCGGGTATCGCGAGGGGGAGGTCTACTTCCCGGGCTCGCCGTTCCTCGTCGTGGACGCGCCCTTCGCCGAGGGCGTCATCCTCGAGACGCTCATCCTGAGCGTGTTCAACTACGACTCCGCCGTGGCGAGTGCCGCCGCGCGCATGGTCACTGCGGCCAACGGCCGGCCGATCGCCGAGATGGGTTCGCGCCGGGCCGACGAGCGCGCCGCTGTCGCAGCGGCTCGCGCGGCGTACATCGCCGGTTTCAGTGCGACCTCCAACCTGGAGGCCGGGCGCACGTGGGGCGTGCCGACCATGGGCACCGCCGCCCACGCGTTCACGCTGCTGCACGACTCGGAAGAGGACGCATTCCGCGCCCAGGTCGACGCACTCGGCCCGGGGACCACGCTGCTGGTCGACACGTTCGACGTCGAGCGGGCGATCGACCTCGCCGTGAAGGTGGCCGGCACCGGGCTCGGCGCCGTGCGTCTCGACTCCGGCGACCTTCCGAACCTCGTACGCCGGGTGCGCGCGCAGCTCGACGGCCTCGGCGCGACCGCGACGAAGATCACGGTAACGAACGACCTCGACGAGTTCACGATCGCAGCCCTGTCGGCGTCGCCGGTCGATTCGTTCGGGGTAGGGACGTCCGTGGTCACCGGCTCGGGATTCCCCGCCTCCGGCATGATCTACAAGCTCGTGGCCCATCGCAGCCACAACGGAGACGGCGAGTGGATCCCCGTTTCGAAGAAGTCCGACGGCAAGGCGACGGTCGCCGGTCGCAAGCATCCGCTGCGCCGCCTCGACGAGTCCGGACGCGCGGTGGCGGAGGCGATCCACATCGTCGAGCACGGTGCGACGGTCGACGACCAGGGGCGCGACCTGCTCGTGCCTCTCGTGACCGACGGGGACGTGCATCCGGAGTATCTCGGAGCCGCCGGAACGGCAGCCGCCCGTGCACACCGTGAGGTGGCCATGAGCGAACTGCCCGACCAGGCGTTCCGGGTCGGCCGCGGCGATCCGGTGCTCCCGACGATCTACGTCTGAGGGGAGACCCCGCTGGTCGGCAAGACCCTACTCGTCGCGCAGCTTCTCGTAGATCTCCTTGCACGTCGGGCAGACGGGGAACTTCTCCGGGTCGCGACCCGGCGTCCACATCTTGCCGCAGAGCGCTTTGACCGGCTTGCCGGTCATCGCGGACTCGAGGATCTGCTCCTTCTTCACGTAGTGCGAGAAGCGTTCGTGATCACCGGGGTCGACGTTCTGGTTCTGCAGCAGTTCCTCGAGCTCGCGGTCGAGCGTGGCGGTGCCGCCGCCGTCGGGGATGCCGCCGGGTTCGGAGATGCTCGCGTCGTACATGCTGTCCAGTCTAAATCGCCTGCGCGTCAGTCGTTGCGGTTGGCGAAAGCCATGAGCTCGGGACCGCGGCGGTCGAACGCCCGGGCGCCGAGGTACAGGCCGCCGAACAGACAGCCGAACCCCAGGACGATCGCGGAGATCGGCGCGAGCGCGAGCCACGCCGGCGACACGGTGAGGCCGAGCACGAGGAACACGATGATCGGCGAGGCCAGGATGATGATCGCGAAGAAGCTGATCGCCTGCACGAGCGCGGCCGAGGCGCCGGATGTCTGGGGCTGGGCGAACGCGCTGTCGCCGGGCCTGGTCGCCGGGTACGGGAAGAGCACCGATGCGAAGCTCGAGAGCCCTAGGCCGATGAGCAGGATGGCTCCGCTCAGCGCTCCCACCGCCGGCAGCACCTCCCAGTCGCCGAAGACCGCCGTCGTGACGAGCGAGCCGATCGCGATCACGGGGATGCCGATCAGGATCGGCGGGTACATCCGGCCCACCCGGTCGGCGATGCCCCGCGTGCCGGAGACGACGTGCAGCCAGATGGCGGTGTTGTCGTACGCGACGTCGTTGTGGATGGTCCAGCCGAGGAAGAGGCAGATCATCGGGAGCGGCACCAGCGAGGCGTAGTGCGGCGGGATCCCGCCCAGCGTCAGGGCCGCGATGATCAGGATCGGCACGACCGGGATCATCAGCACCGAGATCCAGTAACGGGGGTCGCGCGACCAGTACGTCATGGAGCGGGCGGCGATCGCCGCCGTCGGACCGCCCGGCAGCCGGGAGAACCAGCCGAGACCGTGATACGCCCGGGACTGCGCCTCCCGCTGTGGGGTGACCAGCATCTTCGCGACCAGTCCGGTCCAGGCCAGCCAGAGCAGCCCGAGGGTCGCGAGGGCGATCAGCAGCTTGAGGAGCGCAACACCCCAATCCCCCTGGGCGGCGTCGCCGGGCACCGACCAGGCCGCGCCGAGCGGTGTCCAGCTGAGCCAGGATGCGAAGCCCGAGACCACGCCGAGGCCGTCGCGTCCCCAGTCGATGGTGAGCAGGAGGAAGACGACCGGCGCGAGGAGCACGACGACCAGGATCCCGATCACGCCGCCGAACTCGCGCGAGCGCCGGGTGGAGAGGAGGAACGACGCGACGGAGGTGGTCACGCGCGACGTGATGACGCAGGTCAGCACCACGACCGGGACGGAGATCAGCGCGAGCACGGCCGAACCGGGATCGCGCGACCAGGTCACGACGGTCGCGAGCGAGCAGACGGTGAGCACGACCGAGGGGATGCCGATGAGCGCGGCCAGCACCAGTCCCGTCGACAGCGCCCGGCTGGGCATGCCGAACAGCGAGAACTTGCGAGGGTCGAGGGTGTCGTCGACCCCGAAGAGGAGCGGCAGCAGGGCGAACCCGGCCACGACGATCGACCCGATCACGACGAGCACGGCGTGCACGGACGCGACATCCGGGATGAGGCGAGCCGCGAAGAGGACGAGGACGACCACGACCGTGATGGTCAAGCCGTAGAGCAGCCCGACCGCCAGGCCGAACACCTGCCACGGACTCCGGCGGAAGGCGTTGGCCATCAGCCTCAGCTTCAGTCCGAGAAACTGTGCAACCACTCCATGCCTTCCGCAGCCTTGCGCCCACCCGCGAGCTCGACGAAGCGTTCTTCCAGCGTCTGCTCGCCGCGCACCTCGTCGATCGTGCCCGCCGCGAGGACCTGCCCGCGAACGATGATCGCGACGCTGTCGCACACGCGCTGGATGAGGTCCATGCCGTGACTCGACAGCACGACCGTTCCGCCCGCCCGCACGTAGCGCTGCAGGATGTCGATGACATTCGCGGCCGACACCGGGTCGACGGACTCGAACGGCTCGTCGAGGACCAGCAGACGAGGCGAGTGGATCATCGCGGCGGCCAGGGCGATTTTCTTGGTCATGCCGGCCGAGTAATCGGCGACCAGCCGGTCGAGGGCGTCCTCGATGCCGAAAGCCGTCGCGAGATCGGCGGTGCGCGAGCGCACGGTGTGCGCGCTGAGCCCCCGCAGGGTGCCGGAATAGTGCAGGAGCTGCGCGCCGGTGAGGCGGTCGAACAATCGCAGCTTGTCGGGGAGGACGCCGATGGTGCGCTTGGCCTTGATCGGGTCGGCCCAGGCGTCGACCCCGTGGACGAGGACACGCCCTGCGTCGGGGCGGAGCAGGCCGGTGACCATCGACAGCGTCGTGGTCTTGCCTGCGCCGTTGGGACCGACGATGCCGTAGAACGAACCCTCTCGGACCTCGAGGGACACGCCGTCGACCGCGATCGTGTCTCCGAACCGCTTGTACAGCCCCGACAGCGACAGGACGCTCGCGACGGCAGGGCGTGCGGCGGCCGCGGTTCCGGATGCCGGGGGCGCCTCGAGCTCGGGCGCCGGCTCCACAGCCGTTGTCATCGTCTCGATGGTCTCGATCGTCGCGATCGTGGGTGCGGGCGCCTCCGTGACCGGCGACTCGGTGAGGGTGACGGGCGTCTCGGGCGCTTCGGGCGCAACCGTCGTCGTCGTCGCGGCAGCGGCAGCGGCGCGACCGGCGGTGCGCGCGGCGGAGGACTTCGTCGTGGTGGTGCGCGGCGCTCGCGTCTTCGGTGCCGGCGTCTCCGCCGAAGCGTCAGCGGCCGGCTCTGCGACCGGCGCGGCCTTGGGCGTGCGGGTACCCGTGCTCGTCGTGCGGCTCGTCCGCGCCGGCGTCGCGCGGGTGGTCGAACCAGCCGCTGCAGCGGCCGTCTTCGCCCCGGCGGCGGGGCGTTTCGCCGCACTGCGCGCCGGTGCTTTCGAGGGCGCCCCCTCCTCTTCGCCAGGTCTTGCGGCCATCGTCTCCCCCGTTTGCTGCGCCGTGGCCTCGGCCGTCGAGCGCGTCGTGCGCGGCTTCGCCGCCGGCCGTCGAGCCGACTGCTTCACCGTATTTCCGGACTGCGTGACCTCCTCGCTCGCCGCCGCGCCCGCCGTCTCGTCGGACTCGGGGCTCTCGGATGACGTGCGCTCGGAACTCACCCCGCTAACGTACCAAGCCGTCCGGGAGTTGGGGCATCCACCAGGCGATCTGGCGAAATCCGAGCCTAGGAAACTCCTGTGAGGTACATAACGACCGCACAACGACCCCTGTCAACCCCTGCCCCTCCAAAGGGTGCTACCGGTACGCTTGGGCGAGGCATAAAGGGGTGTCGATACGCGTAAGTGCGGGTTAACCCTGGGTGAACCACTTCCAGATCCGGTGAATCGATGGTGATGAGTCCATCGAATCACGACCGCACGGAACTCAAGGAGACAATTGTGACGACCCAGGTAGTGATTCTGGCCGCCGGCATGGGCAGCCGCCTCGGACGCAGCCTTCCCAAGCCGCTGACCGAGTTGAACGACGGCCGCACGATCATGCAGCAGCAGTTCGACAACATCCACGCCGCCTTCGGCAAAGACGCCAAGGTGACCATCGTCGTCGGCTACAAGCTCGAGCACATCATCGAGGCCTTCCCCGACGCCTCGTTCGTCTACAACGAGCAGTACGACCAGACCAACACGTCCAAGAGCCTCATGCGCGCCCTTCAGGCGTCGGGTAGCGGCGGCGTGCTCTGGATGAACGGCGACGTCGTCTTCGACCCGGCGGTCCTGGTCCGCGCGGCGGCCACCGTCAACCGCGACCAGACCTTCGTCACGGTCAACACATCGTCGGTCGCCGACGAAGAGGTCAAGTACACCACCGGCAGCGAAGGCTTCATCCACGAGCTCTCCAAGACCGTCAAGGGCGGTCTCGGCGAGGCGGTCGGCATCAACTACATCTCCAGCACCGACAAGGCCGCTCTGCTCCGTCAGCTGCAGCGGGTCGGCGACCAGGACTACTTCGAGCGCGGCATCGAGCTCGCCATCCAGCAAGACAAGATGCTGGTCGAGCCCGTCGACATCTCCGACCTCTACGCTGTCGAGGTCGACTTCGCAGAAGACCTCGAGAGGGCCAATCTTTTCGTATAGCCAATCTTTTCGTATAGTCGTACGGGCTGTGTGACGAGCACACAGCCGCGATCAATACGATGGGTTCCGTGACGAGTACATTCAGCCCGGTGCGGCCTGCGCAGCGAACCCGTTTCGCACGCTATCGCCAGTCTCTGTGGTTGCTGACCAAGCGCGATCTGCGCGTGCGCTACTCGACCAGCGCGCTCGGATACCTGTGGTCGATCCTCGATCCGCTCGTGATGAGCGGCATCTACTGGTTCGTCTTCACGCAGGTCTTCAAGCGCAGCGTCGGAGAAGAGCCGTACATCGTCTTCCTGCTCGCGGCCCTGCTCCCCTGGATGTGGTTCAACGGGACGGTGTCGGACAGCACGCGCGCCTTTCTTCGAGAGTCGAAGCTGATCCGCTCCACCATGATCCCGCGGTCGATCTGGGTGAATCGCATCGTCGCCTCGAAGGGCATCGAGTTCCTGCTCTCGCTGCCCGTCCTCGCATTCTTCGCGGTCATCAGCGGCGCGAAGATCAACGTCGACGTCCTCCTCTTCCCGCTGGCGATCGTGATCCAGACCGTCCTGACGATCGGCGTCGGATTGATCGTGGCACCGCTCGTCGTCTTCTTCCGTGACCTCGAGCGCGTGGTCAAACTCGCCCTGCGGTTCTTGTTCTACGCGTCACCCATCATCTACAGCGCGCGTGACCTCGAACACCTGCACTTCCTGAAGGACCTCGCTGCGTTCAACCCGTTGACGGGCTTGTTCAGCCTCTACAGGGCGACCTTCTTCCCTCAGGAGCTCGACTGGTTCCTGGTCACGATGAGCGCCCTCGTCTCACTGGTGCTGCTCGCGGTCGGAATGCTGATCTTCCGGCGCTGCGAAGCCGCCGTGTTGAAGGAGATCTGATGTCGACGCCCGTCATCGCAGTCGAGTCCCTCGGCGTGCGCTTCCGCCGAAACCGCGGCGGAAGGCGCTCCTTCAAAGACCTCTTCTCCTCCCGGCAGAGGCGTGTGCGCCCCGACGACTTCTGGCCGCTGCGCAACGTGTCCTTCGATGTGCAGCCCGGCGAGTCGATCGGCGTGGTCGGACGCAACGGCCAGGGCAAGTCCACACTGCTCAAACTCGTGGCGGGCGTCATGCTCCCCGACGAAGGCCGGGTCAACGTCATCGACGGGGTCGCGCCCCTCATCGAGATCACCGGCGGCTTCGTCGACGACCTCACCGTGCGGGACAACGTGTACCTCACAGCCGGGCTGCACGGGATGTCGAAGGCCCAGATCGACGAGCGGTTCGGCAGCATCATCGATTTCGCCGAGATCGGCGACTTCGTCGACACGCCGTACAAACACCTGTCGAGCGGCATGAAGGTGCGCATCGCGTTCTCGGTCATCTCGCAGCTGGACGAACCGATCATCCTGGTCGACGAGGTGCTCGCGGTCGGCGACCGCGGGTTCCGGGAGAAGTGCTACCGGCGCATCGAGGAGCTGCTCGAGGGCGGTCGCACCCTCTTCTTCGTCTCGCACAATGAGCGCGATCTTCGCCGGTTCTGCGCGAGAGGGCTCTACCTCGACAAGGGCAAGCTCGTGCTCGACGGTCCCATCGACGATGTGCTCGACCTCTACAACCGCGACTACGGATCCTGACCCGAACGTCCGAATCGGCGCAATGGGGCCGTGCACGCTTATCCACAGACGGCGACTTTTCGGAGTTATCCACCGAAATCGGCTTGTGCCGGGCTGGAGGCCGTCGGAGCGTCGGACGGGGTCGTTAGTTTTGCCCCATGGTTCGTTGTCGAGATCTTCGCAGTCCACTTTCCGCCCGCCCTCAGCGCGTTCAGGCGTACCGCGTTCCCTGGCGCGTCGACCGTAGCGCCCCGCCCGTCTACCGGCTCGTGAACACGAGCGAAGACACCCTCCGCGGCGTCACCGTGAGCATCGCCGGCCGGGCTCGCCTCACGGTGAGCGCGCCCGCGGCCGTCGCCCCCGGCGACGCGGTGGCCGCCACCGTCACCGGGCCCGATCTCGCCCGAGACACCGTGCTCGTCGTGCGGTGGTTCCCGCCCGACGGCCGCGAGTACCTCTGGCACGTGAGCTTTTGACGTCGGTGGGGCCCGGGTCCACGATCCGGATCCGGGCCCCACGACAGGGCGCAGCTCGACTCAGCGCCGGCGGCGACGTTCTCGGAGATACTCAGCCGCGGTGAACACGCGCAGATTCGCCGGCAGGTGCGCAGCTTCGATCCCCTGCATCAAGACCCCAGGATCCACGCCGAGCACACTCGCGACGCGCACGATCGTGTGCAGGCTGGGATTGGCCGAGCCGCGCTCGATCTTGCCGAGATTGGTGACGTGCATCTGCGCCAGATCGGCCACGCTCTCCTGACTCAGTCCCAGGGTCACTCGGGCGTTCCGGAGGCGCTCTCCGAGAATGCGTGCAGCGTGCGAATGTGGTTCAGCCATACAACATAACTAGGGCCGGGCGGCATCCCGATCCAGAGCCGACGCACCTCCCACCCCGCGACCTCGGACTCTAGTGGCCGACAATGCATGCATTCTGCGGCTCCGTGTCAACCCCCGTGCGGCCCAGCGCTGCACCCCGGCAGCACGACCTAGACTCGGTGAGATGGCGAAACAGCAGAAACCGATCGTGTCGGTCACCGGCGGCCCTGCCAAGGGCGGCGATACGCCGCGCGTCGTGAACGTCACCCTCGACCGGTTCCTCGCGATCCAGCGGCCGGTCGTGCTCGCGCACCTACGGAGCATCCGGCGCCGTCACCCCGAAGCCGGGCCCGCCCAGCTCGCTGTGATCCTCGAACGACGCTACCTCGCCGCGGTCACCACGGGCGGCGCGGCAGTCGGTGTCACCGCCGTCATCCCCGCCATCGGCACCGGCGTCACTCTCGCCCTGTCCGGACTCGAGACAGTGGGGTTCCTCGAGGCGACAGCCCTGTACGCACAATCGCTCAGCGAGCTCCACGGCATCGCCGTCGACGACCCCGAGCGGGCCCGTGCGCTGGTCCTCACGATGATGCTCGGCCGCGAAGGCTCGGACCTCGTCCGCCAGCTCGCCGGCCAGGCCGCAGGGGGCGGAGCCACACGCTCGGCGTACTGGGGTGAACTGGTCACGACGAGCATCCCGTCGATGCTGGTCGGTCCACTGGTCGACAAGCTGAAGAGCACGTTCATCCGCCAGTTCGCGGTGCGCGGCGGAACGAGCTTGATCGGCCGGGCGATCCCGTTCGGAATCGGTGCCGTGATCGGAGGCGCAGGCAACAACATCGTCGGTCGCCGTGTCGTTCAGAACTCGCGTCTCGCCTTCGGCGGCGCGCCCGCGCAGTACCCGGCCGCTCTCGCGCCGGTGATCGTCACGGCGCGGGTCAGGCCGGAGGGCGGAAGGCTCATCGCGCGATCGTACTCGGCCGCTGTGGGCGGCGCGAAGCGTCTGGGCTCCAGCGCGGGCGAGTCGGCCGGACGTGCCGGCCGTGCACTGCGGGGCGCCGTGCCCCGGCGGCGCGCCATCGAGGCGTCCAGCACCCCTGGAACGCACCCCGAAAACGACGACGAGCGCGCCGACGACTGACGATCAGCGACTGACGATCGGCGACTAGACGATCGGCGGACGTCCGGCCACGGTCATCCGGCGCACGGTTCGCCACCTGATGGGGCGCCGCTCCCCCGGATCGCTGCGCCATCCTTCGGCCCAGCCGCCGAACCACGCCTTCAGAACGCTCGGCTGCCGGAACCAGCGCAGAATCTGGATGCCCGTCCACGATCCGACGTACAACGGCATGAGCACGGCCGGCAGATTGCGCCGCGCCAGCCACACCCGATTGCGTGCGTTCAGACGGTAGTAGTACGAGTGCCGGGTGGGCGAGACCGCCGGATGATTCGCGATCAGGTCGCCCGCGTACCACGTGCGCAGATCCTGATCCCAGACCTTCCAGGCGAGGTCGATTCCCTCATGCGCGTAGAAGAACGGGGCCGCCCAGCCGCCGGCGGCGTCGAACACCCGGCGCGGCATCACGATGACGGCCTCGCACACCGAGAAGACCGGGCTCGACTGCGAGGGGTCGCCTTTGCGGATGCGCGGGATCCAGCGTCGGGGCGACATCCGGCCCGACGGGTCGACGATGCGCGGCTGGATCATCCCGACACTGCGGTCGCGCCGGAGCAGGGCGATCGCGTCGATCAGGAACGAGGTCGACGGGATGCTCGCGTCGTCGTCGAGGAAGAGCAGGATGTCCCCCTCGACCAGCGGGACGCCCTGGTTGCGTCCGGCCGGGATACCGAGGTTCTCGGGCAGGTGCAACGTGCGCACGCCGTCCGGGAGGGCGGGCTCCGATGTGGCCGGATCCCAGCCGTTTCCGACGACCACCATGTCGATGTCGACCCCGATCTGGGCGAGCACGGAGTCGATGCCGTGCCGCAGGTCTTTCGGTCGCGTTCCCTGGGTGAGGACGACGACGGCCACCCGCGGGTCAGACACGGACCCGCTTCGAGGCCATGATCGTCACGAAGTGGCCGATCAGAGCGAGCAGGGCCAGCGGAACGAGCGCGCTGAGCAGGATGCGGTTGGCCAGCTGGTCGCCGATGAACAGCCCGACGATCGAGAACACGAAGATCAGGATGGTCAGCTCGACCGAGTGGTACAGGCGGTGGAACGGGACGTACCGCGCGACGCGGCGCAACCGGGCGACGACGCCGTGGGTCGGCGCGTACTCGCTCTGCGTGTCGGCAAGCTTGCTGAGTCCCGCGTTGGCCCGCGCGACGCGCACCATGTCGTTGAGCGCCTTGTTGAGCACGATGATCAGCGCCAGCAGCGTGCCGAGGTTGGTCCAAAGGAAGTCCGCCGGCGTCGCGAACGGGTATCCCGCCGCCCGGATTCCCAGGGCGATCGCGATGAGCGTCTCGGTCGAGTAGTGCCCGACATTGTCGAGGAAGATGCCGGCCGGTGACGAGGTCTTGCGCCAGCGGGCCACCTCGCCGTCGCAGCAGTCGACGAGCATCTGCAGCTGGCCCAGGATGAGCGCGAGGGCCGCTCCGCCGATGCCCGGGATCAGCAGGGCCGCCGCCGTCGCCCACCCGGTCAGGATCATCAGCCCGGTGACCCCGTTCGCCGAGATCGACGTCTTGAGCAGGAACCACGTGAGGTACGGCGACAGGTTGCGCAGGTAGAGCGATGCCGTCCAGTGCTCGGCGTTCCGGCGGCCGCGAACCTCCGGCGGTTGTGCGACCGCACGGAGTTCGGCGATGGAGGTCGGGCGCACGCCGTGCGCTGCGTTGCCTGGAGCTGACATGGCTACCTTCCCGTGTGGGCCGTGATGTTGCGTGAGAGGGACAGGAATCCGAGCACGAACCCGATCCCCCAGCAGAAGTGGATGCTCGGCAAGACTATGAGAAACCAGAGGAAGGAGCGAAAGCCGTCGCGCCGGCCCCAGACGATGGCGGAAGCGATCACGATGAGCACGTAGAACGCCGGGATCGCGAACCCGAGCAGCAGCCAGGGGGTGGCGCCGACGACGGCCTGAACGATGCCGGCGACGCCCGCGAGCAGGCCGAGGGTGACGGCGACGACCATCGCGGGCGGCACGAAGTAGCGCACACCGTTGGCCGAGGGGTAGCGACGCGCCAGCTCCCCGCGCCACACGCCGGTGGAGACGAACTGGCGGGCGAGCCGGTAGAGGTTGGGGCGCGGCCGGTACGTCACCTTGAGCCGGGGCGTGAACCAGACAGTGCCTCCGGATGCTCGCAGCCGGCGATTCAGCTCCCAGTCCTGGCCGCGCTTGATGTCTTCGTCGAAGAGCCCGACGTCGATCAGGCGTTGACGCTGGAAGACTCCGAGGTACACGGTCTCGGCCGCTCCGGCCTCGCCGCCGACGTGCAGTTTGGTGCCGCCGAGGCCGATCTTGCTGCCGTACGCACGGGCCACGGCCTTCTCGAACGGTGTGGTGCCCTGGGCATCCATCAGACCGCCGACATTGTCGGCTCCGGTGGCGAGGATCGTCTCGACCGCGATACGGGCGTAGTCGGGCGGGAGCACGGAGTGGGCGTCGACCCGGATCACCACGGGGTAGCGCGACTCGCGGATGGCGAGGTTGAGCCCGGCCGGCGTCGACCCGATGACGTTGTCGACCACCCGGATGTGCGGGTCGACGGCGGCCAGCTCTTCGACGAGCTGGGTGGTGCCGTCCATGCTGGGCCCGAGAGCCAGAGTGACCTCGAACGGGCCTTCGTAGTCTTGCTGCAAGAGGCTGTCCACCGCGGCGCGCACATGGGTCACCTCGTTGAGCACGGGCATCACGTAGGAGACACCGGGGAGGGTGTTCTGTGCTGCGTCGTGCGCCATCTGATCCATTCGTCGTTCGGGACGATCGAGCTTATCAGCCGGGTATCCCTGGATCTGGGAGCCGGGTGCACGACGACGGAGAGGCCGCCCCGCGCCAGGCGGGACGGCCTCTCCGTGGTGCCGGTCGATCAGCTCGCGGGCAGCGAGCCGAGCGTGACGGTCGTGGTCTTCGTCTTGCCGTCGTGGATGTAGGTGACGTCGGCCTTGGCGCCGGCCGCCAGGGCGCGGACCTGAGCGGTCAGGTCGGTGGCACTGGTGATCGGGAGGCCGTTGAAGCCCACCACGATGTCTCCGGCCTGCAGTCCGGCATTCGCCGCGGCGCCGCCGCTGGTGACCTGCTTGAGCTGCGCGCCGACCGTGGTCGCCTTGGTGTCGGAGCTGGCATCGGTGACGGATGCCCCGAGCAGGCCGTGCGTAGCGGAGCCGTTCTTGATCAGTTCGTCGGAGACGCGCTTCGCGAGGTTCGCCGGGATGGCGAAGCCGACGCCGATGCTGCCCGACTGGGTGCCGCTGGAGGTGCCTCCCGCGCTGGCGATCGCGACGTTCACACCGATGAGCTCGCCCTTGGAGTTGAGCAGCGCGCCACCCGAGTTGCCGGGGTTGATCGCGGCGTCGGTCTGGATGACCGGCAGCGAGATCGTGGCCTGCGTGGTGGTCTGGCTGCCGCTTCCGCTGCCGCCCTGGCCGGGGAAGTCGAAGTTCCACGGGTTGCCGTTGCTGTCGCCGCCGCTGCCGCCGCTCGATCCGTCGCCCGACTTCGGCGCCGCGGACGACGCGATGCTGATGCTCCGGTTGAGGGCGCTGACGATGCCGTCGGTGACGGTGCCGGCGAGGCCGAGCGGAGCGCCGATCGCGACCGCCGTGTCACCGACGTTGAGCTTGCCGGAGTCGGCGAACTTCATCGGGGTCAGCCCCGAGGCGTTGTCGAGCTTGATCACGGCGAGGTCGGTCGTGGGGTCGGTGCCGACGATCTTGGCGGTGTAGATCTTGCCGTCGTTGTCCTGGACGGTGACGCTCACGTTCGAGGCCTGGCCGTCGAGGGTGACGACGTGGGTGTTGGTGAGCACGTAGCCGTCAGAGGTCAGGACGATGCCGGATCCGGTGCCGCCCGAGGTGCCGCCCGTGACGGAGATGGTCACGACGCTGGGCGACGCCTGGGCCGCGACCGCGGTGATCGTGGTGGCGTCGTTGGCGTTGTTCACGGTGATGTTCTGCGGACCGGTCGCGGTCTTGACGACAGACGTGCCCGATCCGGTCGCGGCGTACAGGCCGACGCCGGCGCCGGCGCCTGCGACGCCGCCGATGAGGGCGCCGATCGCGAGCGTGGCGATGATCGCACCGGTGTTACGGCGTTTGGCGGGCTTCTCGGCGGTGCCGACGCCCGGCTGGCCGGCGTACTGCTGCTGCTGGGGGTGCGGCGCATACGGCTGCTGCGGGGTTCCGGGGTAGGCGTGCGGCGCGGGCTGGCCGAACGAGCCCTGGCCGTAGTTCGGCTGGGGCGCGGTGGGCTGCTGGCCGTACGGCTGCGGCGGAACGGGCTGAGTGGGCTGCGTGTTCTGCGCGGCAGCGGGCTGCACGGGCGGAGCAGGCTGAACCGGCGCCGCAGGCGGCACGGGTGCCGTCGGCTGCGGAACGGTGGGCTGGGCGTCGGTCGGGGCCGCGGCGGCCTCGGACGCTGCGGGCGCTTCCGGTGCCGTGGCGGCTGCGGGGGCCTCGGGGGCCGTCTCGGCAGCGGGCTGGGGAGCCGCCTCGCCGGCAGCATCCACGACCGACTCGGTGTCGGCGTCGTGCTGGGGCTTCGCGGGCTCCGGAGTGATCGGGGTGTCGGTCATGGTGTGGTGCTCCTTCCAAGCACTCACAGCTTGGGACCCGAACCTGAACGTTCTATTTGGGGGCACTGTGCGCGAGCTACAGCATCCCAATGACTCTGCATAACATGCCGACTGCGCCCGGCAGTGGTGACGCCGTAGGTTGGACTCACGGCGAGAAGGGAACATCATGACGGTCCGCGGTTCGTGGCGGCGTGCGGCGCGGGGCGCCGGGCTCTTGGGTGACGACGGCACGATCGCGTCGACGATCTTCGCCGAGATGAGCGCTCTGGCGCTCCGGACGGGAGCCATCAACCTCGGCCAGGGCTTCCCCGACGAAGACGGGCCGACGGAGGTGCTGTCCGCTGCCGTCGCGGCCATCCGGGGTGGTGAGAACCAGTATCCGCCCGGCATCGGCATCCCCGATCTTCGCCTGGCGATCGCGGAGCATCAGCAGCGGTTCTACGGGCTCCGCTTCGACCCCGATCGCGAGGTGCTCGTGACGGCCGGCGCCACCGAGGCCATCGCCGCCAGTCTGCTGGCCCTGCTCGAGCCGGGCGACGAGGTCGTCACGTTCGAGCCGTACTACGACGCATACGGGGCGCTGATCGCGCTCGCCGACGGCGTGCACCGGACCGTGCCGCTTCGACTCCCCGGATTCCAGCCCGACCTCGACGAGCTCCGCTCCGCCGTCACCGACCGCACCCGCATCATCCTCGTGAACAGCCCGCACAACCCCACCGGCACCGTCCTCTCGCGCGAGGTGCTGGAGACCGTCGTCGACCTGGCGCACCGGCACGACGCGATCATCGTCACCGACGAGGTGTACGAGCACCTGACGTTCGGCCCGCGTCACATCCCGATCGCCTCGCTGCCGGGAGCACGCGAGCGCACGATCAGCATCTCCTCCGGCGGAAAGACGTTCAACACCACCGGCTGGAAGATCGGCTGGATCACGGCTCCGGCCGAACTGGTGACGGCCGTCCTCGCCGTCAAGCAGTTCCTCACCTATGTGAACGGGGCCCCGTTCCAGCCCGCGATCGCGGCCGGTCTGCGCCTCGGCGACGACTACTTCACAGGCATCGCAGCCGGGCTCCGCCACAAGCGCGACGTCCTGTCGGAGGGACTGCGGTCGGCCGGCTTCGACGTGGCGACGTCGGACGGGACCTACTTCGTCGTCGCGGACGCCGAACCGCTCGGGCATCCGGATGCCGTGGAGTTCTGCCGCGAGCTCCCCCGCCTCGCCGGGGTCGTGGCCGTGCCGCTCTCGGCGTTCTGCACCGGCGAGTACGCGGCGAGCAGCGCATCCCTCGTCCGGTTCGCCTTCTGCAAGCGGGTCGAGGTCCTCGAACGGGCCGCGGCTCAGCTGGCCGGCTTGGGCCGCACCTCGTAGCGGCGCAGGGCCAGGCTGGGATTCGCTTCGCGCACTTCCCGGATGCGCGCCCGCGACACCTCGGCGACGGCGACTCCGGCCGTCTCGCCGAGGGCCGCGATCGCGACGCCCATCGGGTCGACGATGAGACTGGTCCCCACACCGATCGGGGGCGTGTGATCGGCCGCCGCCACGTAGATCGTGTTCTCGATCGCACGCGCTGTCACCAGCGTGCTCCAGTGGTGCTCCTTCAGCGGCCCGCGCACCCACTCGGCCGGGACGAGCACCAGCTCGGCGCCGGCGTCGACGAGCCGCCGCGTCACCTCCGGGAACCGGATGTCGTAGCAGGTCTGCATGCCGACGCGCATCCCGTCGACGTCGAAGGTCTGCGGGGCATCCAAGGCGCCCGGTACCACCCACTCGGACTCCCGGGCGCCGAACGCGTCGTAGAGGTGCTGCTTGCGGTAGGTGGCCACGACGTCGCCCAGCGGCGAGACGGCGACCAGGGTGTTCGAAAACCGCCGCGCCTCGTCCGTCTTCTCCACCAGACCGGCGACCACGAAGACCTCGTGCTCGCGGGCGGCCTCGGCGAGCGCGCCGACGAACTCGCCCTCGAGCGTCTCGGCGTTGTGCACGAACGCCTCGCTCAGCGGATCCACGAAGAACGACGAGTACTCGGGGAAGACGACCAGTCTCGCCCCGCGTGCCGCGGCGACGGCGGTGAACGCCGCGATCAGGTCGCGATTGTGCACCCGGTCGTCGGTCGGCGCGAACTGCGCGACCGCCACCGGGAAGCTCGTCACTGGCTCGGGCATCCGGTCACTCTCCTGTCTCGACGGCCGCCGGCTCCCGGCGCGCCACGGGGACCTCAACGGGCAGGTGCAGGCTGATCGACGTGCCGACGCCCTCCTCGCTCGCGATGTCGAGCCGGCCGCCGTGCGCTGTGATGATCGCTTTGGTGATCGTCAGGCCGAGACCGACGCCCGGCACCGCGTTGCGGGTGGCCGTCGACGCCCGGAAGAAGCGGGTCGACAGCTGCCCGAGCTCGACGGCGGGGATGCCGATGCCGGTGTCCGCGACGGTGATCACCGCTTCGTCCGCCTCCTCGCGGAGGGAGACGGTGACCGTTCCGCCCGCCGGCGTGAACTTGATCGCGTTGGAGATGAGATTGTCCACGGACTGGCCGAGACGCATGCTGTCTCCGTGCACAACGACGGCTGCCGCCGGGACCTCCACGCGGAGGGTGACGTCCGCCGTCGCGGCCATGGGACGCGCGGTCTCGGCCGACGCCGAGATCACCGGGCCCAGCTCCACCTCTGCGATGTCGAGCGGGAAACGGCCCGACTCCACCTGCGCGGTGAAGAGCAGGTCGCCGACCAGCTTGAGCAGACGATGGGCGTTGCGCTCGGCGACCCCCAGATACTGCAGCTGCTCGGGCGACAGCGGGTCGTCCTCGTCGTCTCGCATGAGCTCGAGATAGCCGAGGATGGAGCTGAGCGGCGTGCGCAGCTCATGCGAGATGAGGCCGACGAACTCGTCTTTGAGCCGGGCGAACTCGCGTGCCTGGGTCATGTCGGTCGCGACGAAGATGAAACCGACGCGGTGGCCGTTCTCGTCGAGCCGCGGTGTGACGGCGACCTGAACCGGGACGTGTCTGCCGTCCGGACGCACGTAGGTCCAGTCGCGCACGTCCGCGAAGCCGGAGCGCACCGCGTCGACGAGGGCCGAGAAGTCCTCGGCGCTCGAGACGGTGGTGACCCGGGCATCCATGTCGCGCAGACGCTCGTCGAGTTCGGACGCCAGGTGGAAGTCGACGACGTGGCGGCCGCCGTCGATCACCTGCCGCTGGGTCAGCCCGAGCATCTTCTCGGCGCCCGGGTTCCACACGTCGATGAGTCCGTCGAGGTCCGTGCCGATCACGGACTGCTCGGTCACGGCGTTCCAGATGCTCTGGATGAGCCGGTTCGCCGTCTTGAGTCGCGCCTCGTTCAGCGCGAGCTCGTCCGAGATGCGCACGGCGTCCTCGAGCATGGCCTTGCGCTGCTCCCCCGCCGTCTGCGCCGCCTCCAGCTGCACCCGCACCCGGTGGGCGATCTCGTTGATGACGAGCGCGACGATGAGATAGATCAACGGCGAGAAGAACGCCCGCACCCACTCGGAGATCGTCGTGCTGTCCCCGCTGACGAGAACAGGCCCGAGCTGCACGAGGAAGACGCCGAGCGCCGCGATGAGCACATTGATCCGGCCCTCCTCGAGGGCGATCCAGACGAAGGGGAGGAGAAGGAGGACGCCGAACGGCGACCCCGATGCTCCCGTGCCGAGCCGGAACAGGCCGACGGCCAGCAGCGACAGGATCGGGACGATCAGCGTCCAGTTGCCGCCGATCCGTCTCCACGGCAGCGCTGCGGCCAGAATGGAGGCCACCGTGACCAGCGCGACCCCGGCGATCAAGAACGGGAGATCGGTGACCGTCGGCTGGAACGGCAGCAGCACGATCGCGATCGCGATCGCGAAGCCGGCGATGGTGGGGAGCTGCTTCACGAAGGGCGACGGAGAGTCGAGCGGGATCCTCCGCAGCCAGCGGTCGATGCTCATGCCGGCGCCCCGATCTCGAGCATCTCGCGGATGCGCAGCGACAGCGCCTTCGGGCTGAACGGCTTGATGATGAAGCCGTCCGATCGCTCGGCCACGACCCCGTGGTCGGTGAGCAGCTGCACAGAGGCCGAGACCATCAGGATGAGCGTGCTGCTGAGCGTGGGATCGGCCCGGATGCTCTGCGCGACCTCCACACCGTTGAGCCCCGGCATCGAGAAGTCGAGCACCGCGAGGTCGATCCCCCCGGCCCGGACGGCGTCGAGCGCCGAGCGTCCGTTGTCGACCGCGGCGGCGACGTCGACGCCGGCACGCTCGGCGGCGATGACCATGAGGGCCCGGATGTCCGCGTCGTCGTCGGCGATGACGACCCGCTTGCCGCCCGTGCTCACGGGAAGATCACCACTCTGACCACGACGATGGCGGCGATCACGAGGAGTGCGATGCCGGCGTACGGCAGCAGCCGGTACTCCGATCGGCGGTTGTCCTCGATCTCCTTCTCCAGTGCGGCGCGCTCTTCGTCGCCGAGTTCCGCCGGGCTCATTCCGTCGACCTCCCGATCGTCCTGCGTGCGGTCGCGCGGCCGGTCACGCCGGGACTCCCGCTCGGTCGAGGATGCCCACGACGCTGTCGTAGCGTCCGACATCCGTCGATACGTGACTGTCCGTGGATGCGACGATACGCGCATCCACGGCGAGGAGAGCGGCGACCGCGCCGGGTCCGGGACACGCCCATTTCTCGTTGACTTCGACGATCGTGCCCGTGCGTTGCGCGGCCTGCGCCCACGCGGCGAGCCGGTCGGCGCCCAGGAGGTCCTCGGACAGTCCGATCTTCGGCAGGATCGAGAACCAGTGCGCAAGCTGAGCGTGCGGCGTGCGTTCCATCGCCCGGATGCTCGCCGTCACCAGCAGGTCGAGGGCGTCGCCGGCGGTGAGTCCGTCCGCGAGCCGCTCGCGCGTGGCGGACGGGGACCAGGGGCCGTCCGTTCCGGGGAACTGGTGGTCGCCGATCACGACGGCGTCGACCCCTCGTGCGACCCCGGCCAGCAGACCGGGAGGTGTGTCGACGGCGCCTGAGGCATCCAGCAGCTTGGCTTCGACCCCGGTGAGGACGGTGAGCCCGTCGGGAGTCTTCTCGCCCGCGATCGCGGAGACGAACTCGGGCACCCAGGTCGTCGACGCGCGCACGTGGTCGGTGAGCCGGATGCGGGCCAGACCCGCCGAGGCCGCTGCCGCCAGGTTCTCCGCCAGGGTGCTGCGCGCGTCGTCGGAGTAGGTCGAGTGCACGTGGAAGTCTCCGCGCAGCAGTTCGCTCCGCGTGACGGTCATTCTTCCCCGGGTCCCTCGGTGTGTGCCGCGTTCTCCGAGACGAGCACGTCCGACGGATCGAGGAACACGTCTTCGAGGTAGCGCACGTTGGCGAGCTCGGCGAAGTCGATGGCGGTGGGAACAGGGCGGCCGAGCACGAGATCGAGCAGCAGCGAGGGCATGTCGACACCGGCGGCGATCGTGAGCGGCATCGCCCCCGGGAAGCGGGGATTGACCTCCAGCAGGGCCGGGATGCCGGTGCTGCTGTACCGCAGCTGGACGTTCGCTACCCCGGTGAGGCCGATCGCACGGGCGACGTCCGCCGCGGTGTCGGACAGTTCGGGCCGCCGCACGGTACGGCCCGCGATGGAAACGCCCGAGTCGACGCGCTCGCGCGAGCGGGGAACCGCCGCGATCACGGCGCCGTCGAGACCTGCCAGCACGTCGACCGAGAACTCCTCGCCGGGCAGGTTCTCCTGGATGATGTTGGTCTCGTCCGTGCCGAGGGCTTCGAGCGCGCCACGGTCGGCGATCAGCTTGACTCCGCGGGAGCCGGCGCCGCTGCGCGGCTTGACGATGACCGGAAAGGTCCAGTCGGCCGCGATGCCGGCAGCGTTCAGCAGGCGGGTCTCCGGCACGGCCACCGAGGGCGAGCACCGGCCGGCGAGACGGAACTTGTCGAGACAGACTTCGAGCGTCTCGAGAGTCGGTGCGGCGAGGGCCGCACCGACGGCCAGCAGCTCGTCGCGGCGCGCGGCCAGCCCCGGGAGTTCGACGTCGACCGTCGAGAACAGCACGTCGATGTCGTCCGCGGCGCACAGACCGATCAGTTCGTCGACGAAAGTGTCTGCACGGCCCGGCGGGATGATCCGGCGGCTCTCCGGCGGGACCAGGTAGAGGCCGCTCGCCCAGCCGTCCATGTCGGCGGCGAGCACCTCGACGTCGTCGCGGGCGAGCAGCGATCGGATGACGGCGACGCCGGCAGGACCGCCCGCCCCGGTCACGAGGACTCTGGTCACTGGATGGTTCCCTTGGCTCGGCTGCCGGGCGTCATCGACGACGCGGGCACGGAGAGGTCTGCGGTGTCCTTGATCACCTCGAGCGGCTCACAGCTGGCGCCCCCGCCGAACCGCGACCAGTAGCGCGCGGTCGCCAGCACGAAGTCCGGTTCGAGATACGTGCGCAGTTCGGTCTGCGAGCGGAAGCAGTCGAGCAGGGCGAGCTTCGCGTCCGTGAACCCGTCGATCGGCACGAACCGTGTCGGCCGGTAGTCGATGGTGGCTGACGGGCTCTGGTAGCAGCACACGGTGCGCACCGCACGCGTGGCCACCAGGGTCGCCGCGTGAACGGCTCGGTGGTCCTGGTGCCGGTCGTGAGCGGAATGCGTGTAGACGATGTCGGGCCGCACCTCGGCGACGACGCGTTCGATGATGCCCACGGTCGGATCGGATGCGACGATCTGCGTGTCCTCCAGGTCTTCCAGGAAGAGCCGCGCCCCGAGTCGCTCGGCCGCCGCCAGCGACTCGTGCTGCCGGTTGTCGGCGTCCCCGCCCCTGGCGCCGCGCGACAGGGTGAGGATGACGACGTCGTTTCCGGCCTCGCGGTGGGCGGAGAGGATTCCCCCGACGCCGATCTCCACGTCATCCGGATGCGCGCCGATGGCGAGAACCACCTGCGGCGCCTGCGCGGCCTTCCGAGTGCGGCCCTCTTCGGCCAGGCGCGTGACGATCGACACCAGGTCGGCCGATGCGATCGGCTTGGTGAGGAACTCGTCGGCCTGAGCGCGCAGCGCCGACACGGCGTAGTCCACGGAGACATGAGCCGTCATCACGACGACGGGCAGCCCCGGGTGGGTGGCACGGAGTTCCTTGAGCAGGTCGAGCCCGGAGATGCCGGGCATCTCGATGTCGGTGATCACCACATCCGGTTCGAATTCGGCGATGCTCCGGAGGGCGGTCGACGGGACGGTGATCGCCAGCACGACGGCGTCGGCCTTCTTCTCGAGCACGGTCTTCATGTAGAGCGCGACATCGGGGTCGTCCTCGATGACGCAGACCCGGTACTTCTGAAGCGCATTCGTCATCGGCGTTCCCCTCCACCCCCGACTCTATCGGCGGACCAGGCCGAAAGCATCGATTGCCCGAGCCAGTTGCGCGGGGCTCGGAATCCGTCCACGATTTTTGTGTTGCCGCGGTCCGTGCTAGAGTCAATTCTTGTGCCGCGGGGTGGAGCAGCTCGGTAGCTCGCTGGGCTCATAACCCAGAGGTCGTAGGTTCAAATCCTGCCCCCGCAACAAAAGAGGCCCGGATTCCCTTGGGAATCCGGGCCTTCTTCTCTGTCCGGGGCCGTTCCGCGTGCGCGCCGTGAGGGCCCGATCGCCTGCTTCTGCGCGCGAACCGAGTCCGCCTCAGTGCGCGAACCGCGCCCGCCTCAGCGCGCGAACCGAGTCCGCCTCAGCGCGCGAACTCGACAAATTCGAGGTCGACGATCCGCACGCCGTCGGCGTCCAGCTCCCGCGTGATGCGCTCGGCGATGGCCGCGGCCGGCTCTCCGTCGTCGTACGTGGTGTGCCCGTCGCTCGGTACGGTCACGTCGAATCCGTTGGCGAGAGCGCCCCGGCTGGTCGCCAGGATCGAGTGCTCGCTCTGCAGGCCCGCCACCACCACGGCGCCGACGCCCATCGCGCGCAGCACGTCGGCCAGCGCCGGATTGGCCTCGAACGTGTTGCTGACGGCCTTGCGCACCACCGGCTCCCCCGGCTCCGGATGGAAAGAGAGCTCCCAGCCGGCCGTGCCCGGCTCGTCGATGTCGCCGACGCCCCCGTCGTTCTGCACGTGCACGATCGGCACCCCGGCCTCGCGGGCCTTCTGCAGCAGCGCCGCCAGCGCGTCGCGGAACGTCTCCGCCTGCTCGATGGCCGACTCCCCTTCGAGCATGTCGCGCTGGACGTCGACCAGGATCAGTGCGTTCCCCATGCGCACATCTTCCGCCGCAATGGTCGTTCCCGCCAGTCGGGGTGTCCGTCGTCTGCCGCTAGACGGTGCTATCCCGGGTGTGTTGGGAGCAGCTGGTGACAGACGAAGTGGCCGGCACGGGCATCCGGCGCCCACGGATGCCCGTGGCGTCTCCCGCGCGAGCAGCGGCCATTCGCTATGGTCGACTGCGGGGAGAACGCGCGTCGAGGAGCGGCAGAGTGGCAGACGATCACAGCAAGGCGACACAGGCCGCCGTCCGTGAGCGCAACCTCACGAGCGCGCTGCAGCTGGTGCTGTCCGGCAACGGCGCGGCCACCCGCGCCAGCATCGCACGGCGCACCGGACTCACCTCAGCAACCGTGTCGTCGCTTCTCGGGGGCCTCATCGCCGAGGGCCTCGTGATCGAAGGCCAGCGTGCGGAGAGCACCGGCGGCAAACGCGCCACGACCCTGCAGATCGACCCGTCGCGGCATGTGCTGCTCTCGGTGATCGTGCAGCCCGGCCTGGTGCGCGGTGCGGTGCTCGACCTGCTCGGCGGCGAAGTGGCGACCGTGTCGCAACGGCCGGCGACCCCGGGGTCGATCGACGACATCCAGGCGGTGATGCGCAGGCTCGTGGCCGCCACCGGCGCGCGCATCCTGGCGGTGGGCATCCAGGTACCCGGCATCGCCGACGGACCGCTCATCCGCGAGAGCGTGCAGCTCGGCTGGAGCGACGTCGACCTCTCCGACGCGCTCCGCGGCATCGTGGACGCTCCGGTGCACCTCGTGAACGACGCGGACGCCGAAGCACTCGCCGACTACTCGACCTCCGACCAGTTCGGCGCGAACCAGATGTACGTCTCGCTCAGCACCGGCGTGGGCGCTGCGTTCATCGTCGACGGATCGCTCCTCGCCGGCGCGGCCCACCGCGCGGGTGAGATCGGTCACGTGCCGGTGCTGTTCGGTCCGGATGCTCCGCTGTGCGCCTGCGGAAACCGGGGCTGCCTCGAGGAGGTCGTCTCGGTGACATCGTTGCTCGGGCTCCCCCACGGCACCGACCTCGAAGCGGTGGACGTCGCCGCCCTCGCCGCCACCGGCGAGTCGCGCGAGCGCATCGCCTTCGGAGCACGGGTGCTGGCGAGAGCCCTCCTGCTCGTCGGCGCCGCCCTCGACGTGCCGAACGTGGTGCTCGGGGGCACCGCCCCCAAGCTCGGCGCCGAGTTCATCGGCCACCTCCGCGCCGAGGCCGCCCGCCACACGGTGCGCGCTGCGATGCCGCTCAGTTTCCGCTACGCGAAGATCGCGCTCGAGCAGCCGTTCCGCGGGGCGGCCCAGCACGCCCTGCAGTCCACCCTCGGCGTCTCCTGGGCAATCTGACCCGGACCCGTCAGCCGGCGGTGAGCAGTTCGAGCAGCGCACCGCCACGGTCGCGATCGAAGCCGAAAGTCGCCAGGTCCGCATAGCTGTGGCCGGTCAGGCGATGCCCCATGTCGACGACCAGCACCGCGCTGCAGGATGCCCGGACCGAGTCGATCACGGCCCGCGCGTAGCCGTGCGCCTCGTTGTCGACCCCGACGACCACCACCGGCGTCCGGGTGGCCAGCACGAGGTGCGGATCGTCGCCGGGACCGACGGTGACCACAGGGTTCTCAGACCAGTGCCGCCCGGCCGCCGAGCCCGGCTCCGTCCAGGCCTCGGCGAGCGTCGACCAGCGCGCCACCCCCAGGACCTCGTTGTCGATGCTCGCCAGGCGAACGACGGTGCAACGGCCGCGGAACAGGGGCAGCACCTCCTTCGCCCACGCGGCGAAGGCGAACGACTGGGCCGGCTCGTCCGCCGGTCTCCGCCGCTCGAGCAGGAGTGTCATCAGGAGACCCCGAGCTGAGCGGAGAGCACCATGACCACGCACCCGCGCACGACGATGTCGCGACTCTGGCTGGTCATCCGGAGCGTGGCATCCGAATGGAAGCCCGCCATCGTGCGGTTGCGCAACGTCTCCCCCACGGCGTCGAGCAGCGGGCCGTCGAGGAGTTCCTCGGGGCCGCTGACCACGACCTCCGACAGGTTGAGGGCTCCGACGATGGGCGCGAGCGCGACACCCAGACGCTGCCCGGCCTCACGGAGCACCGGTGCGACGGGTTCCCCGGCTATCGCAGCGGCCGCCACGCGCGATTCGAGCCGCGGAACGGCCAGCCAGGCCTCCAAGCATTTCTCGCGGTCGTACGGCGCTTCAGGGCCGTCATCAGTGCCGACCATGACCTGGCCGATCTCGCCCGCCGCGAACCGGCTGCCGAGCACGAGGGCTCCCGCGACGAGCAGCCCCGAGCCGACACCATGCCCGACCTTGACGAGCATCATGTCGCCGTGGGCGCCGCCGAAGCCGTGTTCGGCCAGAACCGCGACGTTGGCGTCGTTGGCGACGAAGACGGGCTGGGAGGTGTGCTCGGCGACCAGGCGTTGCAGCGGGACATCGGCCCAGCCGAGGTTCGGAGCGGCCACCACGGTGCCGCTCGGGTCGACGATGCCGGGCGAGCCGATGCCGATGCCGAGGATGTGCGCGGTCGCCATTCCGACGAGTTGCTCGGTCAGCGCGAGCACCTTTGCAGTGGCCTCGTCTCCCCTGCTGCCGGCGAGGGCGACTTCGGCACTCGCCAGGATCTCGCCGTCAATGTCGAGCACGGCGCCGCGGAAGACCGAGTGCTCGCTCAGGTCGATTCCGATGATCTGGGTCGCGGCGCGGTTCATGTCGAGCAGGACGGCCGGCTTGCCTGGTCGCACGTCGTCTCGCTGGCCGAGCTCGATGACGAGGCCTTCGGCGATCAGCCCGGCCACGAGATCAGAGATGGTGACACGGGTGAGGCCCGTCTCCCGAGCGAGATCGGCGCGGCTGACCTGGCCTGCCCGGTACAGCGTCTGCAGGACGAGCGAGCGGTTGTGATTGCGCGCGTGCTCCGGAAGGACCTTGGCGCTGGGCCGCAAGGCGCGGCCGGGAACCATCCCGCGATCCCGTGAGATCGGAGCAGTGTCACCCAGCGTCGAACGCCGTCCCTCGTCCACCAGCATGTTTGTTAGTAAAGTCGACAATCAAAGTTAATGCAAGTGTTTTCTGGCGTGTCCGCGTGGTTTGGCGGAACATCCGGGAGGTGCGCGCTCGGCCGCGACTAGTACTTTGTATAGGCGGCGAACATTCCCGGAAAACGATCCGCACAGCAGAGTGGCGCGCACGGATGGGCGTGCGGGGCCCTCTGCTGCGCGAGTCCGAGCCGCTACTTGCCGGGAGACCCGTCGGCGGCCAGCGCGGCGGCGAGCGCCGTGGTCAGT
>NZ_JBHVXB010000004.1:302663-344029 GCF_042881905.1 Leifsonia sp. NPDC058248
CTCCGCGGGGGCCGCCCCCGCCACTCTATTTTTTTTGTTTTCCGCTCTAACAAAACCCCACACTCCGACCCCCTCCCCTGGGCGCCCGCCGGGCTCCCCCCCCCCCGCCACTCTGCTGCGCGAGTCCTCGCCGCTACTTGCCGGTCGACCCTTCGGCTGCCAGCGCGTCGGCGAGCGCCTTGGTCAGTCGCGCGTCGGCCAGACCGTACGCCGTCCAGTCACCGGCCTTGAGGGCGTTGGTGCGGTCGGTGAGCGCCGCACGAGCGTCGAGCAGGGCCTGCTGCAGCGCCGCGTTGTCAGTCGGGGTGCTGGTGCCCGAACCGGACCCGGTGCCGCCCGAGGCGGGCGGACTCGTCCCGGTCGGAATGTTCGTATCGCCGGCGGTCGCACCGGAGTTGCCGCCGAACAGCACGTCGAGCGCCTGATCCAGGGTGTCTTGGAACGCGATCTTGTCGCCGAACGCCACCAGCACCTTCTGGAGCAGCGGGTAGCTGGTCTCGCCGGTGGACTTGACGTAGACCGGCTGCACGTAGAGCAGACCGCCGCCGACGGGCAGCGTGAGCAGGTTGCCGTTGATCACGTCCGTCTTGCCCTGTCTGAGCAGGTTGAGCTGCTGTGACACGCTCGGATCGGAGTTGAAGCTGTTCTGCACCTGCCCCGGCCCGGGCACCGTGTCGCTCGACGGCAGGCTCAGGAGTCTCAGCTTGCCGTAGCCATCGGCCTTCACCCCCTTCGTCGACCCGGCGTTCGAGTCGACGGCGAGATAGCCCTTGAGCACCGATCTGCTGGCCTCGCTCGAGGCCTGCGGTATGAATGTCGTGTAGAGCGAGAACTCCGGAGATGTCTGTCCCGGCATCTGCATCGTCAGGTAGTACGGCGGCTGCAGGGTCGGGCTGGTCGACGCCGACACCGGGTCGTTCGGCGTGGTCCAGGCGTCTTCACGCGAGTAGAAGGAGCCCGCGTCGGTCACGTGGTACTGCCCGAGCACCGAGCGCTGCACCTTGAAGAGATCGGCCGGGTAGCGCACGTGACTCATCAGCTGGGCGCTCATGTCGCTCATCGGCTTGACGGTGGTCGGGAAGATCTTCTCCCACGTCTTCAGCACCGGGTCCTTGTCGTCCCAGGCGTAGAGCGTGACCGACCCGTCGTAGGCGTCGACCGTGGCCTTGACCGAGTTGCGGATGTAGTTGATGTCGTCGAACGCGTACGCGGGCTTCGGCGTCTCGGTGTCCGCGATCGCGTCGCTCAGGCTGCCGACGTGCGAGTAGGGGTACTGATCGCTCGTCGTGTAGCCGTCGATGACCCATTTCACCCGCCCGTCGACCACCGTCGGGTAGGCCTGCGAGTCGAGCGTCAGGTAGGGCGCGACCTTCTGGACGCGCTTGATCGGGTCGCGGTCGTAGAGGATCTGCGAGTTGTTGTTCACCGCGTCGGAGAGCACGATCTGCTCGTCCTGGAACTTGAGCGCGTAGACCAGCCGCTTGAAGATGTTGTCGAGCTTCGGACCGCCGTTGCCGGCGAACGTCGTGTACGTCTGCTGCGCGTCGCCCGTTCCGCCGGGGTAGTCGAGCTCGACGTTCTTGCCGCCCTTCGGACCGCCGACGATCGAGTACGTCGGCGACTGCTGTCCGAAGTAGATGCGCGGCTCGTAGGTGCCGAGCGACCCCTTGGTCGGGATGCCCGACTCGAGGAACACCGGCTGGCCGTCGGCCGAACGCTGGTTGCCGTAGGCGGCGACCAGGCCGTAGCCGTGCGTGTACACGACCGTGTCGTTGTACCAGTTGCGGGCGCTGGTGAGGCCGGACTGCTGCAGCTCGCGCACCGCGACCACCGCATCCTGCTCTTTGCCATCGAGGTTGTACCGGTCGACGGCGAGGTTGTTCGGGAACGCGTAGTACTGCCGGAACTGCTCCAGCTGACGGAACGACGGGCTGACGACCGCCGGGTCGATGATGCGGATCTGCGCCGTGGTCTGCGCGTCCTGACGCAGCGCGCCCTGCTCGGCCGTGGTCTTGGCGTTGAACGGGATGACGTCGATGTTGCTCAAGCCGTAGGCGTCTCGTGTCGCGTCGATGCCGCGTTGCACGTATGGCGTCTCGAGCGTCTTCTGGCTCGGCTCGACCTGGAAGCGCTGCACCACCCACGGGTAGATCGCCCCGACGACGAGGGCGGCCACGATGAGCAGCGCCGTTCCGACGATCGGGAAGCGCCAGCGGCCGACGAAGGCCGTGACGATGAAGAGCACGGCGACGAACACGGCGATGCCCGCGAGCACAGCACGGCCCGGGATCGTGGCGTTCACATCGGTGTACGCAGCGCCGTTGATCTGGTCGTTCACGTTGGCGTCGGTGAGGGTCGCATAGCGGTCGAGCCAGATGCTGACGGCCTGCAGCAGCAGGTAGACCGCCGAGATCACCGAGATCTGGATGCGCGCCGACTTGGAGATGCGCACCTCGCGGCCGCTGACCCGGATGGAGCCGTACAGGTAGCAGGTGGCCAGCGTCGCGATGAGCGAGATGATGACGACCGCCGAGGCGAAGCCCACCAGGCTGCGGTAGAAGGGCAGGTCGAACAGGTAGAACCCGATGTCGAGATGGAACTGCTTGTCGGTCTGGCCGTAGCTCGTGCCGTTGAGCCAGAGGAGCGCGGTCTGCCAGCGGGACCCGGCGGAGACGCCCGCGAAGATGCCGAAGACGATCGGGATGCCGTACATCGCCAGGCGGCGGAGCGGCTCGATCACCTGCTGGTAGCGGTCGAGCTGCGTGTTGAGCTTGGCGTAGACCGGGCGCAGTCGGTACGCCAGCTGGATGGCCAGCCACAGCGGCACCGCCATGCCGAAGAACCCGATGAAGAACATCACCGCGGCCGCGAGCCACTGCGTGGTGAGCACGTTGAGGAAGCCCACCTGCTGGTACCAGAGGATGTCGGCGTACAGCCCGGCGAACACGAAGAAGAGGATGACCAGCGCGACGACCGCGCCCAGAGTGATCCAGATTGCCGCGCGACGGCGTCCTGGAGGTCGAACTGCTGCTGTTGAACTCACGTATGGGCCTCTGCTCTCGCGTGGAAAGGTCAGGGACCATCCTAGGCGCGGGACGCTGCAAGATTGCTGCGCTCGCGCCGTGCTCCGGCGAGCCTATGCGCGGCCTATGAGCCCCTGTGCACGCCCTATGAAGCGGGGCAGGTGGCGAGCCCCGCTGTGCTGCCTCCGGTGCTCACCGCTTGGAGCGCCTTGAGCGAGTCGTCGAGCGTTTTGACCGCGAACACTTTCAGGCCTCGCGGGATGTGCCCGGTCACTTCGTCGCAGTTGGATTGCGGAGCAAGGAAGTACGTGGCGCCCGCCGAGCGGGCGCCGTACATCTTCTGCCGGATGCCGCCGATCGCGCCGACGTTCCCCTCGTTGTCGATGGTGCCGGTTCCCGCCACGCGTTCGCCGCCGTTGAGTTTGCCCGGGGTGAGCTTGTCGATGATTCCGAGGGCGAACATCTGGCCGGCGCTCGGTCCTCCGACGTTGTCGAGCTGAATCTTGACGTCGAACGGGAAGGTGTAGTCCATGCCGGCCCCGATCCCCAGAACCGTCTGACCGCCGGACTTCGCGGGCGTGATCGACACCGTCGACGCGACGCCGTCGCGCACGATCCCCACCTCCGCCGGCTTGTCGACGCCGTTCTCCGCGACGAGCTTCCTCAGGGTCTGAACCCCGGGCACCGGCTTGCCGTTCACGCTGACGATCTCATCGTCCACCTTGAACACCGAAGCGGCGGGGCTGCCCTTGATGATCTGCTTGACCGCGACCGCCTCGGGGAACTCGTAACCCAGATCGTTCAGCGCCGCCGCCACCGCATCCTGCTGCGAGTCGACCATGAGGGCGGCGTTCTGCGCGTTCGACTGCTCCGTGGTGGTCCCCGGGGGGAAGACGACGTCGACCGGGAGGACGGCCTGACTCGGGTCGAACCAGGCGCGTGCGACCTCGAACCAGTTCGGCCGCTGGTCGGGGTTTCCCACCACCGACACCGTCAGCAGGTCGAGCGAGCCGGCGGTCGGGTAGGTCGTCTTGTCCGGGATGGTGATGAGCGGCTTCGCATCCGGGCTCGGCGTCGCGCCCACCAGCTGATCCTTGCCCAACGTGTTGTACACCGGGCCCGGCTGCTCGATGACGTACGGCGCCGGAACCAGCGCGAGGATCAGGGTGAGGACGAAAGCGAGGGCGACCAGCGACCAGCCGATGACGACGCGCCGCGGGGGCGCCACACGGACCCGTTCCTCCTCCGGAAGAGGCTGCAGGTCGTCGTCGGTGAAGAGGCTCACACAGGTACCTTTCGCTTGTTCGCCACGGGCGCACATCCCGAGCCACGAGCCTAGGCCAATTCTCACCCGGGGCCGGTGATCACGGGCTAGCGTAGATTCCAAGCCTGAAAGCCGCACCACACGAAAGAGGCAGACGATGGCCGACGACCCCAACAAGGAGCCGGACGACGAATTCCGCGACATGCTGCGCGAGTTCCTGTCGGGCAACTCCTCCATCGACCCGAGCCAGCTGGCCGGGGCCGCCGGTCTCCCGAACGATCCGGCGAGCATCCAGCAGCTCCTCGGTCAGCTCCAGAACGCCATCCGCAGTTCCGACGGCGGCATCAACTGGGATCTCGCCCTCCAGCAGGCGCGCACTCTCGCGTCAGAGGGCGCGCAGGCGGTCACCCCGGCCGAGCGCGCACACCTCGACCAGGCGTTCAACGTCGCAGCGCTCTGGCTCGACAACGTGACCACCGTGGCCGAGCTCACCACTCCCCCGCAGCTGATCGGCCGTGCCGAGTGGGCCCGTCAGACGATGCCGATCTGGTCGCAACTCGCCGAGCCGGTGGCACTGAGCATCTCCGACGCCCTCACCCGTGTTCTCACCGAGCAGGCGCCCGAAGAGATGCAGGGCATGATCGCGAACGCCGGTCAGGTGATGCGCTCGATCGGCGGCGCCCTCTTCGCCATGCAGCTCGGTCAGGTGGTCGGGCAGCTGGCCAAGGAGGTCGTCTCGGGCGGCGACATCGGCATCCCGCTGATGGAGGACGGGACCGCGGCGCTCATCCCGCAGAACGTCGCCGAGTTCGGCGACGGTCTCGACATCCCCGCCGACCAGATCCAGCTCTACCTCGCGGTGCGCGAGCTGGCCCACGCCCGCCTCTTCCGTCACGCGAAGTGGCTGCGCCTGCAACTCATCACCCAGATCACGGCCTTTGCCAAGGGCATCACCATCGACACCGACCGTCTGGAAGAACTCGCAGAGAGCTTCGACCCCTCGAACCCGGAAGAGCTCCGCGAGGCGATGGTCAGCGGCGCGCTGATCCCGCCGAAGTCCGACGACCAGCTGGAGGCTCTGGCCCGGCTGGAGACGCTTCTCGCCCTCGTCGAGGGCTGGGTCGACGTCGTCACCGCCAACGCTACGAAGCTCCTTCCCAAGACCGACGCCATCGCCGAGACGGTCCGGCGTCGCCGTGCATCCGGAGGCCCGGCCGAGTCGGCGTTCGCCACCCTCGTCGGCCTGGAGCTGCGTCCGCGCCGGCTGCGTGAGGCGGCCGCCATGTGGCAGGCGGTCACCGAGGCGGTGGGCCCGGATGCCCGCGACGACCTTTGGTCGCACCCCGACCTGCTCCCCCAGGCCGGCGACCTCGACGACCCGTCGGGCCTCGTGGCACGCCTCACAGCGACGGCGAACGGCGAGGAGCCGGAGCGCGACGCCGTGGACCAGGCACTCGAAGACCTGCTGCGCGGAGACACCGAGCGCCCGACGGAGGAGTAACCGCACGCTCGCCTGTGGATAACTTCTGCGCGACTCATGCCGTTCGCGGCATGATGCGGGGATGACGTTCGCACTCGACCCACGGATTCACCGCGTCTGGCGCTCGCCGGCCACCCTGCAGTTCGGGGTGGAGCGGCCGGTGCTCACGCTGACCGGCCTCAGCAACGCCGACGAGCGGATGCTCGTCGCACTCGACGCCGGCGTCACGCTCTCCGGCCTGCAACTCGTGGCGGAGCGCGCCGGTGGCGATCCGTCGGCCGCCGAGAGGTTCCTCGAGCGCCTCGCTCCGGTGCTCTCCGGCGAACCGGGCACCGTGACGCCTCCCCTGATCGTCGTCGACGGGGCCGGTCGAGCCGCGGGCCGTCTCCTCCAGGTGCTGCGGGAGAGCGGCGCCGACGTGCGCGCGGGCCTCTCCTGGAGCGATCCGGCGGTGCGGGCGGCCGACGCCGCCGTGATCCTCGGCTCGTTCGCCATCGAGCCGGAGCGCCATCGGAGGTGGCTCCGACGCGACGTGCCCCACCTCCCGGTCGTGTTCGGCGACGAGACGGTCACGATCGGCCCGCTCGTCGAGCCGGGCGACGGCCCGTGCCTGGGCTGCCTCGACCTGCACCGCTCCGACGGCGAGCCCGACTGGCCCGCGATGGCGAGCCAGCTCTACACCCGGGACGCCCGCCGCGAGACCAGTCTCGTGACCACAGCCGTGGCGGCCGTCGCCGGACGCGCGGTGCTCGATCGTGCGGTCCGCGGTTCGCGGCGCCTCGCACACCTCGGCCTGTCGCTCGACTATGAGACCGGGATCACGACCGAACGGGCTCACCGGCCGCACGAGGCGTGCGGGTGCCGAGCTCTGCCAGGAAACGGGACGGCTGACGTTGCAGTGCCCGGCCGCCCAGGTTTCCTGTCGCCGACCAGCTGATCCGCAGACGGCGCCTGGCACGCGTGATCCCGACGTAGAGCAGCCGGCGCTCCTCGTCGATCTGCTCGAAGGTCTTGGCGTAGCTGATCGGCACGAGACCCTCGCTCAGCCCGATGAGGTGCACCGACTCCCACTCGAGTCCCTTGGCGGAGTGCAGTGTCGCCAGTGTGACGGCCGAGAGCGTCGGCTCGTGCTGACCGGCCTGGCGCACCAGGAGCTCGTCCGTGAAGCGGCGGAAGGTGGTGCCGGCCGGCGCCAGGTCGACCAGTCCCATGATCGCGTTGAGCGACTCCCAGCGGTCGCGCACGGCTCCCCGGGCATCCGGCGGCTCCTGACTCCAACCCAGGGAACGCAGCACGTCGCTGACCGATTTGAAGAGGGGCTCGTCGGCGATCGAGACGCTCGCGGCGCGCAGGGACATGATCGCCTGCCGCACCTCGGGCAGGTCGAAGAACCGTTTCGAGCCGCGGATCTGATAGCTGATCCCGAGGTCGCCGAGGGCCTGCTCGAGCGCGGCGGCCTGCACGTTCACGCGGTAGAGGATCGCGATGTCCTCGGGCTTGGCTCCGGCGGCGAGCTCGGCGGCGACCTGCTGCGCGACGGCCCTGGCCTCGGCGCGATCGTCGGGGAACCCCGCGGGAGGCGGAACGTCGGACGCCGGAGCCGCCTTGGTCTCGACCGGCTCGCCCTGTTCGTCCCGGGTCACGGAGGCGCGGAGGGTGAGCGCACCGGAGCGCCCCCGCATGAGCCGGTTGGCCGCATCCACGACATCGGGTGTCGAGCGGTAGTTCTGCTCCAGCCGCACGACCGTCGCGCCGGCGTAGTGGCGCTCGAAGTCGAGGAGGTACTCGCTGCGCGCACCGGCGAACGAATAGATGGTCTGGCTCGCGTCTCCGACGACGCACACGTCGCGTCGTCCGCCCAGCCAGAGGTCGAGGAGCTGCTGCTGCAGCGGCGAGACGTCCTGGTACTCGTCCACCACGAAGAACCGGTACTGCTCGCGCACCTGCATGGCGACGGCCGGTTCGATCTCGATCATGCCGGCGCAGGCGAGCAGCACGTCCTCGAAGTCGAACTGCTTGCGCTCGTCTTTGAGGTCTTCGTAGGTCTGCAGCATCTTCACCACCTGCTCAGCGGCGAGATTGCCCGGGAGGTTCCTCGACGCGATCGTCGCGGCGTACTGCTCGACGGTCAGACCGGAGACCTTGCGCCATTCGACTTCGGCAGCGACGTCGCGCAGGGTCGCCGTGTCGACCTTGAATCCGAGACGCTCGGCCGCCTGACCCAGGATGCGCCCCTTGCTGTCGAGCACACTCGGGAGCTGCCCGCCGACCACCTGAGGCCAGAAGAAGTTGAGCTGCGAGAGGGCCGCGGCGTGGAACGTGCGAGCCGCGACACCGCCCGCGCCGAGCTGGCGCAACCGGCCGCGGAGCTCGGCCGCCGCCCGGTTCGTGAAGGTCAGCGCCATGACGCGGTTCGGGGCGTAGGCCCCGCTCGCGACGCCGTAGGCGATGCGGTGCGTGATCGCCCGCGTCTTGCCCGTGCCCGCACCGGCGAGGATGCACACCGGGCCGAGCAGCGCTTCGGCAGCGACCCGCTGCTGGGCGTCGAGACCGTCGAGGAGGTTCTCCGGCGTCACGGCACGACCGGCGCCGCGACCGGGGGCTCGTCGAGAGATCCGCCGTACCAGTCCTCGATGAGGGCGCGGGCGATCGACGAGCGGCCCGGCAGGATGACCTGATCGCGCGCCTCCCACAGCTCGTGCCGGCTGAACCAGCGCAGGTCGAGGATCTCTTCACCGTCGGGGTCGAGCGCCGCCGCATCCTGATCGGAGGCGATCCGCGCGGTGAAGCCGACCATCACCGACGCCGGGAACGGCCACGGCTGCGACCCCTTGTACTCGGCGTCGACCACGCGCACCCCCGCCTCTTCGAAGATCTCGCGCTCCACCGCCGACTCGAACGACTCCCCCGGCTCCACGAACCCGGCGAGCAGCGAGTAGCGCGACTGCTCCCACATCGCGTTCGAGCCCAGGAGCAGGCGGTCGTCGTCGTCGAGCACGGAGACGATCACCGCCGGGTCGGTGCGGGGGAAGACCTCGGACCCGTCCTCGAAGCAGCGGCGCACCCATCCGGCCTGCTCGACCACCGTCGGAGTGCCGCAGCGCGGGCAGTGCGTGTGCGTGGCGTGCCAGTTGGCGATGGCCAGCGCTTCGGTGAAGAGCCCGGCATCCCGGTCGCTCAAGGCCGTCGCGACCGTGCGCAGGTTGCCCCAGCGCGCTTCGTCGGGCTCGAGCTCGGCGGCGGCGGCGTCCGTCAGCACCTCGAGCACGACGGCGCTGCCGGTCGGCTCGGACTCGGTGGCGGTCAGCGTGCGACCCAGGTAGACCCGCAGCAGAGCCGACGTGACCCGCTCCACCGGCAGCAGGTCGAGTGCAGCGACGCCGTCGGACGATCCCCAGCCGTCGGCCACGGGAGCTGCCGCCTCCACGCTCTCCGCCGTGAGCAGCGCACGCCCCTTCCAGAGCGCGAGCACACGCGTGGTGGGCTCCTCCCACAGTTCGTCGAACAGCGCCGGACGCGACCGGGAGACGTGATCGCGGTCGATGGCGTGCCGCGAGAGGGGCAGAGCGCTCAGAGGGAAGGGCGACATAGGGGTCCTTTCAAGGCGTGGCGAACAAGCCCACGCGGGGAAGTCCATTTAACCTAGGGTTCATGGCCAGATCCCATCTCACTCTAGCCGCGCTGGCCACCTCCGCCGTCGCGGGGCTCGAGGTCTCCGGAACCCGCAGCTACAGCCTGGGCGGGGCGGCCGAGTTCGACTCCGCCCTCCTCAGCGGACGCGATGGGCAGACGCGCATCATCCGGGTCCCGGCGTCGCAGGGGGCGGAGACCGAGCAGAGCGCGGATCTCGTGGCATTGCGTGCGCTGACCACGGGCATCCGGAGCCGTCTGCCCTTCGACGTGCCCACCTACCTCGGCCAGACGCCGGTCGGCGGAACCCGCGCCGTCGTCTACGACTTCCTTCCCGGCCACCACATCGAGGTCGACGAGGTCCCGCCGGGCGACGGTCTCGCGGGTTCCATCGGCCACGCGATCGCGGCGATCCACACGCTTCCGACCAACTTCGTGGGCGAAGCCGGCCTTCCGGTGCTGAGCGCGACCGAATGCCACACGTCGACGACGTCGCTGATCGAGTCGGCGGCGGCGACCGGGCTGCTCCCGAGCGCGCTGCGCGACCGGTGGCGGGATGCCGCTGCCGACCTGTCGCTCTGGCAGTTCCAGCCGACCGTCATCAACGGCGCTCTCACGGCCGAGTCCTTCCTCGTGGAGGAGGAGTCGGTGACCGCCGTGCTCGGCTGGTCGGCGCTGCGGGTGGGCGACCCAGCTCGCGACCTGCACTGGCTCCTCGCGATGAGCCCGGACGCCACCAGCGGCGCGCTCGGCGCCTACGCGTCGACCCGCCAGGTGGCCACCGACCGTCAGTTCACCCAGCGCGCGATGCTCTACGCGGAGCTCGAGGTCGCCCGCTGGCTGCTGCACGGCCGCGAGGTGCGCAACCAGTCGATCGTCGACGACGCGGTCGAGATGCTCGACGGCCTGGTCGACCGCGTGCACACGAACTCGGCGACGCCGCTCTCCACCGCGACCGGACCCATCCTGGCCGTCGACGATGTCGAGGCGATGCTCGACCGCACGCCCGGCGACCGCAACTCCGAGGAGTACGGTCACGCGGGCGGCATGAAGCCCGTCGTCGACGACCAGAGCGAGCGCAGCTCCTCCTCGGAGTAGATGCGCTCGGGCCGGATGACCGTGTCGTCGGCCACGAAGTAGAAGACCGCGTCGATGAACTGCGGGTCGATTCCCGCGTACCGCGCGTACGCGAGCCGGTACAGCGCCAGCTGCAGCTGCTTGCGCTCCAGGTCGTCGGCGTCGCGTGGCGCCTTGCCGGTCTTCCAGTCGACGATCTGGTAGGTGTGCACCCCGTCGTCGGCCGGGTAGACGGCGTCGAGCTTGCAGACGATGACGTGGCCGGCGAGCGTCACGTGGATCTCGATCTCCACCTCGTGGGGTCGCCGGTCGGCCCATTCGCTCGCCTCGAAGGTGCGCCGGAGCTCCCCCAGTTCGGCCGATTCGAGCGTCTCACCCACCGGGTCGTCGAGTTCGGCCGCTGCGGCGTCGATCACATCCGACCCTCCGGCGACGGTGCCGTAGCGCTGCTCGACCCAGCCGTGGAAGAGCGTGCCGAGCCGCGTCTGCCGGTATGGCCGCTCCGGCATCGGCCTCCGCAACGCCGCCGCGACGGTGGCCGTATCGGTCACGTAGTCCTTGAACCGGGAGGCGGGGATGCGCGTCGGCAGCTCCACCAGTTCGGCGTCGGTCGCTCGATTCGCGCGCTCGGCCAGGAGCAGGTCGATGTCGTGGGCGTAGACCCCTCCGTCGCCCGGGCCGCGGTCGAGCGAGGCGCTCACGGCGCGTGCCGCGGCCTCCACCCGCTCCCGGCGCGATCCCAGGGGGTCGAGCGGCCACGCCACGGTCTCCGCCGTGAGGGTCAGCGGATTCTCGTCCGGCTCATGACACTCAGGGAAGGCGTCCTCCGGCAGAAGGCCGGCGGCCTGCAGTTCGAGCAGGAACGCTCCCGGCCCGCGCGGTTTCGTCTGCGTGGACCAGTAGGAGCCCGATAGCAGGAGGCTCTCCTTCGCCCTGGTCACGGCGACGTACGCCAGCCGGCGCTGCTCGGCGGCGTGCCGTTCGACGATCTCCGCCTCGAACGCCTTGACCGCCTCGTCCACCTCCTTCTGCGTCTCGGCGGTGCGCCAGGCCAGCATCGGCAGCTCGGACGAGTCCCCGCGGAACTCGAAGGGCAATGCCCCGAACTCCAGCCAGCCCTTCTTGCTGCGCGGCCCGCCGGGCAGCTCTCCGTCGACCATCCGGGGCACGGCGACGATGTCCCATTCGAGTCCCTTGGACCCGTGGATGGTCAGGATCTGCACGGTTCCCGGCTCGGGGTCCTCGCTGCGCGGGGCCAGGTTGTCGCGCCGCTCGGCCTCGGCGAGCCAGGAGAGGAAGGAGCCGAGGGTCGCCTGGTCGTCGCTGGCCAGGTAGGACGACACCTGCTCGGCGAACGCGTCGAGGCTGGCCTGGCCGAGCTGCGCGGTCTCGTTGGCGGCGACCTCGATGTCGAGCAGGAGCTCCTGTTGCACCAGCGTGACGAGGTCGAGCAGGTCGAGGCCGACC
Source organism: Leifsonia sp. NPDC058248 (assembly GCF_042881905.1). Lineage (NCBI taxonomy): Bacteria > Bacillati > Actinomycetota > Actinomycetes > Micrococcales > Microbacteriaceae > Leifsonia > Leifsonia sp. NPDC058248. Next base: position 314,605 of record NZ_JBHVXB010000004.1, read on the forward strand.
CTCGACCGCAGATAGTCGAGCTGGCGGCCGGCCGCGCGCATCCGGCCGAGGCCTTCGGCGCTGAAGCCGGTAAGCTGCGAGTGTCCGTCGGGCGCTTCGACGACGAAGTCGAGGGCGTCGACGAGCGAGGCGGACTCGTCGCCCGCGACGGACTGCCGCAGGCGTTCGCGCACCGCCGGATCGAGTTCGCGGAACCGGTGGTCGCGCGCCGCCAGCCAAGAGGCGACGCCCCGCAGAGTGGCGATGTCCTTGGGCCCGAGGCGCCAGCGCGCACCCGCCAGCACCCGGATCAGCTCCGACCCTGCTGTCGGGTCGTGCATGACGCGCATGGCGCTCACCAGGTCGGCGATCACCGGCTGCTCGAGCAGGCCGCCCAGACCGAGCACGTGATACGGGATGCCGTGACGGGCGAGCGCGCCGGTGAAGGCGTCGATCTTCTTGACGGACCGGCAGAGGAGAGCCGCGCTCGGCGGTCGTCCGTCGGCATCGCGTCGTTCGAGGCGCTCCCCCAGCCAGCCCGCGATCGCCTCCGCCTCGTCTGCGACGGTCTGCTCGAATCGCGTGTCGAGCTCGCCCGGCACCGCTCCGGGACGCGCGCCGAGCCGCTCGACGTGGACCGGCGACGCCGCGGACAACGGCTCGACGAGAACGTTCGCCGCGTCGAGCACGCGCGTCGGGTTGCGCCACGAGGTCGAGAGCGCGTACTCCATCGCGCCATCGCGCGCGCCGGTGAAGTCGAGCGAGAACCGGCCCAGGTTGGCGGCGCTCGCACCGCGCCAGCCGTAGATGGACTGGTGCGGGTCGCCGACGGCCATCACGGCCTGCCCGGCGAACAGGCGCGAGAGCAGGCGCGTCTGCACCACCGAGGTGTCCTGGTACTCGTCGAGCAGGATGACGCGATAGCGCTCGCGATAGTCGTCGACCACCGCGGGGAGCCGCTCGCCGACCCGGAGGGCGAGGGCGACCTGGTCGGAGTACTCCACGAATCCGCGGCGCACCTTCTCCGCAGCGAACTGCTCGGCCAGATCGAGCAGGGGCGGGAGCGATCCGACCACTGCGATCGCCGTGCGCACCGAGAGGTACATGTCCGCCACGCGGCCGCTGCCGGTGGGGAGTTCCGCCAACCCGGCGAACCGCTCGGTCATCCGTGCGACGTCGGCCGCCTCCACGACGTTCTCGCTCAGCGCCCGGCTGAGGGCGATCACAGCGCTTGTGACCTGGTCGACGCTCTTCTCGAGCTCGACCAGCCGGTCGTCGGTGCTCGTCACCACCAGCCGGCGCGCGAGCTGCCACGCCGACGCCTCGCTCAGCACGGCCGACTCGGGCTCGCGGCCGATCAGCAGTGCGTTCTCGCGGAAGATCGCGTTCGCGAAGGAGTTGTAGGTGGCCACGTTGGGCGCGTCGAACGGGTCGAACTCGATGTCGGTGAGCCCGGATGCCGCGAGCTGCTCGATGCGTCGGCGGATGCGCAGGGCCAGTTCTCCTGCCGCCTTGCGGGTGAACGTGAGCCCGAGGATCTCGGAGACCCGGACGTGCCCGTTGGCGAGCAGCCACACCACCCGGTTCGCCATCGTCTCGGTCTTGCCGCTGCCGGCGCCGGCCACCACGATCGCCGGCGCCAGCGGCGCCTCGATCACCGCCTGCTGCTGCTCCGTGGGCGTCGGGAGCCCGAGGGCGCCCGCGATCTGCACGGCACTGATGCGCCGTGCGGGGCGTGGCGTCTCCTCGGCGAGAGCACGCTCGACGAGGTCGAGCGTCAGTGCGTCGACCTCCCACTCGAGGACGTCGTCGAGGTTCTCTTCGGTCATGCACTCACCGCCGGAACCAGGTGGATGCGGTATTCGTACTTCGCGTGCGGGTCGCGTTCGTCGAGGTCGAGCACCGCGACGAAGGTGTTCGCCGCCATGCCCTCTGCCGCCGCGGCGACGCGCTTCCGCAGGCGGTCGAGACCGTCGGTGTCGAGCCGTTCCTGCGCAGCCTCCTGGTAGGTCCTGCCTCTGGTGCCTTTGCTCACGAACAGAAGCTTCGCTCCGCCCGACGGGAGCTCGGCATCCCGTGCCTGCTCGATGGCGTCGTGCTCCAGTGCGAGCTGGTAGGCGCCGAGCTGGGCGTGCTCCGCGACCTTCGCCTTGGGCGGCACGGTCTTCCCGGTCTTGAGGTCGACGATGACGATGGTCCCTTCGGGCGTGCGTTCCACGCGGTCGATCTTGCCGCTGACCAGCGCCTGTCCGAGCTCGAGGGTGAACTCTCCCTCCGATCCGAGCAGCACGCCGCCCGCCCGGTCGAAGTCGCGCAGGTAGTCGGACATGCCTTCGGCCAGCCGGCGGGTGCGGCGCCGTTCCTTCTCTTCCAGCCAGGGCGACTCGAACTGCAGTTCACCCCACCGCGACTCGACGCCGCTCCAGATGCGCTCGACGCTGAGGTCGGTTCCCGGCTCGGTGCTCACCTCCTCCATCACGGCGTGCACCACCGTCCCGATGCCCGCGGCGAGGCCGCTCGGCGACGACGACATCGCATCCACGAACCAGGCCATCGGCGACTTCTCGAATGTCTCGAGGCGGGACGGCGAGACCCGCACACGGGCCTCCGGGTCGTCGAGGTCGACCAGCGGCTCCTCGGTCGAGGGCTCGATGAGGCCGTACCAGCCGGCCGGGTCGGCGCCCTGGACCTCGGCGGCGGACAGCCGGGCGAGAGCCTCGGCGGCGTCAGGCGAGCCGGTGGTGACGAGGCGGCGGCGCAGACGGCCGACCATGCCGCGCAACGACAGCGGATGCGCGGAGTCGTCCGTGTCGTCGACCGCCAGCTCCCCGGCGAGGCGCAGGAAGGGCGACGGTTGCTCGTCGTCGTTCGCCGTCGCCGTGAGGATGACCTGGCCGCGCGCCCGCGAGATGGCGAGGGCGAACATCCGCAGCTCGTCGCCCATCACCTGAGCCCGTTCGTCGGCCGTGTCGGAGTCGCTTCCCTCCACGACCTCGCCGAGCTTCTGCGGGTGCAGGAGCGAGCCGCGCAGCCGGAGGTTCGGCCACACGCTCTCCTGCAGTCCGGCCACCGCCACGACCTCGAACTCGGCGCCGATCGTGGCGCTCGGCGTGCACACCAGCACCGCGTCGGAAGCGGTCTGAGCGGCGAGCGTGTCCTCCGGGACCTCCGCACCGAGGAGCTCGTCGACGAACAGGGAGGCGGGGCTCTCGGGGTAGCGCTCGACGAACCGGCGCGCGGCCGTGAACAACGCCACCACGCCGTCGAGATGACGGTTGGCTTCGTCGGCCACGATGCCGCTGCGCTCGGACTGCTCGAGCCACCGCTTGGCCAGCCCGCTCCGCTCCCAGGCGTGCCAGAGCAGCTCTTCGACTGTGGCGCCGGCCGAAGCCTTCTCGCGCCCGCCGCTCAGGGTCTCAGCCAGCCGGCTGGCCCGTCGCGCCGGGGCCGAGTCGATCGTGGCGAGACGGCCGGGGGCGCCGAGGGCTTCGACCAGCAGGTCGTCCGCCTGCCGGTTGCCGTCGCCGGCGAGCTCCTCCTGACGCAGGGCGAGGCGCAGCCGACGCAGGCTGATGCCGTCGAGACCGCCGAACGGCCCGAGCAGCAGATCGGTGGCGACCGGCGCGGTCAGGTCGATCGACCCGAGCTCCACACCGACGACAGTGATGAGCTGGCGGGCCGCGAAGTCGTCGCGCAGCGCACGCCCGGCGACGGACGTCTTGGTGGGCACCTCGGCCACCGCGAGCGCGCGGGCGAGCGAGGGCACGTGGGCGCCCGAACGAACGACGACGGCCATCTCGTTCCACGGCACCCCGTCGAGCAGGTGCCGTTCGCGCAGTTGGCGGGCGAGCCGGGCGGCCTCGGCCGGCGCCGACGACGCCTCGATGCGCACGATCGGGGGCGTGGCGGGATCGCCGGCTGCATCGCCGGCCCGGACGCGATCCGCCGCGGCGAGCCTCTGCACCCCTGCCGCAGCCGTGCCGATGCGTTCGGTCACGCGCGACGTCAGCTCGCGCAGCTCCGGGGTCTGCCGATGCGCCGTGGTGAGCACGAAGCGTGTGACGGGAACGCCGAGCCGAGCATCCAGCTGCCCGAGAGCCGAGGCCTGCGCCCCGCGGAAAGCGGTGGACGCGACGTCCGGATCGCCGAACGCCACCACCGCGACGCCCCGGGCGGCGAACGCCCGCAGCAGGCCGAGCGTGGCGGCCGTGGCCTCCTGCAGATCATCGACGAGGAGGAGGCGTAGGCCTCCGAGCCCGCCGCCGCCACGCACCACCGAGACGGCCTCCGCCACCAGCTCGGCCGAGTCGACGAAGCTTCCGCGATAGCTGTCGACGACCCGCTGGTATTCGCCGATGAACCGGGCGGCCGCCCGCCATTCGTCGTGGCCGCTGATCGCCCCGAGCTCTGCGAGCCTGCTGGGCGTCACCCCGTGCTCGACGCACCGGCCCATCAGCTCTCGCAGCTCGGTGCGGAATCCGCGGAGCATCCGGACCTCGTCGACCAGCGGCTCCGGCCACGCCGGTCCGGTGCCGTCTTCGAGATGACCGGCCAGCAGCTCGGCGATGATCTGGTCCTGTTCGCCTCCGGTGAGCAGGCGCGGCGCCTCCACCGCGTTCGCGCGCGCCCGCTCCCCCACCAGCTGGAAGGCGAGCGAGGTGGCCGTGCGGGCGAGCGGGCCGTTGGTCGGAACGCCGACGCGCAGCGCGATGCGGTCGCGCAAGCGCGTGGCGGAGGCTCGGGATGCGGTGAGCGCCAGGACCTCGCCGGTCGCGTAGCCGCGCACCAGCACCCGCTCCGCCAGGGCCTCGACCAGCGTGGTGGTCTTGCCCGTGCCCGGTGCGCCGAGCACCGCGGCAGATGCGCCGTCGGCCAGGGTGAGCACGTCGAGCTGGGAGTCGTCGAGAGCGAGGTCTTCCCGATCGCTGACCGCCTGCGGGCGGGGCCGGAAACCTCGGATCGTCATGCTGTGAACGCTACCGGCGTCCGCCGACAGAGAACGTTGCGCAGCGCCGTGAGCCGAGTGTCGTAGTCTGAACTCACATCCGCCGGCCAGATTCGAAAGGCACCACACGTGGAGATCCGCATCGGAATCGTCAACGCTCCCCGCGAGCTCAGCTTCGAGTCGACGCAGTCGGTCGAGGAGATCGCCGAGCAGGTTCAGTCCTCGCTCACCGGCGGCACCGGCTTCCTTCGTCTCACTGACGACAAGGGCAAGGTCTACCTCATCCCGACCGCCGGCATCGCGTATGTCGAGATCGGCAGCGACGAGGCCCGCCGCATCGGCTTCGTCGGCTAGAGCGACGACGATGGAACTGCTCTTCGTCGCACTCGGCGGGGCCATCCTGGGCCTCGGGGCACGCTACTTCCTTCCGCACCGCCACACGCACGGCTCCGTTCTGGTGCCCGCGATCGGCGTGATGGCGGCCAGCGTGCTGTGGGTCGCCCTCACCTGGGCGGGCCTCAAGTGGAACGGCGGCTGGATCTGGTGGATCACGCTCGTCGGCACCGCCGTGATCGTGACCGTCGCCGACCTGGTGATCGGCCGCGTGCGCACCTCCAGCGACGACAAGCTGTTCGCGAACCTCACAAAGGGTGCGGTCGCGCGCTAGCCTGTCACCGCCGCTCGGCTACGCGGTGAGGCCGAGTGCGTCCATCCGGCGCGTGTGAGCCGCGATGAGCTCGGTGAAGATCGGCTCGATCCGCTCCTCGTCGGCCGCCGGGTTGCCCGAGAGGTGCAAGGCCGAGCGCGCCACGAGGAGCGTGTCCCCCACCAGCCGCCTTCCCCACATGGCCAGCCGCGAGGCGAGCTTCGGGTCGGCGCCGATCTCGTTCTGCAGCACCTCGACAATGCCGTCCTGACCGCCGTCCGACCCCAGCAACGATGCGATGCGCGGCCCGACGTCTCCGGGGAGGCCGGAGGCGAGCCGGATGAAGAAGTCGTCGAGGAGGCCGCTCGTCACCAGCACGGCGAGCAGGGTCTCCCGCCAATCGGACCCCGTGGTGAGCGCGCTGAACCCGTCGATTTCGTCGGCGAACGGTTTCATGACCTCCGACGGGTCGTCGCCGCGACGGCGGATCTCAGCGACGATGCCGTGGTGCTTCGACAGGGAGGCACCGGCTGCAGCCGAGATCCTCTCCTTGGCGGCGAGATCGTCGACCTGGCCCACCACGCGCGAGAGCGACTGGAACGCCTCCAGCTGCAGATAGGCCGCCTGTCCCAGATACGGGAGCAGATCGGGCATCACCTCGTGCAGATCGACCCTGGTCGCCTGGATCGCGGTGTCCCGCGGTTTGAGTCGGGGAAGCTCGACCGGGGGCCGGCGTCGGGGGAACCTGGATGCCACGTACAGCAGTGTAACGGGGGCGTCGAGTAGACTTGATCCGCCGTCGGCGTTGGATCGACGGCCCTACGCCTGCGACGAGGAACAGGGCGTAGACCCCATCACCTCAATCTGAACAGGCATAACTACGTGACTTTCTCCGAACTCAACATCGATCAGGACATGGTCGACGCTCTGGCCACCAAGGGCATCATCGAGCCGTTCGCCATCCAGACGCAGACCATCCCCCTCGCCCTCGACGGCCAGGACATCATCGGTCAGGCGAAGACGGGAACGGGCAAGACCCTCGGTTTCGGTCTCCCCCTCATCCAGCGACTCGGCCTCCACCCGGAGCCCGGCGTGCAGGCGCTCGTCGTGGTCCCGACCCGCGAGCTGTGCGTGCAGGTCTTCGAAGACCTCGCCCAGGCGGCGTCGAATCGCGACACCGAGGTCGTCGCCATCTACGGCGGCAAGGCGTACGAGGGCCAGATCGCCCAGCTCAAGTCGGGCGCGCAGATCGTGGTCGGCACCCCCGGCCGTCTGCTCGACCTGGCCGGTCAGCACCTCCTCAACCTCGGCAACGTGCGCGAGATGGTGCTCGACGAGGCCGACAAGATGCTCGACCTCGGCTTTCTGGCCGACATCGAGAAGCTGTTCGCGCAGACCCCGGCCACCCGCCACACCATGCTCTTCTCGGCGACGATGCCCGGCCCGATCGTGGCCCTGGCGCGCCGCTTCATGACGCGTCCCATCCACATCCGCGCCACCGACCCCGACGAGGGCCAGATCCAGGCGAACATCAAGCACCTCGTCTACCGGGCGCACTCGCTCGACAAAGACGAGGTCGTCGCGCGCATCCTGCAGGCCGAGGGACGCGGCAAGACCGTCGTCTTCACGCGCACCAAGCGCGCTGCGGCCAAGCTGGTCGAGGAGCTCAACGACCGCGGCTTCAACGCCGCCGCCGTGCACGGAGATCTGAACCAGGAGCAGCGCGAGCGCGCCATGGCGGCCTTCAAGGCAGGCAAGAAAGACATCCTCATCGCGACGGATGTGGCCGCCCGCGGCATCGACGTCGACGACGTCACCCACGTGATCAACCACACGATCCCCGACGACGAGAAGACCTATCTCCACCGTGCCGGCCGCACCGGCCGCGCGGGCAAGACCGGCATCGCCGTGACGTTCGTCGACTGGGAAGACCTGCACAAGTGGGCTCTCATCAACCGCGCCCTCGAGTTCGGCCAGCCCGAGCCCACCGAGACGTACTCCTCGTCGCCGCACCTCTTCAGCGATCTCGACATCCCGGCCGGCTCGAAGGGCCGCCTCAAGCCGACGCCGGCCGTCAAGACCGAGTCCGCGCCGCGCGGCGATCGTCCCGAGCGCAGCCACGACGAGCGCACCGGTTCGTCCGACGCCAGTCGCAACCGCAACCGCAGCCGCACCCGCGGCGGCCGGCCGGCCGGCTCCCCCGCCGGTGAGACCGCGCCGAGCAGCGAGTCATCGCAGGCCGCCGGCACGCACGACGGCGGCGGAGTGGAGCACCACGACGGCAACAGCGCACCGCGCCGCCGGCGCCGTCGCTCCCGCGGCGGGGCGCCCACCACGCCCGCCAGCTGACGCTGTCGCGGCATTGACGGCGTCAAGCGCTGACGCAATCACGCATTGACACAGACGAGCCCGGACCTGTTCGCAGGTCCGGGCTCGTCCGCGTCATACCGCCGCACACCGCTCCGGCTCAATACCAGTTGAACGAGACCTCGTGCGCCCACGCACCGCACGGTGAGCCATAGCGGCCGCTGATGTAGTCGAGTCCCCAGTTGATCTGGGTGTTCCCGTTGGTCATGTAGTCCGGCCCGGCCGTGGCCATCTTGCTGGCCGGAAGCGACTGCGGGATGCCGTAGGCGCCGCTGGACGTGTTGTAGGCGTCGGCCCGCCAGCCCGACTCCTGGTTCCACAGCCAGATGAGGCAGCCCATCTGGTCTCCGCCCCAGCCGTAGGCGCCGAGGCGGCTCGACGCGTACGCCTGGGCGCCCGCCGGGTCGGAGACCACTCCGGGAACCGGAGCCGATCCACCGCCCCCGCCCCCGCCGTCGTTCGCTGCTGCTGCTGCTGCTGCCGCCGCCGCTGCCGCCGCTGCGGCCGCTGCCGCCGCCGCTGCTGCGGCCTGGCCCTGCTCATACTTCCTCTCCACCGACGCCGCGGTGTTCTTGAGCGAGGCGAGCTGGGCGTAGAGCGTGTCCGCGTGCTTCTTCTGCGAGGCGAGCTGCGCATCCGCCGCCTCTTTCGCCGCCTGTGCGACGGCGAGGGCCTTCTTGGCCTGCTCCGCGAGCCGGTCTCGGACCTTCTCCGCCGTCGAGGCCTGCGAGCTCAGGGACAGCGAGAGGTTCTTCTGGGCGTTCGCGTCGGCGAACAGGGTGCTCGCCTGGTCGGCCAGCTTCGACATCGCCCCCAGCTGGTACAGGAGCTTCGACGAGCCGGTCTGGTCATTGCCGGTCAGGAAGAGCCGCAACGACAGCTCGGAGCCGCCGGAGCGGGTGAGCTGCGAGGCGAGGGTTCCGCTCTGAGCGCGCAGCGAGGCCGCCTTCGCGGTCGCCGTCTTCGCCTCCGAAGCGAGCTCAGAGGCCTTCTGGGTCGCCGCCGTCAACGCTGTCACGGCCTGTCCGTACTCTCCCGCGCGCTTCACGGCCAGATCTCCTGCCGCGTTCGCCGCCGTCCGGAGTCCGGCCAGCAGGCCGTTGATCTGCACGACCTTCGCCTGCGAGGCCGCCGCGTTCGCTTTCGCCGCCTGCACGTCGCCCCAGGAGGGGTACGACGTGTCCGCCAGAGCGGGCCCGGCACCGCCCGCGGTCACGAGTGCGGCCACCAGCACGGCTGTCACGGCGCCCACGGACCAGTTCGAACGCTTCACGCGCTCACCTCCCGTTGCTTTCCCCGGTACAGGCTAAGCGGTGATCGTCAGGAGGCGTAGAAGGGCGCCGCGCCTGTCGCTTCTTCGATGATGCGGTCGAGAACCTCGGGCGCCGTCGTGTTCTCGCCCAGCCGGTTGGGCTTTCCGGCGCCGTGATAGTCGCTCGACCCGGTGATCGCGAGGCCGTATTTCGCGGCGAGCTCCCGCAGTCGCTCCTTGCCGTCGACCGTGTTCTCGCGGTGGTCGATCTCGAGCCCGAACAGTCCGGCCTCGGTCAGACGGGCCAGCCGGTCCTCCGGGATGACCCGGCCGCGGCCGCCGGTTCCGGGATGCGCGAGCACCGGCACCCCGCCCGCCTCGCGGATCAGGCGCACGCCGGTGAGCGGGTTGGGAGCGTAGTGCGGCTGGTAGTAGCCGCCGCGCCAGTGCAGGATGCCCGCGAACGCAGCGCTGCGATCGGAGGCGAGCCCGCGCGCCACCAGAGCATCGGCGATGTGGGGCCTCCCCACGGTCGCACCCTCTGTGGCCTGGTCCATAACGTCGTCCCAGGTGATGTCGTAGTCCTCGGAGATGCGGCGCACCATGTCTTCCGCGCGACGCAGCCGACCGACGCGGATGCGCTCCGTCTCGGCGACGAGCGCTTCGTTCGCCGGGTCGAAGAGGTAGCCGAGCATGTGGACGCTCGCGAACTCGATGCGGGTGCTGAGCTCCATGCCCGGGATGAGCGTCACACCGGCGTCCCCCGCTGCGGCAGCTGCATCCAGCCACCCGGCCGTCGAGTCGTGGTCGGTGAGCGCGACCGTTCCGAGCCCGGCCGCGGCCGCGGCCTGCACGAGTTCCGCGGGCGTCTCGGTCCCGTCGGAGACGCTCGAATGGGTGTGCAGGTCGATGGGACCACGGAAGCGTCGCTCATCAGCCATGACCTCCATCCTAGGAGTGGAAGAATGAGAGGCATGTCGTCGCAGCAGACCAGTGAGCAGTCCACGTCCACCCCCGAACCCCGCGCCACCTCCAACCGTTCGACCACTCCGGGGTCCGACGGGTTCAAGGAGTACATCGGCAGCGGCTGGGCCGACCGCGCCGAGCCGGTTCCGGATGCCCGGGAGCAGGCGTCGTTCGCTGCCGCCCGCCGCGCCCGCATCTCCGAGCTGCACCCCGGCAAGCGGCTCATCGTGCCCGCCGGTCGCCTCAAGCAGCGCTCCAACGACACCGACTACGCGTTCCGTGCCCACTCGGCGTTCGCCCACCTGACGGGCTGGGGCTCCGACTCGGAGCCGGGCAGCGTGCTCGTGCTCGAGCCGACCGCGGCCGGGCACGAGGCGACGCTCTACTTCCGCGAGAGAGCCGGGCGCTACTCCGACGAGTTCTACGCCAACCCTGAGATCGGCGAGTTCTGGATCGGCCCGCGTCCTTCGCTCGCCCAGGTGGCCGGCGACCTCGCCCTGGCCACGCGGGGCATCGCCGACCTCACTGCGGTCGTCGACTCCACCGACGCGGGCACCCTCCTGGTGCGCGAGGCGGACGACGAGCTCACCGACCGGATCGACACGGCCCGCCTGGTCGCCGCCGGCGACGACGCGAGTGCCGAGGACCACGAGGGGGACGACCGGCTCGCCCGCGACCTCTCCGAGTTGCGCCTCGTCAAGGACTCCTACGAGGTGGGCGAGCTGCGCGTGGCCGTCGACGCCACCGCACGCGGCTTCGACGACGTGATCGGCGACCTGGAGCGCATCACCGCGCATCCTCGCGGCGAGCGTCTCGTCGAGGGCGTCTTCAACGGGCGCGCCCGCGCCGACGGCAACGCGGTGGGCTACGACACGATCGCCGCGAGCGGTCCGCATGCGTGCATCCTCCACTGGACCCGCAATGACGGCCCCGTCATCCCCGGCGACCTCATCCTGCTCGACGCCGGAGTCGAGGTCGACAGCTACTACACCGCCGACATCACCCGCACCCTCCCGATCGACGGGACGTTCACCGAGACCCAGCGACTCGTCTACGAGACGGTTCGCGAGGCGGCGGATGCGGCGTTCGCGATCGTCCGCCCGGGCATCCGGTTCCGTGAGATCCACGCAACGGCCATGGGCGTCATCGCGCGGCGCACCGCCGAGTGGGGGCTCCTCCCGGTGACGGCGGAGGAGGCCCTGGAGGCGGACAACCAGCACCACCGCCGCTACATGGTGCACGGCACGAGCCACCACCTCGGCCTCGACGTGCACGATTGCGCCCAGGCGCGCCGCGAGCTCTACCTCGACGGCGTGCTTCAGCCCGGCATGACGTTCACGATCGAGCCCGGCCTGTACTTCCAGCCCGACGATCTGACGGTTCCGGAGCGGTTCCGCGGCATCGGGGTGCGCATCGAGGACAACATCCTGGTCACTGCCGACGGCGCCGAGAACCTGTCGATCGCCATCCCCCGCACCGCGGACGACGTCGAGGCCTGGGTGCAGCGCCTCCGCTGACCCGGCTCCCGGCTCCCGCCTCCCGCCCCTGACACAGAAAGGGTCCCGATCTACCGTGTGCGCGAGTGTCGCGCGGTAGATCGGGACCCTTTCTTCGGCGTTCTCGGGGGCCGGGGTCAGCGGGAGGCCGGAGGGGCCGGGGGCTCCTGGCCGCTCGGCGGCGCGAGCGGCGGGGCCGGAGGCGCAGGAGGCGCAGGAGGGGCCGGCGGGGCCGGAGGCGGGTCAGACGGATGCCGCGCGACCGGCGGCTCCGACGGATGCCCGTACGGCGAGGCCTCCTGCGGCGCGCCCTGCATGAGGTTGCGCGCGCGGTTGGCGAGATCCGGGTCGACCAGCACCGAGTAGCTCGTCGCGATCACCTGCATCACCGAGGTGTAGTCACGGCGGCGGCGGTTGATCGCGTAGGAGACGATTCCGAAGAGCATCCCGAACCCCGCCCCGATCAGCACGGCGGCGATCACGAAGCCGAAGTTGGTGGCGGGAGAGAAGATCACGAGCAGGAGCCCGAAGAAGATGCCGAGCCACGCTCCGGAGGCGGCTCCTGCGACGGCCACGCGGCCCCAGCTGAGCTTGCCGGTGACGCGCTCGACGCTCTTCAGGTCGCTGCCGATGATGGAGACCTTGTCGACGGGGAAGTCGGCCCTGGCCAGCACGTCGACGGCCTGCTGCGCTTCGGGATAGCTCTCGAACGTGCCGACGACCTCGCCTCGTGGCAGCGTCGGGAACATGGCGCGGTTGCGTCCGCCCAGCGGACTCGGTGTGCTCATCGCACTATTCTTCCACCCGACGGCGTGCGGGCGCTCCGAGGGCTTAAGTTATTACATGTGAGTGCCACGAGAGTGTTCGTCGCCCGCTTGGCCGGGTGCACCGTTTTCGACCCCGTCGGCGACCGGGTCGGGAAGGTGCGCGACGTTCTCGTCGTCTACCGCAAGAACGACCCTCCGCGCGTCGTCGGCCTGATCGTCGAGATCCCCGGGAAACGGCGGGTGTTCGTCTCGATCGGCCGCGTGACCAGCATCGGCAGCGGGCAGATCATCACGACCGGCCTCATCAACGTCCGGCGGTTCGAGCAGCGCGGCGGCGAGGTGCGGGTGATCGCCGAGATGCTCGGCCGCAAGGTCGCCTTCACCGACGGCACCGGCGAGGCCACCATCGAAGACGTCGCCATCGAGGAGTCCAGCACCGGCGAGTGGGCCATCAGCCAGTTGTTCGTGCGCCGACCGAAGGCCGGTTCCTCGCCGTTCGGCAAGGGTCCGACCACGTTCGTCACCTGGAACGAGGTGCGCGAGACGCAGCCGGCCGGTGAGCCGCAGTCGGCCGAGCAGCTGATCGCCACCTACTCCGAGCTGAAGCCGGCCGACCTCGCCAACACCCTGCTCGACCTCCCCCAGCAGCGGATGCTCGAGGTCGCGGAGGAGCTGCCGGACGACCGCCTGGCCGACGTCCTCGAAGAGATGCCGGAGAGCGAGCAGGTGCAGATCCTCGCCCAGCTCGACGACGACCGCGCCGCCGATGTGCTCGACCAGATGCAGCCGGATGACGCCGCCGACCTCATCGCCCAGCTCTCCGACGAGCGCGGCGAGCACCTCCTCGAGCTGATGCAGCCCGAAGAGGCCGAAGACGTCCGGATGCTCCTGACCTACGCCCCCGACACCGCCGGCGGCCTGATGACCACTGAGCCGATCATCGTGTCGGCCGACGCCACCGTCGCGGAAGGACTGGCGCTCATCCGGCGCCACGAGCTCGCCCCGGCGCTCGGCGCGGCCGTCTGCGTCACGCTCCCGCCCTACGAAGCGCCCACCGGCCGCTTCCTCGGCGTCGTGCACTTCCAGCGGATGCTCCGCTACCCGCCCCACGTGCGGCTGGGCACTCTGCTCGACCCGAGTCTGGAGCCGGTGACGGCCGACACCAGCGCCGCCGAGGTGTCGCGCATCCTGGCGAGCTACAACCTCGTCTCCCTGCCCGTCGTGGATGACAACCACCGTCTGGTCGGGGTGGTGACCATTGACGACATCCTCGACTATCTGCTCCCCGACGACTGGCGAAGTCGCGACGACGAACCCGTGAAACGCGCCCGCGTCTCCGACGAGACCGGCAGCATCCCGATCGCGAACGGAAGGAGGAGCGGCAATGGCCCGAGGTAAGCAGGACACCAGACTGGACGCCCCCAAGGGCCTCCGCACGACCGTCCTCCCGCGGCGTGGCGGCGAGCAGCAGAGCGACCGGTTCGGCCGGTTCACGGAGTGGATCGCCCGTGCGATGGGCACGCCGTGGTTCATCCTGGGCCTCACGATCTTCGTCATCTTCTGGATGGGCTGGAACACGCTGGCTCCGCAGGCGTGGCGTTTCGACTCGATCGCGCTCGGCTTCATCGCCCTGACACTGGTGCTGTCGCTGCAGGCCTCGTATGCCGCCCCGCTCATCCTGCTCGCGCAGAACCGGCAGGACGATCGCGACCGCGTGCAGATCGAGCAGGACCGGCAACGCGCCGAGCGCAACCTGGCGGACACCGAGTACCTCGCCCGCGAGGTGGTCGCGCTGCGGCTGGCGATCAAGGACATGGCGACGAAGGACTTCATCCGCGCCGAACTGCGCGCCCTGCTCGAAGACCTCGACCGCCGCGACGACGAGGACGGCGAGACCGCACGTGCCTGAGCTGGCTGCCGCCGTCGAGCGTGCGCTCGGCGGCGTGCTCGACCCGGAGATCCGCAAGCCCATCGTCGACCTCGACATGGTCGGCGGGGTCACCGTCGACGACGCCGGCCATGCGACCGTGGCCGTCAAGCTCACGATCGTCGGATGCCCGGCAGCCGACACGATCGAACGGGATGTGCGCACCGCCGCCGCGAGCGTGCCGGGGGTCAGCGGGGTCACCGTCGACGTCTCGGTGATGTCGCGCGACGAGCGCAAAGCCCTCACCGAGAAGCTGCGCGGAGGGCGGGCCGCCCGGGCCCAGCAGTTCGGGCCGGATTCGCTGACCACCGTCTACGCGGTCACCAGCGGCAAGGGCGGCGTGGGCAAGTCGACGCTCACGGCCAACCTGGCCGTCGCGCTGGCCGAACGCGGCCTGCGGGTGGGCATCGTCGACGCGGACGTGCATGGATTCTCGATCCCGGGCATCCTGGGCCTCGTCGACGCCGCCGGGAACGCCCCGCGCCCGACCCGGGTGGACGACATGATCCTGCCGCCGATCGCCTACGGCGTGAAGGTGGTGTCGATCGGGATGTTCGTGGACTCGCCGTCGGCGGCCGTCGCCTGGCGCGGCCCGATGCTGCACCGGACGATCCAGCAGTTCCTCAGCGACGTGTTCTTCGGCGACCTCGACATCCTGCTGCTCGACCTGCCGCCGGGCACGGGCGACGTGGCCATCTCGGTCGGGCAGCTGCTGCCGAACGCCGAGGTGCTGGTCGTGACGACGCCGCAGCCGGCCGCCGCCGACGTCGCGGAGCGCAGCGGCGTGGTCGCGCGTCAGACGGGGCAGCGGGTCGCGGGCGTGATCGAGAACATGGCGGGGCTCCCCCAGCCCGACGGCACCGTGCTCGAGCTCTTCGGCTCCGGCGGCGGGGCCGAGGTCGCCCGTCGCCTGTCGGCCGGCCAGGAGACGCCCGTGCCGCTGCTCGCGTCTGTTCCGCTGAGCATCCCGTTGCGCGCCGGCGGGGACGCGGGGGCACCGATCGTGGTGACCGACCCGGCCGATCCGGCCGCGGCCGCCATCCGCGGAGTCGCCGACCTGCTGGCCACGCGCGGACGCGGTCTCGCCGGTCGCAAGCTCGGCCTCAGCGTCTCCTGACCCGTTCTTCCGGGAGTCGAGGCACCTCAGCGCGAGGGCGGCTCCACGATGCGCGCGAGCAGCTCGATGAGGAGGCGTTCGGTGAGCGGGTGCGGCAGGGCCTCGATCAGTGCGAGGAAGGGCGCCATCTCGTCGGGCAGCCGGGCGCCGGTGGGGTCGTCTCCGTCGCCGCCCAGTCCGATGGCGTTCAGGATGCCCGCAGCCGTCTCCGAGTCGAGCATCCGGTCGCCCGTGTCGCCCGCGGCCGCAGCCAGCAGCTCCGGAGGCAGCGCCGCGAGCACGGCGGACGCATCCGCGCGCGGCTCGCCCCGCACCTCGGCGGCGGACGCACGGAGCACGGCCTCGAGCTCGTCGACCAGTTCCTCCGTGACCGGCGTGATCGTGAGGTGGGTGGTGTGCGGGACGCGCGTCCCGTCCGCCTGCACGAGTCCCGGCTGCAGCTGGAGCAGCCAGCCGCGGCGGCGTGCCCGGTCGGCCCAGCGGTGCGGATCGACACGGCGCTCGGCCGGCACGCTCTCGTCCGTCGCGACGGCGAGCAACGGCCCGACCGGATCTCCGACGATGCGCAGCCCCTCGATGTCCTCGATGATGTCCGTGAGGGCACTGGTGGCCCGCCTGCACGATTCGGCGAGCTCAGCGAACCCGCGTGCGCCGAGCGCCTGCACGATCGCCCACGAGGCCGCCAGGGCTCCGGCCGACTTGGAGCCGAGCATGGTCGAGTTCACCACCGGGTAGCCCGGCCAGCTCGTCGTCGCGAAGTACTGGGCGCGCTGCCGGTCGCGTCCGCGCTGCAGGAGCACGCTGGCGCCCTTCGGCGCGTAGCCGAACTTGTGCAGATCGGCGGACACGCTCGTCACGCCCGGGACCCGGAAGTCCCAGAGGGGCAGCGGCGTCCCGTCGCCTCGGCGCCAGAACGGCAGGATCCAGCCGCCGATGCAGGCGTCGACGTGGCAGGCGATTCCGGCCTCGTCGCAGGCGGCCGCGACCTCCTCCACCGGGTCGAGGGTCGCGAACGGGTACGACGGGGCCGAGACCACCGCGAGCGCCACATCCGGACCCAGACGCCCGATCAGGTCGGCCGCGTCGACCTCCCCGGTCTGCGGGTCGATCGGCACCAGGTCGAGTTCGAGGTCGAAGTAGTGCGCGGCCTTCTGGAAGGCGGCGTGCACCGAGACCGGCGCCACCAGCCGGGCGCGACCCGTTCCGCCGGCCGCTCGCCACACGTCCCGCGCCGTCTTCACCGCGAGCAGGCAGGACTCGGTGCCGCCGGTCGTCACCGTGCCGACGACGTCGTCGCCGCCGTGGAGCAGTTCGCGCGCGAACCCGAGCACCTCGCGCTCCATCACCGCGACCGACGTGAACGTCGTCGGGTCGAGGCCGTTCACCGGCTGCACGAGGCGGACGGCGTCGGCCGCCAGTTCGTCGATGGCGGCGACGCCCGAGTCGTAGACGTAGCTGAGCACGCGGCCGCCGTGAGTGGGGGCGTCCGCCGCCCGCAACGCGGTGAGCCGTGCCAGGATCGCGGTGGAGTCAAAGGCGACCATCGATGTCCTCCTTGCGCAAGCGGTACCGGAACAGTGGGATGAGGCTCGCCGCGACGATCGCGGCGGGGACGAGACTGAAGCCGAGCACGATCCCGGCGACGGCGGCGGCCGACTGGGACTCCCCTGCCGCAGCGATCGCCGGTTTCGCGGTGCTCTCGATGTAGCCGGTGGCGCCGAGCACGATCGTGAACACCGTCGCGCCGAGGGCCATGCCCGTGGTCTCGCCGGCCGTCCACATGCCGCCGAAGGTCCCCGCCCGGCCCGGGCCGTTTCGCTCCGCGTCGTGCGAGATCACATCCGGGAGCATCGCCATCGGCAGTGACTGCATACCCGCGTAGCCGGCGCCGACCAGCGCCACCGACACGTACACCCACCAGCCCGGCGCCCAGAGCAGCGCGATCATCGAGAGCGCCGCCACCCCGAACAGGACGCTCGCCAGGGCGAACCCGCGCTCCTTGCCGATCCGCCGCGACACCACAGCCCACACAGGCGTCATGACGAGGGCCGGACCGATCAGCGCCACGAAGAGGTACG
The DNA here is from genome assembly GCF_042881905.1 of Leifsonia sp. NPDC058248. Classification (NCBI taxonomy): domain Bacteria; kingdom Bacillati; phylum Actinomycetota; class Actinomycetes; order Micrococcales; family Microbacteriaceae; genus Leifsonia; species Leifsonia sp. NPDC058248. The sequence continues at coordinate 332,145 of NZ_JBHVXB010000004.1, forward strand.
TCACCGCGCCTTCGGAGTGCAGCACCCAGGTCGCGACGTAGCTGGCTCCGGTGAGCATCACGCCGGTCGCCAGTCCCTGCAGCAGGAAGGTCAGCAGCAGCGCCCGGAACGGCTGGCTGTCGCGCAGCACCCGGAACCCCGCCGCATAGTTGGTGCGCAACGTGCTCCGGATGCTCTCCCGCGGCGGCGCGTCACCGGCGGCCACGAGGTGGCGCGGCGCGACGAAGCTGGAGATGAGCATCCCGGCCCCGATCACGACGCCGGCGACCAGCGCCATCAGCAGGTAGCCGGCGTACTCGTTGTCGCCGCCCAGTGAACGAAGGACGGGACCGCCCGCACCGAAGAGGAGGATGGCGAAGGTGAGGACGACGACGCGCCAGGTGAGCAGGCGGGTGCGCTGGTCGTAGCCGGATGCGAGCTCGGCCGGGAGCGCGATGTACGGCACCTGGAACAGGCTGAACGCGGTCGCGGTGAGGAGGAAGGCGATGAACACCCAGATGCCCGCGGCGGCGGGCGACGTGCCGGCGGGAACGGCGAACGTCACGAGGAAGAACGCCGGGAGGGCGATCGCGCCGACGATCATCATGCCCCGCCGGGAGCCGTTGCGGGCGAGCATCCGGTCGGAGCGCGCGCCGATCACGGGGTCGATGATCACGTCCCAGATCTTGGCCACGGTGACGACGACCCCGGCCACGATGGCGGCGACGCCGAGCGTGTTGGTGAGGTAGTAGACGAGGACCAGCCCGGGCAGTGTTGCGAACCCTCCGGTTCCGAGGGAGCCGATGGCGTAGCGGGCGATCGTCCGGCGGGTGAGCAACTGCTCCGTTGCGATCATTCCCGAATGATATAGCCCGGAGACTCTCCGACCGCACACGGGCACATTGAGGTTTCTGAAACAGAAACTCGCTAAGCTCGGATCAAGTGGATTGGGAAAGCTCGATCGGCAAAGCGCCTCCGACATGTTCGGGGGCGCTTGGCTTTATGGATAGATCTTGAGTGCAATCCGATCGGACGCGCAATCATGTCTGCCAACTGCAGACCGGAACTGACGATGTCGTTCATCTGCAGACTACCGACATTTCAGTAGCCTAGATTCTTCACCGCGCCGATCAGGTGGACTCGGTGTCGAACGGGGGCAGGGCGCCGGCCTGCAGTTTGCGCTGGTGCTGGGCGTAGGCCGACTCGGTGACCGGCTTGATCGCCGTGGTCGTGGCCGTTCCGTCGTCGAGGAGCGCCTCGCGGATGATGCGGCGCGGGTCGTACTGGCGCGGGTCGAGCTTCTTCCAGTCGACGTCGTCGAAGTCGGGGCCCATCTCTTCGCGCATCCGGTCCTTCGCGCCGTTGGCGAAGTCGCGCAGGGAGCGGGTGAACTGGCCGAGCTTGGCGGCGTAGCCGGGCAGCCGTTCGGGGCCCAGCAGGAACGCCGCGATCACGCCGATGATCAGCAGCTTCTCGAAGGTCAATCCGAACACGAGATAAGGGTAACTCGGAACGCCTGCACGAAAGCTGCGATAGCGGGCCGTATCCTGGTGCCGGAGATCACCGGGAGCGCTGTGACAGACAAAGATTCGAACTGGAAATTCGCCGACGACGTCATCGTCGAGAGCGAGGTCATCGCCCGTGCACGGCAGCAGTCGCTCGAACTGGGCATCGACCCGATCGCACCGAGCGTCGGCGCGCAGGCGGCCGTGGTCGTCGCGGCCACCGCTGCGGAGAACATCGTCGAGGTCGGAACCGGGGCCGGAGTATCCGGTCTGTGGCTGCTCACCGGCGGCACGCAGGCTCAGCTCACGTCGATCGACTCGGAGCTCGAGCACCAGCAGCACGCGCGCGGCTTCTTCACCGACGCCGGCATCGCCTCCAACCGGGTGCGGCTCATCACCGGCCGCGCGCTCGACGTGCTGCCCCGGATGAACGAGAACTCGTACGACATCGTCTTCATCGACGCAGACCCCCAGTCGGTCATCGAATACGTGGAGCACGGGCTGCGCCTGGCGCGACCGGGAGGAACCGTGCTCGTCGCCCACGCGCTCTGGAAGGGACGCGTCTCCGACCCGGCGCAACGCGACGACGTCGCCACCGGCTTCCGCACCCTCGTCACCGAGACCGCCGCCTCCGGCGCCGTCGTCAGCGCGCTCTCGCTGGCCGGCGACGGGCTGCTGCAGATCACGAAACTCGCCCCGTAACGGGTCGACGGGCGCCGCGCATCGCGGCGTCCATCCGACCGCAGGCACAGGAAAACGGGCCCCCTCGGGGGCCCGTTTCCGCGCTAGCTAGGAGGAGGCGACGACGCTCGCGAGAGCGTCGTGAAGCTCTTTGGCCTCCGCGTCGTTGACAGAGACGACGAGTCGTCCCCCACCCTCGAGCGGCACTCGCACGATGATGAGCCGACCCTCCTTCACAGCCTCCATTGGCCCGTCCCCGGTCCTCGGCTTCATGGCCGCCATGCAGCTCCCCTTTCGTGGATGTATCTCTATTATCTGTCATACGCGCCGACCTGCGGAAATCGTGTGTCTACCCACGTCCGTGTCCGGCGACGATCGCCGCGACGATCACGGCGGGGACCAGTCGAGTCCGTCGACGCCCCAGCACACGAGCAGCCACCCCACCTGCAGGGCCAGGAACAGCACCACGAGGCCCGATCGATAGAACCTGCTGCGCGGAATCGCGAGCACCGCAAGCAGCGGGAAGAGCGGCATCAGGAGCCGGAACGTGCTCGACTGCGGGAAGAACACCGCGAGCAGGTACAGAGCGTAGGCGGCGATCCAGAACCGCAGATCGACTCCGAGACGCCGCACCGCGGGCGAGAAGAGGGTGATGGCGAAGATCGCCAGGATGAGCACCAGGCACACGATGCCCAGCCAGCCGGGCAGCCCCAGCATGTAGCCGAACCACCAGTCCGCCCCCTGGAACCAGGACGCGAACGGCACGAGGTGCACGTAGCCGATGTACGGCGCACGCCAGGCCAGCTCGGTGTCGGTGTAAGCCGTCCACGATCCCGTGACGATGCCGGCGAGCGCGGGCCAGGCGAGACCGGCGAGACCGGAAAAGACCATCAGCGAGATGCTCAGCACGCGGTCGCGCACCGGGAAGGGGTCGGTGCGGCGGGTGAACCAGCGGTAGGCGACGTGCAACGCCAGCGTCAGGGCGAACGCGAGGCCGCTCGGACGCGTGAACGCCATGATCGTGACGACGGGGAACAGCGCGACGTACCGCCGGTCCACCAGCAGGTAGAGCGCCAGCACCAGCAGGAAGATGTACATCGACTCGGCGTACGCCAGCTGGAACAACGGCGACACCGGCGCGACGCAGAACAGCACCACCGCGAACAGGCTCGTCGACGCTGAGAAGTTCAGGCGACGCAGCAGCAGGTAGAAGATGAGCGCTGCGCCGGCGCCGAACGCCGCCGAGACGAAGACGGCGGCGACCGGCCACGGCATCCGGGTCAGGAACTGCAGCAGGTTCACGAACGCCGGATACCCCGGCATGAACGCCCAGGCGTTCTCCGTGACATGGACCCCGTCGACCGTGGGCAGCGACGCCGGATAGCCCGCGATCGAGACGATGTTGTACCAGCGGCCGTCCCAGATCGCCGCGAAGTCGAAGTAGCCCGGATGCGCGGCGGTCCACTGGTTCTGGCCTTGCGCGTTCGCGAGGATCAGCAGGAAGGTCGTGGTGACGACACGGCTCGCGACGTAGACGGCCAGGACGCGCATCCACCACCGTGACCACCAGGGGACGATGATCGGCGGCGGGAGCTCTCGCTCGAGCAGCCGCTGCTCGCGAGCCGCCTCCTCAGGCGCGGCCGGCACCGGTGAGCCAGGCACGGAGTCCCGCTTCGACGGCCGTGATCTGCTGTACGGCGACGCGCTCGTCGTCGGCGTGCGCCTTCAGCGGATCGCCCGGGCCGTAGTTGACCGCGGGGATGCCCATGGCGCTGAATCGTGCGACGTCCGTCCACCCGTACTTGGGCTTGGCGACCCCGCCGACCGCCGCCAGGAACTCCTGCGCGAGAGGCGCGTCGAGACCGGGACGTGCGCCGTCGGCGCGGTCGACGACCGTGATCTGGTACTCGCCGAACAGCTCGTGCATGTGCGCGATCGCCTCCTCCGAGCTGCGGCTCGGCGCGAAGCGGTAGTTGATGTGCACCATGCACTCGTCGGGGATGATGTTGCCGGCGACACCGCCGGAGATTCCGACCGCGTTCAGTCCCTCGCGGTACACGAGGCCGTCGACTTCGACCTCACGAGCCTGGTAGGAGGCGAGCGTGTCCAGGATGGGCGCGGCCTTGTGGACGGCGTTGTCGCCCACCCAGCCGCGCGCCGAGTGCGCGCGCAGGCCGAAGGTGCGCACCTCGACGCGCAGGTTGCCGTTGCAGCCGCCCTCGACGATGCCGTTGCTGGGCTCGCCGAGGATCGCGAAGTCACCGGCGAACAGGTCGGGGCGATGGCGGGCGAGCCGGCCGAGGCCGTTGAGGTCGGCGGAGACCTCCTCGTGGTCGTACCACATCCACGTCACGTCGACCGTTGGGTCGGTGAGCTCCGCGGCGAGCTTGAGCTGCACGGCCGTGCCCGACTTCATGTCGACGGTGCCCCGCCCCCAGAGGTACTCGATGCCGTCGATGGTCTCGAAACGGGTGGGCAGGTTGTCGTTGAGCGGAACCGTGTCGATGTGGCCGGCGATGACGGCCCGGCGCTCACGACTGAGGTCCGTGCGGGCGACCACCGTGTCGCCGTCGCGGATGACCTCCAGATGGCCGAGGCCGCTCAGCGCCGCCTCGATCTCGTCGGCGAGCCGCGTCTCACCGCCCGACACCGATTCGATGTCGCAGAGCTGGCGGGTGAGGTCGATGGACGAAGCGCTGAGGTCGAGGGGCACCCTACTAATCTAGAGCCATGCCCTCCGACGTTTCCTCCGAATCCTCCACGCCCCGCCACGCCTGGGGATACGGCCTCGCCACGGTGGCAGGCGACGGCACCGTGCTCGACACCTGGTTCCCGGAGCCGAAGCTGGGCGGCCTGCCCGCCGGCCGTGACCGCTGGATCGCCCCGGCCGAGTTCGAGGAGCTCGCCGGCGAGGACGAGCGACGCAATGTGCGGGTCGACATCGTGACCGTCGAGATCGATCTGGATGCCCCTCCCGCGTCCACCCCCGACGCCTACCTGCGCCTGCACGTGCTGTCGCACCTCCTGACCCGTCCGAACACCGTCAACCTCGACGGGATCTTCGGGCACCTGCCCATCGTGACGTGGACGAACGCCGGCCCCGTGCATCCGGCCGACTTCGACCGGCTGCGCCCGAAGCTGCAGCGTGCGGGCATCCACGTGACGGGCATCGACAAATTCCCGCGGCTGCTCGACTACGTCACGCCGGATCGGGTGCGCATCGCCGACGCCTCGCGCGTGCGCCTCGGAGCGCATCTGGCGCCGGGCACCACCGTGATGCACGAGGGGTTCGTGAACTTCAACGCCGGCACGCTCGGCACCTCGATGGTCGAAGGCCGCATCTCGCAGGGCGTCGTCGTGGGCGACGGCTCCGACATCGGAGGCGGCGCCTCCATCATGGGGACCCTCTCGGGCGGCGGCACCCAGCGGGTCGCGATCGGCGAGCGTGCTCTCCTCGGCGCGAACTCGGGCATCGGCATCTCGATCGGCGACGACAGCGTCGTCGAGGCGGGCCTCTACGTCACCGCCGGCACGAAGGTCGTCGTGGTGAACGGCGCAGCCACCGCCGACGGACGGCCGCAGACGGTCAAGGCCCTCGACCTGTCGGGCGTTCCGGGGCTGCTGTTCCGCCGCAACTCGCTGACCGGCGCGGTCGAGGTGCTGAAACGCTCCGGCGACGGAATCGAGCTGAACGCCGCGCTGCACGCCTGAGCCTCGCTCAGCGCCTCACGCTCAGCGCCTCGCAAGCCGCGCTCAGCGGCGAAGGGCTGTCTCCTCGACCATCCTGGACAGCTTCTCGGGATTGCCCACCGCATAGAGTCCGCTGATGCGGCCGTCGTCGATGCGCACCGCCATGACGGTGTCCAAGGCATAAGGTCGCAGAGCCCTCGCATCCGGATGTCACAGAAGCGTCAGCACCGGCGTCTGATGAATACCACGTGAACCATTCTCGTCCGTGGCTGGAAAGGAACCTCTTGTGAACTCAGCGCTCGAAACACTCCGCCGCGACTTCGACGGCGACATCATCGAACCCGGCGCCCCCGAGTACGAATCGGCCAGTCGGGCGGTCTTCGCCTCCGGCAGCCCGGCCTACGTTCTGCGGCCGCGCAGCGTCAGCGACGTCCAAGCGGACGTCAGATTCGCCGCCGCCGCCGGCCTCGCCCTGTCCGTGCGGGGCGGCGGTCATGGATTCCCGGGCTTCAGCACGAACGACGGCGGAGTCGTGATCGACCTGGGCGGCCTCTCGGGCGTGGAGGTGGTCGATCGCGAACGCCACGTCGTGCGCATCGGCGGCGGGGCCACCTGGGGTCAGGTCGCGGCCATCCTCTCGCCGCTCGGACTCGCGATCTCCTCGGGCGATACGAAGAGCGTCGGTGTCGGCGGCCTGACGTTGACCGGCGGCATCGGCTGGAAGGTCCGGAAGCACGGTCTCGCCCTGGACAACGTCGTGGCCGCTGAGGTGGTCATCGCCGGCGGTGAGGTCGTGCGGACGAGTGCAACAGAGAACCCGGAGCTGTTCTGGGCGATCCGCGGCGGTGGCGGCAATCTCGGGATCGTCACCGCCTTCGACTTTGTCGCCCATCCGACGACCGACGTCTACTTCGGCACGATCGCCTTCCCGGCGTCGGAGGCTCCCGCCGTGCTCCGCGGCTGGGCGGATTATCTCCGCACCGCGCCGGAAGAGCTCACGTCGACGCTCGGGTTCGCCAATCCGTTCACCGGCGGGTCGGAGGCGCCGGTCGAGATCCAGGTGGCCTTCGACGGCGACGGCCCGCTGCTCGCGGCCGAAGCTATCGACCCGATCCGCCGGCTCGGCACGGTTCTCAGCGACGACGTCGAGCTGAAGCCGTATGCGGACACGCTGGTGGACGGCGCCACACCGCCTCCCGGCATCCGGTTCGTCGCCCGAAGCGCCTTCGTCGACTCGGAGGCTGTGCCCGCCGTGCTCCGGATCCTTGCGGAGGTCGGTGCGTCGGAGCCGTCGCCGTTCATCTCCATCCGCAGCGTCGGGGGTGCGGTGTCCCGGGTGCCGGACGATGCCACCGCGTTCGCGCACCGCCGGGCCGAGCTGATGTTCGTGACGACCATCGCGGGTCCGGAACCGGTCGTCGATGCTGGTCGCCCGGCGCTGCAGGCGATCTGGGCGAGACTCGCGCCCCACGTCAGCGGCGCCTACGCGAACTTCCTCGCGTCGGCCACCGCCGAGGATGTCGCCGCCATCTACCCGGCGGAGACCTATCGGCGGCTCGCCGCGGTCAAGCGCCGGTACGATCCCGCCAATCTGTTCGCCGGCAACCACAACGTCCCGCCGGCGGACTGAGGTCAGATCATCGTGAGCACGCTCGCGGGGTCCGACAGCACCCGGCCGATGTCGGCGATGAACCGCGACCCCTGCTGGCCGTCGACCAGCCGGTGGTCGAACGACACCGCGAGCGTCATCACCTGGCGCAGCGCCACCTCGCCGCGGTACTCCCACGGCTGACGACGCACGGCCCCGATCGCGAGGATCGCGGCCTCCCCCGGGGTGAGGATCGGCGTCCCGGCGTCGACCCCGAACACCCCGACGTTGGTGATGGAGATCGTTCCACCGCTGAGCCGCTCCGGCGAGGTGCGTCCGGCGCGGGCGGTCTCGGCCAGCTCCCGGATGCTCGTCGCAAGGCCCACCAGGTCGAGGGCGTCGGCATCCGGGATGGTCGGGACGACGAGGCCGCGCGGCGTGGCGGCCGCGATGCCCAGGTTCACGTAGCCGAACTCGACGATCTCCTGGGCCTGCTCGTCCCATCGCGCGTTCACCTCGGGGGTGCGGGCGACGGCGAGGCACAGCGCCTTGGCGACGACAGCCAGCAGCCCCGGACGGCTGTCGGCGAACTCGCGCTGCGCGCGCAGGCGTTCGAGCAGTTCCATGGTGGGCGTCACATCGACGGTGAGGAACACCGTGGCATGCGGCGCGGTGAAGGCGCTGCGCACCATCGCCTCCGCCGTGAACTTGCGCACGCCTTTGATCGGGATGCGCGTCTCGCGCGCGCGGGACGGACGGCCGGCCGGCCGGTTGGCCGCGGGAGCCTCGGCGGATGCGGTGGCTGTGCGACGGAACCCGCCGGTCACGACGGCTTCGACGTCCTGCCGGGTGATCAGTCCGCCGTCGCCCGTGCCCAGGACGTCGGTGAGGTCGATGCCGCGCTCGCGGGCGAGCTTGCGCACGGGAGGGGTGGCGCGCGGGCGCTCGAGGACGGCCGGTCCGGCCGTCGCGGAGTGCTGCGGCGCCACGGTCGCGGTCGTCCCCGCAGCCGTCGAAGCGGGAGCCGAGGAGGGAGCCGACGTGATCGTCGGCGGCGTGAGTCCGGGGCGTGCGCGGCGGCGCGGGTGATCGCGGGAGTCGGCCTTGGCGCCGTAGCCGACGAGGTTCGGCTCGGGGGCGGAGTCCGCGTCGGCCGAGTCTGCGCCACCGGCCGAGTCTGCGCCAGCGGCGGAGTCTGCGCCAGCGTCCGTGGAAGGCTCGGGCCGCGCGGCGGGGGCGGTCGTCGCTGGCGGCGGAGCATCCGGGGCCCCTGCCACCTCGAAGGCGACGATCGGGTCCCCCACCGAGACGGTCACGCCCGGCTCGACGAACAGGCGCGAGACCACGCCTGCGTAGGGTGCGGGAAGCTCGACCAGGGCCTTGGCGGTCTCCACCTCGGCGATGATCTGGTTCAGCACGACCGTGTCGCCGACGGCGACATGCCACGACACCAGCTCCGACTCGGTGAGACCCTCGCCGAGGTCGGGCAGCGCGAACTCTTTGATCGCGGCCATCAGTCTTCGACCCCGGTCAGCGAGTTGGGACGGTCGAGGGCCCGGTCGATCCCATCGAGGATGCGATCGAGGTCGGGCACATGGGCGCCCTCCAGCTTGGCGGCCGGGTACGGGATGTCGTGGCCGGTGATCCGCACCGGCGCGTGCTCCAGGTCATAGAAGCAGCGCTCGGTGATGGCCGCCGCGACCTCGGCGCCGAGACCGCCGGAGAGCGGGGCCTCATGCGTCACGACCAGGCGTCCCGTCTTGCGCACGGAGGCGATGACGGTGTCCATGTCGAGCGGGGAGAGCGAGCGCAGGTCGATCACCTCGACCGAGACCCCCTCGTCGGCGGCTGCGATCGCGGCGTCGCGCGCGGTCTGAACCAGGCCGCCGTAGGTCACGAGCGTCACATCCGTGCCCTCGACGACGACCCGGGCCGTGCTCATCGGGCGCGCGTCGGCCAGCGGCGCGGTCTCGTCGACCTCGCCCTTCACGTGGTAGCGGCGCTTGGGCTCGAAATAGAGCACGGGGTCGTCCGAGGCGATGGCCTGCTGGATGAGGGTGTACGCGTCCTCGGGGCTCGACGGGCTGACGACCCGGAGTCCGGCGGCGTGCGCGAAATAGGCCTCGGGCGAGTCGGAGTGATGCTCGGCCGCGCCGATGCCGCCCGCGAACGGCACGCGGATGGTGATCGGCATGCTGACGGCGCCGGCCGTGCGGTAGCGCATCCGGGCCACCTGACTGACGATCTGGTCGAACGCCGGATAGATGAACCCGTCGAACTGGATCTCGACGACCGGCCGGTAGCCGCGGTAGGCCATGCCGACCGCGGTGCCCAGGATGCCGGACTCGGCCAGAGGCGAATCCATCACCCGACGGGGCCCGAACTCGGTCTGCAGGCCGTCGGTCACGCGGTAGACGCCACCGAGGGTGCCGATGTCCTCCCCCATCAGCACGACGCGGTCGTCACCCGCCAGAGAGCGGCGCAGGCCGGCGTTGATCGCCTTGGCCATCGTGAGTGTCGTCATCGGCTATCACCCCCGACGAAGGTGCGGAGGTAACGGCTGTAATGGTCCCGCTCGCGGGCGAGGCCGGTATGGGCCTCGGCGTAGACGTTGTCGAAGACGCTCATCGGGTCGGGGTCGGGAAGCGAGACGCACCCGGCCCGGAGCTCGGCGGCGACCGTGTCGGCGACGGCGGCTACCGCCTCGGCACGCTCGGCGGTGAGCACGCCGCGCGCGGTGAGGAGCGACTCGACCCGGGCGATCGGATCCTTCGCCTTCCACTCGTCGAGCTCGGCAGGATCGCGGTACCGGGTGGGGTCGTCCGCGGTGGTGTGCGGGCCCATCCGGTACGTCACGGCCTCGATGAAGGTCGGGCCGCCGCCGCTGCGGGCGCGGTCGAGCGCCGCCCGCATCACGGCCATGACGGCGATCACGTCGTTGCCGTCGACACGGACGCTCGGGATGCCGAAGCCGGGCGCGCGCTCGGCGATCGGGCGCTGCGCCTGCAGGGCGACGGGCTCGGAGATGGCCCACTGGTTGTTCTGGCAGAAGAAGATGACCGGGGCGGCGTAGGTGGCGGCGAAGATCATCGCCTCGTTCACGTCGCCCTCGCTGGTCGCACCGTCGCCGAAGTACGCGACCGCCACCGCATCCGTGCCGTCGGCCTGGATGCCGAGCGCGTAGCCGGTGGCGTGCAGTGTCTGGGCGCCGATGATCACCTGCGGGGTGGCCATGTTGATGTCGTACGGGTTCCAGCCGCTCTGGGCGATGCCGCGCCAGACCTTGACCAGGTCGGGCAGCGCGGCGCCGCGGCAGTACGCGACACCGTTCTCGCGGTAGCTGGAGAAGACGAAGTCGTCGGAGCGCAGGGCACGACCCGAACCGATCTGTGCGGCCTCCTGGCCGAGCAGCGGGGGCCACAGCCCCAGCTCGCCCTGACGCTGCAGGGCGGTGGCCTCGGTGTCGATGCGGCGGATGACCACCATGTCCTCATAGAGAGAGAGGAGCTGGTCATCGCCGATATCGGCGACCCAGGCGTCGTAGCGCACGTCGCTCAACCGATCCCCCGCCGGGGTCAGGAGCTGCACGGTGTCGATCTCGCCGAGGCGGAGCTCACCCAGATGGACCTCGTCCATCCGGTTGGAGCTGTCGGAGTTTCGAACGGCGGGCTGATTGTCGATCGTCACGCTTCACGCAACCTTCACTCTCGCGCCCGGTCCGCAGGCTTGTGGCGCGCGCGACCGGCTTCCGGCCTCATCGCCGGAATTAGGAGGAACGCTACGCTGACCAGTCAGCCAGCACAACTCTCAGCGTGTCGGATGGGCAGGATGCACTATCCAGCCGTGTCGCCTGGTGCTAGGTTTCGCACTATGCCCACTCTCGACAGCACCGATCGGCGCATCCTCGTCGCCCTCACCGACGACCCGCGCGCGACCAACGTCACCCTCGCAGACCGCCTCGGCCTGAGCCGCAACACGGTGCAGGCCCGGATGACCGCACTGGAGCGGTCGGGCGTGTTCCTGTCGTTCGATCGGCGCATCAGCGCGCACGTCGCCGGGTACCCGCTGGCGGCGTTCGTGACGGTCCATGTGCAGCAGCAGAAGCTGGCGTCGATCGTGGAGCACCTGGCGACCATCCCCGAGATCGTGCAGGCGCACGGGCTCAGCGGACCGTCGGATCTGCTCGTGCGCGTCGTGTGCACGGATGCTGAGGACCTGTTCCGCATCACGGGCGCCATCCAGGCGGCCGACGGTGTCGAACGGGCGGAGACCGCTCTCGACATGGGCGAGTTGATCCCGTTCCGGCTGCACCCGCTGCTCGCCCGCGACGCCGCCCGCTGACGGTCCCGCTGACGGTCCGCCCACTGACGGTCCCCGCGATCGAGTCCGGGCTGGGTGGGGGGGGCAAACGGGGTTAGTCCCACCCCCTCCCGCGGCCCGTT
>NZ_JBHVXB010000005.1:0-47805 GCF_042881905.1 Leifsonia sp. NPDC058248
CGGGCGCGCCGCCGCTACCCGCCCCACAACTTTACTCGCACAATGTGCTTAAACCCCCCGTTTCACCCCCACATTTCGCACGAATGGCGCCCCGCGCGGCCGGATGCTGGCCGCGTGCGCCGGATGCAGGCTGCGTGCGCGGTCGCGACGCGGCCAGCCTCCTGAATTCAGGAGTCTTCGAGCTCGGATGGCCGTGGGCGCCTGAATTCAGGAGCCGGCGGTCGCGTGCGGCCGGAGACTCCTGAATTCAGGAGTGGCCTCGCCGGTGGGGAGTGGGCTGCGGCCGGTGGGGAGGGGGCTTTGGCCGGTGGGGAGGGGGCTTTGGCCGGTGGGGAGTGACCCGCTGGCAACTCCGGAGCTTCCGAGGCCGCGCCGCGCTTTTCCCCGGAGTTACGGTGATTCGCGCGGAGTGTCGGGGGGATTCTCCGGAGTAGCCGATCGTCCGCGCAGCGGTTGCGCGCTGCCGGCCGGGTTCCGGATGCCCGGACGGGAGGTGCGCGTTACTCCGGAGGAGACAGGTGCGGGCCGCCGAAACGCGAGCAACTCCGGAGGACGCGAGCCGTACGGCGCGACATCTCCGGAGGAGCGAACATGCGTGCGGGCATCCGGGACGTGCATCCGGAAATGGGCGCGGGCATCCGGGCGGGGCATCCGGGACGTGCATCCGGGGCGGGCGCCTGCGGAGCCGCGGAATCCGAAGCGGAGTCGGGCGGAAAGTGCTGCTCAGGCTCGGTTTCGCGGCGATTTTCGCAGCGACAGGCCGGATGCATAGCGCAAAACGGCGTCGGAGCCGGCGCGACACGATCGCCCAGAAAGGGGGGTTTGTACCCCGGTCTGTCCTCACTATTGTGGACATAGAGAGAGCTACCCGACCGCGCGACCCGAAAGCGCGGGCTCTTCAAACGAGGACACATACCCGATCATGAGTTCTACAAGTTCATACACCCCTGCCCGAAAACGACAGCTCGGCGCCGAAAAGCGCACCGAACCGCTGCCCACCGTTCATCCGAAACCCTCCGATCGCAAGATCACGTTCAGCCGTGTCGCCATCGTGCTCACCGTGCTGTTCTGGGTGATCTACCTCGTGACGACGATCATCCGTCAGTTCCTCGACAGCGGAACCCAGAACTTCCGCTTCACGATGGAAGCCGTCGGCTACCTCGTGGTGGTCACGTTCCTGACGTTCTCCGCGCTGATGTACCTCGTCGCCCGCCAGGGGGCGCTGCAGCGGTTCAAGAAGCACGTGCGCGTTCCCCGCGCCGAGCTCGACCGCCACTTCGCCTCCAACCAGCCGTCGATCACCGTGCTCGTTCCCTCCTACGCGGAGGAGCCCGACGTGGTCCGGATGACCCTCCTCTCCGCCGCCCTGCAGGAGTACCCGTCCATGCGGGTCGTGCTGCTGCTCGACGACAACCCCGACCCGACCGACCCCGCCGTCGCCGAGCGGCTGAACGCCACCCGCGCGCTGGCGGACGACATCACCGCGCTGCTCGCCGAGCCGCGCACTCGGTTCACCGACGATCTGCTGCGCTACGAGCTGACCAGTGACGAGACCTTCGTCGCCCCGCACACCGCGCTCGAGCTCGCCTCGGAATACTCCTGGGCCGCCGCATGGCTGCACGGACAGGCCGACGCGCACAGCGTCGGCGACCACGTCGACCTGTTCTTCGCCGACCAGGTGCTGCGCGCGCTGGCCGACGAGCTCGCCCTCATCGGCGAAGCGGTCGAGGCCGCCGTCGCCGACGGGGCATCCCTGTCGTCCGAGCGGGTCGCACAGCTCTACCGCCGGCTGGCCTGGACGTTCGACGCCGACCTCGCTGTGTTCGAACGCAAGCAGTGGGCATCCCTCTCGCACGAATCGAACAAGGCGATGAACCTGAACGCCTACATCGGCCTGATGGGCGGCGAATACCGCGTCGAGGAGACGCCGGACGGCCCGATCCTCACCCCGGTCAGCTCGCGCCGCCCCGGCGACATCGTGATCCCCGACAGCGACTTCCTGCTGACGCTCGACGCCGACTCGATCCTGCTCCGCGAGTACTGCCTGCGCCTGACCTACTTCCTGCAGCAGCCCGACAACGCCCGCGTCGCCGTGACGCAAACGCCGTACTCGTCGTTCCGCGGCGCCGGCACCCGCATCGAGCGCCTCGCCGGAGCGACCACCGACATCCAGCACATCCTGCACCAGGGGATGAGCTACTACGGCGCCACCTTCTGGGTGGGTGCGAACGCGGTGATCCGCAAGCGCGCGCTCGAAGACATCGTCGAGACCGAGTTCGTCGGCGGCTTCGAGGTGCGCCGGTACATCCAGGACCGCACCGTCATCGAGGACACCGAGTCGAGCGTCGACCTCGGCACCCACGGCTGGACCCTCGTGAACTACCCGGAGCGTCTCAGCTACTCGGCCACCCCGCCCGACTTCGGCTCGCTGATCGTTCAGCGCCGCCGCTGGGCCAACGGCGGGCTGCTCATCCTGCCGAAGCTCTGGCGCCAGGTCCGTGAGCGCAAGCGCCGCGGCGAGCTGGTCTCGCGCACCGAGCTGCTGCTCCGCGTCAACTACATGGCGTCGATCGCGTGGGCGAGCTTCGGCCTGATCTTCCTGCTGGCGTACCCGTACGACGGCCGCCTGCTCAGCCCGGTCGTGCTGCTCGCCGCCCTCCCGTACTTCATCGCGATGGCCAGCGACCTGCGCCACGCCGGCTACAAGGCGAGCGACGTGTTCCGGATCTACGGCTTCAACCTGATCCTGCTCCCGGTGAACCTGGCGGGTGTCCTCAAGTCGATCCAGCAGTCGCTGACCGGCAAGAAGATCCCGTTCGTGCGCACCCCGAAGGTCAAGAACCGCACCGCCTCGCCGCTGCTCTACGTGGTCACGCCGTTCCTGATCGTCGCGTTCTCGGTGTTCACGCTGTGGCGCGACATCAACGCTCAGAACTGGGGCAACGCCGCGTTCGCCGCCTTCAACGCGAGCCTCGCCGTCTGGGCGATCGTCTCGTACATCGGTGTCGGCAACGCGATCGTCGACGTATGGCTCGGCCTGACCCGGCCGCTCTACGTGGAGAAGACCCGCAAGCGCGCCGCCGAAGCCCCGCAGCCCGCCGCCGACACGATCGACTGGCGTTCGGTGCTGTACCACGGCCACGCGGGCGGCGACCTGCCGCACGCCGACGCCGTCCACCGTTCCGCGTTCGCCGAGAAGCAGGCCGCCTGATGTCGCGCCGCAAGCGGGAGTCCTCGGCTCCCCAGACTCGTGACGCCCAGGCGCCGTCCGGCGGCAACGGGGAAGGCGGCCGTCGCCTCTCTCCGCTGCGCGTGATCAGCGCCTTCCTGGTGGCTGTGGTCGTGATCGGCGGTGGCGTGGTCGGCTTCCAGTGGTGGAGCGCGAAAGCCTCCGTCGACGTGAAGCCGTGGTTCGCCTCCTACGTCGACGTCACCGCCACCCCGCGGTTCGCCTTCGAGAATCTCGGCGCCACCAAGACCCAGGATGCCGTGCTGTCGTTCGTCGTCTCGTCGACGTCGAACCCCTGCACGCCCACCTGGGGCACCGCGTACACGCTCGACGAGGCCCGCGGCTCGCTCGACCTCGACCGGCGCATCGCGCGGTTGCAGCAGCAGGGCGGCACCGTCGCGGTGTCGTTCGGCGGCCAGCGCAACGACGAACTGGCGGTCGGATGCACGGACGAGTCGTCTCTCAAGGCGGCATACGCGTCCGTGGTCGACCGCTACGACGTGGGAACCATCGACCTCGACCTCGAGGGCAGCGGACTCTCCGACCCTGCTGCGAACACCCGCCGGGCATCCGCCATCGCCGCTTTGCAGCACGAACGCCGCGACGCAGGCAAGGGCCTGGCCGTCTGGCTCACCCTGCCGGTCGCCCCGAGCGGCCTGATCTCCGACGCGACCGATGCGATCGACGCCATGCTCAAAGCCAAGGTCGACATCGCCGGCGTCAACGTGATGACGATGGACTTCGGCGCCACGAAGGACGCCAAGAAGTCGATGGCGGTCACCGCGGAACAGGCCGTGTCCGCTGCTCAGCACCAGCTGGGCGTGCTCTACCAGCTGAACAAGACCCACCTGAGCGATCCGAGCCTGTGGGCCAAGATCGGCGCCACCCCGATGATCGGTCAGAACGACGAAGAGGCCGAGGTGTTCTCGCTCGCCGACGCCAAGGCCTTCAACGCCTGGGCCACGTCCAAAGGTGTCGGCCGCATGTCCATGTGGTCGGCGAACCGGGACAAGACCTGCGGGTCGAACTACGTGGACACCTCGGTCGTCTCCGACTCCTGCAGCGGTGTGAGCCAGGGCAAGACCACCTTCGCTTCGGTGCTGGCCAAGGGCTTCGACGGGCACATCTCGCTCGGCGAGTCGGCCGTGACCACGGCCGAGCCCGCCTCCACGGACAGCGTGAAAGACGATCCCGCCCACTCGCCGTACGCGGTCTGGGATGCGGCGAACTCGTACCTCAAAGGCACGAAGGTCGTCTGGCACCACAACGTGTACGTGGCGAAATGGTGGACCAAGAGCGATGTCCCGGACAACCCGGTGCTGAACGCGTGGGAGACCCCGTGGCAGCTCGTCGGCCCCGTGCTGCCGGGCGAGACGCCCATCCCGCAGCCGACCGTGCCGGCCGGGACCTACCCGGCATGGAACGGAACGGCGCCGTACGAGAAGGGCACCCGCGTGCTCTTCGACGGCGTGCCGTTCGAAGCCAAATGGTGGACGCAGGGCGACAGCCCCGAGGCCGCCTCCGCCAACCCGGACTCGTCGCCGTGGAACCCGCTGACCCAGGACGAGATCGACAAGCTGCTGGGTGGTGCCCCCACCACCCAGTGAGAGACCCGGCGGCGGGATGCCGCAGCGTGCGCCCCCCGGTGCGCCGCGCATCCCGTCGCCGTTCCACCCGGACTCCGCTGCGGGGTGGAGTTCAGGGCGTCGCGCCCCGCGATCGACGGCTGCATTGTGCGCCGGCGGTACACGGGCGCACGCCGTGTCGGCGGGGCGATGTGCGCGTTCGGGTAGTGCACACGGAGCCCCGCCGGCACGCTTGGCGCAGTGCGCGCCGACCCGCGGCCGATACGCGGTGCGGCACGCGCCGTATGCGTGGTTGATACGCGGCGCGGCGCGCTGTGGATACTGTTAGAAAGCGGGAAGGAGTGCGCCAGACGTGAACCGCGTGACCATCGCCGGGCTGGCCGCCCAGCTGCAGCTGTCGAAAGCCTCGGTCTCGTACGCCCTCAACGGTCAGCCGGGAGTGAGCGACGAGACCCGCCGACGCGTGCTCGAACTCGCCGACGAGCTCGGCTGGCATCCCAGTTCGAGCGCTCGCGCGCTGTCGCGGTCGCGGACGGATGCGATCGGCATCGTCCTCCGCCGCGACCCGAGCCTGCTGGGCACCGAGCCCTTCTACATGAGCCTGCTCGCCGGCGTCGAGAGCGCGCTTGCTGAGACCGACCAGGCCCTGCTGCTGCGGATGGTCGGCACGAAACCCGGGCAGGACCTCGACACCTACCGCCGCTGGAGCGCGGAAGGACGGGTGGATGGCGTGCTGCTGTTCGACATCGCCCTCGACGATCCGCGGCCGGCGCTGCTCGACAAGCTCGGGCTCGCGTTCGTGCTGCACGGCGCCCGGCCGCAGATCGCTCCGGGGCGAGTGCTCGTCTACAACGTGCGGGGTGACGCCACCCTGCTCGTCGAGCATCTGGCCTCGCTCGGCCACCGCGACCTGCTGCACGTGACCGGCCCGCTCGACTTCGAGCACGAGCACGACCGCCGGGCCTCGATCGAGGCGTGCGCGCTGACACACGGCATGCGGCCGATGTTCGTCGAATCCGATTACAGCTCGGAGGCGGGGGAGCGGATCGTCTCCGCGCAGCTGCGCGAGCATCCGGAGCTCACCGCGGTGATCACGTCGAACGACCTGCTCGCCTTGGGCGCCTCGACGGCGCTCGACCGGCTCGGGCGCGACGACGTCGCCCTCGCCAGCTGGGACGACTCGCTGCTCTGCCGGCTCGGCGCCCGGCCGATCACGGCGCTGGCGCGGTTTCCGGAGGAGCAGGGCCGGCGTAGCACCCAGCTGCTGCTCGACAACCTGCGGGGGCTGCCGCCGGAGCACACGCGTGCGCGTGCGAGCGAACTGGTCGTGCGCAGCACGAGCATCCCGGTCCCGGTGCGCCGCTAGCCGCCTGGCCGAGGCCCGCCCGGCGAAAATGCCGGAGGAGGGGCGGCTGACCCCCATGCGGACCTAGACCGAATAGTTATCGTCTCGATATCGTTGTAGGAAATCACCTTGACAACTGAACCGGTTCAGTTAGCATCGACGCGTGGTGTTCTGCGCCACCGACCAAGAGACAAGGGAGTCACTATGAGAAAACGCGCCATTCTCGCGGGTGCCATCGCCGCCGCGATCGGCCTCGTCGCAGCAGGGTGCAGCGGTTCCGGAGGATCCACCGGGAACGCCAGCGGATCGACGATCACCTACTGGGCCAGCAACCAGGGGACCAGCCTCGACAACGACAAGCAGGTCCTCACCCCGGTGCTCGACGACTTCACCAAGCAGACCGGCATCAAGGTCAAGCTCGAGGTGATCGGGTGGAACGACCTCCAGACGCGCATCCAGACCGCCGTCACCAGCGGGCAGGGTCCGGACGTCCTCAACATCGGAAACACCTGGGCCGCATCGCTGCAGGCGACCGGCGCGTTCCTGCCGTTCGACGACGCGAACATGAAGGCCATCGGAGGCGCGGACAAGTTCGTCAAGACGGCTCTCGACACGGGTGGCGCGCCCGGCAAGACCAAGACGAGCGTTCCGCTCTACGGTCTGGCTTACGGCCTCTACTACAACAAGGCGATGTTCACCGCAGCAGGAGTCCAGCCGCCCACGACCTGGGAAGAGCTCGTCACCGTCGCCAAGAAGCTCACGACCGGCGGCAAGTTCGCCTTCGCTCTGGCGGCCGGCAGCTACACCGAGAACGCGCACTTCGCGTTCATCAACGCCGCACAGAACAACGCAGAGCTCTTCGACTCGAAGGGCAACCCGACGTTCACGTCCGACGGCGTCGTGTCCGGCATCAAGCGCTACCTCGACCTGATGCAGGCCGACAAGGTCGTCAGCACAGGCAACGCGCAGTACGACAACGGCGTGCAGGCGGTCAACGACTTCGCCAAGGGCAAGGTCGCGATGATCCTCAACCAGAACAACGCCGACTCGTCGATCGCCGCCAACGGCATGAAGTCCGACGCCTACGGTGTGGTTCCGTTCCCGTCTCCCGAGGGAGGCGCGGCTGTCGCCAGCCACGTCGCCGGCATCAACCTGTCGATCATGAAGAACACCAAGAACAAGGATGCGGCGCTGCAGTTCGTCAAGTACATGACCAGCGAGTCCACCCAGACCACGCTGGGCAAGCCGTACGCCTCCCTTCCGGTGCTCAACGGGGCGAAGGCCAACTTCACCGACAACGCTGAAGAGGCTGCGACCTTCCAGAAGATCTACAACACCATGTCCAAGCCGCTTCCGCTGGTTCCGGCCGAAGACCAGTTCGAGAACACCGTCGGCAAGGCGATGAACGACATGTTCGCCAAGATCGCCACGGGAGGGACGGTCAGCGACAGCGACATCAAGGCCGCGCTGCAGACGGCGCAAGACCAGGTGAAGCAGTCGATCGGATAGCGTAGCCAGCGCATCCGCCGGTCGGAGCGGCTCACGACGCGACACCCGCCCGCGAGCCGCTCCGGCACCACCAGACAATCCCCGAGGTTTAGGATCCACATGTCGACGACGACATCTGCCGGAGGCTCCCTCAGCGCCCCGGCCGCCACCGAACTCGCGGTGACAACCACCCCTCCCCAGAAGCGCAAGCGCAAGAAGGGGTGGTGGATTCCGCTGGTGCTGCTGGCCCCGGCGATCATCTTCGAGATCTTCATCCACGTCATCCCGATGCTCACCGGCATCTGGATCAGCTTTCTCCAGCTGACGAAGTTCTACATCGCCAACTGGAGCGAGGCCCCCTTCGTCGGTTTCAAGAACTACGCTGTCGCCCTCGACTTCAACAGCTCCATCGGCGCCGGACTCCTGCAGTCGTTCACGGTGACCGTCGGCTTCACGATCCTCGTGGTCGGCATCTCCTGGGGGATCGGGATGTCCGCGGGCGTCGCGCTGCAACGCAAGTTCGCCGGCCGCGGCTTCTTCCGCACCCTGTTCCTCGTGCCGTACGCGCTGCCGATGTACGCGGGCATCATCGCGTGGAAGTTCATGCTGCAGAAGGACACGGGAGCGGTCAACCACTTCCTCTACGACAACCTGGGGCTGCCCGGCGACAAGCCGTTCTGGCTGATCGGCGGCAACGCCTTCTGGTCGATCGTCATCGTCGCGATCTGGCGTCTCTGGCCGTTCGCCTTCCTCATGCTGATGGCCGGACTCCAGAGCATCCCCGAGGAGGTCTATGAGGCCTCGGCGGTCGACGGAGCCAAGCCGTTCCGCACCTGGCATGCGATTACGCTGCCGATGCTGCGCCCGGTCAATACGGTGCTGCTGCTGGTGATGTTCTTATGGACGTTCAACGACTTCAACACACCGTTCGTGCTGTTCGGCAACGCCCAGCCCGCGGCCGGCGACCTCATCTCGTTCCACATCTACAACGCCTCCTTCCTCACCTGGAACTTCGGCTCCGGCGCCGCGATGAGCGTGCTGCTGCTGATCTTCCTGCTCATCGTCACCGGCATCTACCTGCTGGTCATCAACCGGAGGTCGCGTCGTGCGTGAAACTGCCTCGTCCAAGACGTTCCGCTGGGTCGTTCTGTTCATCCTGACGATCTTCACCGCCGTGCCGGTCTACGTGATGATCACGTCGTCGGTGAAGTCGCTTCCGGATGTTCAGGGAGCCTTCACCTGGTGGCCCGAGCACATCACCTTCCAGCCGTACATCGACATGTGGTCGACCGTGCCGCTCGCGTCGTACTTCGTCAACTCGCTGATCGTCGCCGGCTCCGCCACCATCGTCTCGCTGATCATCGCGGTCTTCGCCGCGTACGCCATCTCGCGCTACCGGTTCCGCGGCCGCACGGTGTTCAGCACGACGGTCCTGTCGACCCAGATGTTCCCGGGCGTGCTGTTCCTGCTGCCGCTGTTCCTGATCTTCGTGAACATCAACCAGGCGGTGGGCATCCAGCTGGTCGGCACGCGGTTCGGCCTGGTCATCACCTACCTGACCTTCGCCCTGCCGTTCTCGATCTGGATGCTCGCCGGGTACTTCGACGGCATCCCGCGCGACCTCGACGAAGCGGCGATGGTGGATGGCAGCGGCCCGATGGGCGCCCTGTGGCACGTCGTGCTGCCCGCCGCCAAGCCGGGCCTGATCGCCGTGGCCATCTACTCCTTCATGACCAGCTGGGGTGAGGTGCTGTTCGCATCCGTGATGACGACGGACGAGAACAGGACCCTCGCCGTCGGTCTGCAGCTGTATTCGACCCAGACCAATGTGTACTGGAACCAGATCATGGCGGCATCGCTCGTGGTGAGCATCCCGGTCGTCGTGGCGTTCCTGCTGCTGCAGCGGTCGTTCGTCGCCGGACTGACGGCGGGTGCCGTGAAGTAGTACGCGCTCTTCCCGTCCGACCTTCTCCCGTTCTGTTCGAAAGGCATCATGGAACGCCATTCCCCCCTGCTCGCCGTCGAGGGAGCCCCGGCCATCTGGCTGGGCGCCAACTTCTGGTCGCGAAGCGGCGGACCGCTCATGTGGACGCGCTACGACCCCACGATCGTGCGCCAGGAGCTGCAGGTCCTCGCCGACCACGGCCTGAACATGACGCGCTCGTTCTTCTACTGGCCCGACTTCCACCCCACGCCCGACACGATCGACGAGCAGTGCGTCGAGAACTTCCAGGACTTCCTGGATGCTCACAGCGAGGTCGGGATGACGACGGTGCCGACCTTCCTCGTCGGCCACATGTCGGGGGAGAACTGGGACCCGGCGTGGCGGGACGGGCGCGACCTGTACAGCGACGTCTGGTTCGTCGGGCGGCAGGCCTGGTACGTGCGGGAGCTGACGGCGCGCTTCGCGGAGCATCCGGCGGTGGCTGGCTGGCTGCTCACCAATGAGGTGCCGATCTATGGGGGAGAGGCGCCGCGACCGCTGGTGGCCGCGTGGGCTTCGCTGCTGGTGGATGCCGTTCGTGCCGGTGGCGGGACGCAGCCCGTGTCCGTCGGCGACGGCGCCTGGGGGATCGAGACCACCGGGCACGACAACGGCTTCTCGTCGGTCGACCTCGCCGCCTTCACCGACTTCGTCGGGCCGCACGTGTACCGGATGGAGAGCGACCAGATCCGGCAGCACCTGAAGGCCGCGTACGTGGCCGAGCTGTGCGGCATGGTCGGGCTACCCGTCATCATGGAGGAGTTCGGCGTGACCAGCGACTTCGTGTCGCCGTCGGGAGCCGCCTCCTACTACCGGCAGCTGCTCTACAACACGCTGCTCGCCGGCGCCACCGGGTGGATCGCCTGGAACAACACCGACTACGACGACCTCGTCGCGCAGCGGCCGTACTCGCACCATCCTTTCGAGATGCATTTCGGCATCACCGACTCGACCGGGGCGCCGAAGCCTCCGCTGCTCGAGCTGGCGCGGTTCGCCTCGGACCTCGCGGCCGTCGACGTCGCCTCCGTGACGCGGGCGCCGGTGGATGCAGCGCTCGTCGTTCCGTCGCACCTCGCCGCCGACTACCCCTTCACCCAGGAAGCAGAGCGCGCCCTGATCGTCGCGGCGGGGGAGCAGGCGTACGTCGCCGCGCACGAAGCGCACGTGCCCGTGGCCGTCGTGCGCGAGGCGGAAGACGGCGGCATCCCGGCCGGCTACGGACTGTACCTGCTGCCCTCGGTCAAGCAGCTGTGCGGGCCGACCTGGTTGCAGCTGCGCTCGCTCGCCTCATCCGGCGCCACCGTCTACGCCTCCTACTGCGTCGGCGACGTCGGCGTGCAGCGCGGTCCGTGGTGGTCGTACACCGAGGAACTCTTCGGCGTGCAGCGCGAGTCCGCCTACGGCCTCGTCTCGCCGGTGCTCGACGACGAGGTCGTCGTGCGGTTCGTCGAGCCGTTCGGTTCGCTCGATGTCGGCGCCGAGCTGCGGTTCACCGTCGCCGGGAACGAGCATTCGCGCTCGTACATGCCCGTGACCGTCACCACCGGCACCGTCATCGCCGTCGACGCCCACGACCGCCCCGTCCTCGTCTCGCAGCAGCACGGCTCCGGCCGCGCCGTGCTCTCCACCTACCCGTTCGAGTACTTCGCCTCCGCCCTGCCGCGCGTCAACCCCGAGGAGACCTGGCGCCTCTACGACGCCCTCGCCGTCGTCGCCGACGTCGAGCGCGACGTCGTCCTCGACGACCCCCTCGTCTTCACCGACACCCTCGTGCACGTCGACGGCCGCCGCTTCGTCTTCTTCGTCTCGCAGCATCCGGAGCCCGCGACCGTCACGCCGGTGGTCGCCGGATCGTTGCGGACGCTGGGCGGGGACGCCGCGTCGTCCGTCTCGCTCGACGCCTACGGCGTCGAAGTGCGCGAGCTCGTCTACGAGTAGGGCGGGCGGGCTGGTGGTGCGCCGGCTGTGGCGCGAGCTCTCGCCCGGACACGCTAGTATGGTCAAGTTGCTTTCGGACTCCACTCTGGAAGCAACTTCGGGCTGTGGCGCAGCTTGGTAGCGCACTTGACTGGGGGTCAAGGGGTCGCAGGTTCAAATCCTGTCAGCCCGACGTAACGCAAAAATGATGAGGGAGAAGCCCCGCGAAGCGGCTTCTCCCTCATCATTTTTGCGTTACTCGCTGCTGACTATTGGGGTCCCCGCCGCGAGGGGCCCCGGGCGTCGATGAACGCGAAGCGTGAGGCGGCGTTCGGGGGAGCGTGTGGGGCGCAGCCCGACGTAGAACAGCGCGCCTGGAACCGTTGTTTTCCTACTGTGGGGTGTCCGTCTCTGAGCGGACGAGTGCCGCCCATTCGTCTTCCCACCGGGTGATTACCTTTGCGGTACGTACCGCGTATACCCCGGTTTTGCCGATGTATTCGTTGGCGACTTTCTTTGCGGCCTTCTTTTCTCTGGCCTGATCCGCCACGGAGTAACGGCATCGTGCATCTCGTCAAGCGAGGTCAAGCGATTGCGTGTGGTGGCGGTTCCGGGCACCCGTTCGAGCAAATCGCGCGTCAGCTTGTGGATCGTTCGCGTGAGCTCCGTGTTCTCTTCGAGCAGTTTCTCCTGCGCGATGAAGTCGTGGTCTGCCTTCGCCTGCTGGAATGAGGCCTGGCGGGGACTGGCCGATCATGACGAACGCTCGAGAGGTAGATCGCTTCGAGCGATGCGATGAGCGTGTGGGTCGGCCACGGACTCTTCTCGAGTGAAGCCCGAGCACCCTCACCGCGCCCGACGTTTGAATGCGGTTCCCGTCCCGACGACTGCCGAGACGGGAACCCGTGGTCTAGGGCTGAAGCACAAGTTTTCCGGTGGTCCGGCCAGACTCGAGAAGGCGGTGCGCACGAGCAGCCTCCGAGAGGGGAAGCACCTGTACGCTCGGCGCGCTCACTTCACCGGAGGACACCCAACCAACAAGCCGCTGAAGAGCCGCGACTGTCTGCCCGGGGCGCTCCGCAAACCACGTACCGAGGTTGAATCCGATCAAGGACTGGCTCGGCGCGGGATCGTACAGCAACTGCTCGAGTGCCTTGGTGTCGAGGCCGTTGACTGAGCCGCTGACCGAGCCGTAGACAACAATCCGGCCGAAGGGGGCGAGGACGCTGAGTGTCTCGCCGAGCCGGATGGGCCCGCTCATTTCCAGGGCGACGTCAACGCCGCGCCCGTTGGTGATGGCTCGAACGTCGTCCATCCACGTCGCGGTGGTGTAGTCGACGACGTGATCGGCTCCGAGCTGCAGGGCGATGTCCCGCTTCTCGGAGGTGCTGGCGCCCGCGATGATGGTTCCTGCGCCGAGCTGCTTCGCGATCTGCACGGCATAGCTGCCGACGCCACCCGCGGCCGCCGGGATGAACACGGTTTCGCCTTCTCGAAGCTTGGCGAGGTCGGCAAGGATTACCGTTGCCGCCAGCCCCGAGACGATGACGCCCGATGCGGTAGCGAGGTTGAGGCCGCCGGGAACGGGAATGACGTTGTACGCGGAAGCGACCGCGAGTTCCGCATAGCCACCCGAAGTGTCGGAGCCGACAGTTCCGAAGACGTCTGTTCCCACGACCGGGCTCTCGACCCCGTCTCCGACAGCGACAACTGTTCCCGCAACCTCAGCCCCTGGTACGAAAGGCAGGGAGGTCGGTACGGGGTAGACGTCGCCGCGTCGCCGCATGACGTCGGAGAAATTGACGGCTGCTGCTTTGACTCGGATCAGCACTTCTCCCGGGCCCGGTGTCGGATCGGGCAGCTGCACCTCCTTGAGTACCTCGGGTTCGCCCTGCTCGGTCATCTGAATTGCTCGCATTGCAAAGGTGCCCTTCTTGTCATTTGCGTTGGAACATTAACTGTTCGAGACAGGTAACCTGAGATAGTTACAGCGTATTCCAGCCCCTCCGACGCTGTTCGGCGCAGGTGTTTATCTACTAGCGTTGTCTGATGGGTATCGATCAGAAGCAGTGGGAACGAGCTCGGTCGTCAACAGCGGCCGAGGGCGCGCCGATCAGTAACGCGCTCATCCAAGTCACCCGAATGCACATGATGGTCGCCCGCCAGCTGCTGAAGAGACTTGGGCTTCACCCTGGCCAGGAGCTGCTGCTGATGCACTTGTGGGACTCGGGCGCGCAGCGGCAATCTGTGTTGGCCTCCATCTTTGCTACGGACTCAGCCGCGATGACCCGGACCGTGCAGCGCCTTGAGAACGCAGGGCTCGTAGAGCGTCGCTCGGATCCGACCGATGGGCGGGCAACGCTTGTCGCAGCGACGGCGGCCAGCCAGCTCATCCGGCAGGGACTCGAGAATGTGTGGACCGAGTTGGAATCGTTGACGGTTCGGGACATGACTGAGGAGGATCAGGAGCGCCTCATGACGGGTTTGATCGCTCTCGAAAAGAACCTGTCGGCCGTCATTACTGAATCCTAAAGACGGTACGAGTCGTGCGCGGCGTCGGTATGGATCCTTACCAGGTTATGGTCAACCGTCGGCGGGCTGCGGCGAATCGTGTCCGGCATGAACCCGAGACGGCCGGGCAGCCAGTCCGCCGCCCTTGCCGTGGCTGGCGCGGTTGTCGCTACAAAGTCGTTCGAAGTCACCGTCGCGTAATTGACTCACCGGCCGCGACGTCGACGCGGTCTAAGGACCTAAAGAGAACAAAGGGTATAAACCGCCAAACAAGGCATGGTCGGATACGGGTCGCATCTGGATCTCGCCGAGACGGTGACCAGCTCAAGATCCACCGCGTCATGCGCCTCCGCCTGTGCAGGCCAAGGCTGCTGGACCCCATGTCTGACTCCTCCGGTGCGCGAACTGATCTGTGGCAGAGTCTGCCTCGCGACGATGCGTCATCGTCGACCGTCGTGCGTCGGGGCTGACGCGGCGAAAGAGTGAGAGCAGTTTCAGCAGTTCATCCAGTCTGTGGAGCGTGCCAGTTGGTGACCTGCCCTCATGTTGGGCGGCGTGGCGATCATGTCGAACGTCTCAGGACTGTCGAAACGTCCAGGGCACGACTGCGAACCGTCATAGCGGTGGCGTGTTTCCGCATCGTAGTGTCGGGCACGAAACCGACTCTATTTCCCGAAATCGGAGACACTGTGGTCACTGATACTCTGCCCATCACCCGCTTGACGACCAATGGACGCGCGGCGACGATCGAGCCGACGCCGACGGGGCTCCGGCTCGCTCTGGGCAATGTACACGGGGACGACACCGTCCGGCTCCGGCTTCGACTCGGCGTGACGGTCGGCGGGACCCCCCTCGCCCAGGACAGCGTCTTCGTGCGCTCCTCCATTCGCACGATCGTCGAAGAGCTCACACCCGTTTCGGGCAAGTCGACCATCCGGTCGCAGCGGCGCCATGAGGAACTGACCGCGACCTTCGCATCCGCCTCGGGGCTCGAGTGGCAGCTCGTCGTGCGGCTGGCCGAGGACGGGCTCGCGCTCCGCTACGTCGTGCCCGACCTGCAGGGTCTCAGCACTCGCGACGCGGAGGCGACAGCGATAGAGCTCGACGACTTCGACCGGGCGTGGATGCTCGCATACCAGACCTGGTATGAGACCCCACGGTTCGGGCAGGATGTTTCCCTCCTGTCGTCAGGGGCATACGGCTTTCCCGTGCTGCTTCGGAGCGCGGACGATGGGTACGTCCTGGTGACGGAGGCGGGCATCGACGGCCGGTTCAGCGGATCGCACGCGTCGCTCGACGCCGGCGCTGGCACGCTCACCTTTCAGGCGGCCGACTCGACAGCAGAGATCGCGCGCGGCGCCGTCACCCCGTGGCGTGTCTTCATCCTCGGGACGCTCGCCGACGTGGTCGAGAGCCGGCTGGTCGACGAGCTCGCGCCGCCGCAGCATCCGTCGGTCGGGGACCCCAGTTGGGTGCGCCCGGGCCGCGCGGCGTGGTCGTGGTGGTCCGACTTCTACTCCGGCGCGCAGTTGGAACGGCAGAAGCACTTCGTGGATGCTGCGGCCCGCCTGGGCTGGGAGCACCTGCTGATCGATTGCGGCTGGGAGGAGACCTGGGTCCCGGAAATCGTCTCGTACGCGAGCCGGTTCGGCATCCAAGTGCACCTCTGGGCGGTCTGGCACGACCTCGACGGACCGGAGAAGCTGGAGCGGCTGGCGCTCTGGCGGTCGTGGGGCGTCGCGGGGATCAAGGTCGACTTCATGGAGTCGGAGTCGAAGGATCGGTACCGCTGGTACGACAGCATCCTGCAGGAGACTGCCCGACTGGGGCTCATGGTGAACTTTCACGGTTCCGTCATCCCACGGGGCTGGGCGCGCACCTGGCCGCAGGTGATCGGGTATGAGGCAATCCGTGGGTCCGAGTACTACGTTTTCTACAACGACACCCCGCTGACCGCCGAGCACAACGTCATCCAGCCGTTCACGAGGAACATCGTCGGGGCGATGGACTATACGCCTGTGGCGTTCGGCGCGCCGGGCCGCAGCACCAGCGACGGTCATGAACTCGGGCTCAGCGTCGCGTACGAGTGCGGCATCACACACTTCGCCGACAGCGTCGACACCTACCTTGCGCGGCCACTAGCTGCCCGCTTCCTCGCCGAGCTCGCGCCAAGCTGGGACGAGACGCGCCTCCTCTCAGGAACGCCGGACACTGAAGCTGTGATCGCGCGTCGCTCGGGCGACCGTTGGTTCGTCGGCGGGATCGCGACGGGCGGCGCCCGCGCGATAAAGGTGCCGCTGGGCCGGCTAGGCGACGGGCGTTTCGACGTCTGGACGGTCACCGACGCCCCGGGCGGAGCTGGCCGCGGCCTCGTCGACTCCCGCGTCGTCGCCGAAGGCTCGCTCACAATACCCGTTGCTGAGAACGGCGGTT
This sequence comes from Leifsonia sp. NPDC058248, assembly GCF_042881905.1. Classification (NCBI taxonomy): domain Bacteria; kingdom Bacillati; phylum Actinomycetota; class Actinomycetes; order Micrococcales; family Microbacteriaceae; genus Leifsonia; species Leifsonia sp. NPDC058248. The sequence continues at coordinate 16,494 of NZ_JBHVXB010000005.1, forward strand.
TCGCCGCCGTCATCGCGCGGGAAGGGACCGAGCTTTTCCGCGCAGGACCCGTCACACCAGAGGAGACACCGAACACCGACGACGCCGTCATCGAGCTCGATGCACACGGTCGTGTCGTGCTCGACGTCGAGCCGGGGGACTCTCTGCGTCTCCCGCCCCGCTGGCGTGCCGCGCAGCAAGCCGACGGACGCTGGGCGGTCCAAGCTCCCGACCGACTCACACCGGGTGAACTCGGCATCGTCGCGGTCGAGCGCACCGGTCGCCGCGGCGTCCCTCTCGTCTCCCACCTCCGCGTCATCCAACCCCTGGCTGGCACCGCGCCGCTGTCGTCGCTACCGATGCTGTCGTTCACCAACGAGAGCGGGCCCGTCGAGCGGGACCAAAGCAACGGTGGAGGCAATCCACGCGACGGGCAGCGCATGTCTATTGCCGGCGACGACCATGCCACGGGACTAGGCGTCTCCTCGCCCTCCGAGCTGAGCATTCATCTGGGCGCACGGGCCGAGCGGATGCTCGGAGTGGTGGGCATCGATGACGAGACGCCCGGCACCGCGGCCGTCGCAATCGTCGAGGTCGACGGGCACGAGCTCGCTCGCTTCAACTTGGTCTCCGGGCAGCCCGCCACTCCGTTCGACCTCGACCTGAGTGGCGGAAGCAAGCTCGTCCTCCGCACCGAACCACGCTCCGACGACACAGCACACGTCGACTGGGCCTCCACCGTCCTCACCTCGCACCACCCGACGCAATCACACAACGCCGATCACTGACGATCGGGCTCAGAAAGGAAAACCCATGCACAAGAAATGGCTCGTCGCACCCGCGATCGTCGCCGTCGCCGCTCTGCTGTCCGCCTGTTCAGGCGGCACGCCGAACAGCGCGGACTCCAACGAGAAGGTCACGATCACCTACGGCGTCTGGGCAGGAACCCAGACGCCGGCGATGAAGGAGATCGCCGCCGCGTTCACCAAAGAGAACCCGAACATCACCGTCAGGGTGGAGGAGCGCCCCTGGCCCGAGTACTGGTCGACCCTGCAGACCGGAGCGGCAGGCGGCACAGCGCCGGATGCGTTCTGGATGCTCGCGCAGAACATCCGTCCGTACGCGTCCGGCGGCCAGCTCCTCGACATCTCCGGCGAGATCAAGGCGGAGAAAGTCGACCTGAATAAGTACCCGAAGGCCGTCCTCGACCTCTACGATCAGGGCGATGGCAAGGTCTACGGGCTTCCGAAAGACGTTGACACGAACGCTGTCTGGTTCAACAGGGCGATCTTCGACAAAGCGGGCGTCGCTTATCCGAAATCCGACTGGACGTGGGACGACTTCCGTGAGACCGCCAAGAAGCTGACCGACCCCGCCGCGGGAGTGTGGGGCGTCGCCGCGCCGATCGACTACCAGGGCGGTTACTACAACACGATTCTCCAGGCAGGCGGCCAGGTGATCTCCAAGGACGGCAAGAACGCCGAGATCGACTCCCCAGAGGCGCAGGCCGGTATCAAGTTCTGGACCGACCTGCAGGCGGACAAGTCATCGCCGACGTTGAAGCAGTTGTCTGACACGGAGGCCGAGACGCTGTTCGAGCAGGGCAAGATCGGAATGTACATGTCCGGCGCCTACTGGGCTCTTCAGCTGTACAACAACAAGGACATCGCACCGAACGTCGACATCGCGCCGATGCCGACCGGAGTGACGCAAGCGACCGTGACCAGCGGCATCGAGAACGTCGGCTACGCCAACACCAAGCACCCGGACGCGGTGAAGAAGTTCCTGCTCTTCGCCAGCGGCAAGGAGGCGGCCGACATCCAGGCCAAAACCGGTGCTGTTCTCCCCGCCTACGAAGGCGGAGAGAAGAAGTGGATGGCCGCGATGCCCGACTTCAAGAACTTGCAGATCTTCATCGATGCGAAGAAGTACTCGGTGCCGCTGCCCGTTCAAGGCAACGCTGCTGAGTGGCAGGGCGACCAGACCAAGTACCTCACGGGCGCCTGGGACGGCACCACCAGTGTCGCCGACGCGACCAAGCAGTACGCGGACGCGATCGACAAGGTGTTGGCCGAGAAGTAATGACCACCACCCTCACCCGGCCGGGGCGGCAGGACAGTCGCCCCGGCCCCACCCCGCCCTCATCGCGCCGGCATCGCAGAAATCGAATCGACTGGTGGGCGATCGCGATGATCGCCCCCGCCCTGATCGGCCTGGCTGCGCTGTATCTGTGGCCCTTCCTCTCCACCTTGGTGAAGAGCTTCATGAACGTGCCCGTGTTCGGCGCCGGCACGTTCACCGGCATCGACAACTACACCAAACTGCTGAGCGACGAGGACTTTTGGCGCGCACTCGGCAACTCCGCGCTGTACACGGTGCTCGTCCTGATCGGCGTGCCTATCGCCATAGTGCTTGCCGCCCTCATCGAGCAAGCAGCCAAGGGACGCACGCTCTACCGCGTGCTGTTCTTCCTCCCGGTTGTGACGCTGCCGGTGGCGGTCGGGATGGTGTGGCGGTTCATCCTGAACGGCGACTTCGGGATCCTCAACTACCTGCTCTCTCTTGTCGGCATTCCCGGCGAGTACTGGGTGGCGGATGCGCGGTTCACCATATATGCGTTCGCCGTCGTAGGCATCTGGATGGGCCTCGGCATCAATCTGATCATTCTCGGGGCCGGGCTGCAGAGCATCCCGCCCGACCTTTACGAGGCGTCGGCGCTCGACGGGGCCGGCCGCATCCGACAGTTCTTCTCGATCACGCTGCCGCTGCTCAGCCCAAGCGTGTTTTTCGTGACCGTCCTGACCACAATCTCGGCGCTGCAGATGTTCGACCTCGTCTTCGTGATGCTCGGCGGCGTGAACAACACGGCAATCGATGGTTCGAAGACCATCGTCTACCTGTTCTATGAGGCAGCGTTTGTGCAGTTCAAGCAGGGCTACGGCGCCGCGATCGCGATCGTTCTGCTGATCATCATCATGATCGCAACCGTCGTTCAATTCCGGCTGCAGAAGAGGTGGGTGACCTATGACTGAGGCGACGGAAACAGGCACGCTGGGGCGCCGAGCGCTCACGCGGGTCACGTCAGGTAGGCCACGCGGTCGGTCGGCGGCTAGCAGAGGCCAGTGGCGTATCCACGTGGTCCTCATCGTCGCCGCCGTGTTGATGATCGTGCCGTTCGTCTGGCAGATCCTCACGGCGTTCAAAACGTCGAACGAGGTTTCTTCGCTGCCGCCGACACTCTTCCCTGCCGCGCCGACCCTGGCCGGGTTCGAGACGTTCTTCGCCTCCGTCCCCTTCTGGGTGCAGTTCGGCGTCTCGGCCGTCTCCCTCATCCTGCGTGTGGCAGGCCAGGTGCTGGTCGCGGCGCTCGCGGGCTACGCGTTCGCCCGCCTTCGCTTCCCCGGCCGTAACGTCCTCTTTGCACTGTTCCTCCTGATGCTCATGGTTCCAAGCCAGCTATTCCTTCTCGGCCAGTTCGACATCATGAAGAATCTCGGGTTGCTGAACACAGTGCCGGCGCTCGCTATCCCCGGCATCTTCAGCGCGTTCGGGACGTTCCTGATGCGGCAGGCGTTCGTGACCATGCCGAAGGACTACGAAGAGGCCGCACGGCTCGACGGTGCTGGCACGCTGCGAGTGTTCTGGAGCGTGATGCTTCCAATGGCGCGTCCCATGCTCGCGGCGCTCGCCGTGCTGACCTCGCTGTACTCCTGGAACGACCTGCTCTGGCCGCTTATCGTCACTCCGGCCGGCGACAACCGGCCGCTGCCCGTCGGCCTTGCGAGCATGCAGGGACAGTTCGGCACGAACTACCCGGCTCTGATGGCCGGAGCGCTCGTCTGCACGCTTCCGCTCGTTATCGTCTTCATCGTGCTGCAACGGCAGTTCTTCGCCGGGATCGCCAGCAGCGGCCTGAAAGGATGAGCTCCGGCGCACTGGAAGCGGCGCCGCTGGTCCGAATCGCGGACAGGACAAGGCGGGTGGAGGCTGTCATCTCGCCTCTCGCGGCGTCGCTGCGGAGGCTCACTGTCGGGGGGAGGGATCTCGTCGAACCCACCGACTTGGCGCCGGGGCTTCCCGGGATGTCCGGGGCGATGCTCGCGCCGTGGCCAAATCGGGTCGACGGGGCCGTCTGGTGGCAAGGCGAGCACCGGCACGAGCTCGAGGTGAGTGAGCCGGAGCTCGGCAACGCCAACCACGGGCTGCTCGCGGGCAGCCGGTTCGACGTGCGGCATAGCCGGGCGGATGCGGTAGAGCTCACCGCCGCGATCCGCCGCCCGGCCGGGTATCCGTTCGACCTCGACGTGGGAGTGACCTACCGGCTGCACGACGCCGGGATCAACGTGACGACGGCGGTTACCAATGTCGGGCCAGCGCCGGCGCCGGTGGCGCTGGGCGCGCATCCATACCTGCGGGTGGGGGACGCGCCCACCGAGGTGCTGACGCTAACCCTGGATGCGTCGCACGCATACCGGCTGGATGCCAGGCACATCCCGCGCGAACGCTTCGACGTCACCGGAACGGAGTGGGACCTGCGCGGCCCAACCCCGGTGACGTCGGTGCCCGCGCACGCGACCTTCGAGCGCGAGGCGGCGACCGGTCGTGTCGTGCACACGCTCAGCGCCCCCGGCGGGGAGCGCGTCGAGTTGAGCGCGGATCCGGACTATCGCTGGACGCAGCTCTACCTGGCACCGGACTTCCCGTCGGCAGAGGGTCATCGGCTCGCTGTCGCCGTCGAGCCGATGACGGCGCCGCCAAACGCCTTGCGCACGGGGGAGGGCATCCACTGGTTGCAGCCGGACGAGACCTGGCGGGTGGCCTGGGGGCTGCGGTTTGTTGAGTGAGTAGCGACCCGCCCTTCAGGCGTCGCGATTGCGGAAGCTGGACGGGCTCATTCCGTGATATCGGCGGAAGTGCCGGGAGAAGTAGAACGGATCGTCGTAGCCGATCTCCTGCGCGACCTCCGAAATGGTGGCGTCGGTGGTGTCGAGCAGTTGTCGGGCGCGCGCCATGCGGAGCGACGTGTGGTGTGCGAGCACGCCGCCTCCGGTCGCGCGCCGGAATAGCGCCGTTAGGTGGGTCGGCGAGATGCCGACCAGGCGCGCGAGTTCCGGCACCCTGATCGAGCCGTCGAGGCGTTCGCTCAGGTAAGTCATCGCCCGCTGTAGCGGGTCCTCCGGCCCGGGAAGCAGTCGGTCGACGGCGAGCTGGGTCAGTAGTTTCCAGGCCGAGCCGGACGCTGCCATCATCCGCGGAGGCGTCTGGTCGCGTTCCAGGTTCGACACGATCTCGTCGAGCAGCGCGACCGCGCGCTCGATCGAGCGGATTGGCAGCGTCGGTCTGCCGACAGAGACTTCCATCCCCTCGACCAGGTCGGAGACATCAGTCCCGGTGACATGCGCCCACCAGATCGTCCAGGGATGCGCTGCATCAGCACCGTAGGAGTGCGATGTCCCGCGCGGGATCACGAGAGCCTGCTGCGCCCCGATGCGATGCATGTCTTCGCCGATCCTCGCCCACCCCGTGCCTGACGCGCAGATCATGACGATCGTCTCGTCCGTGCCGCGCGGTCGGTTCATCTGGTGGTCGCGCGCTTCGGGATAGTACCCGACGTCGGTGACGAGAAGGCGTCGCGTCACCGGCCGCCGTAGGGCCTCCGCCACGGCGGGACGCGGCACGACGACCAGGCGCTGGTCGCGGAATCCCTCTTGGATCGGCATGGCGACCATTCTGGGGGCGTGATCGTCGTAATGTCCAGGGGCTCTACGAGCTCCGCGGCGCTGAACTCGAAGCGAGTCGGAACGTCCAGCCGTCGCTACGAAAGCAGCATTCCCACCGGATGCCGCCGTTCGTACGCTCAGGAGCACTTCGGAACCTTCGAAAGTTCGAAGACACGAGTTCCACATCGAACAAGGGGAAACATGCGAACTCTTCTAGGACGACGACGTCCTGCAGTTCTGGCTTTGTAGCCCACTGTCCTCGCCGCGGCTTCGCGTCGGCGGGAGGTGTTACGCCTGAGGGATAGGTGTTGGTGTACGGGTTGTGCCATTTTCAGGTCAGGACGTGAGCGCGGCGCACGTGTCTATGCGCTTCTCGCCGGGGAAGTATGTCGACCACTCCTCCTCCGTCAGTTCGCGCCCCGCCAGCGCGCACGCCTGTGACGCCTGCTCAGCCAGGCGCAGGTCCCAGACACGGATACCGTCGGGGAGCGCCTCGAGCAGGGTCTTGCCGTCGGCAGTGAGGTATCCACCTCGCAGGCGCACCGCCGGGGCATCGCTGTCGAGTGGAGTGGCTAGCGCAATGTCTGCTGTCAGGTCGTACAGCGTGAGTGCGTTGTTGAAGCCGACGTTGAGGAGGGTGCGGCCATCGCTGCTGACTGACATGGCCTGACCACCGCCGATCGCTCGGGCGAGGGCCGAGATCGGCTTGAGCGTGTGGATGTCATAGCGGCGCGCATAGTCCGGCGCGACACCGATCAACTGATCGCCGTCGAGCGCCTGGCTTGAATCGAGGTCATAGAGGCCGCGCACGAGGAGCTTTCCGGTCGAGATATCGAAGACACCGGTCTCTGAGTGAGGCGGGTCGGCCGACCACGTGACCACGGCGAGTGCCGAGTCGGGTGTCTCGCTCGCCGAGAGGACACTGAACCGAACGTCCGGCACCGTCATGACGGGCCCCAGAGGCTTGCCCGTGGAGGGGTCGAAGGCGACGATGCCGTCCGGCCACCAGGCGAAGGCGGGAGGATCCCATCCGCCGGGCAGGACGTTGAAGGATTTCGGCAACCCGGGGATACGAAGCGAAATCTTTTCGCCCGTCGATTGGCGCTCCAGCCGCGGCTCGCCCGACTGATTCTCCGAGTCATAGTGGGCGTACTTCGCCACGACACCGGAGCCGAGCGGAACGATCAGATCCTCCTCCTCGCCGACCGGGGCGTCGCGCTCCAGGTCCCACAGTTGCATGCGCCCGCCACCGCCGACGGGCTGGGTGACGACGAGCGATCCTCCCTTTTCCGGGCCGTCCACGAGTTCGCGCCCCTTCGCGACGATGTCCGAACCGGTGCCACCGCCGTCGATCCGCCAGCGCATCCAGGTCGGAGGTTCGCTCACGGCCACGAGAAGGGATCCGTCATCGATCGTTTCAAACGTCGGAAATTCATTCAGCTGAAGTGCGGCCTGTGCACTCCTCGTTTCGCCTGTCGCAAGATCGACGAGTGCAACTCCTTCGTATGACCCGCACGCCACGCTCGTGTCCGTTGCGAGGTGCAGGGAGTAGCAATTTCGCGTCGGATCCGGAAACCGTCGCCAGAGGGTTTCGCCCGTGGCGAGGAGGACGCGCACTGTGCCGTCCCATCCCGTCGACACGATGCCTCCCTGGCCGTCGGCGATGACATCCATACTCGATAGGTCGCCCTCGAGCGGGATGGTTCGGTTCGGCTCGAGCGTCGCACGATCGAACAGGCGGAGATGGTCGCCCGCACCGACGGCGACAAGGCGGTCGTCAAGGAGCGCCACACCGTAGAAGTTTTCGACCCCTTTCGGATGGTCGCCGAAGATCGCAGCGCTCGAGCGCACCTCGCCCGTTGTCGTGTCGACCGCGATGATGTCTGCGGTGACCGGTTGCGCGACGTACAGAGTCCGCCCTGCTGTGTCGAAGGTCATGGTCGGCGACATCGGCGAGCGAACGAGCCCCGTGCTGGGCAGCGGCTCACCGGTCGTGAGATCCAAGAACGTGAGGTGGGTCCAGCAGCACTCATCGGTGTTCGAGGGATCCGGGTAGACGGGCGATTGGATCGCCGCGACGGATCCGTCAGCACTCACCTCGACGGCGCGGACCCAGCCCGGCGGTGTATCAGGGAGACCGAGATCGAAAGTTCGGAGGACGTCGCCCGTGGCGACATCGACGACGTCGACGGCGGGCTGATCCGTGCGGTCCTGGCCGGACGAGACGTGCAGCGCCGTGCCCGTGCCTGGGAGCATGTCCATCGAGGGGAAGAGTGCACCCTCGTCATGGTGCGTGTCGACGAGGCCGACCGTGCTCGTCATGACCCCCCAGAGCGCGGAGCGCACCCGCGCATCGTCGGGCCAGCGCCGGTACGTCTCCGCCGCGAGCAAAGCTGCCGTCTCCCGGTCGTTGTCAATCAGTGAGAGGGACGTCGCCACGAGCGCCTCGATGCGAGCGTCCTCTGCAGCACGCTCCGCCTCTCCGCCTCGCACCCCGGCAAGTCCGGCGCCGAATATCGCTGCCACCAGCAGAACGCCCACGCCGGCCATCGCCCAACGCAGCCGGCGGTTGTTGCGCTTGTCGCGAGCAGCGCGCCCCGCAAGTTCGCGAGTCTCGTCTCGCTCGCGTTCAGCGGACGCCTCGAGGAACTCCCGTTCCACCGTGGTGAGATCCGGCTCGGACCCGTCTCGCCAGTCCAGCGCTGCCTGCAGCCTGGCACCGCGCAAGAGGTCATCGTCCCGCCGACCCGAACCGTTCCACAGTTCGGCCGCGGTGGCGACCGTCGCCACGAGACGAGCGCCCTCGGCATCCTCTTCCAGCCATTGGTCCAGGCGCGGCCACGCCGTCGCGAGCGCCTCGTGAGCGACCGTGACCTCGTCGCCGTCGGTCGTGAGCAGGCGGGCGGCCACGAGGCGGTTGAGAACCCCACGCCACGCCGGGTCGGCGACGAGGGGCGCGAGCAAGGCGGTGCGTCGCACGGACGCGCCATCGGCTCCGCGGTGCACGAGGCGAAGCATGAGCGAGCGGCACGCGCTGGCGTTGCGGGCGTCGAGGGAGCGGTACAGCGTCTCGGCCGACTGGGCGATGGCGCCCGTGATGCCACCGGATGCCTCGTACCCGGCCACCGTGAGGGTCGCTCCTTCACGCCGGACCCAGGTCTCCTCCAAGGCGTGTGAGACGTGGGGGAGGGTGGTGCGCCGATCAGCGGCATCCCGCACGATCAACTCAACCAGCCCCGGCTCGAGCCGCAGGCCGGCGCGGGCGGCCGGGCGCTCGATCGCCTCACGCAGACCGTCGGCATCGAGCGGTCCGATGGCATACACGCCACGGCCGATCAGAGCGCCTATGTGCGGGAGACCCGTTGCGCGGTCGAGGAAGTCGCTGCGCAGCGTCATGAGCACGGTCGACCCGCCGGCGAGCACCTCTGCGACGATCCTGCACAGTTCATCGCGTTCGCGCTCGGGTAGCTGGAGCATCGCTTCGGCTTGATCGATGACCACGATATCGGCGGGTCCGCCCAGGTCGATCAGAGCGCGCAGATCGATCGCGGCATCCCGACCCACCCTGATCACCGCGATGCGTCGTCCGTCGGCGATGCGCGGCAGCACCCCGGCCAGCACGAGCGAGGACTTGCCCGATCCGGAGGCGCCTACGACGACGGTGAGCGATCCCTCGCGCACGCGTTCGCGCATGGCATCGATGTCGGCATCTCGTCCGAAGAAGTCCTCCGTGTCGGCTGGCGAGAAGGGCTGGAGGCCGCGGTAGGGGCAGGTGTCGCTCACGCGATGCAGCAGCTTGGTCGGCGCCAGCGCCGGATCATGCTGCAGCATCGACGATTCGAGCGCGCGCAGTTGATCACCGATGTCGATGCCGAGGTCGTCCGCGAGTCGCGCCCGCGCAGTCCGGATGCTCGAGAGCGCCTCGGCTTGCCGGCCGGCGCGGTAGTTGGCGATCGCGAGGATCGCCCAGCGGTTCTCGCGCAGCGGTGACTCGCGCACCAGCCGCTCCGCGTCGGCGACGACGGCGCTGTGCTCGCCCTCCGCGAGCCTGGACTCGAGCAGCTCCTCCTCGATACTGCGGCGGATCTCGACCAGCCTCTCGGCCTCGACGGCAGCCGGTTCCCAGTCGGCCAGCTCGGGGTACGGTGCGCCGCGCCACATCGCGAGCGCCCGCCGGTACGCGGCCACCGCCCTGTCGTTCTCGTTGTGCATCGCGTGCTTGCGGGCGCCGGAGACCAGGCGTTCGAATTCGAACGCGTCGATCGTCGCAGCGTCGAGGCCGAGGGTGTATTCCGAGCCTCGGGTGATTACCGCGCCGTGTCCGAGGTCGGCACGGATTCGTGCAACCGATGTCTTGACTTGCTGCGTCCACGTGCGCGGGAGGTCCGCCCCCCAGTACGCCTCGGCTAGCTCGCCGGTGGCGACGGTGCGACCCGCCAGCACGATCAGTGCGGAGAGCACGACGCGCTCTCGTGGGCTCAGGGCGTGCTCGGTCCCGGTATCCAATGGACCGAGTACCTTCACGGTCATGAGGACAGTGTGGGCGCGATCCGGAAGGCCGTCAAGGCTCGTCGCTGTCGGCGAGTATCGGACGAGTACCGGCCGAGGAGGGATCGAGTACCGCGCCACGGGATGGTGGACGCATGCACACCTCACAGTCACATCGCCGACCGCACAGGTCGCCCGCATCTCCGACCTGGCGGTCCCGCGCGCACGACCTGTGCCCTGAGCGCCTCGTCACCGAGGGGGTCGCAAGCCTCGAGTTCCCCCGTGGGTACTGCGCGGGCGAGTCCGTGACCCTGCCGTTCTGCTTGTAGAAAGGAACGATCATGAACTACGACACTTTCGTCGCCTTCCGAATTGACTCCCGCCGCGCGGCGACCCTGGCGCGCGAGAACGAACTGCGTCGCTCGCAGGCCGACCGGGGCGCGACCGTATCGTCCCGTCGACCGGTCGTCGACGCACGGCGCAAGCTGAGCGTCGCGTGGTGGGCGGTTTTCGGCCGAACCAACCACGGCCACCGTCCCGTGGCGCACCTGTGAGGGATTCGCGTAAGGGCACACGGAACGAGAGTGGCGCTTGACCTCAGCAACGGGCACGTCTGCCCACACGATGTACCCACCGAAAGAGGTCCACGGGTCGAGCCGATGGGCGCAGCCCGACGCAGTGGCTCTTCGTGAAGCCGTGGACGACTAGTTCTAGCCCACTGTCCTCGCCGCAGCTCAGACCAGGGGCCGCTGGTCCGTGCAGACATAATGCGGTTGTGTCCGCGGCGCCGGGAATTGCTGCGTGGTATCCAGGTCAGCGGCCGCCGGTTGCGCGCGCGACCGTGCGAGCCTGAGCCACGAGTCCAAGTGCGAGCATTATCAGGCCGAGCTCAGCAAGGCCGGCAGCGAAATAGAGCGCTTGCAGCAGGCTGAACGGGATGAACATCATCTGCACGAAAATCCAGATGAGCAGCCCGAAGCCGGCGACCGCGACCGCAGCCGGCGCCGCCGCGGAGCGGCGTCCCACCAGGACCGCCGCGACAATGTGTGTCCCGCCCACCACGATGGCCAAAAGCAAGCCAGGCGCGGCGTATGAAGCGAACGGCGTGCCGCCGAGGAAGGAACGGTCGGGGACGATTGCGCCCGACGCTCCCTGCGCGAATGAGCCCACCAGAAGAGCCGCACCTCCAGCGACCGCTGTGAGTCCGATTGTTGCCGTCAGCGCGGTAAGAGCCACGCGGATCCACCGCCTCATGATGCCTCCCGAGTCTTCTTCTCAGAGTGCTCGTCGTCCCCCGCGGGCAGTAGGCCCACCGTGAGCCACCCGTAGCTCCGTCTCACACACGGTCAATCCGCGATGGCTCGAAGTGCCCCGGCCGACGCGCACGTCGGCCGAAAGCAGCGCCAAGGTCCACGCTCGGATCAATTCGGCGCCGGTGGGGCTCAGGGTCCGCTGAGCTCAGCCGGAAGGCAGGATTCCGACAAGCTCCGTTCCCCAGCGCCGCGCGCGCTCGAGCTCGCCGTCAGCAACGGGCCCCGAGTAGCCATGCACACCGAACGTCTCAGGTTCGGCGACCGGACGGAACCCCAGGGCGACCAGCCGCTTCATCGCCTTCTTCGCGGCCGAGCCGGGAAGCCGTGGGCTGACGACGCGCGTGTCGAATGTCGCTACCGGCACGGCACGACCGGGCGACGCGAGCGCTTCCATCCACTCTCGGATGCCACGGGTTGGGATGTGCTCGGCGCCTTGTTGCCGCGCCGCCTCACGTGTCGCCGCTGTCGACATCGAGAACGCATGGGTCGGTCCGCCGACCACGAGCAGGTCGATGTCAGAGTCCAACGCGACGGGCGCCGACGCGGCGTCGACCACTTCAGTGCGCTCCCCACCGATTCCGGCCGCGACCTCGCGAGCCAGCTGCTCGGTGTTTCCCCAGATCGACTCGAAGACCACTACGGCGCGCATGATGCCTCCTCGTTGACGAAGAGGATACGCTCTCGCGCGGCGATATGGTCTCGGGCTTGCTTATGTGGAACGTTCCGAGCCCGTAGCTCGCACCGCCGCCGGCGGCCTCAGGAACTCCGCCCGGCGCTAACGCTCTCCGTCCTCGTCCCACTTCGTGCCCTCGATGTCGCCGCGAAGAGTTCCCGTCACCTCGTCGACGGCGGCGCCGACCGTCGGCGCGAACCGGTCGGAGGAGAACCTCCCCGTGAGCCCGTAGGCCCGGAGCACATCGATGACGGGGTCTTTCATCTCGGCGAGGACCAGGGTGATGCCGTGGGACACGAGGTAGTCGTCGAGGTCGACGAGTTTGTCGATCGCTGTGGTGTCGATGTCGGTGATCGGCTCGGCGGCAAGGATGACGGTGTGGATGCCGGCACCGGCCGCCTTCACCCGCGACCGCACGAAGTCGTCGAAGATGCCACCGTTCGCGAAGAAGAGCGGCGCGTCGAACCGCAGAATCACGACACCGGGGATGCGCTCGCCCTCTGGGTAGCGGGAGAGGTCGTGGTAACCGCGCAGACCCTTCACGAGCCCGAGTTCGGCTCGATAGGGCCGCCACGCCTGATTCACGAACGCCAGGAGCGAGAGCGCGATCGTCACCGCGATGCCCTCGAGCACACCGAACACGAGGACGCCGAGGAAGGCGGCGACCGAGAGTAGCGCGTCGACCCGGTCCATGCGCACGAGGCGGATGAACCCCCGCACGTCGATGAGTCTCGCGGCCGCGGCGATCACCACCGCGGCGAGGGTTGCGGTCGGCAGGTACTCAGTGAGTCCCGGCACAAGGATGATGAAGACCACGATGAGCGCGGCGCCGACGACTCCAGTGAGTTGCGTGCGCGACCCTGCCTGTTCGGCGACCGCGGTCCGCGACGACGAGGCCGAGATCGGGAAGCCTCCGAAGAGGCCGGCGGCGATGTTCGCGCCGCCGATCGCCGCCATCTCCCGGCTGCCGCTCACGGTCTCGCCGCGCCGCGCCGCGAACGTGCGCGAGAGCACCGCGCTATCGGTGAACGCCACGAGCGCGATGCCGGCCGCGGGCAGCGCGAGCGCAGCGAAATCCGCCCATTCGAGGCCTCCTAGGGACGGTGCTGGGAGTCCCTGCGGGAGGGCGCCGACCACGGGTAGTACGCCGGAGAGCCCGAGGATCGCGGCCAGCGCGGTCGCGACCACCACGACGACGAGCACTCCCGGCACGGGTGACCTGACCCACGTGAGCGCGAGGATGACCACGAGCGATCCAACGCCGAATGCGACGGCGAGGGGCTCGATCCGGCCTGCGGCGATTCCGTCGACGATCGCGACGACTTCACGTATGGGCGACTGGGAGTCGATCGAGAACCCGAGCAGCTTCGGTACCTGCGAGATGATCACGAGCACGGCCACGGCGTTGAGGTAGCCGACTCGGATGGGCTTCGAGATCAGGTCGGTCACGAAGCCCAGTCGAAGGATGCCGCCGAGCAGGAGTACCGCGCCGACCATTATCGCGAGCAGCCCCGCCAGCGCAACCGCCAGGTCCTCATTGCCGAGGGCGAGCGGCAGGATCGCGGCCGCGATGATGGGAGCGAGCGCGGAGTCAGGCCCGAGAACGAGGATTCGACTCGGTCCGAGCAGCGCGTACGCCAGCAACGGCACAATAGTGGCATAGAGACCCGTCTCGGGCGGCAGGCCCGCCACCTGCGCGTAGCCCATTCCGGCGGGGATGAGCAGGGCGGTGACGACGAGGCCCGCGCGGATGTCGGGCCAGAGCCAGTCACGCCGGTAGTGCAATGCCGTTTCGATGCCGGGCGGCAGCCACCACCGCATCCCCTTCGCGGTCATCTCGACTCCTCGCCTTCATTATGGCGGATCGAGGGGTGGCGGGCACTGGCTTGGACGAGCGGGTCACCACGCCAACCGCTTCACCACTCGGTGAAGAGCTCCAGCTCCTTGTGGTGCGCACAGACCGCGCACCAGGCTCGTTCTGGGGGTCGATAGCACCCACGGAAGCCGGTAGACATGTCGACGGCGACGATCAGGGGGGAACCGCAAGCGAACCGAGAGACTGGTCACCAGCCCTTCACGGGCCACCGCACACGAAAGAGAATCATGACGCCGGCAATCCCGCTAGCCTTCCGTACAGTGCTCGGCGCTCTCGCCGTGTTGCAGCTGCTGCTCATCATCGGGCTTCCCTTCGGCCGGTTCGCCTGGGGCGGTCAAAACGCGGTGCTTCCGGCGAAGCACCGCGTCGGAAGTGCAGTCTCAATCGTGGTCTACGCGGCTTTTGCACTAATTGCTCTAGAACGTGCTGGGTTGACTTCGATCCTCCCGGCCCCCGTGATTGCTGTGGTTGCGATGTGGGTGATTGCGGCCTATCTATTGCTCAGCGTGCTGCCGAACCTTGCATCCAAGAGCAAGTACGAACGGCGCGTTATGGTCCCGGTGTCGCTTGTGCTGGCTGCCCTCGCATTCCTTGTCGCCCTGATTTGAGCTGACTGCGAGCCGCCCGCCGTTTAATGAAGAATGGGGCCGGTTCGACGGAAACGTGGGGCGGCCCTTTCTTCGGATTGCGGGCTGGACGATTTGAGTGGAGGCTGGAATGCAGGGAGGCAACATGACAGAACAGTTGCACGAGGGCCTGCCGAGCGTGACGATCGGCGGCGACCTGACGGTCGGCAACATCGGTTACGGGGCCATGCAACTGACAGGCCCGAAGGTTTGGGGCGACTACCCTGACCACGAGGGGGCCGTCGCGCTCCTGCGCGAAGTCGTCGCCGAAGGCGTGACCTTCATCGACACCGCCGACGTCTACGGCCCGCACTCGAACGAAGAGCTGATCCGGGAAGCGCTGTACCCGTACCCGCCCGGCCTCGTGATCGCGTCGAAGGGTGGCTTCATCCGCGGGGGCCCGGAGTACAGCGACATGGGCGCGAGTGGGAGCAGGTTGTATCTGCGCCAGGCCGCGTATATGAGCATCCGCCGCCTCGCCCTGGACCGGATCGACCTGTACTACCTGCACACGCCGACGTTCACCGACGCGCCCTTCGAGAAGGCGGTCGAGACTTTGGCCGGCATGAAACAGGATGGCCTGATTCGGCACATCGGGCTGTCCAACGTCAGTGCCGACCAGCTTCGCGCCGCGCTCGCGATCACGGACATCGCGGCGGTCACCGTGCACTACAACGTCGCCGTCCGCCTCGGCGCGGCCGTGCGCGCAGTCGCCGAGGATAACGGCATCGTGTTCTCTCCCTGGCACCCGGGCGCGGTCCCGGGTGGCGAAGAGGGGGCACCGTTCCATACGGTCATCGACCCGATCGCGGCGAAACATGACGCCACACCGCAGCAGGTTGCTCTTGCCTGGCAGCTCCACCGCACCAAGAATGCCCTGCCGATCCCCGGCACCACGAGCATCCGGCATCTGAAAGAGAATCTCGCCGCCGCGAAGATCCAGCTCCACCCCGACGACGTGGACGCGATCACCGAGCTGGCACCCGAGACCGTTCGAGGCGAGTGATCGACGACTGTACGGTTCTCAACAGCTCAGCGTTTGGCCTGGAACTACGTGCTCACCCCCTCGACCGCTGTGATCATCTCTCCCGAGTCCCCGCATGGATCCCGATCTGCCCTCCAGGATTCAAGGGCTTCCGAAGACCCAGACGGGTCGCTGGTCTCTCCGCGCCTTATCGAACAATTGGAGGAGGCCCGCTACGAGCCCTCGTCGCCCCTCGCCGACGAAGTCGGCCTCGTTCGGGTTGGACGGCTCAGAGCTCACAGTCGGCAGCCGCCGGTTTCGAGGTGATCGTGGACCATTCTGACGACACTCGCGCCTTCTCCGACCGCCGCCGAGATGCGCTTCACCGACCCACTGCGGGCGTCGCCGACGGCGAAGACGCCGGGCACTGAGGTCTCAAGTGATTGCCGGCGTGAGCCAGAGGACGTCGCGTGCGATCCGGTAACGAGGTAGCCGTGCTCGTCGCGTTCGATGTCCGGTCCGAGCCATGTTGTCGCAGGGGTCGCCCCGATGAAGACGAAGAGGAACGCGGTTGCGATTTCTTCGCGCGCGCCGGATGCCAGATCATCGACGATGATCGACTCGAGTCGATTCGTGCCGTTCGCTCGGGCCACCACCGTCTGCTGGTGCACACTGATGCGCGGATGACTCTGTACCTGGACGATCAGATACCGCGACATGCTGGCCGTCAGGTCCCTGCCACGCACGATCAGGTGCACGCGGGACGCGGTTCCGGCCAGGAAGACGGCGGCCTGCCCGGCCGAGTTTCCACCGCCGACCACAACGACCGGGTCGGTGCCGCACTCCCGCGCCTCGTTGATCGTGGCGGCGTAGTAGACGCTGGTGTATTCGAAGCGATCGAGATTCTCGGCGGCGAGGCGGTTGTATTCCATTCCGGATGCGACCACGACCGCGCGCGGGGAGACGCTCGTTCCGTCCGAGAAGTGGACGTTGAGTGCACCCCCATCAGAGGTGAGTTCCTGAGCGGTGGAGGGTGCGAAGAGGGTGGCGCCGAACTTGACGACCTGGAGGGTTGCGCGTTCGGCGAGCTCTGCGCCCGAGATCCCGGAGGGAAATCCGAGGTAGTTCTCGATCCGGGCCGATCGTGCGGCCTGGCCGCCGGTCGCAATGGCGTCGCAGAGAACGACCGAGAGACCGTCGGAGGCGGCGTACACCGTCGTAGCGAGTCCTGCCGGGCCCGCGCCGACGACCAGCAGATCGCTGGTCGCCGGGAGCCTGGTCTTCCGCAGACCCAGCGCGTGCGAGACCTCGACAATGGACGGATTCCGCAGGATACGCGAGCCGGCGACGATGACAACGGGGAGGTCGGCGACGTCCAGACCCATCCGCCGCACGATGGCCTCGGCCACAGGGTCCCGTTCCAGGTCGAGCAGCCTGTGCGGTACACGGTTGCGAGCGGCGAAGTCGAGCAGCCGGCGAGTGTCGGGTGAGAAGCGCGATCCGATAACGCGCAGACCGCTGCCGTACCCGATCGCCATCGACCGGCGGATCAGATACGCGCGCAAGATGAGGTCGCCGAGCAATGGGTCACCGGTCACAATCCGTTCCAGATCGTCGACCGGCACCTCGAGCACGCGACCGCTGTCCAGTGCGACGATCGTGGCGAATGACGGCTGCCCTTCGAGCAACCCGATGTCGCCGACGAAACGGCCGGGTCCGTGGATCTCGATCTGCCCTGCCGCACTGCCCGGCTCGTCGCGGCTGGGTTCCTGGTCGCTCTGGGGGGAGTCGGGATCCCCCTGGTGAACCATCACCCGGCCCTCGACCACGACGAAGAAGGATCCGAGGGGCTCGCCCGCTCGTGCGAGCACCTGTCCCTCAGAGACGGAAGCGGTCGTCCCGACTTCGCTCAGCGTCTGCAACTGCAGTGGCGTCAGCCGCGGAAAGGCCCCGAGCGTGTCGGGCGTCTCCGCGGGGAGGGTCCCCATCTGGCGACCGCCCATCAGACGTAGTCTTCATCGAGATAGCACCAACGCCAGGTCTCTCCCGGCTCGACGGAGCGGACGATGGGATGCCCGTCGTTCAGAGCGTGTGCACGCGCGTGCCTCATGGGTGAGGCGTCGCAACACCCGACTTTGCCGCACGTCAGACACATCCGGAGGTGCACCCAGGGTGTGCCGATGGCCACGCAATCCTCGCAAACGCCCGGAGTGCGGGGCGTTACTGGGCGAACGTAGGCCAGATGGGGATCCGGGCGGAGGGTCATGGATCGCGTCCCCGGTCTGAGCCTGGGTCAGCCGTCGTCTCGTCTCGCGCATCCTTGGCCATCGCGTCGTCGAACCAGCGGCGCAACACCTCGACGGGGGCAGCGCCGGCCTGCCGCGCGACGACCTTGCCGTGGTGCATGATCAGCAGCGTCGGCACGGCCTGCACGGAGAACCGCGAGGACAGGCGAGGTGCTCGGTCGACATCCACTTTGACGAGCTTCACGTCGCCCGCCCTCTCGGTGGCCAGTCGCTCCAGCACCGGGCTGACCATGCGGCAAGGGCCGCACCAGGTCGCCCACATGTCGACGATCACCGGCGGGTCCGCCTGCTCTGCGATCTCGGCGAAGCTGTCGTCGAGAGCGTTCACGATCCACGGAAGCGGCTTGTGGCAGTTCCCGCAGCGTGGCCGCCCGCGTGCTGCCACGGGAGCGCGGTTCTTGTGCCCGCAATTCGGACAGCGGATGATCGTGGTCGTCGTAGGCGTCGTCATACCGCGACCTCGGCGTCCACAGCCGACTCGGCGGGCACATGCACCACATCGACGACGAGGTCGTCGTCTCTCACGTCGATGCGCACGGTGGACCCTTCGATCACGGCTCCGGACAGAAGCGCCCTGCCGAGGCGGGTCTCGATGTCGTGCGAGATATACCGGCGCAGAGGCCTGGCGCCGTAGAGCGGATCGTAGCCGCGCTCGGCGATCAGGTGCCGTGCCCCGGGTGTCAATTCGAGGGCTATCTGCCGTTCCGCGAGGCGGCGGCGCAGGTCGTCCATCAACAGTTCGACGATCGACTCGATCTGGTCCAACCCGAGTGGAGCGAAGACGATGATGTCGTCGACACGGTTGAGGAACTCCGGGCGGAAGCGGCCGCGCAGCTCGGCGAGCACCAGGTCGCGCACGTCTTCGGGGATGCCTCCGCGACTGTCACGCGCACTTGTGAGCAGGTGTTCCGCGCCGATGTTGGAGGTCATGATGACGATGGTGTTGCGGAAGTCGACCGTGCGACCCTGACTGTCGGTGATGCGGCCGTCGTCGAGCACCTGCAGCAGGGTGTTGAAAACGTCCGGATGCGCCTTCTCGATCTCGTCGAAGAGCACGACGCAGTACGGCCGGCGCCGCACGGCCTCGGTGAGCTGGCCGCCCTCGTCATACCCGATGTATCCCGGAGGGGCACCGACCAGCCTGCTGACCGTGTGCCGCTCCTGGTACTCGCTCATGTCGAGGCGGATCATCGCGGACTCGCTGTCGAACAGGGCGCCGGCGAGAGCTTTCGCGAGCTCGGTCTTGCCGACTCCGGTGGGCCCCAGGAAGATGAAGGATCCGATCGGTCGGCGAGGGTCGCGGATGCCCGAGCGGGCGCGAATGATCGCATCGGTTACCAATCGCACGGCCTCCTCCTGCCCCACGACACGCTCGTGAAGGACCTCATCGAGCTTCAGCACCTTCTGGCGTTCGCCTTCCTGAAGCCGGGCGACGGGGATGCCCGTCCAGGCCGCGACGATCTCGGCGATCTCCTCCTCGGTCACCACTTCCCGCAGCAGCCTCTGCTGACCCTGTTTCGACTGAAGTCGCTGCTCTTCGGCCGACAGTTGGCGTTCGAGTTCGGCGAGCCTGCCGTAGCGCAGCTCGGCAGCGCGGTTGAGGTCGTAGCTGCGCTCGGCGTCTTCGGCTTCCCGGCGAACCTTCTCGAGTTCGCCGCGCAGCTCCTGCACCTTGCGGATCGCTTGTCGCTCGGCTTCCCACTGAGCGCGTTTTGCGTCGGCGTCCGCTCGCAGGTCGGCGAGTTCGCGGCGCAATTCCTCGAGTCGGATCCGGCTCGGCTTGTCCTTCTCCTTCTCGAGCGCTGCCTCCTCGATCTCGAGCCGTGTCACCCGGCGAGTCAGCTCGTCGAGCTCGGCCGGCATCGAGTCGATCTCGGTGCGCAGCCGGGCGCAGGCTTCGTCGACGAGGTCGATGGCCTTATCCGGCAGGAACCGGTCGGTGATGTACCGGTGCGAGAGGGTCGCTGCCGCTACGAGTGCGTTGTCCTGGATGCGCACCCCGTGGAAGACCTCGAGGCGTTCGCGCAGGCCGCGGAGGATCGAGATGGCGTCTTCGACGCTGGGCTCATCCACCATCACCGTCTGGAAGCGACGTTCGAGAGCGGCGTCCTTCTCGATGTGCTGGCGATATTCGTCCAGCGTCGTCGCGCCGATGAGGTGCAGCTCGCCTCGCGCGAGCATGGGCTTCAGCATGTTGCCCGCATCCATTGCTCCTTCGGTCGCCCCGGCGCCGACGAGCGTGTGAAGTTCGTCGATGAACAGAAGGATGCGTCCATCGGAGGCGGTGACTTCGGCCAGCACCGCCTTCATCCGCTCCTCGAATTCTCCGCGATATTTGGCGCCTGCGACGAGGGCGGCGAGGTCGAGCTGGAAGATGGTCTTGTCGCGGAGTCCTTCGGGGACGTCGGTGCGCACGATCCGCTGGGCGAGGCCCTCGACGATGGCCGTCTTGCCGACACCGGGCTCGCCGATGAGCACTGGGTTGTTCTTCGTCTTGCGCGAAAGGATCTGGATGACGCGACGAATCTCCGTGTCACGACCGATGACCGGGTCGAGCCTGCCCGAGCGCGCGTCAGCCACGAGGTCGCGACCGTACTTCTCGAGCGCCTCGTAGGTCTGCTCGGGTGTCGCGGAGTTGACATGCTGGTTGCCGCGAACGGCGGTGAGCGCCTTGAGGAAGTTCTCCCGGTTGACCCCGTTGCTCTGCAGAAGGCGCGCAGCTGCGCTGCCGGAGGGGTCGTCCGCGAGCGCGAGCAGGAGATGCTCGACCGAGACATAGGAGTCTTTGAGTCGTGTCGCCTCCCGCTCGGCCCGATCGAGAGCCGCCGCCAGGGCCTTCGAGAGGAACACCTGCCCGGGCGTCGCACCCGGGCCGGTCGTGCTCGGTTTGCGCTCGATCGCATGCTGCACCTCGTTGAGCAGAACGGTCAGATCGACGCCGGCCGCCTCGAGCAGTCTCGGAATCAGCCCGTTCTCTTGAGTGAGCAAGGCGAGCAGCAGGTGCTCGTTCTCGGTCTCCGTCTGCCCGTTCCGGCTCGCGATGCTCTGCGCTTCCTGTAGGGCTTCCTGGGATTTCTGGGTCAGCTTGTTCATCTCCATGAGGGAGTCTCCTTTCCGGAGCGGATCACCCATCGCCGGTTCTCGAGCACGTCGATCCGGGCGAGCAGGTCGATGACGAGGGCGACGGCGGTGTAGTTGAGCGAAAGGTCGGCGTGCAATCGAACGATGCGGCGTACCAGCTCCGGCGCGGCAGGCGTGAACCACAACCGACCCGTACCGTCGTCGGTGGCAGGAACGAGCCCGAGTTCGACGAACCGTTGAAGCAACTCGGGATGGACACCGGATGCGGCAGCGACCATCTCGAGGTCGAGACGGACCGGGACCACCGGCAGCAGAGGAGAACTCATGATGACGACCTCGGGGTGAAGGTGGATTCGCGCTGCAGCTGCTCGAAGAGCTCACGCTCACGGTCGGTGGGGTGTGGGGGGACCATGATCTTGACCTTCGCGAACAGGTCGCCGGGCTTTCCGCCCGGCTGTGGCATCCCCTGGCCTTTGAGTCGCAGTCTGCGGCCGCTGGATGAGCCGGGCGGAACCCGCACCGTGATCGGACCACCTGGCGCCCGAGTCGAAACGCTCGCACCGAGCGCGGCCTCCCAGGGAGAGACCAGCAGGTCCATCTCGATGTTCTTGCCGTCCAGTCGCAGGCGGCGGTCGGGGCGGACTCTGAAGGTAATGGTCAGATCTCCGGCCCCGCCGTTCTGTCTCCCAGCGCTCCCGCCACCGGCCACACGGATGCGCTGGCCGTCGAGAACGCCGGACGGGATCTGTATGTCGAACGTCTGCCGGTCACCGTCCGGGCCGGAGAGCACGATCGTTCGGGGACCGCCGCTGAAAGCCTCCTCGACGGTCAGTTCGAGGTCGACCTCATGGTCCATGCCGCGCGCCGAGCCGAAGACGTCGCCGAAGAGGTCTTCCCAGTCGACGGAAGCGCCGCCTGGACCGGCGCCCCCCTGAGCGCTCGACCAACTGAATCCCGACGACCCCGGCCGCGCTCTGGTGCGGGTGCCTCCGCCCCTGCGGGCTTGCGAGGCGTACTGGTTCTCGGCCCCTGCGTATTGGCGGAATTCCGGCCCGAACCGGTCGTACTGCGCTCGCGACTCCGGGTCGGCCAGTACGTGGTACGCCTCGCTGATCTGCTTGAACTTGTCTTCGGCGTCCGCCGACTTGTTCACGTCCGGGTGGTATTTGCGAGCCAGCTTGCGGTAGGCACGCTGGATCTCCTTGGCGTCGGCCGACCGTGAGACGCCAAGCAGCTGGTAGTAGTCGTCTGCCACGGTGTCACTCTTCGGCCGCGGTGACGACGACTCCGGCGGGCCGCAGCAGCCGCTCAGGGGTCCCGAACCCGAGCCGCGCGACGGCCGCAACCGTCCGCGGCGGCAAATCGCCCCGTTCGACCACCGAGAGAACCTCGTGGATCCGTGGGTCGAACGGCACACCCACTTCGTCGATGCGGGGGTAACCGAGACGCTCGAGCGCCGCAACGGCTTGTTCTCGGATGGATTCCATGCCTTCGGCAAGACCGGCATTCACCCCTTTGGCATAGGTGACTGCATCCTCGAGCCCGTCGACGACGGGGAGAAAGACGGTTGCGGCGCGAGCCCGCTCGGCATCGCGGGCCAACGCCAGTTCACGGGCCGTCCGCTTCCGGGTGTTGTCGAGGTCGGCGGCCGCTCGATGCCAGCGATCCTCGACTTCGGCGAGACGCTGGTTCAGGTCGTCTGGCGGGACCGGGGGCGGCTCCTCCGGTGGAGTGACGTGCTCACTCGACGCGAGACCCTCGTCGGCATCCGTGCTCGGCGCATCCGGGTTGTCCATGTCACGGTCTCTCAGTTCCGATCGAACTCGGCGTCGACGACATCGTCGGAATCGTCGGCATCGGCCTCGCCTTCGGATGACGACGCGTCCGAAGCGCGGGCGACGGATAGGGCAGCATCCACTTGTTGCAGTTCGCTGGTCAGTTCTCGAGCCTCGGATGCGGGGATCTCTCGCCCGACGGCGTCTCTCGCCTGCCCGATCAGCATCTCGGCGCGGGCGCGCTCATGTTGCGGCACGGATTCGCCGTGCTCCGCCAGGGTGCGTTCGACCCGGTATGCTGCAGCGTCCAGCTCGTTGCGGGCGTCGATGTCTTCGCGCAGACGCTGGTCTTCGGTGCGGTGCTGCTCGGCTTCTTGCACCATGCGCTCGATCTCGGTCTGATCGAGATTCGTGGTACCGCTGATCGTGATTCCCTGCTCGGCACCGGTGTCCTTGTCGCGCGCGTTCACATTGAGGATCCCGTTCGCATCGATGTCGAACGTGACCTCGACCTGCGGCTCGCCACGCGGCGCCGGCCGGATACCGGTCAGGGTGAATCGGCCCAGGACGCGGTTGTCGGCGGCTCTCTCGCGCTCGCCCTGCAGCACCACGATCTCGACGGAGTCCTGGTTGTCCTGAGCGGTGGAGAACACTTCGCTCCGGCGCGCCGGAATGGTGGTGTTGCGTTCGATGATCTTCGTCATCACGCCACCGCGCGTCTCGACGCCCAGCGAGAGCGGGGTCACGTCGAGCAAGAGAACGTCGCTGACTTCCCCCTTCAAGACGCCCGCCTGGATGGCCGCGCCGATGGCGACCACCTCATCCGGGTTGACGGTCATGTTCGGGTCCTTGCCCCCGGTGAGTCGTTTGACGAGGTTCTGCACGGCCGGGATCCTCGTCGAACCGCCGACCAGGATGACCTCGTCGATGTCATTCTCGGAGACCTTCGCGTCCTCCATCGCCTGCCGGACCGGGCCGAGGCAACGCTCGACGAGGTCGGCCGTGATGTTCTCGAAGGTGGCACGCTTGAGGGTGGTCGTCAGGTGCTTCGGACCGGCGGCATCCGCTGTGATGAACGGCAGGCTGACCTGGGTCTGGCTCACGGTGCTGAGCTCGACTTTGGCCTTCTCGGCCGCCTCGAACAGACGCTGGAGGGCCTGGGGGTCGTTCCGAAGGTCGATGCCGTTCTCTTTCTGAAACTCATCGGCGAGGTAGTCGACGATGCGTCGGTCGAAGTCGTCGCCGCCGAGGTGGGTGTCGCCCGCGGTCGAGCGCACCTCGACGACGCCGTCGCCCACGTCGAGCAGACTTACATCGAAGGTGCCCCCACCGAGGTCGAAGACCAGGACGGTCTCGTGCTCCTTCTTGTCCAACCCGTACGCGAGTGCCGCCGCCGTCGGCTCGTTGATAATGCGCAGAACCTCGAGGCCGGCAATGCGGCCGGCATCCTTCGTCGCCGTACGCTGAGCGTCGTTGAAATACGCCGGGACGGTGATGACCGCCTCGGTGACCTTCTCGCCGAGGAACTTGCCGGCGTCATCGACGAGTTTGCGTAGTACCAGCGCGCTGATCTCCTCGGGCGCATACAGCTTTCCGCGGACGGTGAACCTAGCTTCCCCGTTCGGACCGGGCGCGATGTCGAATCCGACCGCTTTCGCCTCTTCGCCGACCTCGTCGAAGTTGCGCCCGATGAAGCGCTTGGCCGACGAGATGGTGCCCTTGGGGTTCAGGATCGCCTGGCGTCGGGCGAGCTGCCCGACGAGTCGCTCACCGGTGTCGGTGAACGCGACGACGGACGGAGTCGTGCGAGCGCCCTCGGCGTTCGGGATGACTTTCGCCTCTCCCCCCTCCCATACCGCGATCACCGAGTTCGTAGTGCCGAGGTCGATGCCGACTGCTTTGGCCATCAGACGTCTCCTTTCGTGGTGCCCTCGGGTCGTCCGCCCGGTGGCGATTCGTCAGTCACGGTTCGTTCAAGGACGGTGGCGAGGACGGCTCGGCAGCGTTCGAACCGATGGTGACCGCCTGCCGATTTTCAGGGCTGTTCGGCGCTGAAGAAATATCCACACGGCGCGGCTTGCTCGACTCGTCGAGCGGGACGCTCAGTGTGAGTACACCGTTTCCGAAATCCGCCGTGAGTTTCGAGCTGTCGAGACTGTCGCCGAGGAAGAGCTGGCGGACGAATTCACCGCGCGGACGCTCGTCGATGAGAACTGCGTCGTCCGGCCCGAATGTCGGCCGGCGTTGCACCGTGATGGTGACCACATTGCGCTCGACACTCACGTCGACGTCAGCGGGAGCTGCGCCCGGAACATCTGCCACGACGAAGTATTGATCGCCGCGCCGGTACGCCTCGAGCGGTACTGCGAGGGTTCGCCGATTTCTTCCCAGCGCCTGCTCGACTGCGCGGTCGGCATCGCGGAACCCGTCGAATCCCATCAGCGTCATGGTGTGTGCTCCTCGCTCCACGGATCACGTCTCGTTGGGGCCGAGTGTGCGCCCGCGGTGTGGCCGGTTCTTCGACCCAGCAGGGCGAAAAGAAACCCTCGGCCTTCCACTGCCGGGCTCAATCGATGAGGGCTAGCGTTGAAATCGCGGAGTCCATCACGATGTGCGCATCGAGCTATCAAGATCGTGTCGCGCAGGTCGACCTCGATGCTAAATCCCAGTCAGACCTGTACGACCTCTTCAGGCTGGGCTCGAAGATGTCAGCGCACCCGACGACGCGCGAAACCCTCCGTCTCGCAGGAGCTTCGGCCGAGGCGATCACCGGATGCTCTGTTCCCGCTGTGTACGTCACCGCGGGCGATCGGCTCGTCCGGTATTCGGGCAAGGCGAACCGCCGTCTCGACCTGCTGGTGGAGACGCGGGCGGGCTCGAGCGGTGTGTTGGAGGACGGTGACGTCTGGCGGTACGCGCTGTTCTTCCGCGAGACAGGCAAGGTCAGGGGAGCCTTCGTACTTCAGGCTGCCGCCGAACCGTCCAGCAACGAGATGTTCATGCTCCACGCCCTGGCGGAGCCGACGGCGGCCGCGCTGGCGACGGCAGAACTCATCAAGCGCGAGCGGCGCCAGGCCCGCGAGCTTCGGGTGCTCTTCGAAGCGCAGGAGGGCTCGAACCGCACGATGGCTGCGACGATCGTGCGCTTGAACGCCCACCAGGACATTCGTGACTCCATCGTCGCCGCGGCCGGCACGGGCAACGGCGAGGCGCAGATCATTCAGGCGCTGAGCGCAATCACGCAGCGGTCGATCGTGCTGCAGGACTCCTTCGGCAACGAACGAGCCTTCAGCGGAGTGAGTGGCACCTCGTCGCCGTCGAGCATGCTTGTGCCTGACGCACAGGTGTCGGCTGCGGCGCTGCTGAGCACCGAATGGCGGTCGACGGTCATCCGTTCGCACCGGGAGACCCTGGGTGTGATCGGCATCTTCGATCCGGATGACTCCCGCAGCGAAGATGATCGATTCGCCGTCGAATACGCAAGTGCGATGATCGCCGTCGAGCTCGCCCACCACCGTAACGTCGCGGAGGTCGAAACCCGGCTAGGTCGCGACCTCGCAGACGACCTCGTTGCCGGCGCCGGGATCGTGGATGCCCTCGCCCGTGCTGAGGCCCTCCATTTCGATCTCAGCGGTTCACAACGGGTTGTGCTCGTCTCCTGGGAGTACCCGACGCCGAGCGGCGTCGAGATCGGGGCTGCGGTACGCCACGAGCTCGCTGCCATGCGTGTGCCGGCCTTGATCTCACGGCGACCGGACGCGATGCTCGCGGTAGTCGTGGACGGCCAGGACCTCTCCCATCTCTACGAGCGGTTATGCGTCTTGATGGCGAGCACGCGGGGCACCATCGGTGTCGGAGGAAGCGCTACCGCCGAAGACCTGGCCCACTCCTTCGCGGAGGCGAGCCGGGCCCTTCAGATCCGGGCCGAATCGCGTCGAGCATACGGAATGCTGAACCACGACGACCTCGGCCTCCTCCGCATCCTCGACTCGTCGGGTGACGGCGTTCAGCTCGAACGCTATGTGTCCGAGTGGCTCGGCGCGCTGGTCGACCACGACAGGGATCACCGGTCCGAATTGGTGCGGACACTGGGCGTGTACCTGGATTCGGGCGGCAATTACGATCGCACGGCGGATGCGCTGATCATCCACCGGAGCACTCTGCGGTACCGGCTCGGGCGCATTCGCGAGGTGAGTGGCCGTGACCTCACCGACCCTGATGCCCGGCTCAACCTCCACGTCGCCATCCGCGCCCGGGCGGCGCTGCGGGACAACCTGCGCTGAGCCACAGGACGGTCGGGAGATCCGAAGCCCGACATGACCTCGCGCACAGTGGACAGTCGTCCGCGCTCGCCGGATAGCTGGTGCTGCTGCGCCACACATAGCGTTGAAGCATCGTCGAGACCCCGGGCCGACGATGACCGGTGGCCCTCCCCTTCGGGTGGGGAGGGCCACCGGGACCCTGCTGCACGGTTCCGTGCGACCGCAGGCGTCGAACCATCCCGAAGGCGGCAGCAAAATGAGACACGACAAATCGGATCCATCACGTCAGATGGATGCGTCGAACATCTCGAAGCGACCGACGTGGTGTCCGCGATGCGGCGCGCGCGCACGAATCGTCGCCAATCCCTTCTACGGTGTGGGGCTGGCAGTACATCGGCATCTGTACAGCTGCACGCGTTGCGACTTCGTCCAGTTCTTGACTGTCCCGCGGGACGACGGAAACGTCGATCCAAGCGAGCCTTCACAAGCGGCCCCACGGCGATGGTCGGGAGGCGGCCTTGCTCGCTTGCTCCGGTCCGCGGTCCTTATCCGGCGCCGTCCGCGGTCGCAATCCTCGTAGGACGAAATGAGCGAGGTCCTCCACCACGAGTGAGGTCGAGTCCTCTTGTGATCAGTTATTCGAACGGTGTGCGCGCGCCGCCGACCGCATGGTGTCGGACGGTCGTTCACCGAATTCGCGGCGGTAGGCCGCTGCGAACCTCCCGAGATGCACGAAACCCCAGCGCGCCGCACTCTCGGTCACTGTGGCCGAGACCGACTCTGCAGCGGCTAGCTCATCATGCACCTTCTCGAGCCTGAGTCGCCGCAGGTATGCCATCGGCGTCGTGTCCATGGACCGGCGGAAGCCGTCTTGCAAGCTGCGCACGCTCAGCGAGACCGCCGCCGCCAGTTCCGTCACGGTCCACGGATGCGCGGGGTCGCTGAGCAAGAGCTCGACCGCGCGCGCGATGGGCCGCACCCCGGCGGCCGGCGACGGGCGCGTCAGCGCGGCCGAGTGGTTGTGCGGCTGCGCGAAAAGCAGGTTGTGCATCAGAACCTGTTCTAACCGCTGCATCGCCAATGGGTGCGCAAGTGGTCCGCCCTCCAGCTCCGAAGCCTCGTCGATGATCCGCACGGCGTGCATCATCAACTGCGCTCCCGGCGAGGTGAGATCCATTTCGGCGCTGAATTCGAGTGGACGAGCGAGGCTGTCGCCGAGCAGGTTCTCCACTTCGAGCTGCAGCTGGGCGCGGGGGATCATCAGGGAGAGCTGCGCGAACCGCTCCCCGCAGTCGATCGTCACCGGACGTCCGGGCATGAAGATCCCTGCCGTCTGCTGCGTTCCGTAGATCGGCGAGCCGAGGCCCGCTCGCATTGTCGCTCGACCGCTGGTCGGGATGTCGATGTGGTAATTCTCGGCCTCTGCCGTTTCAACACGCACCGCATCCTGAAACCCCATGTGGCCGAACGTGAGACGGCCGACCTTCAGGGCGTTGAGCTTCATGTCGATGATGTTGGAAGCTCGCGCCGAGGGGAAGTCCACGGGCAGAAAGATGTCGGTGAGCGCCTGCCGGGCCTGGTCGACGCCTCGGAACGACGCGACGCGTCGACTCCTGAACATCTCGCCGGCGGCCACGTGCATGCCGCAATTCTAGGCGTTGATTCTGAATTCGCGATCGACTCGATACGGAAACCATGAGTGCGCTCACTCAGGCTCACCGGCCAGGAACTACCTCAAACCATCGGAGTTTGACAACTTTTGATAGTGCGCTAACATGGCCAATCACGAACCCCAATCAACGAAGGAGTTGGACGTGACTGAGCCGTACACAGTCGTAGCGCTCTCGCCGCTGCAGATCCCGATCGTCGAGCCGGAAGACGCGCTGAAGAACACCAAGCGCATCATCGGCTTCATGAAGACGGCGGTCGGCGTGGCCGCGACCGAGGGCCACCCGGTCAAGCTGGTCGTCATCCCCGAGATGGCGATCCAGGGAATGCACATGGCGTTCACCGCCGGCAACCGCGAGGCGGAGAAGAAGTTCGCCCGCACCATCCCCGGTCCCGAGACCGACGAGCTCGGCAAGGCCGCTCGTGAACTGAACACCTACATCGCCGGCGAGTTGTACCTCGTCGCGGACGACGACTTTCCCGATCGCTACTTCAACTGCGCGTTCATGATCGACCCGAACGGCGACGTGATCTACCGCCGCGCCAAGGCGACCAGCGACGGCTTCGAGGGAGGAACCCTCGGCACCACCAACCCGCACGACCTGTGGGACGAGTGGATCCAGAAGAAGGGCGGGGGCAACGTGATGGACGCCATCTACCCGGTCGCCAAGACCCCTGACATCGGCAACATCGGCTACGTGATCTGCCACGAGGGCGCATACCCCGAGATCGCTCGCGGACTGGCCATGAACGGCGCGGAGATCATCATCCGCGCGACCCTCATCGAGCCGCAGACTTCGCAGGGCATGTGGGAGGTGCAGAACAAGGCGCACGCGCTGTTCAACAACGCGATCGTGGTCGCGCCGAACCTCGGCCCGGAGCTCGGCCCGGACGGCGTCATCAACGACCTCTTCGGAGGCCGTTCGATGATCGTCAATCAGCGCGGCAAGATCATCACCGAGACGCCCGGCGTCACCGCGGGCGACACTTTCGTCAGTACGACGATCGACATCGATGCGCTGCGCCGCGACCGCCAGTCGAACGGCGTCTTCAACGGATTCAAGGATCTGCGCACCGAGCAGTACGCGGCGATCTACGAGAAGCCGATCTACCCGAAGAACCAGTACCTCGACGCCCCTCCCGGGGAAGGCTGGCTGGCTCGCGAGCGCGAGACCCGCGCCCGCAACATCAAGCTGCTCGAGGAGCGCGGAGTCTTCACTCCGCTCGACTGAGCCCACAAATGTGGAGGCACCCCGGGGCCAACCGGCCCTACCCGGCCCGGGGTGCCTCTGCTCGCAGCACCGCTGCACCGGCACGGTCCGCACGACCTGGCCACCACAAGCACCACCGGCTGTACCCAGCACCGATCACCTCACAAGGAAGTGGAAAAATGATCAGAACCCGATCCATCCTCAAGGTCGCCGTCATCGCGGCGGCGACAGCGCTCGTGTTCACCGGATGCGCGCGCGGCGGAACCGACGGCGCCGCTGCGAGCGACGCAGACAAGAAGTCCGGCAAAGGTCTCGTCATCGGATGGAGCCAACGCGGCATCAGCGGCAGCGACTGGTGGAAGACCCTCGTCGAGGGCGGCCAGTCCGAAGCCAAGAAGCTGGGTGCGATCATCCAGCTCCTCGACGCGAACGGCGACACCGTCCGGCAGAACGCCGATGTGCAGACGCTCATCACAAAGAACGTCGACGTCGTGATCATGAACCCGAACGACCCGATCGGCGTCGGTGCGTCGGTCGCCGCCCTGCAGAACGCCAAGGTTCCCCTCGTCACCGTCAACTCGAACCTCGACCCGTCGCTGGTCAAAGACATGTACTGCTACGTCGCCGAAGACCAGGGCTACACCGGCTCGCTCGCGGGCGAGGTCGCGGCGAAGAAGGCTGTCGCGAAATTCGGCGAGACCGGCGAGATCAAGGTCGTCGGTATCGGCGGCTTCCCCGGCGACGTCATCAGCGACCTGCGTTACAACGGGTTCCTCAAGGGCTACGAGAACGTGATGAAGGACTACCCGGGCATCACGACCAAGAAGCTCGAGACGAAGTACGGCGAGTGGAAGCCCGACAAGGCGCTCGCCCCGATCCGCGACGTCGCGACGGCGAACCCGGACCTCAAGCTCGTCTACAGCATGAGCGACGTGATGGAGGGCGGTATCGAGCAGGGTCTCCAGCAGGCCGGCGTCTGGGGCGACGGCGTCATCGTGGCCGGGTACGACGGAGGAATGAACGCCGTCAAGGAGATGGTCGACAACCCGACCGGTCCGCTCCAGGCCACCGCCTCGAACCAGCCGTGGGACCAGGGTGTCGCCGCGGTCAAGATGGCCGTCGCCGCCTACAACAACGACAAGTCTGCGTGCCCTGACAAGGAGGTCTTCATCAAGACCACCGTCGTCACGCCGGAGAACGCCAAAGAGTACTACAAGCCCGAAGACACGTACGTGCGGGCCAACGACTAGGCACCCGCGGGTACCACCAGGAGTCGGGGGGGGCCCGGGGCGGGGGGGGGGCGGGGCGCCCCCCACGATTAACACAACATAAACAAGCGAGGGGGAATGGGACAAAGTGGGCGGTTAGGA
>NZ_JBHVXB010000005.1:47815-327594 GCF_042881905.1 Leifsonia sp. NPDC058248
CCGACCACACCCCGCACACCCCAAAACCACACCACACCACGACTACCACTGGGGGCGCGCCCACCCACTCCCCCCCCGGGGTACCCCCCCGGCCGGCCCCCGCCCGTTGCCTGCGGGGGGCCCCCCCCCACCACTTTGATACGACAAAAGTCACGAGGAAGTGCAGAGGAACTAATGGACGAGCTTCAGCTCGAAGGCATCACCAAGGGCTACCTCGGTGTGCAGGCGCTCAAGGGGGTGAGCTTCTCGGTCAAGCGGGGGAGCATCCACGCCCTCGCCGGGCAGAACGGAGCCGGCAAGTCGACGCTGGTCAAGATCCTCTCCGGGGCGGAGACGCCCGACGGCGGCACGATCCGCCTGGGTGGCGAGGTCATGAAGTTCCGTGAGCCGACGGATGCGCAGGCCGCAGGCATCCACACGATCTACCAGGAACTGAGCCTCGTTCCCTCGCTCTCGGTGGCCGAGAACATCTTCCTCGGAACGCTGCCGAACAAGGGAAGCGTCGTCAATTGGACTGAAATGCAGGCCAGATCGCGGGAGGCTCTCGCCCGCGTCGGCTTCGATCTCGACGTGCGTCAGCCGGTCTCGAGCTTCTCAGTGGCCGAACAGCAAGCTGTGGAACTCGCCAAGGCGCTGCACAAGGATGCACGGGTGCTGCTGCTCGACGAGCCCACCTCGACCCTTCCGCTGCCCGACGTCGAGCGCCTCTTCACCGTGCTGCGACGGCTTGCTGCCGAAGGCGTCACTCTCCTCTACATCTCGCACCGAATGGACGAGCTCTACAGCCTCTGCGACGCGGTCACCGTGCTACGCGACGGCGTCACCGCCGCCGACCTGACAACGGCCGAGACGAAGCCGGCCGACGTCGTGACAGCGATGGTCGGCAAGAGTCTCGAGGGCTCGATCGCGGATGCCGCCCTCCGTGGCGAACGCAGCCCCCGCCTCGGAGCGGGTCGCACCGACACGATCCTGCTGTCCGCGCGCGGCCTCGGCGAGAACGACCGGGTGGCCGAGATCGACTTCGATCTGTATCAGGGCGAGGTGCTCGGCATCGCCGGTCTGATCGGCTCCGGCCAGTCGGAGCTCGCCAGCCTGCTCGCGGGCGCTCGGAAGAGGACGGACGGGCAACTCCTGATCGACGACAAGGCGGTCACGTTCAACTCGCCCCGCGACGCCATCCGGCGCGGGATCGGCCTGCTGCCGCAGGACCGCAAGGCGCAGGGCTTCATCCCCGACATGGGCGTCGCCGGCAACATCACCCTGGCGAGCATGCCGATGTTCAGCCGGCTCGCCGTGATCGACGGCAAGCGCGAGAGGCGCGCGGCGCAAGACATGGTGACGAAACTCGGAATGAAGGTCTCCAGCGTCAATCAGCCGATGAAGACCCTGAGCGGTGGAACACAGCAGAAGGGCATCCTCGCCCGCTGGCTGGTGCGCTCCTCTCGCCTCCTCATCTGCGACGAGCCGACCCGTGGTGTCGATGTCGGCGCCAAGGAAGACATGTACGAGCTCATCCGCGACTTCGCCCGCTCCGGCGGAACCGTGATCATCGCGAGCTCCGAGATCTCCGAGGCGATGATGTGCGACCGGGTCCTCGTGATGGCGCGCGGCCGAGTGGTCGCCGAATTCGACCACGACGAGATCGACCCGCAGGGTCAGCGGATCCTGCAGCTTCTCGCATAACCCCTAGACGAAAACCCACTGACTGAACCCACTGACGGGAAAGAAAATGTCGAACAATACTCTCAAAGAGCCGGTGAAGCCCACCGATCAGTCCTCAGCCTCGCAACCGCGCTCGACCTGGGGCGGTGTGGTCAAGCGCATCCTGCCGAAGACCTACCTTCTGCTGGTGCTCGTCGTCATCATCGTGATCGGCTATTACGTCTCGGGCGACTTCCTCACGTTGAGGAACGCGGAAAACGTGATCGCGGCCGCGTCGATCGTAGCAGTGCTCGCGATCGGCCAGTTCTTCGTGATCCTCACCGGCGGCATCGACCTCTCGGTCGGGTCGATTCTGGCGATGTCCACCGTGATCGTGGCGCTGACCCTTCAGGCAGGCATGGCCACAGGGCTCTCAGTTGCGTTCACGCTGTTCTGCTGCGGGATCGCAGGACTGGTCAACGGCCTGCTCGTGGTGTGGCTACGCATCCCGCCGTTCATCGCCACACTCGCCATGATGAGCGCGGTGAAGGGCTTCAGCTACATCATCCAGTCGACCAGCCTCATCCAGATCACCGATCAGACCTTCATCGACCTGTTCTCACGAGGCACGACCCTCGGCCTGCAGAACCCGGTCATGATCTTCCTCGTCGTGATGATCCTCGCGGCACTCGTGGCGAAGTTCACGACCTTCGGCCGCTCGCTCTACGCGATCGGCGGCAACCCGGAAGCGGCACGTCTCTCCGGCCTGCCGGTGGCCCGCAACCTGCTCATCACCTACACGATGTCGGGCCTGCTCGCCGGACTCGCCGGCCTCATCGCGGCCGCCCAGCTCCGCCAGGGCAGCTCGCTCATCGGTGTCGGCTACGAACTGGACGCGATCGCCGCGGTCGTCGTCGGCGGCGCCTCCCTCATGGGCGGCAAGGGCGACCCGATCAGTTCCGTGATCGGTGTGTTCGTGCTCGCCACGATCATCAATGTAATGAACCTGGTGGGTATCTCCTCGGAGCCCCAGCTCGTGATCAAGGGTGCCGTCATCGTGATCGCGGTCTTCCTCTCCAGCGCGGGCGGCGTGCAGAGGATCTCCGGGTTCTTCAGATCGCACTTCGGCCGGCGCACGGTACGGGCAGCGAGCTAGAAGAATGTCGGCACCTTCGAGCACAGAGAAGCAGTCGACGACTCGCGGTGCCAGGATGATCGATGTCGCACGACTTGCGGGGGTATCCCAGCAGACCGTCTCCCGGGTGGTAAACGACAGCCCCAACGTGGCCCCGGACATCCGGGAGCGCGTCGAGCTGGCGATCCGTCAGCTGCGTTACCGTCGCAACCCGGCCGCTCGTGCACTGGCGAACGGGCAGACGATGAACCTCGGGATCGTCAGCTTCGGACTCGCTCAGTACGGCCCGTCCGTCGCACTCAGCGGCATCGCCGACGAGGCGCGCAGCGCCGGCTACGCGACCAACCTGGTCACCCTCGGTGACGTCGACCGAGTCGCCATGAAGGCCGCGCTCGACCATCTGGCCGAGGACTCGGTCGACGGGATCGTCGTACTGGCGCCGGTGCAAGCGGCGCTCGAAGCGATCTCCGGGCTCGAAGCGGGCGTGCCCCTGGTGTTCTTCGAGCCGGGTGCCCCCGAGGGAACCACGAGCGTGGCGACCGATGAGGTCGGCGGCGCCGCACTCGCAACCCGCCATCTGCTCGAGCTCGGCCACGCCACCGTCTGGCAGGTGGCCGGCCCCCGCGGCTGGCTGGGCACCGAGGCTCGCCTCCGCGGCTGGTCCGCGACCCTCGCGTCGGCCGGGCGGGTGACGAACCCCGTGATCTCGGGCGACTGGTCGACTCGCTCCGGCTACGCCGCCGGTCGCGAGATCGCCCGCAACCCGGATATCACTGCCGTGTTCGTAGCCAACGACCAGATGGCGCTGGGTGTCGTCAAAGCTCTCTCCGAGTGCGGAGTGCGCGTGCCGGAAGACATCAGTGTCGTCGGGTTCGACGACGTCCCCGAATCCCGGTACTACCGGCCCGGGCTCACGACGGTGCATCTCGACTTCGAGGAGGTCGGCCGCTTGGCGGTCGACCGCATCCTGCACCTGATGCGCGGCGGACACGCCGACGCGTTGCCCCGGGTGTTGCCGAAGCTCGTCGTGCGCCAGAGCACTGCGCCGCCCTCCGGCATCCCACGAACCATCGACCCTCACCTCAGATAGAAAGCGAAGCGCATGACCATCAAACAACTCGGGCGTACCGACCTCACCGTCTCCGACGTCTGCGTCGGAACCAGCGCCCTCGGCAGCTTCCCCGCCCAGTACGGCTACGAAGTCGACACGGAGACGGCCGTCGCCACGATCCGCCGAGTCTTCGAAGGACCGTTCACCTTCATTGACACCTCCAACGAATACGGCGGCGGCGACAGCGAAAAGCGCATCGGACAGGCAATCCGCGACAACGTGGGAGTCCCTGACGGCGTCGTCGTGGCCACCAAAGTCGACCCGATTCCCGGAACGACCGACTTCTCCGGTGATCGCGTGCGGCGTTCGGTGGACGAGAGCCTCGAGCGACTCGGCCTCGACACGCTTCCGCTCGTCTATCTGCACGACCCCGAGAAGATCACCTTCGAAGAGGGCGTTGCGCCCGGCGGCCCCCTCGAGGCGCTGATCGCCCTGCGCGACCAAGGTGTCATCGACTACCTGGGCGTCGCCGGCGGTCCGATCGACCTCGAGCTTCAGTACCTTGCGACCGAGGCCTTCGACGCGGTCATCAGTCACAACCGCTTCACCCTCGTCGACCAGTCGGCCGAGCCGCTGCTCGACGATGCGCAGGCCCGCGGTGTGGCTTTCGTGAACGCTGCTCCCTTCGGCGGCGGGATGCTCGTGAAGGGTCCGGATGCGGTCCCCACCTACTGCTACGCCCCCGTCAGCGACGAGGTGCTCGAGCGCGTGCGCCGCATGGAGGCGCTCTGTGCAGAGCACGGGGTCCCGCTCGCCGCCGCAGCCCTGCAGTTCTCGCTGCGCGACCAGCGCGTCACGTCGACGATCGTGGGCATGTCCGAGCCGAAGCGTGTAGAACAGACGGCCGAGCTCTCCGCTCTCGAGATCCCCGGTGCGCTGTGGGACGAACTGCTGCCGATTGCGCGGCTCGGCCGCACCGGCGTGCTGGCGTAGCCCGCGCATCCTGAACCCCAGATTTGTCAGAAGGAAAGGACAGAGAATGACCACCCTCAAGAACCCCGAACCCGTCGACGTCGTGATCGTCGGCGCCGGGGCCGGCGGGGCGACCGCCGCCAAGGTACTGACAGAGGCGGGACTGCGGGTCGTCGGCCTCGAGCGCGGCCCGTGGCTGAAGCCCGAGCACGCGTCTGGAGACGAGCTGAAGTTCCTCAACCGCAACTTCATCTGGCAGGACCCGAAACTCAAGCCTCGCACATACCGTCAGAACGACAGCGAAGAGGCCGTCATCACCAACTTCTCGGCGACCCCGCAGGTCGTCGGAGGCGGGACGACCCACTGGGGCGGCATGGTTCCCCGCATGACAGTGAACGACTTCCGCCTGCGCTCGCTGCACGGTGACGTCGAAGGCGCGAGCCTCGTCGACTGGCCGATCTGCTACGACGACCTCGAGCCGTACTACACACGCGTCGAGTGGGAGTTCGGCACCTCGGGTCTCGGCGGAGCCAACCGCTGGGAGGGCCGCCGCACCCGTGACTACCCGACCAAGCCGGCGCCGCTCAGCCAGGTCGGCCGCAAGTTCGCGACCGCGATGGACAAGATGGGGCACAGCACGTTCCCGATGCCCCAGGGCATGGTCACCGAACCGTATCGCGGCCGCAAGCCGTTCAGCGAGAACGGGTTCTGGCAGCAGTACCCCGACCCGGGAGACGGCAAGTCCTCTACTCTGATCAGCTTCATCCCGGATGCGATCAACACCGGCCTGTACGACTTGCGCTCCGACTGCTACGTCAGTGAGATCCTCGTCGACAAGACCGGCAAGGCCACGGGCGTGCGCTACCAGGACGAGAACGGCAACGAGTTCGTGCAGAACGCCAAAGCCGTCATCGTCTGCGGTGGCGGCATCGAGACCCCGCGCTTGCTGCTCATGTCCAAGTCGGCGCTGTTCCCCGACGGACTCGGCAACGGCAGCGGCCAGGTCGGCAAGAACGCGACGTTCCACCAGTATTCGTTCTCGGTCGGCCTGTTCGACAAAGAACTGCACGACCCGCTCTACGGCTGGTCGGGGCACTACATGAACCTGTGCTCGTTCGACTTCTACGAGACCGACGAGTCGCGGGGACACATCCTCGGCTCCCTGATCTTCCCGTCGATGCTCGGCCACCCGGTCAACTGGAGCTTCCCGGGTCGCCCCACCTGGGGGCAGGCGGCGAAAGACGCCGACCGCGACCTGTTCAACTACAGCATGAAGATCGGCATCCTGCTCCACGATCTGCCGGTCGAGTCCAACCGCGTCGACCTCGACCCGACGGTGAAGGATGCGTGGGGTCTGCCGGTCGCTCGGATCACCCACACGCCGCACGCCAACGACTTCGCGCAGGAGAAGTGGCAGGTCAAGAAGAACGGCGAGATCCTCGAGGCGGCCGGCGCGTCCAAGATCGTGCCGGTCAACATGGAGCGGATCACGGGAAACACCTCGCATGAGCTCGGCACCGCGCGGATGGGCGACGATCCGGCGACTTCGGTGGTCGACAAGTGGTGCCGCTCGCACGAGGTGCCGAACCTGTACGTCTTCGACGCGAGCTTTTTCCCGACCGCGACCGGCATCAACCCGGCGCTGACGATCATGGCGAACGCCTGGCGTTGCGCCGACCGCATCATCGCCGTGGACCGCCACGGCTGGACCGACTGACATCGACCGCGACCTCAGAGGAGAAGACGAAACAATGGGACAAGCAGAATGGGTCACCGTACCGATCTCGACGCGAGACTCGAACGGGCCGCTGTTCTTCACGGAGCACGAATGGGTGACTGTCGAGGCGGCCACTGCGCGCATCATTCCGACGGACCACCATCCGGGAGCGAAGGAGGCAGGCGTGGTCCGCTTCATCGACCGGATGCTGGCTGGGACGCAATTCGTCTTCCCCGCAGCCGACGGCAACGGATTTCTCCGCATGGAGGGGCTCGAGGAGAAGGCCTGGCAGGAGCGTATCGAGAGCCGCCAGAAGTTCTACCGCGAGGGGATCGTCGAACTCGACGGCATCGCCGACGACACGTTCGGCGTTCAGTTCGTCGATCTTGACGACGCGCAACAGGATGTGGTGCTCGAGACCATCTCGAGAAAGGAGAAGCCGGCGAAGTTCGTCTTCACCGACTCGGACGGTCAGGGCAGTGGGGGAGCGCCGGCCGGGAACCAGCCGGTCAACGAGGACTTCCTCGAGTTCTTCCCGCTCCTCGTGCTGAACACCCGACAGGGCTTCTACGGTGACCCCGTCTACGGCGGCAATGACAACCGTCTCGGCTGGCGGGTCATCGGGTTCCCCGGCCCGCCGTCGCTCGCCTCGACGATGGACGGCAGCTATACGACGCTCGAGTACATGATCCCGGAGGCTGAGTGGCCGTACGAGCAGCACCCGGCAGTGCTGCGCTACGGGAACCGCTGAGCCCGGCCGCTCATTCCCGTCGCGCCGGCCGGGCGCTGTGCAGGCGCCCGGCCCGTCGCGGCCATAATTGGGGGATGGTTTTCCATTCCGCGCAGTCGTCGGCCGTTCGAGGGTCCGATCGATGATCGAGGCTCCCCGCGCCGCGCGGATGGTCGACGTCGCCCGCCTTGCCGGAGTCTCGCAGCAGACGGTCTCACGCGTCGTCAACGGGCACACCAACGTCGCCCCCGAGATCCGCGAACGGGTCGAGAACGCGATCTCGCAGTTGCGCTACCGCCGCAACTCGGCCGCCCGCAGCCTGGCGACGAGCCGTTCTATGAATCTCGGCGTGCTCAGCTACGCGCTGTCGGTACACGGCCCGGCACTCGCGCTGTTCGGTATCGCAGAAGAGGCACGTCGGAGCGGCTACGCCACAAGCCTGGTGAGCATCGCTGACGTGGACCGCACCAGCATCAAGGCAGGCCTCGACTCACTCGTCGAAGACGGGGTCGACGCGATCGTGGTCCTGGCTCCGATGACCGCGGCCAGGGAGGTGCTGCACCGGCTCGACTCGGATGTGCCGGTCGTGCGGTTCGAACAGGGATCGCCCGCGGGCCCGTCGACCGTGTCCGTCGACGAAACGCTCGGTGCTCAGCTGGCCACCCGGCACCTGCTCGACCTCGGCCACGAGACCGTTCATTTCGTCGGCGGTCCGGTCGGATGGATGGCCTCGGAGGCTCGCCGGCGCGGCTGGCAGACCGAACTCGCCCTCGCCGGGCGGGTCACGCCCCTCGAATTCGAGTCCCCGGACTGGTCGGCGGAGTCCGGCTACCGCGCCGGCATCGAGATCGCCGCGGACCGCTCCATCACGGCTGTCCTGGCGATCAACGACGCGATGGCCCTCGGTATCATGAAGGCCCTCGACGAGCGCGGCCTCTCCGTTCCCGAAGACGTGAGCATCGTCGGATTCGACGACCGCGACGAATCGCCGTTCTTCCGGCCCGCTCTCACCACCGTGCGGCTCGACTTCACCGAGGTCGGCCGCCGAGCCGTCGAGAGCGTCCTGCGCACACTGCGCGGCGAGGCCCCCGAGACCATCCCCCTCATCGAGCCCGAGCTGAAGGTACGCGAGAGCACCGGGCCGCGTCGCTGACCCGTTGTGCTAGCTGCGTGGCTCGTTGCGGATGTGCCAGACCTCATCGATGAACCGCGTCACTGCGGGCTCGAGTTCGCCGACAGAAGGAATCGCCAGATGGAGGTGGCGCTCGAGCTGGACGTCGACCAAAGGGATGAGGAGAACGGACGGCGTGGGTTCGGAGATCGTGGGATGACTGAGCCCTCCGGGGACGATCCCGACTCCGACGCCCGCGCCGACGAGCTGCAGGACGAGGTCCCACGAGTTGGTTTCGCATACGACGTTTCGGACGATGCCGCGACCGGCGAAAGCCGCGTCGTTCACAAGGCGGGACGTCCAGGTCGTGGGGACTTCCACGAACCTTTCGTGTTCGAGCTGAGATAGACGCACGTTCTTCTCGCCGGCCAACGGATGTGCTGGTCCGACCGCGAGTTTCATGGGCTCGCGCCCCAGCTTCACGAGGCGCAATCGGTGCCCGGCGCTGGGCGGCGCCGGAACGATAGCGCAGTCCAGTTCGCCCGATTCGACCATCGCTAACATATCCAATGCAGCTAGTTGCAGGACCTCGACGGTGATCCCCGGGTAGTCGCGAGTGAACCGGGCGACGTACTCGCTCAGGGGCACGACGTGCTCTGCCGACTGCATCGCGCCGATACGCAGGGCGCCGGTGATCGCCTCGCGCGAATCGCGCACCGCCTGGCGTGCATACCCAG
This sequence comes from Leifsonia sp. NPDC058248, assembly GCF_042881905.1. Classification (NCBI taxonomy): domain Bacteria; kingdom Bacillati; phylum Actinomycetota; class Actinomycetes; order Micrococcales; family Microbacteriaceae; genus Leifsonia; species Leifsonia sp. NPDC058248. The sequence continues at coordinate 56,910 of NZ_JBHVXB010000005.1, forward strand.
CGCTGCTGATCGTGCGGCGGGCTGGACCCTCGAGTGCGAATCCCGCGCTAGTCAGGCGAATCGGCCGACTGCCACGCACGTACAGAGGGGTTTCCAGCTCGCGTTCAAGCGAGTGGATCGAGTTGGAGAGCCCCGATTGAACGATGTGTTCGCGCTGGGCTGCGCGGGTGAAATTCTGCTCTTCCGCCAGTGCCAGAAAGTGGCGGAGCTGCCTCAATTCCATGAATCACCTTCCATCTGTTCTGCAGATCGTAGCGCGTTCGGCTCTCTCCAAGAAGGATCAGGGAGTCGTACGCTCGCCAAGAGCACATCGCCTTCCGATTGGAGAACTCACCATGGCAATCGCAGCCGCGGACAACCCAGGACTGCCACACGCACGCTCGCGAGCACGCCACCTCACGGGATTCTGGCTGGTGACCGGCGCGGTCGTCATCCTGCAGGCGTTCGCTACGCTTCCCACTCCGCTCTGGCCGCTCTACGCAGAGCAGGATGGACTGACTTCGACGCTGGTCACCGTGGCATTCGCGATCACGGTCGTCGGCACAGTAGTCGGGCTCGTGTTCTTCGGACACTTGTCGGATCGTTTCGGTCGACGTCCAATCATCGTGCCGGCACTGGCCGTCGGCGTCGGCGTCGCAGTCGTGATGATGGTGTGGCCTGCGTATCCCGGCCTTTTGGTGGGGCGCTTCCTCACCGGATTAGCGGTCGGCCTGGTCGCGTCCACCGCCACGACGTACCTGTCGGACCTTTACCGGGCCGCACGGCCATCCAACGCGCTGTCTCGTTTCCCCTCGACCGTCGCATCCATCGCGCTCCTTGGCGGCCTTTCGCTCGGCCCGCTCGTCTCCGGGGTGATCGCTCAGTGGTTCACCGCCCCGTTGACGACGTCGTATCTCGTCTTCATCGTGGCGATGACGGGGGGAATCGTGGCCGTGTCGCTGAGTCCCGAGACGGTTGACCGCCAGGCCTTCCGCAGGGAGCAGACGCGGCGATTCCGACTTCGAGAGGGCCGGCGGCTGGCGTTCATCGGGGCGTCGGCGGTGGCTTTCTGCTCATTCGGCGGGTTCGGAGTGCTTCTGTCCCTCGGCTCATTGATCGTGCAGAACGAGCTGCATGTCGCGGCACCGGTCATCTGGGGATTCGCGGCGTTCGTCGCGCTCGGCGTCTCCGCCGTCTCGCAGATCGCTCTGGGGGCGCTTTCCCCGAGCTGGATGCTGGGACTGGGCACCGGCGCCGCAGCCGTCGGGTTCCTGATCATCATCGTCGGACTGTTCAACCCGTCGCTGACCCTCTTCCTGATCGGCGCGGGCATCGCCGGCGCCGGGCTTGGCCTGTTGTTCAAATCTGCGCTGGCAGTCGCGGCGACGACCGCCGATCCGGCCGCCACGGCGGGCGTGATCGCAATCTTCTTCACAATCACCTACCTGGGACAGGGCCTTCCGCCGGTGCTGCTGGCGATCGCCACCTCGTTCGTGAGCCCGCAAGTCGGCCTCTGCGCGTTCGCAGTGGCAATCGTCGCTGTGACGCTGGTCGCCGCCCGGCTCCAGGTGTCTGCGCTGCGCAAGAACAGCTGATCGCTGGGTTCGCCCGTTCCCGAGAGGATCGGGGCGAGGTTGAAGCTAGGCATGCGCTCGGTTCCAGGGCTACGATTCGTTCATCGCGGCCCGAGAAGCGACCGCCTGCTTCGCCCATGACGATGTCAGGGGAGTGGCGCATGACCGATGACAACCTACCGACCCTGCTGTTCGTCCACGGGTGAAGGGAGGACAGATGGAGGTCACATTCTGGGGGCACTCGTGCTTCTTGGTGAGCTCGGGTGACGACCGGGTGCTCGTCGACCCAGGCACCTTCACGCCACGACTGCCGTCGTTGTCGCCGCAGGCGGTGGTGGTCACCCACGTGCATCCTGACCACTTCGATCGAGAGGTGCTCACCCGGTTGATCACTGAGGACTCCTCGCGCCGGATCTTCTCGACCGCCGCTGTCGCCGAGACGCTCGGCCCGACCGTGACGGTGGTCGACGCGGACTGTTGCGACACGGTCGGCTCGCTGCGTTTCGAGTTCACCACCGGCGCCCACGCCGAAATCCTGGAGAAAGCCCCCCGCCCCGAGAATCTCGCGGTGCGCATCAACGACGAACTCTTCTACCCGGGCGACTCGTTCTCGCCGCCGGGAGGTGACGTGAACCTGCTGATGCTGCCCATCTCCGCGCCGTGGTTGCGGATCTCGGAGGTCGAGAAGTATCTGCAGCTGGTGCGTCCGAAATGGGTGGTTCCCGTGCACACCGGTGTCTTGTCGGACGACGGCCTGAAGCTGACGCTGGGACTCGTCAGATCGATCACCCGAGACATCCGGGCGGAGTTCACCGAACTCCTGCCCGGCGAACGCTGCACCGTCGACGTCTGACGGGACGGCGACGCATAAGCAGAAGTCCAACAACGGCCTGCTCGCCTTCCTCACCCGCTGACCGTACGCAAGGGAAAGAATCATGACCGACAACACTGCAAGAACACCCACCGTCGTGCTCGTGCACGGTGCTTTCGCCGACGCAGGCAGCTGGGCCGACGTCGCCGACATCCTTCTGAAAGCCGGTGTTCCGGTACTCGGCCCCGCGGTGCCGCTGCGGGGCCTCGCCAGTGACTCGGCGTACATCGCCTCGGTCTTCTCGCAGATCGACGGGCCCGTCCTGGCCGTCGGTCACTCCTACGGTGGTGCTCTGATCAGCAACGCCGCCGCCGCAAGCAGCAACGTCGTCGGGCTGGTGTTCGTCTCGGGATTCTCGCCCGAAGTCAATGAGGCCCTCAGTGAGGTGGAGGGCACGTCGAGGGACAGCGCCCTGGCTCCGGCCCTGCTGCAACGCACGTACCCGACCGGTGTCGGAGGCGAGACGGCGATCGAGCTCTACGTGGATCCGGCGCAATTCCACCGAGTGTTCGCCGGAGACCTGTCGGAGGATCAGGCAAACGTCTACGGTGCCACGCAGCGGCCTGTGGCAGCCGCGGCGTTCGACGAGCGGTCGAGCGCCGCCGCATGGAAAACCCTGCCGTCGTGGGCCGTAGTCGCCCGGGGCGACAAAGCGGCCGGGTCGGATGTGATCCTCTCGATGGCGCAGCGGGCCGGTGCCGAAATCGTTGAGCTCGAGGGCTCGCACGTCATCATGATCTCCCAGCCCCAGCCCGTCGCCGACCTCATTCTGAAAGCGCTGAAGGCGGTGACCTCGTGACGCCCGCCGACCCACACGCGACATCGTCGAGTGATGCGCTCGCCGGCCGGCTCAAGCGCACCGAGCTCCAGAACAAGCACTCCTCGATACCGGGCCGCGACATCGTCCAGGTGCTCACCGAAATCCCTGTAGGCGTGGAGTCGGGCTGGCACACGCATCCGGGCGAGGAGGTCGGCTACATCCTCGCCGGAACCGTCGAGATGAAGATCGCGGGGCAGCCTTCGCTGACCCTGCACGCTGGAGACCCCTTCCTCATGCCGCCCGGCACGCCGCACAACGCGCTCGACCTCGGACCCGACACCGGGCGGATGCTGTCCACCTATATCGTCGACCCCGACCAGGCGCTGGCCAGCTTCGTCGACACGCCCTAACCGGGTCACAGACGTGACCGCTGACCCCGTGATCACATAGACGGGCGTCGACTACGGTGTCGTGATTGAGTCGACGGCCGACATAGGCGTTCGATGGGGGCTGGACGGCGCGTTGATCCGCTTGCCGAGGTCGAGCGCCAGCGCTGCGGTCCAGCTGAAGCGGGTCGTTCCGCGGGGTTCGGCGGAGTAGGGGTCGAGGTACTCCGGGAAGTCGTGTTCGAGGGCGGCTTCGTCCATGTCGCGCGAGAGTACCCGGGCTTCGTCGTCGTGCCCACGCTCGTAGAGCGCTTCGGCGACGAGCCAGGCGGTGTTGAACCACGATGGCCCACGCCAGTAGCGATCGGGGTCGAAGGTCGGTGCGGTGAGGTCGTGGCTGGGGACCATCGCGACCTCGCCGAGGCGGAAGTGAGGGCCGCGCAGCTCGGCGATGAGCTCACTCGTGTGCAGGAGCTCAGGCAGGAGCAGCGGCACGAGGCCGGCGACGGTGCGGTACGGCTGACGTTCGCCGGTGAGCACGTCGCGGGCCACGTACGCGCCGAGCTCCGGTGACCAGAGACTCTCCAGAGCCGCCGTTATGCGGTCGCATTCGTGGAGATGGCGCTCAGCATCCTCTCCGATGAGCTCGGCGATCGCCGACAATGCCAGCTCCGAGCGTGCCCAGAGAGCGTTGAAGCCCGGATCCTCGAACTGGAACGGGTATCCGGCGTCGGCGTCGTCGCAGTCGTGGTCGCGGTAGCGCGCGGCCAGGTAGAGGTATTTGCCGTACTCGGTGTTCGAGGGGCGGTGCCCGGCGTCGGCGTGAAGGAGGTCGGGGCGCGGGATGTCCTCGTCGTACGTTTCCGAGATCGAGGCGAGCGCCGCATCCCAGTAAGGCGAGTTGTCCATGCCGCTCTCCCAGGGGTGCACGATGCGGGCGAGGCCCGTTTCGCCGCCACGCCGGGTGCGGAGGTAGTCATGCCATCGCACCAACCGCGGATACGCGCGCTCGAGGAAGCGGCGATGCTCGGACTCCGCCGGGTCAGCCTGGTGGACCATCAGCACCGCCAGCGCGTGGTTGGGGGCCTGGATCAGCCCGGCGGTGGGTACGGCGGGGGAGCCTGGGATGGTCTCGCTGTGCCAGAACGTGGCGCCCGGCGAGTATCCGTCGTCCCGCCCGGAGTGGAACACGATCTGGGGGAGGCGTCCGTCGGCCCACTGGGCGCTGAGGATGGTGTCCATCTCCAGCTGCGCACGGCGAGGTGAGAGGTGGCGCAGTCCGATGGCGATGAAGGCCGAGTCCCAGCTCCACTGGTGGGGATAGAGCCCGCTTGCCGGAACGGTGTAGCTGCCGCGCCAATTGCCCAGGAGAACCCGGGCGGCGGCGGTCTCGAGCCCGGTCACAGGTAGCGCCGGAGCAGTGGGGGAACGGTGGGAAGGACCTCGTCTGCCGGCCCGGAGAGCCTGCTCTCCACAGCGATGGACCGCTCGTAGCCGATCGCGGCGACGGTCGCGCCGAAGAGGGCCCAGTCGACGTGGCCGGCGCCCGGCTCGAGGCGGTTGGAGTCGCTGGCCTGCAGGTGCCCGATGAGCGGTGCGACCTCCAGGAGGGCAGCTGCCGGGTCGGACTCCTCGATGTTCATGTGGTAGGTGTCGGCGACGATCCGCACGGCCGGCGACCCGACTTCGCGGATGAGCGCGGCCGCCGCCGACAGTGTGTTGACGAGGTAGTCCTCGTAGCGGTTCAGGGGCTCGAGGAAGAGCTCGACACCCTCCTTCTCGGCATGCTCGCCCAACCGGCCGAGCGCGTCCACCAGGATGTCGTGGTCCTCTTCGGGCGAGCGGGGCGGCTCGAACGGCGGGAGGCGACGGGAGAACATCCCGTACGATCCTGGCGTCATCACACCGACGCCGCCGATCTCGGCCATGACCGTGAGCTGGGACGTGAGCTGCGCGATCGCGTCCTCGCGCAGGCCTCGGTCGAAGGCGCCGATGAAGTGCGACATCTCGACGCATGTCGTCGGCATGATCACTCCGGCATCTCGGGCACGGGTGAGCTCCGGAAGCCTCGACGCGAAGTGGAAGTCGCCTTTGCTCCGCAGCTCGATGCCGTCGAAGCCCCAGGCGAGGGCCGCCTCGAACTTCTCTTCGAGCGACGCGCCAGGAAGGTGCTGCTCCTGCACGGTGATCTGGTTCATCAGAACTCCAGCACGATCTGAAGCGCCGCCGAGGGGTCGGTGTCGAGCAGCTCGTACGCCTCTGCCGCATCTTCGATGGCGTAACGGTGGGTGACGAGCTGCGCTGCGTCGAGGCGGCCGTCGGCGAGCGCGTCGACTACCGTGCGCTGCAGTCGGCCGACATCCCAGCGGGCGCGCAGGCGATTCGGCACGGAACCGATCTGCGAGGCGATCAGCTGGATGCGGTTGTGGTGGAATTCCTCGCCGAGGTGCAGCGGCGTCGCGTCGCCCTGGTAGAAGCCGGAGGCGACGACCGTGCCGTCCGCGCCCACTGCCCGCATGGCGGCGTGGAGCGCGTGGTAGTTGCCGCTCAGCTCGATGGCTACGTCGGCACCGGCTCCTCCGGTGAGCTCCCGGATGGTGTACGCCAGCTGGTCACCGGGCTCGAGTGCGTGCGTCGCGCCCCACTGCAGAGCGGCCTCGCGGCGTGACGGGATGCCGTCGACGGCGATCACGGTGGCCCCGTTGAGCGAGGCGAAGCGCGTCGCGAGCAGACCGATCACGCCCTGGCCGAAGATCACGACGGTGGTGCCGACGCCGAGGTCGGCGGCGAGCACGCCGTTGAGCGCGATGGCGCCGACGCGGACGAACGCGGCGGCGAGGGGGTCGAGCCCAGCGGGAAGCACGTGACCGCGGAGCGCGTCCATGGCCAGGATGCCTTCGGCGCGGTGGCCCCAGATGCCCCAGACCCGATCACCGACCCGTGGGGCATCGCCCGGGAGCTCGCCATCGGCGGCCACCTCGACCACTTCCCCGACTTCGGAGTATCCCCACCCGTCGAGCGGGTAGGCGAGTCCGGCCTGCTGGTCGGCGCCGCGGAAGAGGCGGATGTCCGGGTCCCACGCGGAGGTGAGGTACGGGTTGGTGCCCCGATAGGCGGTGAGCTCGGTGCCTGCGGAGATTCCCGAGTAGAGCGTGCGCACGCGCACCTGGCCGGGCTGGAGCTCTTGCGTGAGAGCGTCGACCACTTCGACGACACCCGGGGCGGAGAACCTGAGAAGTCTGTTCACGTTGTTTCTTCCTTGAGACGGCGTGCTGGATACATTAGCACCATCAATAAGCTAGTTCTGTATAGACACTATGCATAAGATGCAGTACTGTCCACTTCATACCCTTCAGAGAGGAGTCGCGATAATGAAGTCGCGCACTGCATTGGCCGCGGCCACGATCGTTGCCGCAACCACAGCACTGCTGGCCGGATGTTCGACCAGTTCCAACACCGCAGACACCAAAGGTCAGACCATCACGGTCTGGTCGTTGGAGAACCAGCCCGATCGGGTCAACACGACCAAGGCGATCATCACGAAGTTCACGAAAGCGACCGGCATCAAAGTGAAGCTGGTGGCCGTCGACGAGGGCCAGTTCCCCCAGTTGATCGCGTCATCCGCACTGTCGGGCTCGCTTCCGGACGTGATGGGCGCGATCTCGCTCTCCAGCGTCCGTCAGCTCAACGATCAGAAGCTGGTGAACACCGACGCCGCAGCCGCGATCGTCAAGAACCTCGACGAGAAGACGTTCGACTCGTCAGCCCTGAAGCTCGACCAGGACAATGGGGCGCAGCTCGCCGTGCCCGACTCCGCCTATGCTCAGATCCTCGTCTACCGCAAGGACCTGTTCGAGAAGGCGGGGCTCAAGGCGCCGACGACCTACGACGACGTCCAGAAGGCCGCCCAGACCCTGACCAGCAAGGGGTCGTACGGCATCACACTCGCCACCGACCCGGCCGATGTGTTCACGTCGCAGACCTTCGAGAGTCTCGCGTTGGGGAACGACTGCCAGCTCGTGGACAAGAGCGGCAAGGTCACACTCGACTCGTCGAACTGCGACAAGACGTGGAACCTCTACGGTGATCTCGCCCAGAAGTACTCGCCGAAGGGCACGCAGACCGTCGACACCACCCGGGCCAGCTACTTCGCCGGCCAGGCCGCGATGGTCGACTGGTCGACGTACATCCTCGACGAGCTCGGCGGCCTGCGGAACGACGCGCTCCCCACGTGCCCGCAATGCCAGAGCGACCCGACCTTCCTCGCCAAGAACAGCGGGATCGTGACCAGCATCACCGGTCCGGATGGCGGCTCTGGCGGCACGTACGGTGAGATCTCGTCGTGGGTCGTCAGCAAGAAGGCCAAGGCAGCGGCATCGGAGAAGTTCGTCGAGTACATGCTGTCGACGGGTTACCTCGACTGGCTGGGAATGGCTCCGGAAGGCAAGGTGCCGGTGCGAACCGGCGACGCGAGCGACCCGCAGAAGTTCACCAACGGCTGGAAGAGCCTCAATGCGGGTGTCGACACCAAGAAGCCCCTCAGTGAGATCTACGACGCCGCGACGATGACGGCCCTCGAGAACGTGCCGAAGAACATCGACCGCTGGGCCATCCCGCAGGGTCAGGGCGCACTCCTCGGCCCGGTCAACACCCAGCTGGTCATCCCCAAGGTGATCGGCGAACTCGGCAGCGGCTCCATCGACGCCTCCGAGGCGGCCAAGCAGGCCACCGACCAGGTCACCCAGGTCCAGGCAAAGAGTAAATGACAGTCTCCACTCGTCCTACTCCGGTGAAGGCGGCCCCCTCAGGGGGCCGCCCCACCCGCTCCCTCACCGCCCGGCGTGACAACCGGGCGGGGCTCACGCTGGTTCTGCCGGTGACGATCATCGTCGTCGTCGTGATCGTCATCCCGGTCATCTGGAACGTGATCCTCGCTTTCCAGACCACCGACTTCACCACTATCGCCGAGAACGGCATCTTCAACCCGCTCACGCTCGACAACTTCGTGAACGTGCTGAGCGATCCGGGATTCTGGAGCTCGCTCTGGACCACGGTCGTGTACTCGGTCTTCTCGACCGCGGGGTCGATCGCCCTCGGTCTGGTGGCCGCCCTGGCGTTCCGCAAGCCGTTCCGCGGGCGCGGACTCTTCCGTTCCTTCATGCTCCTGCCCTATGTAGCTCCGGTCGTCGCCGTCGCATTCGTCTGGCAGATCATGCTCAACCCGCAGTTCGGCATCGTGAACGCGTTCGGGACGAAGTTCCTCGGCTGGTCCGAGCCTGTCGACTTCCTCGGCCGGGCGCCCTTCGCGCTGATGACCGTGATCGCGTTCGAGATCTGGCGCTATTTCCCCTTCGCCTTCCTCTTCATCACGGCCCGCATCGTCGCGCTGCCCAGGGACATCGAAGAAGCGGCCACCGTCGACGGTGCGACGCCCTGGCAGAACTTCCGGTTCATCGTCTTCCCGCAACTCCTTCCGGTGATCGCACTGCTGTCGGTGCTGCGGCTCATCATGACCTTCAACAAGTTCGACGACGTCTTCCTGCTCACCGGAGGCGGCGCCGGCACAGAGGTGGCGGCGGTGCGTGTCTACGACACCCTCCTCGGCAGCTTCGACATCGGCGGGGCGGCAGCGAACGCGCTCATCCTGTCGGCGTTCATGGCTGTCGCACTGTTCATCTACATCAAATTCTTCGCCAGCCGAGGATCGGAGGAGGACTGATGAGTCGCATCGTCGTACAGAAGCGTGTCTTCGGCACGCTCCGCTGGGTCGTCATCGTGGTCCTCGTCCTGGCCACGCTCTTCCCCTTCTACTACATGGTCGAGCTCAGCTTCGTCCCCATCGAACAGCTGCTGCTGCATCCGGATCGCCTGTGGGTGCCGTTGCAGGACCTCACTCTGACGACTTATCAGAACGTTCTGAAGTCCGTCGACGAGGGCGGGCAGGGCTTCGCCCACTTCATGACGAACTCCGCCATCGTGGCGATAGCTACGGCCGTCGTGACGCTGCTGGTCGCGATCCCCGGCTCCTACGCGCTGTCACGGCTGAACTTCTTCGGCAAGCGTCAGGTCAGCTCGCTGTTCCTCGCCGTCTACCTGTTCCCGAGCATCATCATCGCGATCCCGCTCTTCGTCGGCTTCTCGGCGATCGGCATCCGGGAGTCGCTGTTCGGTCTCGTGATCGTCTACATCGCCCAGACGATCCCGGTCTCGATCGTGATGCTGCGCACCTACGTGCGCACGATCCCGGTCAGCATCGAAGAGGCCGCGATGGTCGACGGGGCGACGCGGTTCCGCATCCTGCGAAGCGTCATCGTCCCGCTTTCCCTGCCGACGATCCTGTCGACGGGCCTGTATGTGTTCATGATCGCGTGGAACGAATTCCTGTTCGCACTGCTGTTCCTCACCGCGAACCGCGATCTGTGGACCGTGTCGCTCGGGCTGTCGCAGCTCTCGAACGGTATCGAGGTGTCGAAGACGGTGCTCATGGCAGGCTCCGTGCTCCTGACCATCCCGATCATCGTCCTGTACGGCATCGCAGAGCGGTCGCTCACCGAGGGGCTCACGAGCGGAGCGGACAAGGGCTGAGAGTGGACGACCTTACGATGGGAGCCGTCAGTACTCCCGGCATTGAAAGGCGGCACATGAGCTCTGGACCAGGCGATGTGCTCCAGTTGATCAGGCGCGGCGAAGCGACGACGAGGCGGGACATCCAGGATGTGACGGGGCTGAGCCGCATGACGGTCGCCCAGCGGGTCGACTCGCTGCTCGACGCCCAGCTCATCCGGGAGGCCGGCGACGGTCACGCCACCGGCGGTCGTCGCCCGCATCGGCTCGAGTTCAACGTGCAGAACTCCGTGCTGGTGGTGGCGACGGTCGACACGACGCACACACGCACGGCCCTCACCCGCCTCGACGGAGCCATCCTGGCCGACGAGAGGCTGGAGGTCGCGGTGCTGGACGGACCGAAAGCACTGCTGACCACCCTGGCCGAGTCCTTCCTCCGCCTGCTCGACAAGTCGGGCACCGCACGCGAGTCGCTCGCCGGGATCGGCATCTCCATCCCCGGCCCGGTCGACCCGCACACGGGCCGGCCCAGCCAGCCGCCGATCATGCCCGGCTGGGATGCGTACCCGATCATCGAGCACCTTCAAGAATCGTTCGACGTCCCGGTCTTCGTCGAGAACGACGCCGATGCGATGGCGCTCGGCGAGCAGTCCGTGAACTATCCGGAGAGCCGCTCGCTCTGCCTCGTCAAGGTCTCTACGGGCATCGGCACCGGAATGGTCATCAACGGTGCCGTCTATCACGGGATCGACGGTGGCGCCGGCGACATCGGGCACATCCGGCTGGCCGGCGAGACAGCTTTGTGCCAGTGCGGCTCGTCCGGATGCCTTGCGGCGGTCGCGAGCGGACGTGCCGTCGCGCATGCCCTCGACGCCCAGTCGGGAAGCGACGTCAAACGGATGATCGCCGAAGGTGACATCGACGCGCTCCGTCTCACGCACGAAGCGGGCGGCCGCCTCGGCGAGGTCATGGCTACGGTGGTGTCGATGGTCAACCCGGGCGTGCTGGTGGTCGCGGGAGACCTCGCGTCCAGTGCGCTCATCGGCGGCATCCGCGAGTCCCTGTACCCGCGGTCGCTGGCCCGCGCCACCCGCAATCTCGACGTTCGGCTGAGCACGCTGGGCGCAGACGCCGGTCTGATCGGCATGGCGAGGATCGCCGTCGACAACCTGTTTTCGGCGGAGGCGGTGAACGCGGTGATCGCGGGGCAGCAGCAGCTCTCCCGGACCCTCGCGCCCGCCGGGCAGATCTCGTGACGGAAGCCGGACCGCCCTTCTTCGTCGGATTCGGAGAGCAGACATTCTTCGAGTACCGCCCGGATGCGGAGCCGCGGCCGTACATCGGCGCACTGTATTCATCCGATGGCATCCGGGTCACGCGAGACATCGCGACGGCTCCGGCAGATTCCGACGACCACCTCCACCACAAAGGTGTCTGGTGGGGCCACCGCGACGTGAACGGCGCCGACGTCTGGACCGAGTTCGTCGGCCACGGACGCATCGTCTCGATCGCGCCCGCCGAGCTGACCGTGCACGGCGACGTAGCGCAGATCGTCCACAGCACCCGGTGGGTGGACGCTGACGGCACACCGTTGCTCGATGACATGCGCGTGCTCCGGGCATCCGCCCCTCGACGTGACGGGTCGCAGACGCTCGACATCGAGAGCACGATGCACGCGGCATACGGACCCGTCGTTCTGGGCGACACCAAGGAGGCGGCCCTGGTCGCCGTGCGTGTCGCTCCTGCGATCGAGGAGCGCCGCGGTGGGCGCATCGAGCTGTCGTCGGGGGCGGTCGGCTCGGCGGACTCCTGGGGCGCCGGCTCGGACTGGTGCGACTACTCGGGCACGATCGACGGCGTCACTGTCGGTGCTGCGATCTTCGATCACCCGGACAATCCGCTTGCCGCCCGCTGGCATGTGCGCGACTACGGACTGATGGCGGTGAACCCGTTCGGGCTCTCCGACTTCACCGGCGACAGTACCGCGCGGGGGGCGCTGCCCCTGGAGCCGGGCTCGCCGCTCGTCTTTCGCTACCGCGTGCTCGTGCACCACGGCGACGCCCACGCAGCCGACGTCGCCGGTCACCACTCGCGTTACCTCGACGAACTGTGGCGCTGACCGGTCATGCGCTTCGCCATGTGCAATGAGTTGTTCGACGACCGATCGCTCGTCGATGGCTTTCGCGCCATCGCGTCGGCGGGCTATGAGGCTGTCGAGCTCGCCCCCTTCACTCTCGGCCGCCCGGTCGAAGACGTGCGCGCAGCCGAGCGCGCAAAGATCCGGCGGACCGCGGCATCCCTCGGGCTGGATTTCACCGGTCTGCACTGGTTGCTCGCCAAAACCGAGGGGATGCACATCGCCGCGATCGACCCCGAGGCACGGCAGAGAACGCTCGACCGCCTCAAAGCTCTGACCGACCTCTGCACAGATCTCGGAGGCCACGTGCTCGTGTTCGGCTCGCCCCAGCAGCGGTCGACTCCAGCGGGCATGACAGCTCCGGATGGTCGGGCGCGGTCGATCGACCTGTTCCGGTCGTGGGCAGTGCATGCCGAGCAAACCGGTACCACCATCTGTCTCGAAGCCCTGCCAGCCGACGAGACCGACTTCATGAACACGACTGACGAGGTGATCGAGATCGTACGAGCTGTCGATTCGTCTGCGGTGCAGCTAGTCCTCGACGTCAAGAGCATGAGCGCCGAGGACAGCCCGATCCCTGACCAGATCGCCCGTGCCGCGCCTTGGCTGGCGTACGTGCAGGCGAACGACGCCGATCGTGGCGGCCCCGGCTTCGGCAAGACGGACTTCGTACCCATCTTCCGCGCGCTCGCGGACGTGGGCTACGACGGAGACGTCTCGGTCGAGGCGTTCGAGGTCGCCACCGACGTCGACGACCTCGCGCGGAGGAGCTTCGAGTATCTCAGTCGATGCGCCATCGACCTCGCCTGAGAGCAGAACACCCACACGAAGGAGTGACACCCGTGCAAGCACACCGTCTCGTCTCGCCGCGGATCGGCGAGATGGAACTCGAGCGATTCGACCTTCCCGATGAGCCGCCGCCCGGGAGCATCCTGGTGAGAGCCGGCGTGACGATGGTCAGCGCAGGAACCGAGGTGGCCAATTATCTGGGCCTCACGACGGAGCGGCCGCCGGAGCGCACCGATCCGTACTATCCGGGCTACTCCTTCGCCGGTGAGGTGATCGCGGTCGGTGACGGCGTCGAACGTTTCGCGCCCGGCGACCGTGTAACCGGTCCGCTTCCTCACGCGTCGATGGCGGTCGAGGGACGTCCCGAGCGACTCGCCCGCATCACACACATTCCCGAGGGCGTGAGCGACCGAGCTGCGGCGTTCAGCCAGTTGGCGTGCATCGCGCTGAACGGAGTGCGCAAAGCCGAAATCCAACTCGGTGAGAGGGTCGCGGTCGTCGGCGCCGGCCTCGTGGGGCTCCTGGCCTCCCGGCTCGCGCGCTTGAGCGGTGGACATCCTGTCGTTTCTTTCGACCTGGTCGCCGAGCGCCGGAAGAAGGCGCTGGCGTTCGGTGCGAGCGCCGCGTTCGATCCGTCCGCCGACATCACGGACGCGGAGGTGGCCGCGATAGCGCCGGACGGTTTCGACGTCGTCATCGAGGCGACCGGTGCGGCCCCGGCGTTCGTCCCCGCACTCAAGCTCGCCGCCCGCGGCGGTCGCGTCGTCCTCCTCGGTAGCACCCGCGGAATCGTCCAGGGGTTCAGCCCGTACGAAGACGCCCATCTCAAGGGCCTCACTCTCATCGGCGCTCACGTCTCGACGGCGCCCACCGTCGCCACGGCCCTCGACAAATGGACCGAGCCGGCGAATCGCCGCGTGCTGCTGTCGCTCATGCAGGAGGGCATCCTCGACGTCGAGGAGCTCATCTCGCACGTGGTGGCCCCGAGTGACGCGGGAGCAGCGTTCGCCGGCCTGGCACAGGAGCCTGAGAAGTACTTCGCCGTCGAGATCGACTGGAGTTCACTGTGATGACGCTCGCAGAGGCGAACACTCTGTTTCCAGGTGGGACGAGCGTGTCTCGTCTTCAGGTCTATCCCTGGACGGCGCCGGACGGCCTGGCCGGCGGAACACCGCACCTGCACACCGCCTGCAGCGAGGCGTATGTCGTACTGGAGGGTCGCGGCCGCGTGCAGACCCTCAGTGCCGACGGCTTCGAGGAGACCCTGCTCACGCCCTCTTCGGTCATCTGGTTCGACCCGGGTGTCATCCACCGGCTCGTCAACGATGGCGGCCTGCGCCTGCTCGTGGTGATGCAGAACAGCGGCCTGCCGGAGGCGGGTGACGCGGTCATGACTTTCCCAGCCGACGTCCTCGACGACCGCGATCGGTACCGCGCGGCTGCAACTTTGCCCTCGGCACGCGGCGTCGCGACCGATGCGATCGAGAGCGCCGTTCGAGAGCGCCAGGCCCGAGCAGTCGATGGTTTCACCGCGTTGTGCGCGGCGGTCGAGTCACGCGGCCCGGCCGCGCTCGAACCCGTGTACGCCGCGGCACGTGCCATCGTCGCTCCGCGCATCGATGATTGGCGCGGGATCTGGGCGGCCGGCGCCTTCAACGCTGCCCATCGGACCGACTCGTTCCTCGCCGCGATGGGGGCGGGCCGTCCGGACCACCTGAGCGCAGCACGGCTCGAGACTCGCTCGTCTCCGGATGGTCACGCCCACGGGATGTGCGGCTACCTCGACGTTTACGACCTCGCGCCCGCCGTGTAGCCGCCTTCCGTGTCTGGAAGCTCTGCCGAAAACCAGCAGGTCGGGAGTAGACCAGACTGATCGACATCGACGCTCAGAATAGACAGGCGGGTATGTCGAAATAGACAAAGAAGTCTAGTGTCGAAACATGAGCAAAACTCAATACCACGTCCAGACGCTCGCGGAGACCTTCAATCCGAAACTCAACGCGCTGAACGCCGTCCGCCTTCTTCTCGCCATCAGCGTCATCGTGTGGCATTCGTTCCCGCTGACGGGGCAGCCACGGCCGGCGCCCGCGGTCACGCAACTGCTCGGCGAGGGCGGAGTGGACGGGTTCTTCGCGATCTCCGGATTCCTGATCGTATCGTCATGGATGCGACGACCGCAGTGGTGGGCGTACCTCAAGGCGCGAGCCCTCCGCATCCTGCCGGCGTTCTGGGTTTGCCTGATCGTCACGGCGGTTGTCATCGCACCGCTCGGTGTCCTGCTCTCACACCAGGCATTCCCGCACACGTACGTTGCCGACGCTGCGAGCTACGTTGTGAAGAACGCCGGGCTGCGGATCACCGAGGTCGGCATCGCCGGCACGCCCACGAACGTGCCATACCCCGGCGTGTGGAATGGGTCACTGTGGACCCTCTGGTGGGAGTTCCTCTGCTACCTGGGGGTGCTGGCACTCGGCCTGACGAGGCTGATCAGATTGCGCCTCACGATGCCAGCGATCTTCGTTGCATGCCTGATGGGGGTGGTGCTCGCGGACATGGGCGCGGTCAACAACTTCTACCTGGTGAACGGCGCCCGATTCGGTCTGATGTTCGCCGCCGGTGCGCTCATCTACCAATTCCAGCATCTGGTGCCCGCACGCTGGTCCGTCGTTGCTTCGGCGGCGGGCCTCACCGCAGCCGCCTCGCTTCTGCCTGACTATCGCGTCATAGCTGCGCTCCCGCTGGCCTATCTCGTGATCACGATCGGCGCCCGCGTCAAGGTACGCCGTCTGCGGCTTAGCAATGACGTCTCCTATGGCACGTACATCTACGCGTTCCCGTTGCAGCAGCTGCTGGCCTCGGCCGGCCTCTACGTGATCGGTGTCCCTCTTTTCGCCATCGCGGCGACAGCGATCACGCTGGCGGTTGCGTCACTGAGCTGGTACGCGATCGAGAAGCCGGCCATGCGATTGAGGAGGTCGCGTGCTCGAACGTCGGAGGCGGCACGCGCGGTCCTCGACCGGGTATGAGTGGATACAAAGGGTCGAGACCCTCGCTCGGGTGCGCATCGTCAGTGAACTGAGCACGATTACCCGGCCGCCGCGAGCTTCGAGGAGATTTCACCCTGGATGGCGAGCCGCCGGCTCGGTGAGGCAAACGCTCACTCGGATTGCGCGTTCGTGCCGCTGCGTGGAATCGGGTGGTAGCTTCGCGACTGTTACGAAGAGCCCAGCCGGCCGCCGATCGCGGTGGATCCGGCACACGTCGCCAGAGGACTGCTCGAGGCGGGGTATTCGTAGATGGGATTCACAATGTTGTCGACTCTCCGTCCTGCCCTCGTGTCGTCGGTCGCCGCTCTTGCCGTGGCGGGCCTCGTCGTGGTCGCCGCGCCGACCTCGGCGGTCGCCACGGCCAAGACGCTCATCGTCGCGGTCAACGGCAACGACCACGCGGCCGGGACCGTCTCCGCACCGCTCGCCACCCTGCAAGAAGCCGTCAAACGCCTTCCGGCGGGCGGCACCGTGGACATCCGTGGTGGGCGTTATTACCAGAAGCTCGATCTGACCGGAGTGACCGGAGTAACCGTCGAGGCGTATCCACACGAACACGTCATCCTCGACGGCTCACGGTTCAAACCGGCGGATGGTCGATCCGCGATGGTGAACATCAGCAACAGCTCCCAGGTGACGCTCACGGGTCTGGACATCACCGACTATCGATCGAAGGAACTGAACGCGATGCCGATCGGCATCTATGTGCATGGCGCGGGCGATCACCTGCTCATCAGCGGCAACCATGTGCATGATCTCGGCAACGACAACCAGACGCTCGGCAGCTTCGACATCAACGCTCACGGGATCGCCGCATACGGCGACAACGCCGCACATTCCATCACCGACCTGACGATCAGCGGCAACACGGTCGACCACCTCAGTCTGGGCGCCAGCGAGAGTGTCGTCGTGAACGGGAACGTCGACGGATGGTCGATCTCGAACAACGACATCCATGACAACAACAACATCGGTATCGACGCGATCGGCTACGAACCGACCCTCTCCGGTGCGAACCGGTACACCGATCTCAATCGTGCGAGGAACGGGGTGATCTCAGGCAACCGGGTGAGTTACATCCGGTCGCAGGGCAACCCCGCGTACTGGGAGGACGGCACGTGGTGCAATTGCGCCGACGGCATCTATGTCGATGGGGGCACGCACATCGCCGTTCGGAACAATGTGGTGACGGGCAACGACATCGGAGTCGAGGTCGCGGCCGAGAACGCGCCTGGTTCGGCCGACTTTGTCGAGGTGCGATCGAACACGATCACCAACAGCCTGTACGTCGGGATCGCCACCGGCGGCTACTGCGACGGCGCGAGCGACTGCGGCGACGTTGTGACCGGCCGGTCCCATGACAACAGGTTCATCGGCAACACCCTGCGCAACAACAACAAGCTGAACTACGACTCGCCGGAGATCCTCGTTCAGTTCTATGCGTACGACAACGTCTTCCAGAGCAACACCATCACTGCCACCAACGACGCCGGTGCGCTTCTCGGGACCGTGGACCGAGCCGACGCCGACAAGGTCAGTGGCCACAATCGCAGCGACTACAACACCTTCGCCGTGAGCGGAACGACGAAGGTCGCATTCGGTTGGCTCGGCCAGACCTACTCCAGCTTCAAGGCCTACCAGAAGGCGACGGGCCAGGATCTGCACAGCACGTTGAGCGGAGCGAAGCCGGGGAGCTGACACGAGAGGTGCGTCACACCACCTCATCCACGCCGAGCGCCGTGAGGCGGTTCGGGTCGGCGAGCACCTCGAGTCCCACGATCCGGTCACCGACGATGTCGAATGCCATGATCGACACGACGTGCTCGTGCATCAGGGCGGCGACACCGGGTCGGCCATCGATGAGGATCGGTGTCGAATGGGCGGCGAGGCGCCCAGACAGCACGGCCTGATCGGCGATGGATCGCGCACCCTCCACGACCTGCGTCGAGGTGCCGTAGTCGGCGTGGAGAACGGCGCCGTCGTCGAGCAGCGCGAGCAGAGCGCCGATATCGCCCTCGCGGGCAGCGGCCAGCCATGCCTCGACGATGCGCCGTCCCCGCTCGCGGTCCGGGCGTGCGGGCTCCTCGGCCCCGCGCACCCGCCGACGTGCGCGTGAGGCCAGCTGCCGCGCGGCATCCGGGGACCGATCGAGCACGGTCGCGATCTCCTCGAACGGCTGACCGAAGACGTCGTGCAGCACGAACGCGATCCGTTCCGCGGGGCTGAGGGTCTCCATCAGGACCAGCAGGGCCACGCTCACCTGATCGCTTTGGGCGGCGAGTTCGGCCGGGTCTGCCGCGGTCGAGACGGGCTCGTCCCGCCACGGCTCGACCTGCCAGGAGTGCTCGCGCGTCCGGCGAGGGGAGCGCAGCAGGTCGAGACACACGCGCGACACGACCGTGGTGAGCCAGGCCTCCAGGTTGTCGATGCCGTCGGCATCGGAACGCTCAAGGCGCAGCCAGGTCTCCTGCACCGCGTCGTCGGCGTCGGCCGTGGAGCCGAGCAGGCGTGCAGCGATGGCGCGGAGCCGCGGTCGCTCGGTCTCGAAGCGCCGGGCAAGAATTCTCGGGTCGGTCACGTCACATCTCCTCGGTCTCGATCGTCGGTGTGTCGACGAGGGAACACCTTCGGATGTGACATGAAAGGACGACGACCATGAACTCACCTTTGCTCGTGACCGGGGGAACCGGGACCATCGGCAGCCGCGTGGTGCCCATCCTGCGCGAAGCGGGACGGGACGTGCGGATCCTCTCCCGCCATCCTGGCGTGAACGAGCCCGGTGTCCAGCATGTCGGAGGCGACACGGTCACCGGTCGCGGCCTCGCCGATGCGCTCGATGGTGTGGACGTCGTGCTGCACCTCGCCGGGGGCGCGAAGGGCGACGACATCGCCGCCCGGAACCTCGCTGCGGCCGCGGCGGCTGCGGGCGTGCGGCACCTCCTCCTCATCTCGGTGATCGGGGCCGACCGGATGCCCATCGGTTACTTTCGTCGGAAGGCCGAGGCCGAGCGGACGTTCGCCGAATCGGGTGTTCCGTGGACCGTGCTGCGCGCCGCACAGCTGCACGGCTTCGTGCTCCCGGTCGTTCGAGGCATGGCGAAGCTCCCGCTGCTTCCGGTGCCCGGCGGCCTGCGGTTCGAGCCGGTCCACGTCGACGAGGTCGCCGCGCGGCTCGCGGAACTCGCCCTCGGTGCTCCGGCAGGCCGGGTCGCCGACATCGCCGGACCGGAGGTGTTGAGCATCCGGGAGCTGGCCGACACCTATGTGGAGGCGATCGGTCGGCGGTGCCGGCGCGGCCTGCCGATCCGTATCCCCGATGGTGTCGGTCGTGCTTACCGTGCCGGGGACAATCTGGCGGGAGAGCACGAGCAGCGCGGCGAACGCACGTGGCGCGAGTTCGTGAACGACGGAGCGACCCTGAGCCGCCGCCCGGAGGGGCACGTCTCGGAGCCTCGCACGTGACCGCTGCCCGCGGGCACCGCAGCTACCGGGCTGCGTCGCCGATCGGGGCTTCAACCGCGGGCTGCACGGGCGGAACGTCCGGCATCGCCTCGGCACCGGTGCCGCTTCGCATCTTGCTCGTGAACGCCTTGGCGAGGTCCGCCAGTTGCTCGACATCGTCGAGATCGAGCTTGCCGGTGAACACTCGCTCGGTCGTGACACGCCAGCTCTCACCGAGTACGCCCGTGATCGTGGCGGCGACACCCGCCGAGATGACCGAACCGACTCCGGGCACGAGCTTGACCAGGCTCACCGCCGCAACCTTGCCTCCGGCAGCCGCGAGGGCCGTCGAGGCGCCGACGAGCTTCGCCGCCTTGACCTTGGGTATGTCGTAGTGCGGATACGCACTCGAGCGACGAAACTGTGTTCGGGCGTGTCGGCTTATCGGCCCGCGTGGAAGGGATCAGCGGAGTGGAACCGGTGCAGGTGTCGGCGCGGCGCGGTCAGGCCGGCACAACCACGATCGTGAACGCGCGGGTCTTCGACGGAACGACGTTGCAGGACTGGACGTCTGTCCGGGTCGCCGGCGGCCTGATAACCGCGTGCTCGGCCGCCTCGCTCGCCCGCGAAGGCGACGACGTGATCGATGCCGGTGGCGGCATGCTGCTTCCCGGTCTGATCGATGCGCACGTGCACCTCGTTCCCGGCGCCCTCGCGCAATCGCTGACCTTCGGCGTCACCACCGTTCTCGACATGTTCAGCAAACCCGACCAGGTTGCCGCGGCCAGGGAGCAGGCCGCCTCTCGACCGGACGTGGCCGATGTGCGGTCCTCGGGTGTCGGCGCGACCGCACCCGGCGGGCATCCGTCGGTGATGTACGCCCCGTTTCCCACGGTGATCGCCGCCGATCAGGCCGAGCAGTTCGTCGCGGACCGGATCGCGGAGGGCTCGGATTATCTGAAGGTTTTCTCCGGCACCGGGGGGCTGTGGCCGTCGCTCGACGCCCGGACCATCACGGCACTGGTCGACGCGGCGCACGCTCGCGGCCTGGTGGTCGTCGCGCACGTGAGCTCGACGCCCGGTCTCGAGGAGGTCGTCTCCGCCGGTGTCGACGTGGTCGCCCACGTCCCCGTTGATGCCGAGCTGGACGACGCCCTGGTCGAACGCATCGCCGACGCCGGAATCGCGGTCGGTCCGACGCTGGCCACCATCGAGAACACCCTCGGCGAACCGGGGGGAGCAGCCGTGGCGGGGGACCCGCGGCTCGCTGAGGCGCTCGGGGACGCCTGGGTGCGCCGCTTGATCTCGGGTGTCGCGGGATTGCCCGGCCGCGAGCTGCCGCCCTACTCACGGGCCGAGCGCGCCGTGCGGCGACTGGCCGATGCGGGGGTCGCTCTGCTGGCGGGCACCGACGCACCGAACCCGGGAACCGTGTTCGGAGCCAGCCTGCACCGGGAGCTGGAGCTCCTCGTCCGCTGCGGCATCAGCCCGGCCCAGGCTCTGGCCGCCGCAACGACCGAACCGGCACGCGTGTTCGGTCTCGTCGACCGAGGACGGGTCGCGGTCGGGCGACGCGCGGACCTGGTCCTCGTGTCCGGTGACCCGCTGACGGACATCACCGCGACACGCGCGATCGAGCGGGTGTGGCGTGCAGGAGTCGCCTGCGATCGACGCGCCTTCGTCGCGAGCGCCGCCGAGGCCGAACAGCTCGACGCTTTCGACGCGCAGGTCGCGAAGGTCGTGGCGGCCGTTCGCGAGAGGAGGTCCACCTTCTCTCCGAGGAAGGGCAGCTGACGGCGCCGCCGCAGCTGCCGATAGTAAACAGTGCCGGATCTCTCCGCCGTCAAGCGAAGGAGCACCATCTCGTGACAGTTGCATCACTCCGGCGCCGGAAGCGAGTTGCGATAGCAGTCGCCGCGCTGACCGCCGCCCTCTTCGGCGGGGGAGCGCTGGTGGCGGGCCCCGCGACCGCCTCCACCGACCGCGTCGACATCACCTGGGCGAACACCAACACGTGGACGACGGGCTTCCAGTCATCGGTCGACGTCACGAACCACTCGAGCACGAAGCTGAACCCGTGGCAGGTGAAGTTCGTGTTCCCGCACACGCTCGTCAGCATCTGGTCCGCTGTGCAGGTGCCGTCCGAGGCGGGAACCCTGACGGTCACCGGGCCCAGCTGGGCGACATCGATCGCGACCGGCGCAAAGCTGAACTTCGGACTGACCGCCACGAAGGTCGGCTCCTCGCCGCTGATCCCGACCGGATGCACCATCGTCGGTCTGCCGGCCGGGGCGAGCATCCCGTGCTCGATCAATGGCGCGCCTGCGACGGGCCCGACGACGCCGCCGGTCACCCCGACGCCGACGCCGACGCCGACGCCGACGCCCACCCCCACGCCGACCCCGACCCCGACGCCCACCCCGGCGCCGACGCCGACGCCCACCCCGACGCCCACGCCGACCCCGACGCCATCCGGTGACGCCAAGGGTCTGGCCGTCACATGGACGAACACCTCGTCGTGGACAGCGGGCTTCCAGTCCGCCGTCGACGTCGTCAACGACTCGTCGACGAAGCTCAGCCCGTGGAAGATCAGGTTCGGGTACGACAACACGGTGGTCAGCCTCTGGGACGGCACCGTCTCGAACACCGCCGGCGGATTCATCGTCACAGCCCCGTCGTACGCCGCGACACTCGCCGTCGGGGCGAAGGCGAGCTTCGGCCTCACCTCGAACAAGGTCGCCGGATCCGGCCAGTACCCGACCAGCTGTTCCGTGATCGGCGCCGACATTCCGTGCGCGGTGAACGGGGGAGCCGTGACCAGCCCGGACCCCGGCACCACCCCGCCGACCGACCCCGGCACGCCGGTGACCCCGTCGAACCCGGGCGCCCTGTCCGTGTCGCCGTATGTCGACATGGGCCTGTGGCCGACGGCCGACCTGTCCAGCTTCGCATCGAAGACGGGCGTGAACGCCGTGACCACCGCGTTCATCGTCGCCGACCGCACCAGCGCCTGCAGCCCGACGTGGGCCGGCTACACCGCCTATGCCGTTGGCGGCAGTCAGGACTTCCAAGCGAACATCGCAGCGTTCCAGGCCAGGGGTGGGAAGGTCACCGTTTCGTTCGGGGGTGCCGTGAACAACGAGCTCGCCCGCGTCTGCACGGATCCGACGACGCTGCTCGCCGACTACACCGCGGTCGTCGACCGCTTCGGCATCGACAGGGTGGACTTCGACATCGAGGGCGCCGACGTGTCCGACTCGGCGTCGAACGTCCGTCGCGCCACCGCGGTCGCCGCCTTGCAGAAAGCCCGCGCGGCCGCCGGGAAGAAGCTCGATGTGACCCTGACCCTCCCGGTCATGCCGTACGGTCTGCTGGACAACGGCCTCCGCACCATCCGCGAGTTCAACGCCGCAGGTGTGCAGGTGGCTGCGGTCAACGTCATGGCGATGGACTACGGAACCGGAGTGACGAACATGGGGCAGGCCGCGATCGACGCAGCCAGGTCCACCGCTGCTCAGCTGAAATCGTTGACCGCGTACGCGGGCTGGACCGACGCGCAGCGCCTCGGACTCGTCTCGGTGACGCCGATGCCCGGTCTGAACGACACCGGCGAGATCTTCACACTCGCCGACGCCACCACCGTCGGGGCATTCGCGAAGACCAACGGTCTCGCAGGTCTCGGCTGGTGGGAGCTCACCCGCGACCAGCCGTGCACCGGCGGCATCGCGGCGTACATGTGCTCCGGCGTCAGCAACCCGCAGTGGTCGTTCTCCCAGGCGTTCGTGGCCGCAACCAACAAGTAACCCCGCTCTCGCCGCGGCTCACCGGTTCTCGTACTATTCAGGGGACGAATCACCACGAGCCGATGGAGGTCACCGTGCGCTACGTCGTTCGCGAGCTGAGGACGGTCGGCCCGTGTTGAGGCAGGTCGCAGAGGGCGTGCTGATCCATGAGAGCGAGTTCTGCCAGAGCAACGCCGTCGTCGTGCAGGGCGACGACGGCGTCTTGCTCGTCGACCCGGGCATCCACGAGGACGAGATGGTGTGTCTCGCGAAGGATCTGTCCGGTTCGGGCCAGACCGTCGTGGCCGCCTTCTCGACGCATCCGCATTGGGATCATCTGCTGTGGCACGCCGAGCTCGGCACAGCACCGCGGTTCAGCACGGCGCGTTGCGCGGCCACCGTTCGAGATCGCCTGGCGAACGGTATCGATCGCGAGAGGTTCGGCATTCCCGACGAGGTGTCGCTGGAGCTGCTCGGCCTCGTCACGGGCCTGCCGGCCGGCACAGCGCGGATTCCGTGGGACGGCCCGGAGGTGCGGATCATCGAGCACCGAGCGCACGCCCCCGGCCATGCCGCGCTCCTGATCGAGGAACGCGGGGTTCTCGTCGCCGGCGACATGCTGTCGGATGTCTTGATCCCGATGCTCGACCTGAATGACACCGGCGACCCGATCGAGGACTACCTCGGCGCGCTGCGACTGATCGAGGGTGTGACCGACGGCGTCGAGATCCTCATCCCCGGCCACGGGTCCGTCGACGGGCGCGATCAGGTGCACGCGCGGATCGCCCAGGATCGGGCCTACCTGCACGCCGTGCGGAACGGCGACGATCCCGCCGACCCGCGGCTCGGCCCGTCGGCGAAGCCCGGCTGGGAATGGGTGAGCACCGTGCACGACATGCAAGTGCAGCGCCTGGCCCAGCGGAATGAGCCCGACGTGAACCTCGACTAGCGAGGGTCAGTCATCGAGCTCGTCATCGAGCTCGTCCTCGAGCGCCGCGATCTCGATCTCGGCCGCGAGCGCCGTGACGATATTGCCGGTTGCCGCCGCGACGCGAGCGGTGCCGACGATGGGCGCGATTGCGGTGAGGACGCCTCGGAGGTCCTCGGGATCGAGACCGACCGCACCGCCGGCCGTGAGGTTCAGTGCGTAGGAGACCGGGGGAGCGTCGACCGCGACCAGAGCGGCGACCCGCACGAGGAACAGGGTCTCGGGGGAGAGAGTGGATGCTTCGAACGAGTCCGCCGTCATACGGGCGAGGAGGTCGAGCACCGGGGTGTCGTTGGTGGCGTCGGTCATGTGCGTGCCCTTCGGTTGAGTGCTTCGATTGCGCTGCAGAGTTGCCGCTCGACCATTCCAGACCGAAAACGAAGGCATCTCGTCATTCGGAAGGGGTGATATGACGCCCGCCGGTCGTCGGGGCCGGCTCAGACGCCCTCGTCGAGAACGTCGCGGAGGCGGCGGGCGAACGCCTCGGGCCGGCCGGGGTAGCCGGAGTCCTCGGCGGCGAAGCCGCCATGGTGACTCGGGAACACGACCGCCTCCCTTTCGAGCAGCTCGGCGACGGCGACGGCGGCTCGGCCGGTGAAGATCCCGTGCGACTCTTCGCCGACTCCGATCACGATGCGGGTCGGCGCGGCCGTGAGGGCATCCACGTCGAGCTGATAGTCGGTGACAGCGTACGAGCGTGCGGAGAGCAGCGCATCGTCGCGTGAACCGTCGTCGTCGCCGGGCATCCCGAACATCGCGGGATCGGGTGCAGGCAGTGCGAAGTAGTCGTCGGTGAACTCTCCGCGCCACGACGTCATCATGATGAATGCGGCCATGCCTGCTCCGAAGCCGCGGGTGTTGTACGCGTCACGGACGGCCGACAGTGCACGCTCGGCGGCTTCGGCGTCGGGGAGGACACCGGTCAGCGGCGGCTCATGCGCGACGAGGATCCGCACGTCGCCGGGGTGGGCGGTCACGAGCGCCAGCGCGGTCACCGCTCCGCCGCTGCTCGCGAACAGGTCCACCGGCCCGGCGCCGAGGGCGGCGATGACCGCGTGCACATCCTCGGCCTGCACGATCGGCGTGTTGGTGACTTCGCCGTCGCTGCGCTCGCTCCGCCCCAGGCCGCGGGGGTCGTAGGTGACGACGACGCGGTCGGGCAGGTACGACGCGAGCGCCCGGAAGCCGCTCGCGTCCATCGGCTGGCCGATCATGACGAGCGGGGGATGCTCGGCCGCGTCGTTCTGCGCGTCGGCGACGTCGTACACGATCGTCGCGCCGGCCGTGTCGATGCTGTGCGTTTCCATGGCTGATCCGTCCCTCTGCGTCATCGACGGCTGCTTCGGCGGGAGATCAGCAGAGAGAAGGCGGCCGCGGTGGCCATTCCGTAGACGAGGTGCGCGGCAAGGTCCTTCCCGAGCGTCTTGGCGTCGTATTCGGTGATGCGCTTGTACAGGTGCATCGGGGTCAGGATGGCGTAGCTGGCGCCCCACATGCCGGCGCCGAAGATGAGCCCGTAGCCGACGCGTGGCTTGCGGAGCGACGCGGCGATCATCCCGTAGGCCACGGCTGCCGAGACCGAGTATCCCCAGTGCATGACGTTGTTGGTGAGGGCGGCGCGGGAGTCGGGGAGTTCGACTTCGAAGAGTCCCTCGACGATGCGTCGGCCGACCTGCGCGGGTGCGGGAGCATTGTCCCAGTCCGTGACGTCCGACGAGAACTCCCACTCCGGGAATCGTTCGGTTCCGTGTCCTCGCCGGTATTGCGCATAAAGCCAGACGTCCATGGCCAGGGTGCCGATCAGGCCCGCGACCGCCCCCCGAGCGACCGCGCCTACCGGGGTGATCCGTGCACTCATGAATTCTCTCCTCGTCGTTGTGGCGCTGCGCCGACTGAACGAAGCCGGTCTAACCGAAGTCCTACCACTTCTCGGCGAAAGTAGGAGAGGGTGACCCGAATCCCTATCGCTTGGCTCGTTAACGATATATCGTTGAGTATCGTTGACGATTCACTCCAGGAGGTCATCATGGGCGGTTCATTCCCGGCCGGCGGATACGGCGCCGGCAATCCGGTCGAAGGCGTGTGGCAGGCGTTCGAGCAGTTGCGCTCGACGTTCGAGAAGCGCGTGGCGCCGCGGATGGGGCGGGGCGATGTGCGCGCAGCGGTACTCGCGCTCCTCGCCGAGAAGCCGATGCACGGCTACCAGATCATTCGCGAGATCGAGGAACGCAGCGGCGGCAGCTGGAAGCCGAGCGCCGGCTCCGTCTACCCGACGCTGCAGCTGCTGGCTGACGAAGGGCTCGTCAGCACCGAGGAGTCGAACGGTCGAAAGACGTACTCCCTGACCGAAGCCGGTCGCGAAGAAGCAGCCGGCGCCGACACGTCTGTTCCGTGGGAGACCTCGAGCGGCACGAGCGGCGACGCACCCTTCGGTCCCCTGCCCAAGGCGGGTTTCGAGCTGGCGCAGGCCGCGGCCCAGGTGCGCCGCACGGGCACGGAGGAGCAGATCCGGGAGGCGGCTGAGGTGCTCGACGAGGCGCGTCGCCGGCTCTACTCGATCCTCGCTCAGGACTGACGCGGGTGGCGTCGGCACGTCGGGGTCGAGGAGCTTCGCCCGACGCGGGAGCGATTCGCGCCCGCTACCGCCGCATCCTGCGATTCGCCGGCTGGAACCTCGCCGTCACCTGGTGGTACGAGCTGTTCCTTCCGCGCATCGGCCTCGCGAAGGTCGCCGAGCGCAGCCGGTCGAAGCGGATGCGGCGCTTCGCCCAGCGCTTCCATGTGCTCGCGGTGGAACTCGGCGGCCTGATGATCAAGGTCGGCCAGTTCATGTCGTCCCGGCTCGACGTGCTCCCGCCGGAGATCACGACCGAGCTCGAAGGGCTGCAGGACGAAGTGCCTCCCGTGCCGTTCGCGGCGATCCGCGAGCTCGCGGAGGCGGAGCTGGGCGTGCCACTGGAGCGCGCGTTCTCGATGGTCGACGAGTCGCCGGTCGCAGCGGCATCCCTCGGTCAGGCGCATCGAGCCCGCCTCGCCCCGGTCGATGCGGAGGACACCGGGCTGACCGTGGTCGTGATCAAGGTGCAGCGGCCGGGCATCGACGCGATCGTCGATGTGGATCTGGCGGCGCTCCGCCGGGTGGGCCGGTGGCTCAGCCACGTGCGACTCGTGTCCGACCGCGTCAACGCTCCCGCGCTCGTCGAGGAGTTCGCGCGCACGAGCCTCGAGGAGATCGACTATCTGCACGAGGCCGCGAGCGCCGAGCGTTTCGCGGAGGAGTTCGACGGCGACGACCGGGTGGCCGTGCCCGCCGTCGTCTGGGAGCGCACGACCCGGCGCGTTCTCACGCTCGAAGACGTGACGGCCATCAAGATCACCGATGGGGATGGGCTGCGCGCCGCGGGCATCGACCCGGTCGAGGTGGCGCCGGTCTTCGCGGCGGTCATGTTCGACCAGCTGTTCACGCAGGGCTTCTTCCACGCCGATCCGCATCCGGGCAACATCTTCGTCACGCCGGTCGCCGATGGATCCGACCGTGCGGCCGGGCCCGGCGAGAGACCGTGGAAGCTGACCTTCATCGATTTCGGCATGATGGGCGAGGTGCACTCCAGCACGCGCAGCGGTCTGCGCAAGCTGCTGATCGCGGCCGCTTCGCGTGACGGCAAGGGCCTCGTGAACGCGATGCGCGAGGTGGGCGTGCTGCTTCCGACGGCGGAGACGACGGAGCTCGAGCAGGCGATGACGCAGCTCTTCGCCCGGTTCGGCGGCATGGGCTTCGCTCAGCTTCGCGAAGTGGATCCGCGTGAGTTCCGCGACTTCGCGGTGCAGTTCGGTGAAGTGGTGCGCTCGCTGCCGTTCCAGCTGCCGGAGAACTTCCTGCTGATCATCCGGGCGATGTCGCTCACGTCGGGGGTGTGCAGTGCGCTGGACCCCGAGTTCAACCTCTGGGACTCGGTCGAGCCGTATGCGGCTCAGCTGCTGCGCGACGAGCGCGGCAACCTGGTGCAGGACCTCGCGAAGCAGGCTCTGGAGGTCGCCGGTCTCGCCTGGCGGCTGCCGAAGCGGCTGGATGCGCTCATCACCCGGATCGAGGACGGCACGGTGGCGGTGACGACCCCGCGCCTCGAGCAACGGGTGTCACGGTTGGAGCGCACGTCACGGCGACTGATCGCGGCGGTCGTCTTCGGCGGCCTGCTCATCGCCGGTGTGCTGCTCCGCGCGGACGACGTGGTCCTCGGAACAGTGCTGATGGTCGCGTCGGTCGTGCCACTGCTGTACACGCTGTTCGCCGGTCGCCGCGGCCGCTGAGTGCGCAGCACAGACGAAACGACCGGGGTCACCAGGTGGTGACTCCGGTCGTCTCGGTCGTCGCTGCCGATCAGTTCCCGCGGACGGGGGCGAGGAAGTCGACGAGCAGTTCGTTCACTCGCTCGGCCTCGTCGTGGTGCACCCAGTGCGACGCGTTCTCCAGGCGCTCCACGGAGACCAGGTTGGGCACGTCCTCCGTGTGCGGCTCGGCGAGGTTCGCGCCGAGGTAGCGGTCGTCCTGGCCCCAGATGACGAGGGTCGGCGCAGTGATCGGGAGGACCTTCTGCTTCGACCCCAGCCGCACTGCCGCACGGTAGTAGTCGATCATCCCTTTGGCCGCCCCGGGCTGGGACCACGCCTGGGTGTACTGGTCCAGCTCCTGCTGCGTGTACGCCGGGTGCGCATCCCGAAGGAAGCCCGTGAAGAACTTCCAGTTGTCGCGGGCTGCCCGACGCTCGGGCGATCCCTTGAGCTGGAAGTAGAAGAAGTACCAGCTCCGCAGCAGCTGACGCGGGCTCTTGAGTCCTTCGTTCAGCTTGCGCGGGTGCGCTGCGTTCAGGATGACGAGGCGGTCGACGACCTCCGGGGAGTTCATCGCGAGCGTCCACGCGACCGAGCCGCCCCAGTCGTGACCGACCACTGTTGCGGACTCGCTCCCGAGCGCGGTGATGAGACCCCGGATGTCCGCAGCCGGCTTGTCGGCGGTGTAGTCGGTGAACTCACCAGGCTTGGACGAGAGGTTGTAGCCGCGGAGGTCCGGAGCGACGACGCGGAAGCCCGCGCGCACCAGCGGTGCGATCTGCTCGTTCCAGCTGTACCAGAAGGCCGGGAAGCCGTGCAGCAGGACGACGAGCGGGCCTTCGCCGGCCTCGACGTAGTGCAGCGTCACGTCGCCGACATCGGCGAAGCCCTCACGGAGGGCGGTTCCGACGCCGACCGTCGGGCTGGTGAGTGCGGTGGTAGCGGTGGTGGCTGTGGTGTTCATTTCAATCCCCTTTCAAGAGATCTCGTTGCTGATGGAAAAGATCCTGAACCTCACGCCGCCCCGTCGCGCCCGGGAGATGCCCGGGTCTGCGCCCGGGGGTACCCCGTGCCCAGGGACGCGCGCGCACGAGGGCACCCTTGCCAGAGGAGTCGACGATCCCTAATCTCGGAGCAGGCGGTGGGTGCCCATGACGAGTCATGAAGAGAACCGTGCACTGCGGGGCAGGCGCGGCGAGTGCGAAGAACTGGACCGGCTCCTGGCGAGCGTGGTCTCGGGCCACAGCGAGGTGCTGGTGCTCCGAGGTGAGGCAGGCGTCGGCAAGACCGCCCTGCTGAGCTACCTCGTGCAGGGTGCGGACCGCTTCGTCATCGTGCGGGCGACCGGCGTGGAGTCGGAGGTCGAGCTCCCGTATGCGGTCCTCCAGCAACTGTGCGCTCCGTTCCTGGAGGGCATCGCCCGGCTTCCGGAGCCTCAGCGGCAGGCGCTCGGGACGGCGTTCGGCTCACGGACCGGAGAGCCACCGGATCGGTTCCTCGTCGGGCTCGCCGTGCTGGGGCTGTTCGCGGAGGCGGCCGAGACGACGCCCCTCCTCTGCGTCCTCGACGATGCCCAATGGATCGACACCGCCTCGGCGCAGACGTTGACGTTCGTCGCCCGGCGCCTCGCCGCGGAGCGGATCGGGATGGTCTTCGCGGTGCGAGCTGCGCTCGAGTCGGACGAGGCGGGTGACGCGTTCGATGCTCTGCCAGCACTCGTCGTGCGTGGTCTCGCCGACGCCGATGCCGCCGCCCTGCTCGACTCGGCGATCGTGGGGCCGCTGGATGACCGTGTGCGCAGCCGGATCGTC
Source organism: Leifsonia sp. NPDC058248 (assembly GCF_042881905.1). Classification (NCBI taxonomy): domain Bacteria; kingdom Bacillati; phylum Actinomycetota; class Actinomycetes; order Micrococcales; family Microbacteriaceae; genus Leifsonia; species Leifsonia sp. NPDC058248. Next base: position 87,368 of record NZ_JBHVXB010000005.1, read on the forward strand.
GCCGAGGCGCGCGGGAACCCGCTGGCCCTCCTCGAACTTCCCCGCGACCTGGACGCTGCGGAGCTCTCCTTCGGAATCGGCTCTGTCGACCACGCTGCGCTCACCGGCCGGATCGAACGGGGCTTCACCCGCCGCCTGGATCAGCTGCCCGCACCGACCCGCCGGCTGATGCTGATCGCGGCCGCCGAACCGTCCGGCGACGTGACGTTGCTGTGGCGGGCCGCCGAACGGCTCGGCATCGCGGCCGATGCGGTCGTGCCCGCTCAGGAGGCAGGCCTTCTCGAACTCGGAGCGCACGTCCGTTTCCGTCATCCCCTGATGCGGTCGGCGGTCTATCGTGCTGCCTCCGAACGGGATCGCCGGAGAGCGCACCAGGTCCTTGCCGAGGCGATGATCCGCGACACCGATCCGGACTACCTGGCGTGGCACCGGGCGGAGGCCGCCGACGGTCTGGACGACGGCATCGCCGCCGAGCTCGAGGTCTCGGCCGCGCGTGCGCAGGCGCGCGGCGGCTGGGCGGCGTCGGCGGCGTTCCTGACGCGCTCGATGGAATTGACTCCGGATCCCGGAGAGCGCGCTCGACGGGCGCTCGCGGCAGCCGACGCCCGGCTGCAGGCCGGAGCCACCGACGCTGCGCACACCATGCTCGCGATCGCCTCGGCCGGACCGCTCAGCGACCTCGACGACGCGCGAGCGCAACTGCTCGGAGCTCAGCTCGCCTTCGCGTCCACGCGCGGGCGGGGTGCCCCGTCGCTGCTGCTCAGCGCGGCGAAGAGGTTCGAGCCACTGGACGCGGCCGTGGCACGTGAGACGTACCTGGACGCCTTCACGGCTGCCCTGTTCGCCGGACGGCTGGCCGGTGGCGGCAGTGCGCTGGACGACGTGGCGAGCGCGATCCTCGATGCGCACTGGGGCGACGCGGGGAGGATGCTTCCGTCTGCCTGCGAACTGCTGCTCGACGGGCTCGCCATGCTCGTCACGAACGGCTACGCCACGGGAGTCCCGCTGCTCCGCCGCGCACTCGACGCCCTGCGGAGCGACCGGATCAGCGACGAGGACGCGCTCCGGTGGCTCTGGCCGGCGTCGCGAGCGGCGCGTGCGTTGGGCGACGACGTCAGCTGGCTCGAGCTCACCGATCGACAGGTCCGGCTCGCGCGACGGACCGGGGCGCTCGCCATGCTGCCCATCGCCCTCACCGAGCGTTTCAGCGTCGAGCTCTTCCGGGGGGATCTGGCGGCTGCGCTAGCCCTCGCCGCGGAGGCGGATGCCGTGACCGCGGCCACTGGCACCGCTCTGAGCCCGCACATCGCGTTCCTGCGCGCCGCCTGGGGCGGCAGCGAGGGCGAGGCGCGCGCGCTGATCGAGGCCAGCCGCAACGACGTCTCTGCGCGCGGCGAGGGGCTCTTCCTGATGGGGACGGAATTGACCAGCGCCGTCTTCCTGAACAGCTTCGGACGGTACGACGAGGCTCTCGTCGTGGCCGAGAACGCTGCCGAGCATCCGTTCGAACTGGGCCTGTCGACCTGGGTCTACCCGGAGCTGATCGAGGCGGCGGTCCGCAGCGGCCAGGCGGATCGCGGAGCTCCCGCGCTCGACCGGCTGGAGGAGATCGCCCGCGCCGGCGGCACCGACTGGTTGCTCGGCATCCTGGCTCGGTGCCATGCCCTGCTCGGCGGCGACGAGCTGGCCGAGGCCTCGTACCAGGAGTCGATCGAGCGCCTGAGCCGCACGCAGATCCGGATGGCGCTGGCGCGCACGCAGCTGCTCTACGGCGAATGGCTGCGCCGGAGCGGTCGACGCACGGATGCACGCGAACAGTTGCGGCGGGCGCACGAGTTCTTCCGGGACGCGGGCATGGAGGGTTTCGCGGAACGCACCCGGCACGAGCTGGCGGCGACCGGTGAGACCGTGCGCGCCCGCTCCGTGGACACCACGAACGATCTGACCGCGCAGGAGACGCTCATCGCACGCCTCGCCGCCGAGGGCCGGAGCAACCCGGAGATCGGGGCCCAGCTCTTCATCAGCCCGAGGACCGTCGAGTGGCATCTCGGCAAGGTCTTCACCAAGCTCGGCGTCACCTCGCGCAGGGGGCTGCGAGCGACAGCGGTTGCGCCGAGCGGGCCCGGGCTGGGGTGGGCCGATCCCCGCTCACCGATCGACCTGAGACAAACGCGAACAAATCACAAGGAGACACGATCATGACCGATACACGAGAAAGCGCGGATGCTGGGCAGTCCACCTCGGGGGCGGTTCCCCTGAGGTTCGAGGTGGTGGTGCTGCCGGTGGCGGATGTCGACCGGGCAAAGGCCTTCTACGAGGGGTTGCGCTGGCGGCTCGACGCCGACTTCCCGATCGACGAGCACTTCCGCATCGTGCAGTTCACTCCGCCCGGGTCACCCACCTCGATCCAGTTCGGCCTCGGAACGTCGACGGCCGAGCCGGGTTCGTCGCAGGGTCTGTACCTGATCGTGGACGACGTCGAAGCGGCGCGTGCCGACCTGATCAGCCACGGTGCGAATGTGAGCGAGATCTGGCACGGTCGAGGACTGGGCAGCGAGGGCCACAAGCCCGGAGTCGATCCGAAGCGGGCCTCCTACGGAAGCTTCGCATCGTTCACCGACCCGGACGGCAACTCGTGGCTGCTGCAGGAGGTCACGAACCGGCTGCCGGGACGTGTCGCCTTGACTGATGTGCAGGGTCTCGCCGATCTCCTGCTGGAGACGTCGCTGCGCCATGGCTCGTTCGAGTCGGTGGCGCCCGCGCACAACTGGTGGGACTGGTACGCCGCGTACTTCGACGCTCGGCAGAACGGCGCAACACCGGATGCGGCCTCGGCGGAGGCGAACCGGTACATGGCCGAGGTCAAGCGCGTCGTCGTCCCGGCGAGCTGATCAGACGAGCGATCCCGCCGGCAGTCAGGCGACGGACACCGTAGCGGGCTCCGGCTGCGCCGGAATCGACCGGGTCTTCCGTGCCCGGGTCGCGGGTCGGAGCAGAACCAGCCCGAAGCCCGCTGCCGCCCAGATCGCGAGCACCACGAGAGAGGACCACGCGGTCGAACCGTTGTAGTAGCCGAAGTGGTTGACGGCGCGGTACGCCGCTCCCGGAGGGAGCACGGCCGAGATCGCCTGAGCCCACGACGGCAGGATGTCGTAGCCGATCGTCGCCCCGCTCACGGCATTGCCGACGGTGGTCAGAGACAGCACCGCCAGACTGATACCGGGGCCGCCCAGCCAGGCACCGAGGGCTTTGGTCGTGAAGGCGACGGCAGCCGACATGAGCGAAAGAGTCAGGGCGAGAGCCGGCCAGGGGGCCGTGAGCGCTCCGAGAAGCGGGCCGGCGATGGTGGCGGCGACGAGGCCGATCACGACGGCGAAACCGCCGATCGCGTACAGGCGGTGCCGCAACCGGATCTTCCCGGCTGCTGCGGTCAGCCCCTGCGCGAGCACGAACGAGGACAGTGTCACGCCGAACACCACGTAGAACGCGGAGAGGCCACGGCCGTCGTACTTCACCAACGGGACCAGGTCCTGCTCGCTCACGGTGAGGCCGGCGTGATCGGCGACCCCCTGCAGGAGTCCTCGCGCCGCGGCGCTCTCGCTGAGGCCCTTGGCACCGGCGTAGTCGACCTGCAGCGTGGTCGGTGCGCTCAGACCGGCTGCGGCGACGGCGTCGCCGTCGCGGACCAGCTTCGCGCCTTCTGCGAGCGACGGGACTTCCGTCACGGCCGCTTTGCCGCCGAGATCGTGCTCGGCAGCCGACGCGAGCTGCTCGCCCGCGATGGCGATCGGGAGGTGGAGGGGCTCGGGGCTGCGCTGGAGCCCCACATAGACGGCGATGAACGCTGCACCGAGGACGAGGCCGGTCACGACGAGGGTGATCCAGGCTTTGTGCTGCGTCTTGGGGGCCCTGTTCCCGCCACGAGCTGATTGGAGAGATGACATGATCGCACTTTTCTCGACTAGTATGGTTTGAATGTCAAACTTAGACAAGGATACACCTGACGGTTTGAAAAACAAACCGAGAAAAGATTCGCTCGCCGTCGCGCTCGACGCCATCAATGACCGGTGGTCCCTGCACATCGTCCGCGCGCTGGCCTTCGGCGCTTCGCGCTACACCGAGATCCTTCGATCGGTCGGGGCGCCGCGAGATGTGCTCTCCGCCCGGTTGAAGAAGCTGACCGAGTCGGGCATCGTTCGACCGAAGCCGGCACAGGACGGCGCACCGGCCGGATACGAGCTGACGCAGAAGGGCAAGGATCTCGGCCTGGTCATCCTGGTGCTCAAGCGCTGGGGTGATACCTACCGCACGGACGATGTCCCACCCGTCGAGTTCATTCACGATGTGTGCGGGAACGTCTTCGTGGCCGAAGTTCGGTGCGAAGCATGCGGCAGGCCGGTCAAATCCGGCGAGTTCTCGGTCGCCTCCGCCCACGACGACGACTGAACCCACTCTTGTTGTGTCCGTCACCCGTATGGGGGCCGTCGGCGCGGCTCGGTCCGGCGTATCCTCTCGAATAGTGAGAAGAACTCATTATGTGAGCAGGGGGATGCGAGTGGCATCGACGGGAAACGCGGACAGGGGCTTGCTGGTCGTGACCGAGCGCATGCTCGATGCCGAAGACGCCGGCGACTTCGTCGCCGCTGCCTACTGGGCTGCCGTTCGAGCGCGGGTCATCATCCGGATCGCCGACGAGGCCGGCCGACCGAGAGGCGGTTGACGACGGATGCCGCGCCCGGGCCGATCGGCCCGCACGCGGCATCCGGAGATGTGCTCGTCAGTGCTTGAGGAACACGCCGATTCCATTGGCCACGGCGCGCTAGGTGCCATCCGACGGGACGTTGCGCACGGCCACCGGGGCCGAGCGGGACGTGCGGGTCGCGAGCTCGGAGGAGCCGCCGCCGTCGAGGTTGACGGCATCGGTCGCGCCGAGGGTGAGCATCAGGTCGGAGAGCTCGCTGACGCTGAGGCCGACACTGCCTCCGCGGCCGTCGACGACCGCGAGGTACAGCTTCCGGCCGCTCGCGTCGGTGCCCGCCGCCGTGCGCGGGGCGATCGCCACGGGGTCGAGCTTGGCCAGCGGCGCGCCGTCGCGCGAGGTCGGCCGACTGCCGCGTGACCACTGTCGACCAATTGGCCGGGGTCGCGGGCATCCAGGTCGGAGCGGTCGCGGCGGATGCCGGTGGTGACCCGGCGGAGAGACCGGCAGTGACGGCGGCCGCGATCGCAACGGTGGCGACATCCCGAGGTCGCCCGTCTGTGAAACCTGACAGTCAGGCCGCTGGCGCCCACCGCGACTCGGTGCGCCGGAAATGCCGGAGCACGAGCCAGAGCGTGATGATGCCCGCCGCCGACGTGATGACGAGGCCCACGATGTAGAAGACGAGGGAGAGGGACTCGACCGCGTCCGCCGTGCGGGTCTGGAGGAAGCCGCTCTGCAGCTCCTGCATCGCCTCACCGTTCAGGAGCAGGGCGAAGAATGCGGCGATCTCGGAGGACGAGTCCCACATCGCGTGCAGCAGGGCGCTCCCGAGGTAGGCCAGGAGGATCCACCACGACCAGCGGAAGCGGGGGCGAAGGTGGGCGCATCCGAAGATCACGGCTCCGAAGATCGCCGTCCAGAGCACGTGACCGACCGGTGCGAGGATCGCACGGACCACCTCCGTCTGCAGCAGCGACGAGAGGTCGATCCCCTGGGCGGTGATCGCGGCGTTGAAGGCGTAGCCCGCCGATTCGAAGGCGGCGAACCCGGCTCCGATCGTGGCGCCGAGCAGCGCACCCTGCTTCGCGGTCTTGGGGACGACCCGCCAGCCGATGATGACGACGAGCACCCCTTTCACGAACTCCTCGATCAGGCCGACGAGCCCGTAGATCCAGAAGGACTGGTGCAGGTTGGCTTCGAGCAGGGACGCGCCCAGCACGCCGAAGATGCCTCCGACGAAGAACGCGAGGATCAGCTGCAGGGTGCTGATCGATCCGGTCACGCGCTCGATGACGAAGAGCACGACGCAGAACGGCACGAGGAAGCTGCCGAGGAGGATGAGCGTGGGAACGAGATTCGTGTTGCGGGTGACGGCGGTGACGATGATCGTCACGATCCACAGCGCGAGGCCGGAGAGCAGCGTCTTCCACCACCATCCGTGGTGATGGTGCGGGTGCTGAGGCTGATCCTGGGGCCCGGTCGCGGAGACACCCGTCGAGCTGTCGATCGACATCGCGTCTTCCTCCTCTCCTCTGGCGGCCGTGCGGCCGTTCAGAACGCCCGCACGGACAGCGAGCGGATGGTCAGGTCTTCGCCTTCCGCGGCGGTGGCGGCCACGCAGCGCTCGGAGAGCGCATACCTCACGAGGACCATGTCCCCGACGTGACGGGTCTCGGCGAGACGCGCGTGCCGTTCGGGCGTCCACGGGAAGTCGCCGTCCCCGATCAATCGGGGGGCCTTCCGGTCGCCGACGAAGAACGGCGCGATGGCGAGCTGGAGTTCGTCGACGCTGTCGGACGCGAGGAACTGGGTGAGCACGGTGCCACCGCCTTCGACCAGGAGGGTGCGCACGCCCCGATCGTTCAGGTCGCTCAGGAGATCGGTCACGGTCACTTCGCTGCCCAGCCCGACGACGCTCGCCAGGTCGCCGAGCCGATTGCGGATACGCCTGACTTCCGATTGCGGGCAGTAGACCAGCTTCTTCGTGTCCCCGGCGGTGAAGAATGCCGAACTCGGGTCGAGGTCACCGGATGCCGTCACGGTCACCTTCCACGGTGACGACGTCAGGCCGTCCGCTCGGCGCCGGCCACGTCGCTCCTCACTCCGCACCAGCAGTCTCGGGTTGTCGAACCGGACGGTGCGCGCTCCGACCATGATCGCGTCGCTGTGCGCTCGGATCTCGTCCACCCGATCGAAGTCCGCCGCGTTCGAGAGGGCCAGTCGTGGCGGAGCGGAGGTGTCAAGGTAGCCGTCGATCGAGACGGCGGCGTTGAGGATCACATACGGCCTGTCAGTCACGATCTTCCCTTTCGTGAGTGCCGGCGGGAACGAGTGCAGGCATCGGCGCGGGTTGTCGATGGGGACGAACAGCGGACGCCACGGTGAGAATGAGGCCCGGGGCCACCGCCACAATGGCGAGGATACCGAACAGGGTGGACGTTGCGACACCCGCAGAGGCGCCGAAACCGGCAATGGCGAAGGCCCAAGCGGCCACGCCCTCGCGCAGACCCCACCCGCCGAGGTTCAGGGGGATGGATCCGCCGAGCAGCACGACCAGCGCGACGGCGGCCAGGCGGAACGGCGGCACGGATGCTCCGACCGCGTCGGCGGCGATCCCGAAGATCGCAATGTGGCACGCGACCACCACGATCGAGGCGACGACGACCTGCACGAAGGCGCCGGGGGATCCGACGCCGGCGGAGAGCTCGTCGAATTCGTGCTTCAGGGCGCCTCTCACGCGCGCGCTCGCCGCGGTCCCTGCGAGTGCTGCGACGACGAGCACCGCAAGGGCGATGCCGAGCACCGCGAGCAGATATCCCTCGAACTCCCTGCCGAAGTACGCGAGGACGACGACGGCGAGCGCGATCTGAACGAGCTGTCCCATCGTGCGCTCGATGACGACGGCCCTGGTGGACTGTGCGACGTTTCCGGCGCTGCGTCCCTGAGCGACCGCCCGATCGACGTCGCCGAGCACACCGCCCGGGAGCACCGAGTTGAGGAATTGCGATCGGTAGTACATCCCGATGGCCGACCGCCAGCCGAGTCCCACTCCGAGTCGCCCGGCGACGACGCGCCACCGCCAGGCCGCCGCAGCTGTCGCGGCAGCGGAGAGCACGAATGCGGCACCGATCGCGCGGACATCGATGCTGAGCAGGCCGTGCAGGAACGGGCCGGTGCCGACGTGCGCGACGACGGCGACCAGCACAGCGACGCTGGTGACGACTCGTGCGGAGAGACGGAGCCAGCCCGATCCCAGGACCGTTCGTATTCGGGGTGTGCCCGTCCACGTGGTCATCGGCGCCACGCCAGCAGATCAGTGTGTGCGACGGCGGCGGTGAGTGCACCACGGCCCAGTTGGGCGCAACGCAGCTCTCGGTAGCCTGCTGTCTCGACCTGAAGTTCGGGGTGCTGCTCGAGTGCCGCATCGACCCATCCGTCGAACCATTGGCCGAGGAGGCGGGGATCGTGGTCGCCCAGTCGCCAGTAAGTGTCGACCGGTCGAACGCTCCAGCCGGCGCGCAGAAAGAGACCTCTCGCGAGTGCGGCGCCGTGGCGTCCCAGAAGTCGGCGCCCACCCTCGACACGCCGTTGGTGGGCGTTGAACGCCGTCTCGACGAGCTCGTCGCGAGCATCCGGGGGGTCGAGGTGGACCCTGCCCGTCACGCTCAGGCTCAGCAGCACGGGGGAGCCGACCGCGATGCACGCGCGCGCGATGGCGTGGATCTCCGCCGACGTCAGCACATCGAGCACGGCGGAGGCGGTCACGAGGGAGGCGCCGTCGAGATCTCCGGGACGCAGGTGCGCGAGTTGCCCGCTGTGCGAGCGGACGGCGACCGGTCGGTCGTCACGATCGAGCGGGGCGAGGTCGTCGGTCGCACGCTCGGTGAGCCCCGGGTTCCAATCGTGCAGGACCCACGACTGCGGCCCGGGCAGGAGCGGCGCCAGCCAGCGCATCATCGAGCCCGTCCCGCTGCCCAGGTCGTGGACGACGATCGGCCCCGGCGCCAGCCTGCGGGCTGCTTCGAGGGCGAGTTCGCGGGAACGGGCGCGCGCATCCTCCTCTTCGCGAAGCGCGAGCCAATCGCTGCTGACCTCGATGATCTCGCTCATCCGGCGCGCCGCAGTTCGTTCCCGACGGAGCCCAGCACCGCAGCGACGGTCTCCGCGGTCTCGCCCCACCCGCGCCTGGCGGTGCGCGACCTCACCGCCTCGGCCTTGAGCCCGGCACGCCGACCCGGGTCTTCGCACCACTGCCGCAGGACCACGCGGAGAGCCCACGGATCATCCGACGGGATGAGGATGCCGGCCATGCTGCCCGCCAGCGCCTCCGGAATGCCGCCGACCCGGGTCGCCACGACCGGGATGCCCCGAGCGAGCGCCTCGGCGACGACCATGCCGTAGCTCTCCGCCCGCGACGGCGCGACGACCAGGTCCGCTGTTTCGTAGGCTTCCGAGAGTCGTCGACCGGTGAGAACGCCCGCGAGCGCGATTCGGTCGGCGAGTCCGGCGGAGTCGATCGCCTCGATGGTCTGCGCCACGAATCCGGGGTCGGTGTTCAGGGACCCGACGATCGAGCAGGTCCAGCCGGGCAGGTCCGTCATGCCGGACAGAGCGCGGACGAGCACATCCTGTCCCTTGTGGGCGGCGACGGTTCCGACGCAGAGCAGGCGCACGCCCGACGTGGAGCCGGTCGCCGCCGGTGCAGCATCCGTGCCCGGACGCGCCACCGTGATCCGGTCGGGCTCCGAGAGATCGTCGGCGATGAGCTCGGAGCGGGTCCACTCGCTGGTCGCGATCACGCGGCGTGCGGCGTGCAGGGCCGTGCGTTCGCGCTCGGCCGACCTCGCAGGATCGCCGATCCCGGGCATGGCGCTGGCGACCATGTGGGCCAGCAGCACGATCCGGAGTCGCGTCGCATGCTCTTCCACGGCACCGGATGCCGCTACCGCGATCAATCCGTCGATCACGACGAGCGCGTCGTCCGGAAAGGAGGACATCGTGTGCGCCAGCTCACGCGGCCGCCCGTCGGGAACGAGCACCATCCGCACGTTCAGGCCACGGGCCCGCAGCTCGTCCCGGATGCGCTGGTCGTAGACGTTGCCGCCGCTGACGCGCTCGACATCGTCGATGCTGTCGGGCACCACGAAGTAGACGCTCGTGTCGGTCATCCGGTTCACAGCGTCTTCTCGTAGCTCGCCCACGCGATGTGCGACTCGTGGAGGGTGACCAGGATCGACGACAGCCGCCGCCCGGGTGAGCCGAGCCGTCCATCGGCTGCGCGCTCGGCGAGACGGTCGGCGATCACCTGGCAGAGCCGCTCCGTCGTGGTGTTCACCCCGGCGAACTCCGGTTCGTCGTCCAGATTGCGATAGGTGAGGGAAGCCGTGATCTCGTTCAGCGCGGCGGCGGCGAGTCCGATGTCGATGACGACTCCGTCGGCGTCCAGCTCGCTCGCACGGAACGACGCGTCGACGATGAACGTCGCACCGTGCAGACGCTGGGCAGGGCCGAAAGTGTCACCGGTGAAGCTGTGGGCGATCATCATGTGGTCTCGCACTGTCACGGCATAGGTCACGTTGCGTCCTTCCAGTCGATGGTGTGGCAGAGCTCCCCGCTCGGGCCGTTCGCCAGCGCCGCCATCACGGCGGGAAGGTCGTGCCACGAGGAGTCGCCGGTGAGCAGCACGTCGAAGGCCTCGTCGTGCAGGAGGTCGAGTGCGAGCATCAGCCGCTGGCGCGTCGTGCGCGTGCCCCGCCGGCGTTCCGCCACGGCGCCCACCTGACTTGCACGGATGGTCAGCCGTCGCGAGTGGAAGTCGGCGCCGAGCAGGAGCGTCACCGGCCGGTCGCCGTACCAGCTGGCCTCGATCACCTCGCCGTCGGTCACGACCGATTCGAGTGCGAGCTGCAGGCCCGCACCCGATGCGCTCGTGTTGATCACCAGATCGCGATCGCGTGGTGCGCCACTCGCTTCGGTGAACCCGACGCCGAGGCGATCCGCGACCTCACGGCGCGACGGATCCACATCGACCAGGACCACGTCCACTCCGGGGACACCGTGGAGCAGCCGTGCGACGCAGCATCCGATCATGCCCGCGCCCACGATCATGACCCGGTCGCCGATCAGGGGTGCGGCATCCCACAGAATGTTCACCGCGGTCTCGACGGCGCCGGCGAGCACCGCGCGGCGGGCGGGCACGCCGTTCGGCACGGGAACGACGGCGTCGGCGGGGACGACGAAGGCCGACTGGTGCGGGAACAGCGTGAAGACGGTGCGACCGCGGAGAGCGGCGGGCCCCTGCTCGACGACTCCGACGTTGAGGTAGCCGTACTTCACCGGGCCGGGAAAGTCGCCCTCCTGGAACGGCGCGCGCATCCTCTCGCGCTCGCCGGCCGGCACGTGGCCGGAGAAGACGCTCACCTCCGTGCCGCGGCTGATGCCCGTGTAGGCGGTGCGCACGAGGACCTCTCCGTCGCCCGGACGAGCGACCGGATGCCGGCGCATGGCACCGACACCCGGCTCGTCGATCCAGAAAGCCATCGCGTCGAGCAAGTGCACTTCTCCTTTGGTGAACGAGTCGGTGTCGTGTTGCGTGTTAAAGGACATGCTCGAAAAAGCCGCTCCGTATCAAGAACACGTGATCCCGCTGAAGAAGGTTCAACTCGCGCCGATCGGGTTCACGGCACTCGGAGCGGCGGCCGTGGCAGCGATCTGGGTGGGCTTCGGGCTGCCGGCGATCGGGTGGATCGCCTCGCTCGGGTACCTGCTGGTGTGCAACGTACTCCTGCTCCGGGCCATGCAACGACGGCGCACCCGGCACTTCGGCTGGGCGAACGTCGTCACGTCGACCCGGTCGGTGCTGGTCGGCATCATCACGGGACTGGTCGCCGCGTCCTTCGTCGCGCCGATCCCGGTGCCCTTGCTGGTCGGGCTGACCGTTCCGGCGCTCGCTCTGGACGCCGTGGACGGGTGGGTCGCACGGCGCACCGGAACGGCGACGGAACTCGGCGCCCATTTCGATATGGAAGTGGATGCGTTCCTGCTCCTCGTGCTGAGCGCCTACGTCGCACCCACGTTGGGCCTCTGGGTGCTGGCGATCGGTCTGATGCGCTACGTCTTCCTGGCCGCGGGATGGGTTCTTCCGTGGTTCCGGAGGCAGCTCCCGCGCCGCTACTGGCGCAAAGTGGTGACGGCCGTCCAGGGGATCGCGCTGGCTCTCGCGGCATCCGGATGGGTCCCGGCGATCGCCGTCGTGTTCGTCGCGGTCGCCCTGGCGCTGCTCGTCGAGTCGTTCGGCCGGGACGTGCTGTGGCTGGTACGTCGCCGGTCTGCTCGCAAGGGGTCAATGTCGCGCGTCTGACGACCCGCGATCACGCGGTGCGCGCGACAGCCGGAGCGCGGAATGCGACAGCCGTGGTGATGCCGAGGATCACGATGCCGATCGCTTCGACCACGACCGTCTCGGGTACGAGGGTGAAGGTCCACACCTCGGTGATGCCGAACAGTCCGACGGTGAGCGCGAGAAGGAGCGAGGCGAGGCTCGCGATGACGAACAGCAGGCTCAGGACGGTGGCGATCCGGAAGAGTCTGCCGCGCACGGTGAGCATCCCGATCGCCAGCACGAAGGCCGCGATGGTGTTGAGCACGAAGAGCACGCCCAGCGTGCCCCCGACACCGTCGAACACCAGGAAGAGGTGGATCCCGCCAATCGCGAGAAGGAGGAGTGCGCTGAGGATTCGCATGACCCTCAGAACGCCGCTGCTTTCAGTCATTTGCATGCTCGCTTTCGATTGGGGCCCCCACCGGAAGAGGAGGCCTTCATCAGACACACGAGCGGGCACGGGAAAGAGTTCAATCGGCCGAGGTGAACGATTGCGACGGGTTGACCGGCGCTCGCGACTACTTCAGGAGGCCGAGCTGCGTCGCCCTCGCGATGGCGCCACTCCGGTTGGACACGTCGAGCTTCTGGTAGATGTGCGCCATGTGGGACTTGATCGTGTTGACGGAGACGAAGAAGCGGATCGCGAGCTCTGCATTGGTGAAATGCGTCGGGAGCAAGGCGAGGAGCTCGAGCTCCCGGTCGGTGAACCGGGTCTCCAGCGTATCGGCGGCACGCGAGGCCGTCGCTTCAGCGGCACGCGTCCGGATGCGATCCGCGAAGGCCTGCTCCCCGTGACCGGCAGCGGCGATTCGCGCGGTCACGTCGGGGCCGGCGTCGATGAACACCTCCACCAGGCCGACATCGGCGGCGACGCTCAGGGCGGCGGCGAGAGAGGAATCGCTCTTCGCCGTACGACCATCGGTGCGCGCAGACCGCGATGTGACGATGAGGCGTCTGATCGATGAGAGAGGCTGATCGCGGTCGTCCTGAGCCTGCAGCAGCTCGATGGCTCTTTTCGCTGCCTCGTGCCGGCCGGAAGCGAGTGCGGCCGCTGCTCGTTCGTAGACGATGTCGCTCGAGTCCGCCAGGGGGGACAGCGCACGGGTCGCTGCTTCGGCCGAACCTCTGAGCCGGAGCAACCGGGACTGCAGCGCGGCCAGTGCGGCGGCGACGAGAGGCGGCGGCGGCCCGAGCGACTCGGCCGGCCGCACGATCGAGCCGGCCAATCTGCTCTCCAGCACAGAGACCACCCACATCAGCTGCGTCCGTCTGTTCGCGTGGATCCGCACCGTCGCAGCATGCACATCCGGAACCGCGTTCGACGGCTCACCGCGTTCGAGCGAGCTGAGGGCGCGCGCAAGGTAGGCATCAGCGGTCGCCGGATGATCGCTCGTCCCCAGCTCGTGAGCGAGCTCCAGCGCCTCATTCGCGAGCGAGTGCGCGGTGGGGATCCGGCCGAGCCACGCGTCGAGGAGAGCCAGCGATCCGAGACCGCTGATGCGCCAGAGGGAGTATTCGGCGCCCTTCGCCGCGAGCCCGCGCTCGAGCCACGCGCGTGCCTCCGTGAACTCGCCGTTCAGGAACAGAGCACGGCCGCCGGAGATCAGAGCGATCGTCTCCAACGAGCTCGGATCGGTGAGGCGGAGCAGGTCGGGAGTGGCATCGGAGCCGAGTCGTCCGAGCGCCAGCAGTGCCCGTTCTGCACACCGGAAGGAGAGCTCCGGGTGCGGTCGCCATTGGACGAGGGCGGCGAGGAACGTCTCGGCGCAGGCCGCCTGCCCGGGGGTGACTCCCTGCTGGGCCGCCACCGACCGCAGGATGTCCTCTGCTTCGGCGGCTCGTCCGCCCAGCCCGGTGAGGATCCCCAGGAGAAGGCGCAGATCGGTCTCGTGGCTGAGGACATGGGCCGGCAGAGCCGTTATCCACCGCACCACATCGGCGACGTCGCCGTGCTCGAAGGTCGCCGAGCTCTGCGAGCGGATGATGTCGACGACTCGCGTCCAATCGCGAGCCCGGATGAGATACGCGATCGCTGTTGCGGGATCATCGCGATCGAGGTGCCACGAGGCGGCGGCCGAAAGGATCCGGACCTCGCCATCCGGATCCTCCAGTCGCATCCGGTAGCGAAGCAGGTCGCTGAACAACCGGTGAAAGCGGAACCATTCCCGTCGGTCGTCGAGCGGCACCACGAACGCGGACTCGCGTTCCATTCTCGACAGGAACTCGTTTCTGGCGTCGTCCTCGAAGAGGGACCGGATCAGCTCGGCGCTCATGCGGTCGAGAACGGACAGCTCGAGCATCGAGCGGCGGGCCGGTTCGGTGGCGGCGTTGAGGACCTCCTCGGTCAAGTAGTCCGCCACGAGCCGATCGGATCCGCGGAAATCGGCGACGAACGCCGCCGGATCACGACGCAGCCGCAGTGACAGACCCGCGAGATGGATACCGGCCATCCACCCTTCGGTCCGTTCCACGAGCAGCCTCACCGACTCCGGATCCAGTTCGCCACCGGTGATCTGCGCCAGCAGCACCGACGCATCGTCGGTCGACAGGGCGAGCTCTTCCTGGCGGAATTCCCTGACCTCGTTTCGAAGCCGGGTACGGCTCCAGGACGCCGGCGGGTCGACCCGGCTGGCAGCCAGCACGTGCACGTTGGGCGGAAGCAGGTCGATCAGGGCGGCCAGATCGGCGGTGAGGGAGGGCGCCGTCAGGTGATCGAGGTCGTCCAGAACGACGATGAGGTCTCGCTTTCCACGCAACTCGGCGACCAGCTCGCGGAGAAGGGCGGCGTCGAGTCCGCGGGCGGCGAACGAATCCGTCCGCACGACAGCGGACAACGCGGGATGGACGGTGGCGAAGGCGCTGAGGAGATCCCGCACGAGGTACGCGGGGTCGTTGTCTTCGGTGACCAGGTCGACCCAGACGCACGGGAGGTCCGGATGAGAGTCGGCCCACTGACTGAGGAGGACGGATTTTCCGGAGCCTGCCTGCGCGACGAGGAGCGTCAACCGTCTCGTCAAGGCGACATCGAGTTCGCGACGTAATTCGGGTCGGTCGATTGCGTGCTCCGGTGTGAACCGGGCAGTGACCATACGTCAGCTCCCTTCACAGGATGACCCCAGTGTGTCACTCCCACCGCGCGGTGACCAGGGCGGGACTCCGGCAGGACGACGCGAGGCCAATCATCCTTTTCGTATGACGACGGTCCGGGGGCCCGAGCGCAGGATGACCTTGACGCGTCACCACGATGCCGCGAGGGAAGGCCGATCGTGAGTGCCGGAACCTTCGAGATCGTGATCAAGGGCACTCTGGGGCCATCGCTCGTGGCAGCACTCGACGGCTTCGCTGTGCGAAAGATCGAGAACGGGATGACGCACCTGGTGGGCCGGGTCCCCGACCAGCCTCGATTGTACGGACTGATTCAACGGCTGAGCGAGCTCACCGTCGAGTTGGTCTCGGTCAACCCGACAACATCCGACTACTCGAACCAGCCGCCGGACGGCGGCATACGGAGGGAAGCTCCCGCATGACTGAACAATCCCGCTCGAATCTGCCGATCCCGCATCGCGCGCACGTGGGCCTCATCACCTACGACGCCAAAGACCCGGATACCCGGTTCGACCCGATCACACCGCTCGCGCCGCCGGAAGGGGCGCCGAATGTCGTGGTGATCATGCTGGACGACGCCGGGTTCGGATCCTCGTCCGTCTTCGGCGGTCCTTGCCACACTCCCACAGCCGAACACCTCGCCGAACAGGGTCTGCGCTTCAACCGCTTTCACACCACCGCTCTCTGCTCGCCATCGCGTCAGGCTCTGCTGACCGGCCGGAACCATCACGCGGTCGGCATGGGCGGCATCACCGAGATCGCCACCTCGGCCCCCGGCTACAGCTCCGTGCGACCGGACAGCGCCGCGCCGCTCGCCGAGACCCTCAACCTCAACGGCTACGCGACTGCGCAGTTCGGCAAGTGCCACGAGGTTCCGGTGTGGGAGACGAGTCCGGCCGGCCCGTACGGGCAGTGGCCGACCGGCAGCGGCTTCGACTATTTCTACGGATTCGTCGGAGCGGAGACCAACCAGTGGTATCCGGCGCTCTACGAGGGGACCTCGCCGGTCGAGCCGCCGAAGACGCCCGAGGAGGGCTATCACCTCACGGAGGATCTGACCGATCACGCCGTCAAGTGGATGCACCAGCAGAAGTCGCTGATGCCCGGCAAGCCGTTCTTCATGTACTTCGCCCCCGGGGCGACGCACGCGCCCCACCATGTCGCCCCGGAGTGGAGCGACAAGTACAAGGGGAAGTTCGATCAGGGCTGGGATGCCGTGCGCGAAGAGACGCTCGCCCGGCAGCTCGAGGCCGGGGTCGTTCCGAAGGGCACCGAGCTCAGCGCCCGGCCTGCCGAGATCATGGCGTGGGACGAGGTCTCGGACGTTCTGAAGCCGATTCTCGCGCGCCAGATGGAACTGTACGCGGGGTTCCTCGAGCACACGGATCACGAGCTGGGCCGCATCGTCGAAGCGCTCGACGACCTCGGGATCCTCGACGAGACGCTCGTCTATCTCATCATCGGCGACAACGGCGCCAGCGCCGAGGGGACGCCGAACGGCACGTTCAACGAGATGATCTCGCTCAACGGGCTGGCGGCGCTCGAGACGGAGGAGTTCATGGCCTCCCGGATCGACGAGTTCGGCGGAGTGCACTCCTACAACCACTTCGCGGTGGGCTGGGCGCATGCGATGGACACTCCGTTCCAGTGGACGAAGCAGGTCGCGTCGCACTTCGGCGGCACCCGCGTCGGGACGATCGTGCACTGGCCCCAGGGGATCACTGCGCGTGGGGAGGTGCGCAGCCAGTTCCACCACCTGATCGACGTCGCGTCGACCGTCCTCGACATCGCCGGGATCCCGGAGCCCACCTTCGTCAACGGCATCCAGCAGATGCCCTACCACGGTGTGTCGATGGCGTACTCGTTCGACGACGCCGAGGCTCCGGAGGCTCGCGAGACGCAGTACTTCGAGGTCGCCTGCAACCGCGGGATCTACCACAAAGGCTGGACGGCGGTCACCCGGCACAGCGTGCCCTGGTTGTTCAACGCAGTGCTTCCGGCGCTCGACGACGACGTCTGGGAACTCTACGACACGACGAACGACTGGTCGCAGGCGCACGACCTCGCGGCCGAGCATCCGGACAAGCTGGCGGAGTTGAAGCGGCTGTGGCTGATCGAGGCGGTGAAGTACAACGTGCTGCCGCTCGACGACCGGCGCATCGAGCGCTTCAACTCCGACATCGCCGGCCGGCCGCAACTGGTGAAGGGTGAGACCCAGTTCATCTACGGCGGCATGACGAGGCTCAGCGAGAACTCGGTTCTCAACCTCAAGAACAAGTCGCACTCGGTGACCGCCGAGATCGTCGTCCCCGACGGGGGCGCCAACGGAGTCGTGGTCTCGCAGGGCGGCGCATTCGCCGGCTGGAGCCTCTACCTCCATGAGGGAGTGCTGAAGTACTGCCACAACCTCGCCGGTCTGCAGCGTTTCTACGCGACCGGAACGGCGCCCGTCCCGGCGGGAACCCACCAGGTGCGGATGGAATTCGCCTACGACGGAGGCGGCCTGGCGAAGGGCGGCACGGCCAGCCTCTTCATCGACGGCATCGACGCCGGGAGCGGGCGGATCGGCGCGACGATCCCACTCCTCTATTCGGCCGACGAGACGCTCGACGTCGGACTCGACACCGGAACGCCCGTCAGCGACGACTACGAAGCCGAAGTGGCCTTCAGCGGCACCGTCAACTGGGTGGAGTTGCAGACCGGCACCGACAGCCAGGACCACCTGGTGACCGCAGAAGAGCGGATGCGCGTTGCGACCGCCCTCCAATGAACGCCTCACCAACCACGAAAGCAGGGATCACATGACCATCGGACCGGCTGAGTACATCGTCGTCGCCTTTCCGGGCACCGAATTCTCGGGAGCCATCGTTCCTGAGCTCAGAGCCCTCGTCGACACCGAGACCATCGCCATCCTCGACCTCATCGTCGTGAGCAAGGCGGCGAACGGCGACGTCAGCTACATCGAAGTCGAGGAGCTCGAGGACTTCTCCGAACTCGACTCGGACGTCGGCGGCCTCATCAGCATGCAGGACATCGAGCACGCGGCCGGACTCCTCGGACCCGAGATGGCGGCTGCGCTGATCGTCTGGATCGACCTCTGGGCGCAACCGTTCGCGGACGCCGTGCGAAATGCGGGCGGGGTCCTCGTCGAAGGGGCGCGCATTCCCCACGAGATCCTCAGCCCGGCCGTGCAGCACCTCGACCCGGCGCGCTGATCCGAACGACCCGTACGACCCGTACGACCCGTACGACCCACACGACCCACACGACCGAAAGAAGAATGAACATGCTGAGAAGACGACCGCTGGCCCGGATGGCGGTGCGCACGACCGTCGTCGCCGGCACCGCCGCAGCGGTGGGCGCGCACGCCGCGAAGAAGAGTGCCGCCGCCGCTCCGCCACCGAGCGAGCCCGAACCGACGGCGACTCCCCAGGACGCCGCGCCACCCGCTCCGTCCGAGCAACCGGCATCGAGTGCGCAGACCATCGAACTGCTCAATCAGCTCGCCGCTCTCAAAGCTTCGGGGGTGCTCACCGACGCCGAGTTCGAGGCGCAGAAGGCGAAGATCCTCGCGTAGGACTCGACTCGTCCGCGCCCGCGGGATTCGCAAAACGCACATGCTGCAGAGCAGTGATTTGCCGCGCCATCGCCCGGCCAGCAGAATCGACGATGCGAGAGCCAGCGACGTACATGCGTCGGGTATGTATCCCCCCGTCGACTGGATCGCCTCCGCATCGCTCCTGCGATGGAGGCACGCCCATTGCCGGCTCATTCGGGTTGAGCCGGCGGCAAGCCGGGGCCGTGGTCATTCGCTGATTCGGCTCCGGCTCCGGCTCCCGCTCTGGGCGGCCGGCCTTCGGCCTCCGGCGACTCGAGGTTCGATCTCGTCGTCTGCGAGATTCGTGCTCTCCGGCGTCGGGTCGTTCGAGACCGGCGCCGATTGGTGCGCACAAGCCCAGCGGCATACCCTGAACATCATCCGGCCCGACGGAAGTGATTGCCGAAGGGAGAACCGTGCGAGAACCGATCTCGAGCCGAGACGACGAGGGTCGACGTCCGCCTCGCTCCAGCCTGCGAGTCGTCGTCGCCGACGATGACACGTTCATCGCTTCTCTCGTGGCTGAGGGGCTGCGCTCTCAGGGATTCGAGGTATCGACGGCATCGACGATCGCCGACGCCTGGAGTCTCGTCGCGCGGTCCGATCCGCATGCGGTCGTCAGCGATCTCAACTTCGGCGCCGGCGCGTCGGGGGCGGCGCTGCTGCAGCGGGTTCACGAAACGTTCCCGTGGATCGGACTGGTCGTCTTGACCTCGCACCTCACTCCGGAACTCGCTGTCGACGACCCGGGCGACCTCCCGCAGGGAACGGTCTATGTCGTGAAGTCCGAGCTGCAGCGGGTGGACATGCTCGCCTCGGCGATCAGGGACGCGATCGCCGGCACAGCGACGCGCAGCAGGCCGGAGCGCGATGTCTCGGATGTGGTCGAACTCACCCGTGCACAGGCGGAGGTGCTCCGGATGCTCGCCGCGGGAGCATCCACGAAGGCGATCGCCGAATCCCGAGGGACCTCCGTACGCGCGGCCGAGACCATGATCGCCCGACTGTACGTGGCGCTCCAGGTGGACACCGATCCCGCCTCGAACCCCCGGATCGCGGCCGCGCAGCTGTGGCAGCGTGGCCGGATCGTGGTGCGCGGGTAGCTTCCTCCCGACGCGATCAGCGCGCGAATCGGGCGAAGACAGTGCGGATGGCGGAGCCGACGCCCTTCTGCCGCTGGGGCGCTGCTGCAGCAGGCGCCGGATCGACGGCGTTCGGCAGGAAACTCACCCGGAGGCACTTCTCGCAGTCGACGAGGTGCTCGTGCACCGCCAGCCCTGTTCCGTAGAACGGGTTTCGACGAACGACTGCGGGTTGGCCGCAGTGCGGGCATCGGGTCTTCATGAGTGGTCTCCTCGAGCGGGTCGACCTATTCTCGCCGTTGCCGGCAGAACGAGCCGCACGCTACGTTCGCTGTGCGAACAGGCGTCGTCACCCGCGTCTCGCGGCATTATTCGCCCTCTATCAGGGGCCATCCCGGTGTCAAAGGAAAGACATAGGATCGACGCATGCCCCGTCCCACGCCCCGACCTCGATGAGTCCCCGCTCGAGCGCGCATGTCGTTCTCGACCTCGGCGAACTCCTGAGTTGGCGATCCGGCCCCGCGTGCGCCGTGTCGGCGGATGGCACGATCGTGGCCTCGAACACGGCCTTCGAGGATTACGTCGGGCACTCGCTCGGCGAGCTCGCAGCGACCCGGTTCGACACGCTCTTCCAGCGCCGGGGACACCCTGAGAGACTCTCTGAGACGGGCCCGTCTCCGTTCGCCGGTCTCGTGCCGGCCGAGTTCAGCGCGTCGCGATCAGGCGTCGCAGGCGGCCCGATCGTCGACGTGGAGACGCGCCCGGTACGCGTCCGGCGCAGCCGATCGCTCGTGACGCTGGTGACCCTGCGGGAGCGGGGGACGCCCGCACACGGCAGTGACAACGACGCGCTCATGCGGATCGCCGCCCAGGTCGCCCGGTTCGCCGGCTGGTATTTCGACATCCCGTCGGAACGGATCGTCTGGGGCGACGGCGTCTACGATCTCCTGAAAATGCACGGAGAGGTGCCGGCAGGATCCGCCGTGCTGGAGATGTTCGAGCCACACGACCGCGCGTCGGTCGTCGCCGCGTTCGAGGCGTGCATGCGTGACGGCGTGCCGATCGACCTGCACGCGCGGATGCGCGATGCCGTCGGGACACTTCTCCACGTTCGCCTCGTCGGCGAGGCGGAGCGTGATTCGACGGGGACCGTCGTCCGGATCAACGGCGCATTCCACGACATCTCCATGGTGGTCTCGCACAAGGCGGAGCAGCGCGCGATGGCCGAGCGGCTGAGGCGCACCCTCGACCAGATGCGGGACGCCATCAGCTTCATCGACCGGGACTGGAAGTTCACCTTCTCGAATCAGTACGCTCTGGAGCTCGCCGGCGTCAGTGACGCCGAGATCCGGCAGCTCACTCTGTGGGACCTGTTCCCCGCAGCCACGGAGTCGGAATTCGGAGCGATCTACCGACGCGCGATGTACGACGGCATCTCCGGCAGTGCGCGCAAGTATGTGGAACCCTGGGCGTGCTGGTTCGACGTGGTCGCGCATCCGACAGCCGAAGGCATCGCGATCATCGTGCGCGATGTGACGGAGGATCAGGAGGCCCGCGTCAAGCTCGACGAGTACACGGCGAAGGTCGCCTCGCAGGCGGCGCTCCTCGATGCGGCCCGCGACGCGATCATGGTTCGCAGTCTCGACGGCGTGATCAGCTATTGGAACAAGGGCGCCGAGTCCATCTACGGCTGGTCTGCGGCCGAGGCGACGGGCCGGAACGTCCGCGAGCTGATCTACGACGACCCGAAGCGTTTCGATGAGGCGACCGAGCTGCTGCGCGACGAGGGGTATTGGACCGGCGAGATCGAGCAGCGTCGCTCCGACGGGAGCGTCGTCATCGCCGATTGCCGGTGGCAGCTCGTTCGCGACGACGACGGCACGCCGGTGGCCGTCTTCGCCGTCACCTCCGACATCACGGACTACAAGCGGGAGCAGGAGCAGCGCCTCCGGGCTCAGCGACTGGAGAGCCTGGGCACCCTGGCCGGCGGCATCGCCCACGACCTCAACAACGTCATGACGCCGATCCTCCTGGCGACCCAGCTCCTTCATCAGGACGAGTCCGACCCGCGACGCCGTGAGCTCATCACCCTCGTGAACGGCGTCGCGAAGCGCGGGGCGAGCATGATCAATCAGGTGCTCTCCTTCGCGCGCGGCTCGAAAGGAAAGCGCGAACATGTCGAGATCCGCCGACTGCTGGACGAGCTCTCCACCGTGTGTCGCGAAACGTTCCCCGACGAGATCGAACTCGATTTCGCGACCTGTCCTCGATCGCTCGCGGTGCAAGGAGACAGCACAGAGCTCTTCCAAGTACTGGTGAACCTGGCCAACAACGCGCGCGATTCCATGCCTCAGGGGGGTCGGCTCTCGGTGTCGGTCCGCGCGGTCGGCAGCGAGGTCGTCGTCGCGGTCACGGACACCGGGTCCGGTATGAGCGAAGAGGTGAGATCCAGGATCTTCGAGCCGTTCTTCACGACGAAGTCGCCCGACATCGGCACCGGGCTCGGGCTGGCGACATCGATCGCGATCGTGAAGTCCCACGGTGGGACGATGAACGTCGTGAGCGCCCCGCAGCGGGGAACCACCGTCGAGCTGGCGTTGCCGGTGGCGGATGCACAGCCGGCGAGTCCCTCTGACGACCACGCACCACGACCAAGCGTCGTCAGCGGACGTGGCCGGCGGGTGCTCGTCGTCGACGATGAGCCGTCCATCCGGGACCTGCTCTCGCAGACGCTCGAACGAGAGGGCTATCGAGTCGAGACCGCGAACTCGTCCGAGGCGGCGCTCGTCCTCGCCGATCCCGGACACGCCGTAGATGTCCTGGTCACCGACGTCGTCATGCCGCTGGTGAGCGGCGAAGAACTCGCCCGGGTCGCCGCCGAGCGACCGCACCCCGTCGCGGTCGTCTTCATGAGCGGCATCGGCCTGAGCGTCGAAGCGCAGGCCGCGCTCGAACGACACAGAGCCCACTTCCTACCCAAGCCCTTCACCTCCACTGCCCTCGTGGAGACGCTCGAGGCTAGCTGGTCGTCAGCGTGTAGCGACCGGATGCACAACCGGTGACTCTCCAGCCGCCGGGCACCGCGGCGGCCTCGACGTTCGTCAGTCCCGTCGAGTGCAGCGTGGGCTCGGCCGTGCCGGGGACCCACACATCGAGGCCGCAACTCTGCTGCTTCGCGGAACCTGCGAGCACGACGGACGGTCCTGCCGAAGCGAGAATCGTCACCACTCCCGGCGACGAGCGCGGATAGGCACGACTCAGGAGCTGAAGGAGATCGTTGCGAGGCTCGCCGTCACCGCCGGTCGCGCAGTCCTGGGTCATGAGCCCGTTTCCTGTGGGTCCGATGCCGTTCTGCGGATCGCCGCACGCCTGCTTCCACACCCAGTAGGCGCTGCCGAGCCGGTTCGCATCCTCCGTCTTCGCATAGCGGGCCAGGCGCGCATCGACGTCTTTCTGGTCGCCCCAGTATCCGTACTCGCCCGACCAGAGCGGCGCGCCGTACTCGTCGGCCACCCGTTGCGCGAGGGCGAACTGGCGCTCCATCCCGACGATCGTGGGGAGGCCCAGCGAGCGGTCCATCGTGATCGACTCTGCGTAGAGGTGAGGGGAGAACACGATGTTCCGATCCCTGGTGAAACCGCGGGTCGGCCCGCTGTCGAATCCCAGCCCCGACCAGAAGATGCTGGGCTCCACGAACACGATCTGCGGGGCGCCGGAATCGCGGATCGCCCCGATCGCACGATCGTAGAAGCGGCCGAGCAGGAAGGACGTGGTGACCGGCGCCGTCTCACCGAAGCCGGGCTCGTTGAGCAGGTCGTAGCCGGCGACGGTCGGCTCGTCGCGGAAGACCGCGGCGAGCTTGCCCCAGGTGTCGACGAGGGCGCTCTGGACCCCGGCGGTGTCGAAATAGAAGTTCTGGAACGCGCGATCTCCGGCAGGCGAGATATCGCGTCCGGTGAACTGGCAGCGCGGCGCTCCATCGGTGATCGTCGCCCAGGTCGGTGCGCCGTCGTAGCCCCACATCGAGTCGGTTCCGGGGCGGCACGCGGTGCCTGCGTCGGTGGCCGCTTTCCACCAGCCGTCCTGGTGCATGTCGAGCACGATGTAGATGCCGTGCTGTTTCGCCCAGCCGACCGCCTCGGTGATCTGGTCCAGGTATGCCGTGTCCAGGCTGCCGCGCCGGGGCTCCAGCGCGGACCACGAGAGGCCGAGCCGTACGACGTTGAAGCCGTGCGCCGCGATGCCGGAGAAGTCGCCTTCGGTCAGCGGCCTGGTCGCCGCCACCCCCGGGCGCGGCTGGTAGAAGTCGAGCAGCTGGTTGACGTTCACCCCGCGCAGCAGAACCTGGTTTCCCGCTCCGTCGCCGATGACGCGGCCGTCGGCGCGTAGGAAGCCCGACGGAATCGTCCGAGACGTGGATGCGGGGGCCGCCGAAGCCGCACCGGCCGGGCCCCACGCGGGCAGCCCGGGTGCCAGGATGACCGCGACGACCGCGACGACAGCGACCGACGCCGTCGCCACCTGTGACACGCGCGTCCAGCGCTTGTCACGGATCCGGTCGGCGACGATCGCGGTCACACCGACGACCCAGCCGACGCACGCGCCGAAGGTGAGTCCGTCTGCGATGGCGATGTAGGCGGCCATCAACGGCCACAGGTCGCCGTTCAGTCCTCCGTCGACCGCGAAGATGACGACCGCTTGCACGAGACCGACCGCGCCGCCTGCGACGAGTGCTGCAAGCCACCCGCCCAGCACCCCGGGAACGCGCGATCGCATCCAGCGCAGGCACAGTGCGGTGGCCACGGCGATGAGCAGCATCGCGACGAGCACGGAGACCGCTCCGCGGTCAGGTCGCGCCGCGGGGACCCCGGGCGCATACACCGCGCCCGTCCACCACAGGCCCGCGACCAACGGCGCCACCGCCGCGAAGATCACGGCCGGCACCCAGAGCGACCCGGATGCGGCCTGCGGTTGCGCGCCGAACCGCGGCCAGAGCGACCCGACGGCGAAGGAGCGCCGTGTCGTCGGGCCGCCGAACCACCGGGCGAACGCCGCGACGATGAGTGCCGCAGGTATCGCCTTCGCGACGACATACCCGGCGGCCCAGGTGGCGACTCCGAGGTTCCAGGTCATGACGAGGCATGCGGAGGCCTGTGCAAGCAGCACGGCCAGCACGACGCCGGCCGTGAGGGTCCAGAATCGACCGCCGGCGCGAAGCGTCACCCACCAGATGACGCCGAGGAGCACCGGGACGAAGACGGCATACGAGGCGAACGGCCACATGCCCGCGGAGACCGACGGCAGCGCCCCCGACCAGCCGACCAGGGCGAGGAGCCCGGTGGGGTCCACGACCGCCTGGATCACCAGCAGGGCGAGCGTGGTGGACAGCGCAACGACGGGACGTCGAACCGATTTCATGACACTCCATCGTGACAAGTTCGTGAGAGACAGCGTGCACAGCATCCGGTATCTCTCACTGCATGTCAAACCAGGCATGTCCTGCGAGGCGCAGCGGACTCAGCCCGCCGGGTGCCGATTGGGCGGGCCGTTCCAGAACCCGCTCGGATTGCGGTTGTCGTAGAGCACCAGCTCGTCGGCCCGCTCGAGTGAATCGCATACCGCCATCAGCACACGTCTCGACGGGTCGAGGTCCCAGCGGACGACGAGGTACTGGTCTTTGCCCCGCTTGTCGACGAACCTGTTGATCACCGCTTTCGGGATCACCGCGTCGTCGCGCATCACGAGCCACGTGTCGTGGTCGAAGCGGATGGGGCGCGGGCGGGTCACGTACACATTCGAACACGTATTCGAATGTGTCTCAAGTACTGTGGGCGGATGAACGGGTGGCAGGAGGCCGTGCGGTCGCGGCTCGGTGAGACCCTGACCATCTTCCTGGGGCTGCTGGCGTCGAGCATCCTGGTGTCGTTGCCCAACCCGGCGGTGTGGATCACCGGTGTGGAACTGATCGCTGCATCGTTGGTGATGGGCACCGCGTTCCTCGTCCTCAACCATCGTGCGAAGCGAGCACCCGACGCCGAACGGCTGGGGACGGTTCTCGATCTCATCAACCCCAGCGCGACGACGGCCGTGCTCGTCGGATTGAGCGGGGTGGCGCTCGTGCTGGGGTTCGAGGTCGGCCTGTTCCTCCTCGCCCTGGCCGCGATCATCGGCTTCGTCGGGGGCGCCATCGGCGCCTGGCTGGTTCTGGTGCGGCCCGGGGAGTGACGCCGAGGCGATGGTGGCGGCCCGGATGCTCAGGCTTCGACGTCAGCCCACCCGGCGATGTCGACACCGTGATTGTCGGGCGACGCGATCGTCCACGATCCCGGCGCGGAGCGGTCGTCGGCGATGCGTCCGCCCGCGGCGACAGCGGCCTGCACGCGCCGCTCGGCCTGGTCCGCCGGCACCGACACGTCGATGTGGGTGCGCCCGCGTGCGGGTCGTGGGGGAGTGAGCTCGTGGAACCACAGGTGCGGCCCGCGCCGGAGGGGGTCGATGAGGTCTTCGTCGCCGAGTCGCCGGTATCCGAAGACGGCCTCCCAGAACGGGCGGGTGTCGACTCCGGCGTCCTGTGCCACGGCGATGCCGACGACCTGGAGCAGACTCGGGTCGGCCTGCAGCCCCATCCCGTGAGCGGCCGCGCTGATCGCGACGGCGAGCTCGGCGTCCTTGCGGCTCAACGCCCCGTCGGGCCGGGTGAACGAACGGATGGTGACGCCTTCGGGGCGCACGTCGACGTCAGGATCGTGGCCGACCGCCGCCGCGGCTTCGGCGATCGCCGCGACGAACTCCGCAGCCTCGGCGAAGGACGCCGTGCGGTAGAAGGCGTGCGCACCCCAGAACAGGACACGCCAGTCCTCGACGCCGGGCGTGGCGTGGAATTCGCCCGGGACGAGCTGCGCCGGCCCGTCGGTGGGGCGAGGGTCCTCGCCCGCGCCGCTCACCACGTCTGCTCCGCCGCCCGGATCAGGATCTCGTTGACGGCGGCGCGCGGCGGGCGCGTCACCATGTAGGAGACCGCATCCGCGATGTCATCGGGGCGCAGGGACTCGATCGAGGACACCTGGCGCTCCGCGGCCTCGCGGATGGGCGCCGCGTTGTGCGTGACGAGCTCCGTGTCGACCGTGCCCGGCTCGATGACGCCCACGCGGACGCGCTGGGTGACCAGCTCCTGGCGAAGGGCCTCCGAGAACGCGTTGACGCCGAACTTCGTCAGGTTGTAGACGCTGCTGCCCGGACGCGCCACGCGGCCGGCCGTCGAGCTGATCGTGACGATGTCGGCGATGCCCCGCGGCGAGTCCTCCGCCGCCCGCACGAGGTGGGGAAGGGCCGCGTGCGTGATCGCGAGGACGCCCGAGACGTTGACCGAGAGCATCCGGTCCCATTCCTCGACGCTGGCCTGCAGGGCGGGGCCGAGGAGCATGATCCCGGCGTTGTTGACGAGGATGTCGAGCCGGCCCATCCGGTCGACCGCCTCGCTGACCGCGGCTTCGGCTGCTGCGGCGTCGCTGACGTCGGCCTCGATGACGACGGCTCGTCCGCCGGCCGCCTCGATCGTCGACGCCAGGTCCGTGAGCCGGTCGCGGCGGCGCGCGACAAGCGCCACCGTCGCCCCCTCGGCGGCCAGCCGGATGGCCGTGGCGGCGCCGATTCCGCTGCTCGCGCCGGTCACCAGCGCGGTGGTGTTCTGCAGAACGTCGGACATGTCTTCCCCGTTTCTCGCGTCGTGCTTCGAATCGGTCGTCACGCCAGGAGTTCGCGCACCCGGGGCACGACCTCGTTTCCGTAGAGGTGGATGTTGGTCAGCAGGGCGTCGTCGGACAGCCCGCCCATAGCGTATTTCAGGTCGAAGCGGTTGGCGCCGACCGTCTTCATGTTCGCGGCGATCTTAGCCGCGACGGTTTCGGGTGAGCCGACGTAGAGCGCGCCATCCGGCCCGATCTCTCTGAGGAACGACGCCTCGGTCGGAACAGCGAACCCACGGGTCTTGCTCGCGCGACGGATCACTTCGAGGTAGTTCGGCCAGAACTCGTCCCGCGCCTGCTCGTCGGTGGCGGCCACGTGTCCCGGCGAGTGCAGCCCGATCGGCTTCGGCGTGTGACCGAACTGTTCGAGCGCCTGGTGGAACAGCTCGGAGTACGGCGCGAACCGGGCGACCGGCCCGCCGATGATCGCGAGCATGAGGGAGAAGCCGTACCGGGCGGCCCGGATGACCGACTCGGGGCTGCCGCCCACGCCGATCCAGGTCGCCAGTTTCGCGTCCAGGTGCGGCACGACATCCTGATCGTGCAGTGCGCTGCGGGTGCGGCCCTCCCAGGTGACGGGTCCGCCTTCGAGGAGCTGGGCGAAGAGGTTCGTCTTCTCCTCGAAGAGGTCCTGGTAGTCGGCGAGGTCGAATCCGAACAGCGGGAACGAGTCGATGCTCGACCCGCGCCCGAGGATGACCTCGGCGCGGCCGTCCGAGATCGCGTTCAGGGTCGAGTAGCGCTGGAACACGCGCACCGGGTCGTCCGAGCTGAGCACGGTGACGGCCGAGCCGAGCCGGATGCGTTCGGTGCGCGCCGCGATGGCTGCGAGCACCACGTCAGCGGCCGACAGCGGCATGTCGGGTGTGTGGTGCTCGCCGATGTTGAAGGTGTCGATGCCGGCCTTCTCCGCCGCGACGCCGTGCTCGACGAGGTTGCGGATGGTCTGCGCGTGCGTGATCGGCCGGCCGTCGGCGTCGGCGGTCACGTCGCCGAACGTGTCGAGCCCGAAGGCGAGGGGGAACGGCCGTTCGGCCGGCATGAGGTCTGTCTCGGTGTTCATTTGTGGGGTCTTCCTGTGGGTGTGGGGATGGTGAATTATCAGGCGACGGCGTCGACGGTCACAGCGCGCTCGAACTCGGGCGCGGTCAGCCGAGCGCCGAACACCGGGCCACCCGGCTCGAACGCGATGCCGTCGCGCAGACTGTCGAGCACGATGGGGTCGTAGCCGATCGAGTCGACCAGCTCGCTGACGATCGCCGCGGCCTGCGGGTCGTCCGACACCACACCGAGGGCGCGCCGGTCGGGGGTCCCGGCCGGGCGGCGCTCCTCCTCCATCTCGTGGTAGCCGATGTGGTTGAAGGTCTTGACGACGGTCGCGCCGGGGAGGGTGCGCTGCACGACCTCGCTGCTGCTGAGCGAGGCGTCCTCGAAGAGGGCCTGCACTCCGTCGGTCGGCGCCCAGTAGTTCATCGTGTCGATGACGATCTTGCCGTCGAGCATCCGGTGGTCGAGGGTCGGGAACCGGTGCAGCGGGATCGCGAGCACCACGATGTCCGCGTCTTCTACGGCGTCTCTCGCCCATTCCGCCTTCGCTCCGGGCATGAGCACCGACGCGATCAGTTCGATCTTCTTCGGGTCTCCGGATGCCGCGACCGCGACCTCGTAGCCGGCGTCGAGCATCGTGCGGGCGAGGGCCGAGCCGACGTGCCCGACGCCGAGGATCGCGACGCGCGGGCGTCCGACAGCCATGCCGGTCATGAGTTGCCTCCCGTGGTGGTGGTGGTGGTGCTGGTGGTGGTGGTGCTGGTGGTCGTGGTGCTGGAAGTGGTGCCGCCGAGCTCGTCGAGGTGCGCCCGGATGCTGCTGAGCACGTCGCCGAGGTTCTCGACCTGTCCGGTGTCCAGCGCATCCGCGAAGTAGTGCTTGACCGCGCGCAGGTGGGGTCCGGATGCTCGCCGCAAAGCGCTGACACCGTCGTCGGTCAGCACGACGAGGGCTCCGCGGTTGTCGCCGGGGCACTCGTCGCGGCGCAGGAGGCCGCGGCGCTCCATGCGTCCCAGGTGGTGGGACAGGCGGCTGCGTTCCCAGTCGATCGCGTCGGCGAGCTCGGACGAGCGGAGCGTCCGTTCCGACGCCTCGGTCAGCGCGAGCAGCACCGAGTAGTCTCCGGTCGACAGCTCCACTTCCTGGAGTTGCGCGGAGAGGAGCCTCCGGAGCTCGGTGGTGGTGTCGAGCAGGGATCGCCAGACCGAGAGTTCTTGCTCCGTCAGCCGCTCGGGCGTCGCGGGCCCGCGCCGTTGAGGATTGACCATGTGGACCTCACATCGTTGACACGTCAATCAAGTAATTGACACGTCAGTAAACCTGGACCGGTGCCGTTTTGTTCCCGCGCCGATCGCCGGCCCGCATCCGGCTCGTCGCTAGGGTGGGCGTTGTGAGCTTCTCGCTGCTGGCGCTGGTGGTGCTCGTCGGGCTCCTCGGGCCGCTGCTGTCCGCCCGGACGTCGTGGCGGGTGCCGGTCGTCGTCGGGGAACTGGCGGGCGGGCTGCTCATCGGCGTCTCCGGGCTGAGGCTCGTGGACCCGACGGTGGACGACTTCCGTCTGCTGGCGAACATCGGGTTCGGCCTGACCATGGTCGTGGTCGGGTCGCAGATTCCGGTGAGGGACCCGGCATTGCGGGCGGCGCTGCCCCGTGCGGTGCTCGGCGCTGCGGCGGTCGGAGTGTGCGCTGCTGTGCTGGGGGTGGTGATCGGGGTGGGATTCGGAACCGGGCACGCGGCTGTCTACGGCGTGATCCTGGCCTCCTCGTCGGCCGCGCTGGTGCTGCCGATGCTCCAGTCCGTCGGGCTCGGGCGGACCTCGGTCACTCAGCTCGTGGCGCAGATCGCCGTCGCGGACATCGTCTGCGTCGTGGCGCTGCCCTTGGTCGTGGCGGCCGGGAGCGCGTTGCCGGCCGCGCTCGGAGCACTCGCGATCGCGGTCGCCGCCGTCGTCCTCGCGATCATCCTCCGCCGTCTGGAGCGGACGGATGCGCGCCAGAAGCTCCACGAGTACTCGGAACGACGTCGCTTCGCCCTGGAACTGCGGTTCAGCCTTCTCGTGCTGTTCGCCTTCGCGGCGATCGCCCAGTTCGCGAACCTGTCGATCCTGATCGCCGGGTTCGCGCTCGGGCTCGTGCTCTCCGCGGTCGGCGAACCCCATCGGCTCGCCCGTCAGCTCTTCGGCATCACCGAAGGCTTCTTCGGCCCGCTCTTCTTCGTGTGGCTCGGCGCCTCCCTCGACCTGCGCGCCTTCGCGGGGCATCCGGCGATGATCCTGCTCGGCGTCGTGCTCGGCGTCGCGGCCGTCGTCGCGCATCTCGCCGCCCGCGCGGCCGGACTGCCCTGGATGCAGGCGGTCGCCTCGGCAGGCCAGCTGGGGGTTCCCGTGGCTGCGGTGACCCTCGGCATCCAGAGCGGCGCTCTTCAGCCGGGTGAGGACGCGGCCCTCCTTCTGGGAGCGCTGATCACCGTCGCCGTCTCCGCGGCGGCGACCGGCTCCCTGGCCCGCCGCGGCGTGATGGCCGCCGGCTCACACTGACCGGCCGCTGCTAGTCCTCGTCCGAATGCCCCAGCTGCTCGGGTTCGCCGGTGGCCTCCAAGATCGCGTCTTCGGTCAGCTCGGCCCGCCGGCGGGGCCCGCTCACCCCGAACAGGTACACGGCGTCGAGCACCCCGAGCGTGTTCGTGACGAGGAGTGCGACGAACCACGGTTTGCTGTCGTCTTTCGCCGCACGCCACAGGGAGACGCCTTTCCAGGCGATGGTCCAGGCGACGGCGGCGATGATCATGCCGCGCGCGGCAGGAGTGGGTCCGTGGTGCTTCGCAGCGGATTGCCAGTGCATGATTGTCCGATCTCTCGTTTTCATTGTCGAAGGTCCCGGCGTCGGCGGATCAGCGGAGCGTCCGGAAGGCGGCACGCAACTCCGACGTGTAGAGGTCGGGTTCCTGCCACGCGGCGAAGTGGTTGCCTCTGTCGACTTCATTGAAGTAGATGAGGTTCGGGTACGCGTTGTCCGTCCAGCTCCGCGGCGCCTGGTAGAGCTCGCGCGGGAACACGGAGACGGCCGCGGGAACCGTGGTGCCTTTGATGTCGAAGAAGCCGAGGGTGTTCTCCCAGTAGAGCCGGCCCGAGGAGATCCCGGTGTTCGTCAGCCAGGTCATCGTGATGTTGTCGAGGACCTCGTCGCGGGTGAGGCTGCCGACGGGGTGGCCGTCGAACGCCTGCACGATGTCTTCGAGGCTGAGCGCGTCGTGGTCGAGCATCCAGGCCGCGAGGGCGACGGGGGAGTCGGCGAGTCCGTACAGCGTCTGGATGCGCGACCCCATCTCGACCGAGTAGCCGAGGCCTGTGGTGTAGAGGACGTTGAGCCGGTCGAACGCGCGCTGCTCGTCGGCCGTGAGGTCGGTGGGCGGCGGGTCGCCGGCGCCGAGCACGTTCGTCGCGAGTGCCTTCGACACCGCGGGCGGAACGGTGCCCGGCATGTTGGAGTGGATGCCGAGCAGCTCCGGTGGCGCCTTCGCGCCCATCACGTCGGTGATCTGGGCGCCCCAGTCGCCGCCCTGCGCCACGAAACGGGAGTATCCGAGGCGGCGCATCAAAGCGATCCAGGCATCGGCGATGTGGAGGGGGTCCCAGCCGGTCGACCTCGGCTTCTCGGAGAACGCGTAGCCCGGCATCGACGGGATCACGACGTCGAACGCGTCCGCCGCGTCGCCGCCGTTCGCCGTCGGGTCCGTGAGTGGGCCGATGACGTTCAGCATCTCGATGATGGAGCCCGGCCAGCCGTGCGTGATGATCAACGGCAACGCATTCTCGTGCGGCGACTTGACGTGGAGGAAGTGGATGTCGAGGCCGTCGAGCTCGGTCAGGAACTGGGGCACGGCGTTCAGCCGCGTCTCGAACCGGCGCATGTCGTAGTCGGAGGCCCAGTAGCGGGCGAGTTCCTGCATCGTCGCCAGCGGCACGCCCTGGGTCAGATCGTCGACCGTCTCCTTCTCGGGCCACCGCGTCGTCTCCAGACGCCGGCGCAGGTCGTCGATGTCGCTCTGGGCGATGTCGACGCGGAACGACCGGATCGACCCGTCGCCCTCTGAGCCCGTGGTCCCTGTCGTCGATGAATCGTGCGTGTTGATGGTCATCGCTGTCCTCCTCCGTTGTTGGGCGCGGCAGCGTGCGGACGTGATGAGCACAATGATCGTCGGTGTTCAGTTCGCCGCCCCACGCATCGGCTTCACCGCAATGACCCACAGATTACGCGCGACCGCGCCGGACCAAAAGAGAGAATTTCTCACGCGTCGTCGCCAGAAGCCGGATGCTCGCGCTGAGCGGCTGCCCACGAGAAAAGCGGCGGCCCCGGGGGTTGATCCGGGGGCTGCCGCTCTGCACCGGCCGGGAGAGGACTCTCGCCGTTTCGCGTCTGCCTATCCGTTTGCGGTTGGTGGTGATCCGACGGTACGCCTATGTGCGTCCGTCGTCCACTAGACGGCCTTGTCGGCATCCGGCCCACCGGCCCCTTCGGCCACCTTTTGACGCCGCCAGCGCGTCAGCGAATGCCCTGGCTGTACGAGCGCTGCTCGTCGCCGTCTGCCGGGGTCCAGGTGATCCGGATGAACCCTCCGGGGTTGTACGGCTCGTCGAGGTAGCGGAATTCGATGCTCTTCCCGTGCGGCAGGCTGCGGACCGGCAGCGGGGGGAGGACGAGCCGGCGCTGGTGGAGGAATCGCGGCGAGCCGATCGACACGTCGGTGGCGTTCTCGAGGGTGTTGTTGGTCGCGGTCCACACCCAGCCGTCGCCGTCGCGGCGGATCCGTGACAGCGTCCACGGCTTGCGGTCGGGCGCCAGCGCCTTCACGAGGCGGACCTGATCTTCGGTCGCGGCGGCGATTCGACGGTGGGAGCCGGCGGAGTCCTCCGCGCTGTCCGCGGATCGGGTGGCCGCCGCGAGTGCCGCTCGCTCGTGCGATTCGGCCTGATCCCGCGCCTCTTGGGCGTCAGCTCGCGCCTTGCGCGCCTCGACGACCTGGAACGCGGCGAAGAGTGCGGCGACGACCGCGACCACCAGCAGAGCGAGGTTGATCCAGTTCGAGGCGTCCACGAAGCGCACTCGTCCTTTCTGAGTTGCCCGCCGCGCAATTAAACTGAGCGTAACTCATCATATCCCCGCGGGAGGGGATCAGGCGGGCGCCGGCGATCTCAGCTCGGCTTCGTCGCGCGCCGGGTCGTCGCTTTGGGTCGCAGCGTGCCGATCCAGTCGTAGCTGAGCGCGAACCACCCGCTGAGCTCGTCCGTCCGCGCCAGCAGGGCCGGCGGGACGACGGCGTACTCCCTCATCACGCGGCCGTACTGCTCGCTCAGGGTCGTTCCGTACCGCCTGAGGAAGTCGGCGAGCGCGACCTTCGGCAGCCGGAGGGCCAGGGTTCCGGAGGGGTCGAGCAGGCTGAACATGTGGCCGTTGAACGAGGTGTACGGCATGGTCGCGCCCTTGAGCTGGACCTCAGGGATCGTCGCGACGAGGGCTTCGAAGAGCGCGAGCGACGTGGCCGGGCCGTGGTAGGTGTCGGGCATGACGGCTCCTTCCGTCGAGGAACACCTCCAATTCTCCCGCTCGAAGGGCGCCTGGCGTAGCATGGCGGCCAACGCAAGAAGGAACGACCCAGGACGAGCAACGACCACACCCGAGGAGGTCGTCGTGTGAGTGGCACTCCGTTCGGCCCCCTGAAGCGGATCGACGCCGGTCTGCTCAACGTCGCCTACGCCGACGTCGGCCCTGCTGACGGTCCGCCCGTCCTGCTCCTGCACGGCTGGCCGTACGACATCCACAGCTTCGTCGAGGTGGCCCCGTTGCTCGTCGAGCGCGGCTACCGGGCGATCATCCCGTATCTGCGTGGTTTCGGGACGACGCGCTTCCGCTCCGAAGACACCCTCCGGAACGGCCAGCAGTCGGTCGTCGCGGTCGACGCCGTCGCGCTCCTGGACGCCCTCGGAATCGAACAGGCACTGATCGCCGGCTTCGACTGGGGAGCGCGCACGGCCGACATCGTCGCGGCGCTCTGGCCGGAGCGGTGCCGCGCGCTCGTCTCGGTGAGCGGCTACCTGATCGGCAGTCAGTGGGTCGGAGCGCAGCCTCTGCCACCGCCGGCCGAGCTCCAGTGGTGGTACCAGTACTACTTCGCCACCGAACGCGGCCGGGTCGGCTACGGCAGATACCGCCACGAGTTCGCCAAGCTCATCTGGCACACGGCGTCGCCGCGCTGGGAGTTCGACGACGCTGTCTTCGAAGCGAGCGCGAGCGCGCTCGACAACCCGGATCATGTGGCCATCGTGATCCACAACTACCGGTGGCGTCTGGGCCTGGCCGACGGCGAGAGCGAGTACGACGAGCTGGAGGCGCAGCTCGCCGAGGGTCCGGCCATCACCGTCCCCACGATCACGCTCGAAGGGGACGCGAACGGAGCATTCCATCCGGACCCCAGCGTCTACGCCACGAAGTTCACCGGTCCGTACGCGCATCGGACGCTCGAGGGAGGCATCGGGCACAACATCCCCCAGGAGGCTCCGGATGCCTTCGCCACGGCCATCGTCGACGTCGGCGGTTGGTGAGAGAGGAGTCCCCATGACCAGGCTGCCCGCCTTCTCCGGCGCGACCGGCTGGCTCAACTCGCGGCCGCTGATGGCCGAGGACCTGCACGGCAAAGTGGTGCTCGCGGACTTCTGCACGTACACCTGCATCAACTGGCTTCGCACACTTCCGTACGTTCGCGCGTGGGCCGAGAAGTACGCCGGTCAGGGGCTGGTCGTGATCGGCGTCCACACTCCCGAGTTCCCGTTCGAGCACGAGATCGACCGGGTGCGTCAGGCGCTGAGGGAGATGCGGGTCGACTATCCGGTCGCCCTCGACAACGACTACGCGGTCTGGGAGGCCTTCGACAACCACTACTGGCCGGCCGTCTACATCGCGGACGCAGGCGGGCGCATCCGGCACCACCACTTCGGCGAGGGCGGCTACGAGGAGTGCGAACAGGTCATCAAGAAGCTGCTGCGCGAGGCCGGCGCCGGGGGCATCGACGACGAGCTGGTCTCAGCGGTGCCCGACGGGTTCGAGGCCCAGGCGGACTGGAACACGCTGGGGTCGCCCGAGACGTACCTCGGCTACACGCAGGGCCGGAACTTCGCGGGCGACAGCCGCGCGGCGTTCGACGAGCCCCACACCTATGCGGCGCCTGAGTTCCTGGAGCTCAACAACTGGGCGCTCTCTGGGGAGTGGACGATCGAGAGCGGGGCCACCGTCTCGAACGCCGCGGGCGGGCGGCTCTCGTTCCGCTTCCACGGACGCGACGTCAATCTGGTGCTGGCGCCGCCGGCGGGTGGGGCCCCCGTGCGATTCCGGGTGACCATCGACGGGGAAGCGCCGGGGGATGCCCACGGGGTCGACGCCGACGAGCGCGGCGACGGCGCCATCGTCGAATCCCGGATGTACCAACTGGTCCGCCAGCCCGGGCCGATCGCCGACCGGACCTTCGAGATCACCTTCCTCGATCCCGGCGCCCACGGCTACGTCTTCACCTTCGGCTGAGCTCCGCCTAGCGATCCGGTGAGGATCCGGACTAGCGTCGGGCCATGAACGAGAACCCGACGTACACGGCGGTGCTCCTGCGGTCGCCCGGAGGGACAACAGGCGAAGAAGTGCCGTTCGTGCCCTTCGGCGCGAACGGACTCCCGCAGCGGACCTACGGTCAGACGACCATCCTGGCGAACGGCAATCAGCTCGAGGAGACGTTCGAGCTGGAGGGCCCCGAGGAGGCCGGGGCTACGCACTACTCCTACCGCCGGGTCACCTTCGAGGAGATCGGCTCGGAGGAGACCGAGTTCTAGCGCCCGCGGCCGGTCGGGCCGGCCGCCCGGCTGCGTCCGTCAGGCCGGCTTGGGCGCGCTCGGTCCCTGCCCGATGCTCAGCCACGAGTCCGGGCCCTCGCGCCCGGAGTCGCCCGAGTTCTCGTCGCCGCCCGCCGTGCCGGCGTCTTTCATCGCCTGCAGCTGGCGCTCGACGTCCGCCCTCGTCGCGCCCGCCGAGAGCTGACGCTCCAGGTCTTCGTCGGGAGCGGCGGTGAGGTCCTTCAGGGCGCCGCTGGCGAGCAACTCGTCGGTGGCGGCAGCGCGGGCCTGCATCTGGGCGACCCGGTCGCGTGCCCGGTCGAGGCTGGCGCCGACGTCGTTCATCTGCGAGCCGATGCCCGCCGCGATCTCATTCGCCTTGACCTGCGCTTGAGAGGCGGTATAGGAGGCCTTCATGGCCTCCTTCTCGGTTCGGAAGGCGGCGATCCGCTCGGAGAGGCGACGCTCGTTCTCCTGCAGCTGGCTCTGCTGTCGCTGCAGCGCGGCGTGCTGCTCCCGGAGCGTGGCGACCTGGCCTTCGAGGAGGGAGCGCCGCTCCAGTGCGGCACGCGCGAGATCCTCGCGCCCCTGGTTCAGCGCCTCCTGCGCCTGCTGGGCCAGCCGCTGGTAGCGGGCGCCCATCTCCTGCCCCTGCAGTTCGAGCCGCTTCCGCGCCGTCGCGACTTCGGCCAGGCCCTGACGCACCTGCTGGAGCATCCGGAGCTGCTGCTCGTAGCTGTCGTCGAGGACTTCGCGCGGATCCTCCATCTTGTCGAGTGCACGTGAGGTCTTGCTGCGGAAGATGGTGCGCAGACGTGATGACTGGCTCATGATCGATTCCCCCTTGAGAGGCGTTCTGTTGATTGCTGTCGATACGGCTCGGGCGATCCGTCGGTGCCGTTGAGTGCGTGCAGTTCCTGCATCCCGGCGTGCAGGGCGGCGACCTCGCGGTCGACGTCGGAGTGCAGCGCGCTGAGAGTGTCGTCGGAGAGCTCGCCCAGACCGCTTGCGACGGCCGAACGCAGCCGGCGCACGAGCCCGGTCAGCTCGTCGACGCGGCGGGTGACCACCGGCAGTTCCGCGGCGAGCACGGCGGAGTCCCGCTCGCTCTCCATCAGTCGCAACTGCGACTCGAGCGCGATGCCTTCGGTCTGGATGCGGCGGAAGAGCCGCGGGAGCTCGCCCTTGGGGCCTTCGCTGCGCACGGCGAGATCGATGGCCGCCTGCCCGCTGTCGAGCGTCTCCTGGAGCCGCACGCGCAGTCTCAGAACTCTCTGCTGCGGGCCGTAACTGAAGCGGGCACGTGTGCGCAGCACCGCCCCGGCGAGAGGCCGGCTGCGGCGGATGCGAAGGTAGATCCTCCGCGCGATGACGACGACGGTCACGGCGATCGCAAGCATGACGACCGCGAAGGTGATCGCGATCCAGCCGAGGACCATCATGGGCGCCACCCACGGATTCCGCTCTCGAGAACATTCGCTGTCAGGCAATTCAGGTTCATGGGTCCACCTTCATCGAGCCGCGCGTTGTGGCACTCGATAGAACACAAACACAACACGCCTAACCGCGCAAGGTACGCCCGATTGTCCGCTGTGCGAACCCCGTGGGTCTACCGGTCAGGGGGCTCACGGTGAGCATTCAGACAGTAACTGAGGTATTCTCAGCCCATGACCCCGGATTATCGGAGAACGTCACTCGCCGCCGCGTTCGCGCTGGTCGTACTCCTCCTGGTGGGCATCTTCGTGATCGTCGCGAGCGGTGTGCTGCCGGGAGACGCGCTCGGAGGTGCGCTGTACGCGGTCGGTGTCGGCCTGCTGGTGATCGCCGCGATCGGGCTGCTCGCGCAGGTGCTGATCCGCCGCTGACGGTGCGCCCGGCGAGCTCCGGGAGACTCCTAGTAGCGGGGCTTGCGGGGAGGACGGTCGCCGCGGTCATCCGGTCGCCCGCCGCCACGACGGTCGGGCTTGAGCTCGATGAGCTTGCCGCTGATGCGGGTGTTCTCCAGCTTGGCGAGCACGTCGCCCGAAAGATCGGCGGGCAGTTCGACGACCGAGAAGTCGGGGAGGATCTTGATCGCGCCGAAGTCCTCCCGGCTCAGGCCGCCCTCGTTGGCGAGCGCTCCGACGATCTGGCGGGGCTCGACCTTCTGCCGCTTGCCGACCTCGATCCGGTACGACGCCATCGGGCCGCCGCTCGGCCGGGCACGCCGCTCCGGACGCTCCGTGCGGCCGGACCGCTCGCCACGGCCGCCGCGGTCGTCGCGGCCCCCGCGCTCGGGACGACCGGGACGATCATCCGGGCCCCGATCGTCGCGCTCGTATCGTCGCGCGCGTTCGTCTTCGGGGGAGAGCAGCAGCGGCTCATCGCCCTGGGCGACCACCGCGAGTGCAGCGGCCACATCGGCCTCGGGCACGTCGTGGTGCTCGACGTAGTGACCGATGATGTCGCGGAACCGTGCGATGCGGTCCTCCTGACTCAGAGCCGACGTGATCGCGTCGTCGAAGCGGGCGAGCCGGGTGACGTTCACATCGTCGACGGTCGGCAGCTGCATCTGGGTCAGCGGCTGCCGGGTCGCCTTCTCGATGGCTCCGAGCAGGCGACGCTCGCGCGGCGTGACGAAGCTGATCGCCGCTCCGCTGCGACCGGCGCGACCGGTGCGGCCGATGCGGTGCACGTAGGACTCCGTGTCGATGGGGATGTCGTAGTTGACGACGTGACTGATCCGGTCGACGTCGAGACCGCGGGCGGCGACGTCCGTGGCCACGAGGATGTCGAGCTTGCCCGACTTGAGCTGGTTCACCGTGCGCTCGCGCTGGGCCTGCTGCACGTCGCCGCTGATCGCCATCGCCGAGTATCCGCGAGCGCGCAGCTTCTCGGCGAGCGTCTCCGTCTCGTTCTTGGTGCGGACGAACACGATCATCCCCTCGAAGTTCTCCACCTCCAGGATGCGCGTGAGAGCGTCGACCTTCTGCGGATACGACACCATCAGGTAGCGCTGGGTCGTGTTCGCCGACGTCGTGGTCTTGTTCTTGACGGTGATCTCTTCGGGGTCGTGCAGGTACTTCTTCGAGATCCGCCGGATCTGGGCGGGCATCGTGGCCGAGAACAGGGCGACCTGCTTGTCGTCCGGCGTGTCGGCCAGGATCGTCTCGACGTCTTCGGCGAAGCCCATCTTGAGCATCTCGTCGGCTTCGTCGAGCACCAGGTATTTGAGCTCGGAGAGGTCGAGGGTGCCCTTCTCCAGGTGGTCCATGATGCGCCCCGGAGTGCCGACGACGATGTGGACCCCGCGCCGCAGCGCCGAGAGCTGGATGCCGTAGCCCTGGCCGCCGTACACCGGAAGCAGGTGCACGCCGCGCAGGTGCGCGGCGTACTTCTCGAACGCCTCGCTGACCTGGAGGGCGAGCTCGCGCGTGGGAGCGAGCACGAGGGCCTGCACGCTCTTCTGCGACACGTCGAGGCGCGACAGGATCGGCAGCGCGAAGGCGGCGGTCTTGCCGGTGCCCGTCTGGGCGAGGCCGACGACGTCGCGTCCCTGGAGCAGCAGAGGGATGGTGGCGGCCTGGATGGCCGACGGATTCTCGTACCCGACATCCTTGAGCGCCTTCAGCACCGCGTCGTCGAGGCCGAGCTCAGAGAAGGTGATCGCGTCGCCGGCAGTCTCTGCCTCGCTGTGCGCTGAATCCGGAGCCGTCATGCTCCAACGGTAGTCCTCCGAACCGAGCACGGGTGTCGCGCTGTGCGCTCGACGGCTACCCTTCTTGCCAGAAGGCGGATACGGCGAGCACAGGTACGGAGAGCACCGGGAGGCGGATCGGCATGACCACGAACAGTCGAGGAAGCACCATCGTGCGGGACGGCCCCTGGGGCTTCTTCTTCCTGCTCGCCTACGTCGGGGCGGCGATCTACTTCGTCTCCGTGTCGGACGGCTCCTTCTGGGGCGTCGTCCTCGGGCTGCTTCAGGCGATCGTCTGGCCGGTCTACGTCGTCTATCACGCGCTGGTGCTGCTCGGCGCCTGAGCCCGTCCATGCGCCTGCATCGTTTGTAGCCATCCGCGCCGAACGGGTCGATGATTGCTCATGTGACAGGATGCGGTGATCGGATCGGTCGCGGGTCATGAACCCGGCAGCGCGGCGGGTCCAGCGCGTCTATCTGATCCTCCTGCTCGGCAACACCCTGGCGGCGTCCTTCATCTGGGGCATCAACACCCTGTTCCTGCTCGACGCGGGCCTGACGAACTTCGAGGCGTTCGCCGCGAACGCCTTCTTCACCGCGGGAATGGTGATCTTCGAGATCCCGACCGGCGTCGTCGCCGACACGGTCGGCCGCAAGATATCCTACCTGCTGGGGACCATCACGCTGTCCGTCACCACCGCGCTCTACTGGCTGCTCTGGCTCTGGCATGCGCCGTTCGGCTGGTGGGCGCTGGTGTCGGTGCTCCTCGGTCTCGGCTTCACGTTCTTCTCGGGTGCGGTGGACGCCTGGCTCGTCGACGCCCTGACCTCCGTGAAGTTCAGCGGCAGTCTGGAGGCCGTGTTCGGCCGGGGGCTCGTGGTCACCGGGATCGCGATGTTCGCCGGATCGGTGCTGGGCGGTGTGATCGCCCAGGCGACCAACCTCGGGGTCCCGTTCCTCTTGCGCGCCATCGTGCTCGTCATCATGTTCGTGTTCGCCTTCTTCGTGATGAAGGACATGGGGTTCACCCCCGACCGCTCGATGGGCCCGCTGAAGGCCACTCGCAACGTGCTGACGCAGTCGATCGACCACGGGCTCAAGAAGCGCTCGGTGCGTTACGTGATCCTCTCCGCGCCGTTCGCCTCCGGAGTCGGGATCTACGCCTTCTACGCGCTGCAGCCCTACCTGCTCGAGCTCTACGGCGACAAGACGGCCTATTCGATCGCGGGTCTCGCCGCCGCCATCCTGTCGCTGTCGCAGGTGGCCGGTGGCATGCTCGCGCACCGGATCCGCGGTCTGTTCGCCAAGCGGACGACGACGGTGATCGGCGCATCCCTGCTGAGCGTGTTCGCGCTCGTCGTGCTCGGCCTGAACAGCCTCTTCTGGCTGGCGGTCGTGTTCCTGGTCCTATGGGGGTTCGTGTTCGCCGTCGCCGGGCCGGTGCGGCAGGCGTACATCAACGACATGATCCCGTCGAAGCAGCGCGCGACGGTCCTCTCGTTCGACTCCCTGTTCGGCAGCCTCGGCGGCGTGTTCATCCAGCCGGCCCTCGGCCGTGCCGCTGACCTCTGGGGCTACGGGACGTCGCTGGTGATCGGCGGTGCGGTGGAGCTCATCGGCATCCCGTTCCTGTTCGCCAGCCGCCGCCAGCACGATCCGGCCGACACAGCCACGGTGCACGAGGGGAGCGAGGCGGCGGCACCGGAAGCGCCGGCAACCGCCGAACCCAAGCCGCCGGCGGCACCCGAGACGCCCTGAACGCGAGCGCCTGCGACGCGGAACCGGTCATTCGGTCGGCGGGCCGGGCATCCGGATGCTCACGAGCGGTCGCGGGCGGCGGCGAGCTCGTCGCCGCGGAAGCACCCGACGATGTGGTCGTTCACGATCCCGATCGTCTGCATGAGCGAATACGTGCTGGTCGGCCCGATGAACGAGTAGCCCTCGGCCTTGAGGCGTCGGCTGAGAGCTTCCGACTCGGCAGTGTGCGGGGCGACGTGGCCGCCGTGCGTGGGACGGGGCGCATCCGCCGGCGCATACTCGGCGGCGATGTCGGCAAGCGGGCGAGTGGAGGCGGTCATGACCGCGGCGTTGTGAAGGGTCGCCTCGATCTTCGCCCGGTTGCGGATGATGGCGGCGTTCTCGAAGAGCGCGGCGACCTCATCCGGGCCCATCGCTGCGACCCGCCCCGGATCGAAATCGTGGAACGCGCGCCGGAACGCCTCCC
The DNA here is from genome assembly GCF_042881905.1 of Leifsonia sp. NPDC058248. Taxonomy (NCBI): domain Bacteria; kingdom Bacillati; phylum Actinomycetota; class Actinomycetes; order Micrococcales; family Microbacteriaceae; genus Leifsonia; species Leifsonia sp. NPDC058248. The sequence goes on from NZ_JBHVXB010000005.1 coordinate 129,798, forward strand.
GCTTGTGCAGCACCGTGAGCCAATTGAGGCCCGCCTGGAAGATCCCGAGCGACAGGGCCTCCAGTACGGCGGCGTCACCGGCGCCCGGCGCTCCCCACTCGGCGTCGTGATAGCCGAGGAGGTCGGCGTCGGCCTCCAGGCGTGTCGCCCACGCGCAGCGCACCCGCCCGTCGGAGCCAGCCAGAACCGACCCGGTATCCCAATCAGCCATGGGATGCTCCTCTCCGGCCGCTCCTCAGGAGCTTCCCAGGTGCCGGAATAGCTCTCTGATCGGCGGCGTTCCACCCATCATGGCAACTACCGAAATCACAAGCCAGAACCACGACGAGACTGTGGCCGACGGCATCGTCCTCCTCGACTTCTGGGCCGACTGGTGCGGCCCGTGTCACATGTTCGCCCCCGTCTTCGAGAAGGCGTCGGAGAAGCACGCGGACATCACGTTCGGAAAGATCGACACCGAGGCGCAGCAGGAGCTGTCCGGGTCGTACGGCATCCAGTCCATCCCCACGCTCGTCGCGTACCGCGACGGCATCCCTCTCTTCTCGCAGGCGGGTGCGCTCCCGGCCGAGGCCGTGGAAGACCTCATCGGTCAGCTGCGCGCCCTCGACATGACCGACGTGCGCGCCGAGTACGAGAAGCAGCTGGCGGAGCGGGCCGGCAAGTAGCGAACCGCCTAGAGGGTTGACCCCTGCGCGGGCTGCGCCGGCTGGTCGGCCTGCGCCGGCTGAGCTGCCGCGAGCGCTTCGGCGACCGCCTGCTCGACCGTCAGCTGCCTGCCGGCGGCGATCGCCGCATCCAGCTGCTCGCCCTTTCCCGCGGCGACGAGCTGGTCGAGGAAGGCCTGGTGGAAGGTGAACATCGGGCCGTTGTGGAGGCCGCTGCGTTCTCGTAACGCGCGTGCTGCCCCGGCCAGCCGCCCGGCGCGATCGGCGTTGCCCGCCAGTGCGGCGACCGCCACCATTCCCTCCAAGCCGTAGGCGAGCCCTTCGACATGGCCGATGCTCGTCGAGACGGTGACGCTGAGCGCGAAGTCGCGGCGTGCGTCCTCGACCTCGCCGAGCAGGAGTTGCGCCCACCCGAGGTGGTACGACGCGATCCGCTCCCCGACGGCGTCGCCCGCGGACTTCGTCAGCGCCAGGCTCTTCTCGAAACGTTTCAGGGCTTTGTGGAGCTTCTTCTGCAGCAACGCGACCCGGCCCAGGATCACGAGTGCCATGGACTCGCCCCACACGCTCCCGTTCTCGCGGAAGAGGCGCATGCTCGTCTGCATCACCTCTTCGGCGCGCTCCGTGTCGCGCTTCCCTCCGGCGAGCAGCGACAGCGCGAGGGAGATGCGGGTGAGCGCCTCACCCTCCGGGTCGTTCGTGCTGTTGAAGAGCTCGGCGGCCTCGGTGAGGTCGGCGGCGACGCTTCCGTCCGGGTCCTTCCAGAACATGATCGTGCGCGTGAAGTAGATCGCGATGGCCCAGGTGTGGTCGGGGAGCTGCTCCCCGGAGTCGAGGGCCTCGTCCATCCAGGTGCGGACCTCGCCGAGGAGCCCGGAGACCCACCAGTAGAGATAGAGACTGAACGCCAGGTGCGCCGCGCGATCCCAGTCCCTCGTTCCGAGGAGGTAGCGCTCGGCGGCCCGCAGGTTGTCGCGCTCCTCGCCGAGACGCTGCATCGACTCGCGTTGCTTCCCGCCTTTCAGCTGGGTCTCGACCCGGTCGCCCAGGGCGAGGAAGTAGCGCGCATGCGCGTCGCGGACACGCTGCAGGTCGCCCGCGTCCCACAATCTCTCCCGCGCGTACTCGCGCACGATCGCCTGCATGGAGAACCGGGGGCGGCCATCCCCTTCGTGCTGATGGACCAGACTGCTGTCGACCAGCGCCGAGAGGTCGGTGAGGACGTCGCCGCCGCCGGCCGCCGCATCCGGGTCGCCGTCGAGACCGACGAACTCGGCCGCGTCCAGAGTGAAGCCGCCCTCGAAGACCCCCAGGCGTGTGAGGAGCTGCCGCTGATCCTCGTCGAGCAGCTGCGTGCTCCATTCGATCGTCCGGCGGAGGGTCTGCTGCCGTTCGGGCATGTCGCGCGACCCGCCCACCAGCACGGAGAGGCGGCGGTCGAGCCGTTCGAGCAGGTCGGCCGGCGAGAGCACCCGGATGCGCGCTGCCGCCAGCTCGATGGCGAGCGGCATCCCGTCCACGGCCGAGCACACCCGGGCGACGATCCCGGCGTTCTCCGACGTGAGCTCGAAGTCGGGTTTGACGGCGTGCGCGCGCTCGACGAACAGGTTCACCGAGGAGTCCTCGGCCAGCGGCCCGACCTCGAAACTGTGCTCGCCGTTGACCCGCAACAGGACGCGGCTGGTGACCAGCATCGACACGCCCGGCGCGGCCGCGAGCAGGGCCGTCAGCACCGGGGCCGCCGGCAGGACCTGCTCGAAATTGTCCAGCACCAGCAGGATCCGGCGCTGGTTCAGTGCGGTGACCAGGTTGTCCATCACCGGGGCGTCGCCCGTGTCGCGCACGCCGAGCGCTTGGGCGATCGTGTTGGGCACGCGATCGCCGTCGTGCACCGCGGTGAGGTCGACGAACACCGCGCCGTCGGCGAAGCCGGGGGTGGCGGCCTCCGCAGCGGCGATCGCGAGGCGGCTCTTGCCGATTCCGCCGGGACCGGTGAGGGTGACGAGCCGCGCGCCGGATTCGAACATCTGCCCGATCCCGTCGACGTCGGCTGCGCGGCCGATCAGGTCGGTGAGGGGCACCGGGAGGCGGGCGGGCTCGATGACGCGGTCGGCCTCGCCGGGCACCCCGACGGTCAGCAGCGCCTGGCTCTGTTCGAAGCGTTCGGCGAGCAGCGTCGCGAGGTCGGCTTCGACGAGGCGAGCGAGCTCTTTCGCGGTCTCGAAGTACTTGTACGCGGCGCGGTCGTCGTCCCGGATCCGGTTGAGCAGTTTCGTGAGTCCCGGTTCGCGGTTCTCGGCCGGGCTCTTGATGTAGAGGAGGCGCGGCAGCTGCGCGGGGCACAGGTTGTACTCGTCTTCGAGCCCGGACACCTCCTCGTCGGGCGCGGTCCAGCCGTAGCGCTCCCAGTACAGGCCGAGGAAGACGTCGCTCTGCTCCAGGTAGGCCCGATACAGCTCGCGCGGCGGATGCGGGCGGGCGCCCAGCTCGAACATGACCGGCGCGAGGTGCAGACGTTCGATGGCCGTCCGGGTCGCCTGGCGTTCGGGTGCGAGCTCTTGAAGGGTGGAACTGACGAAGATGCGCAACCGTTGATCCGGAGTACGGATAACATGAGTGCTGCTCATGTATTGAATTCTGTTGCCGAAACGCGAAATAGTCCAGTGCTTGCGCGCATCCGGATGCTCGGAGCGCTGTGGAAGAGCGACGTGAGCTGACGCTCAGCGCCGGAGCGACTCCAGCGCGTCCCGCACCCGCCGCGGTTCGGCCTCGGGCGGCAGGTTCGTCGTGTCCCGCGCTCCGTCCAGGGACCCGGCGGGGTCCGCCTCGAGAGCGGCGAACGGGGGCTCCAGGCTGTCCGGCGCCGGGCCGTGCTCGGCGACGAGCTCGAAGGTCTTGCGGTCGGCGGCGTCGGACGACAGGCTGCCGACGAGGACCTCGGCGATCTGCTGTCTCGCGATCGAGCCGTCGCTCGGGTCGCCGGCTTGGTGCGTGTCGCCCTGGAGCATCGCGATGCGGAGCTGCTCGGGCTCGTTGTAGTCGAACCAACCGGGGCGCACGATCGTGTACGGACGCCCGCCGGCGCGCACCAGCCGCTCGGCGCGGAGCTTCCAGTCGTGCGCCTGGGAAGGCCGGTTGAACGCCGCCTCGTGGTTCGTCACCCCGATCGCGGTCATCAGGGCGATGCGCGCCGGCCGGTCGCCCAGGTCGACCAGGACGTTGTGCACGGCGCCGTAGTCGACCGCCTCGGTCTCCGCTACGTCCGTTCCGTGCGAGCCGTGGGTGAAGACGACCGCGTCGATCCCATCGACGGCCGCGCCCAGGGTGCCGGGCTCGGTGAGGTCGCCGACCACGAGCTGGGCCTCGGCCGGCAGGCCGCCCCTGGCTTTCGCGGCGTCACGGACCAGTGCGCGGGTCGTGTAGCCCTGGCGGATCGCCTCAGCGACGACGAGGCGGCCGATGCTGCCGGTCGCGCCGACGACGAGGACGGTTCGGGGTCGTTCGCTCATGGTTTCCTCCTCGGTGCACCCTACGCCGCCCTGCGTCTCGTCGCCCACGTCGTCGAGGGGTGGCGAACGCAGCCGAAAGCTCGGGGGTCTGGTGCGTTCGCCGCTTCTCAATGGGTTGGGCTCAACGGGTTGGGCGCGTCGAGAGGAGGTGGCAGACTTCGGCCATGGACATCGAACAATGGTGGCCGAGGCTCAAGCCCTCGACGCGCGACTGGTTGATCGAGAACAACGGCGACGCGGTTCCGGAGGAGATCGTCGCGGAGATCACGGAAGCCGGCGGAATGGTCAGCTCCCACGAGTGGTGGGTCGGTGAGATCGATCCCACGGGCTTCTACTTCTCCGACGAGGCCGCCGACTGGATCGAGGCCGTCGCGAACGACGAGACCCCCGAAGGGCGCTGAAACCGGCGTAGCCTGAAGAGGTGACCAATTCGGTGACCCAGGCCCCGCCCATCAGAACCGTCGGAGAGCTGCGTGCCTCCGGCCATCTCCAGAAGCCGGTGCGGCGCGAGATCCGCGACAATCTGCTCGCGAAGCTCCGCTCCGGCGAAAACCCCTGGCCCGGCCTGCACGGGTTCGAGGCCACCGTCATCCCGCAGCTCGAACGGGCGCTGATCGCCGGCCATGACGTCGTGCTCCTCGGTGAGCGCGGCCAGGGGAAGACGCGGCTCCTGCGCACCATCGGGGGTCTGCTCGACGAGTGGACGCCGGTGATCGACGGCTCGGAGCTGGGCGAGCATCCGTACGATCCGATCACCCATGCGTCGCGCCGTCGCGCGGCCGAGCTGGGAGACGCCCTCCCGGTGGCCTGGCGGCATCGCGACGAGCGGTACGTGGAGAAACTCGCCACCCCCGACACCTCGGTGGCCGATCTGATCGGCGACGTCGACCCGATGAAAGTCGCCGAAGGCCGTTCGCTGGGCGATCCGGAGACCATCCACTTCGGGCTGATCCCGCGCAGCCATCGCGGAATCGTCGCGATCAACGAGCTGCCGGACCTCGCGGAGCGCATCCAGGTCGCGATGCTCAACGTGATGGAGGAGCGGGACATCCAGGTTCGCGGATATGTGCTCCGGCTGCCGCTCGACGTCCTGGTCGTGGCGAGCGCCAACCCGGAGGACTACACCAACCGCGGCAGGATCATCACCCCGCTCAAAGACCGGTTCGGCGCCGAGATCCGCACGCACTACCCGACCAGGCTCGAGGCCGAGATCGCGGTGATCCACCAAGAGGCCGATCTCGTCGCGGAGGTTCCGGACCACTTGGTCGAGATCCTGGGGCGCTTCACGCGCAACCTGCGGGAGTCGTCGTCGGTCGACCAGCGCAGCGGCGTGAGCGCGCGATTCGCCATCGCCGGCGCCGAGACGATCGCGGCGGCCGCCCTGCACCGTGCGACGGCGCAGGGGGAGGCCGTCGCAGTCGCGCGGGTGGTCGACCTCGAAGCCGCGGTCGACGTCCTGGGCGGGAAGATCGAGTTCGAGACCGGGGAGGAAGGCCGGGAGTCGGAAGTCCTCACCCATCTGCTGCGCACGGCGACGGCCGACACGGTGCGGCAGCATTTCGGCGGCATCGACTTCGGGCCGCTGGTCGCGGCGATCGAGAGCGGTGCGATGGTGACGACGGGGGAGCAGGTGACGGCCCGGCAGTTCCTCGACGAGCTGCCGGTGCTCGGCGAGTCGGAGCTCTACGACGACATCTGCGACCGGCTCGACGCCACCGGAGACGGCGAGCGCGCGGCGGCGATCGAGCTCGCGCTCGAAGGCCTCTACCTCGCACGGAAGGTGGGCAAGGACACCGACGGGAGCGAGACGGTCTATGGCTAGGTCCCGCAGCCGTTTCCGCCGCTACGACGGCGGGGATCCGCTCGCCCCTCCTGTCGAGATCGCCGAGGCGCTCGACGCGATCGGAGAGAGCGTGATGGCCGGCTCATCGCCGGAGCGGGCGATGGGGGAGTTCCTGCGGCGCGGAGGGCGCAACCAGACCGGACTCGACGACCTCGCCCGCCGGGTGGCGGAGAAGCGCCGCCGGCTGCTGCACCGGAACAACCTCGGCGGCACGCTGGACCAGGTCAAGCAGCTCCTCGACCACGCCGTGCTGGAGGAGCGCAAACAGCTCGCGCGAGACGCGCGGATGGACGACGACGACCGCGCCTTCGCGGAGATGCGCCTGGAGAGCCTGCCCGCCTCCACCTCGGCGGCGGTCAGCGAGCTCAGCGACTACCAGTGGCAGTCGCCTCAGGCACGCGCGGACTACGAGAAGATCAAGGATCTGCTCGGGCGGGAGCTGCTGGATCAGCGGTTCGCCGGAATGAAGCAGGCGCTCGAGAACGCCACGGACGAGGATCGCACGGCGATCAACGAGATGCTGACCGACCTCAACGCCCTGCTGGAGAAGCACCGCCTGGGCGAGGACACCCAGCAGGACTTCGACGACTTCATGCAGAAGCACGGCGACTACTTCCCCGAGCATCCGCAGAACATCGACGAGCTGATCGATACGCTCGCGGAACGGGCGGCGGCGGCCCAGCGGATGCTCAACTCGATGACGGCCGAACAGCGCGAGGAGCTGATGCAGCTCTCCGCCCAGGCCTTCGGGACGCCCCAGCTGATGGACTCGCTCGCCCAGCTCGACTCGAACCTGCAGGCGCTCCGGCCGGGAGAGAACTGGCGTGGCTCCGAGCGTTTCGACGGAGAGGAGGGGCTCGGTCTCGGCGACGGCACCGGGGTGCTGCAGGATCTCGCCGACCTCGACGAGCTCTCCGAACAGCTCTCGCAGTCGTACGGGGGCGCGCGGATGGACGACATCGACCTCGACCGGCTCTCGCGCCAGCTCGGAGACGAGGCCGCCGTCGACGCACGGACCCTGCGCGAGCTGGAGAAGACCCTGCGCGAGAGCGGCACCCTGCGACGCGACTCGACCGGCAGGCTCAAGCTCACGCCCAAGGCGATGCGCCAGCTGGGCAAGTCGCTGCTGCGCGACATCGCCACCCGGATGTCCGGACGGCAGGGTGAGCGCGAGCTGCACCAGGCCGGGGCCGCGGGGGAGAGCTCCGGCGCGACCCGGCCGTGGGAGTTCGGCGACACCGAGCCGTGGGACATTCCGCGCACGGTGCTGAACAGCGTGCAGCGCCGCGCCGGCGAAGGCGGAGGTCGCCTGATCGTGGTCGACGACATCGAGGTGGCCGAGACCGAGTCGCGCACCCAGGCGGCGGTAGCGCTGCTGGTCGACACGTCGTTCTCGATGGCTCTCGACGACCGCTGGGTGCCGATGAAGCGCACCGCGCTCGCCCTCCACACGCTGATCAGGTCCCGTTTCCGCGCCGATCAGCTGCAGCTGATCGGCTTCGGGCGCCATGCCGAGGTGATGGACATCGAGCAGCTCACGGCGCTGGACGCGGTCTGGGACAAGGGCACGAACCTCCACCACGCCCTGCTCCTGGCGAATCGGCACTTCCGCAAGCATCCGAACGCCCAGCCCGTGCTGCTCATCGTCACCGACGGCGAGCCGACCTCCCATCTGGAGGCCGACGGAGCGGTGAGCTTCTCGTACCCGCCGCATCCGCGGACGATCAAGCACACTCTCGACGAGCTCGACAACTCGATGCGGCTCGGCGCGCAGACCACGTTCTTCCGGCTCGGCGACGACCCGGGCCTCGCACGGTTCGTGGACTCGATGGCGCGCCGCGTGTCCGGTCGGGTGGTCGCACCCGAGCTCGACGATCTCGGCGCGGCCGTCGTCGGGTCGTACCTCGGCTCACGAGGGTCGTCGGCCGCTGATGAGCTGGGCACCGACTACGGCGACTGGTTCGGCGGCCGGGGGTTCTGGGTCGGTTCCTGACCCTGCCGCGGCTCAGAACCGACGCGGATCAGCCGGCGGAGTCGACGGCGCCCTCGACGGCGCCGATCCGCACGCAGCAGTGACCGGATGCCGGCTCGAGCCAGACGGAGCGCTCGTCGGGCGACTCATCGGCGAGACCGCGCACGAATGCGGTGTTCGCTGAGCAGATGAGGTCGGTGTGGCGGGCCGCCAGTTGATGGAACGGACAGTTCGTGAGCCGGAAGCCACCTTCGCCGTCCGGTGCCGGGGCATAACCGACCTCGGCGAGCGTGTCGGCGAGCGGGATGCCCTCATCGCCGAACTCGTGGCCACGGCTCTCGGCGACCGCGACGAGGCATTCGCGCATCGGCGTCCCCGTGCGGTCGGACTCCTCAGCGGCGGTGACGAGGATGTCGCCGACGAGGTCGTAGCGTCTCGGAGGGACCGAGGCGTTGACCTCCTCGCTGGCGAGAGCGTAGAACTTGGCCGGCCGCCCGGCGCCCGGGCCGGTGCGCCCGGTCCGTCGCGCGAACTCGACTGTGAGGGCGCCGACCTCGACGAGCTTGTCGAGATGGAACGCCGCGGTGGCCAGCGGCAGCCCCGAGCCCGCGGCGAGCTCGTCGCGCGCCAGAGGCCGGTCGCTCTGCCGGAGCAGGTCGTAGAGCGCCTGGCGGGCCGGGTCGGCCAGGGCGGCGATGACCGCTGCCGGGTCGGTCGGAGTCTGCGCCGTCGGATCGCTCATGGGCACATCCTATCTCTAAAAAAGTAATTCTTGACAAAAGAAAGCGGACAAACCTACGCTCAACTCATACGCCGACCACGAGGAGGCGACGATGTCGCTGGTGCAGGATCTGGACGACGGCGAGCCGGGCTTCGAGCCCGTCGCTCTTCGGCACAACACCTCGCTCGCCGACCGCCGTGCGGAAGCAGCGGTCGCCGAACTGCTCGGCGCGCTCGGGCGCGACCTGGACGACCCGAACCTGGCCGACACCCCGCGGCGCGTCGCCGCCACCTACCGCGAGCTGCTGCATCGCGAACCCCTGACGATGACGACGTTCCCCAACGACAGCGGCTACGACGACCTGGTGCTGGTGCGCGACATCCCGTTCACGTCGCTGTGCGCACACCACCTGCTGCCGTTCCGCGGCGTCGCGCACGTCGGGTACGTCCCGGGGCGACGGCTTCTCGGGCTCTCCAAACTGGCGCGCGTGGTCGAGCATTTCGCCCGCGACCTCCAGCTGCAGGAGCGGCTCACCGTTCAGATCGTCGAATACCTCGAGGGCGAACTGGCGCCGGCCGGGGTCGGCGTCGTACTGGAAGCCGAACACCTGTGCATGTCGATCCGCGGCGTCGGCGCGGTCGGCGCGCACACCCGCACCTCGCGATTCACCGGCGCGCTCGCTCCGCACGGAAACGATCGCTTCAGCGCAAGCCGGCAACGCGGCGACTGATCGCGGCCACCAAGGAGCACGACATGTCCACTCCCACTCCCACGCCAGGCGCCCTCGTCGGCGCCGCCCTCCAGACGGTGACGTCGTGACGGCCACGGCAGACCTGCGTGCCGCGGGTGTGAGCATCTGGCTCGACGACCTCTCACGGGGCAGGATCGTCTCCGGCGGGCTCGAACGGCTCATCGCCGAGCGCGACGTCGCCGGCATCACCACCAATCCCACGATCTTCGCGAACGCGTTCGCAGAGAGCGCGGTCTACGACGACCAGCTCGCCGAGCTGCGGGCGGAAGGCGCCGGCCCTGCGGAGACGGCCTTCGCCCTGATGACGCACGATGTGCGGGCGGCGTGCGACATCCTGAAGCCGGTGTACGACGCGACCGGCGGTGTCGACGGGCGCGTCTCGATCGAAGTGAGCCCGGCCGTGGCGCACGACCCAACGGCCACGCTGGCCGAAGCCGTCCACCTGCACGAGCTCGTGGATCGCCCCAACGTGCTCGTCAAGATCCCGGCGACTCCGGCCGGCGTGCTGGCGATCGCCGACGCCACGGCCGCCGGCATCAGCGTGAATGTCACGCTGATCTTCGGACTCGAGCGCTATCGCCAGGTGATCGACGCCTACCTGGCCGGACTCGAACGCGCCCGGCACGCGGGCCACGACATCGGCTCGATCCACTCCGTCGCCTCGTTCTTCGTCTCCCGCGTCGACGTCGAGGTCGACCGTCGCCTGGCTGCTCTCGGGGGAGAGACGGCTGAGCGGCTGAGCGGGCAGGCGGCGATCGCCAACGCCCGGCTCGCGTACGAGATCTTCGAGCAGACGCTGCTGGATGCCAGCTGGCGGGAACTCGCCCGGGCGGGCGCGAATCCGCAGCGCCCGCTCTGGGCGTCCACTGGGGTGAAGGACCCGCGGCTCCGCGACACGATCTACGTCGAGGAGCTGGTCGCCCCGCACACCGTCAACACCATGCCCGCCAAAACGCTCGAGGCGGTCGCCGATCATGGCAGCATCCGGAACGACACGATCCACGGGACGTACGACGACGCGCGCCGGATGCTGGACGAGCTCGCTGCGGCCGGTGTGTCGATGGCCGACGTCGCCGACACCCTGGAGACGGCCGGGATCGTCACGTTCGCCGCGTCGTGGGAGACATTGATCGGCGCGATCTCGCCGCACTGAGGTGCGCGATCCGCGCGACGTCAGGCGGCGACCGCGGCGTCTCCCAGACCGAGCAACTTCATGCTGTTCTGCCACAGCTGGTCGAGTTGCGCCGGGTCGTTGAACAGCTTGGCGAAGAGGATCATGCCCTCGATCTGGGCGACGATGGACCTCGCCGTCTCGCGCGGTGACGCCACCGACACCTCGCCGGCGGTCACGGCCTCGCGGATGGCGCCCTCGACGATGTCGATCTGCTCGTCGAAGATCTCCTGAAGCCGGGCGCGCAGCGGGTCGTCCTGGGCGCTGACCTCGAGTGCGAGGTTCCCGAACAGACAGCCGGCAACGGCGCCGGTTCCCTTCAAGGCGGCGCTCTGCATCTCCGCGGTCGCGATGAACAGCGCGCGCAGCCGATCGACGATCGGCTCGGGGGCGGTCAGGATGCCCATCCACTGGCCGCGCTGCCACACCCAGTGCTCGTCCACGACGGCCAGCGCGAGGGCCTGCTTCGACGGAAAGAAGTAGTAGAAGCTCCCCTTGGGCACGTCTGCTTCGGCGCAGATCTCGGCGACGCCGATCGTGCTGTACGCCCGTTGCCCGAAGAGCGTCGCGCCGGCATCGAGGATGCGCTGTCTCGCGTCTGATTTTCGTCCCATGTTTGCAATTATACGACCGGTCGGCTATAACTGTCACTGTTAGTAGTTGACCGATCGTCTAGTAAGGATGTAACACCATGGAATCTCGTAAAGTCGCCGTCATCACGGGCGGATCGCAGGGCATCGGAGCCGGCCTCGTCGAGGCGTATCGCCGCCTCGGCTACGCGGTCGTCGCCAACTCCCGGTCGATCGCGGCCTCGAGCGACACGAGCACGGTCACCGTCGCCGGTGACATCTCCGACCCGGCCGTCGCCGACAAGGTCATCGCCACCGCCGTCGGCACGTTCGGTCGCGTCGACACGCTGGTGAACAACGCCGGGATCTTCATCGCCAAGCCGTTCGGGGAATACACCCAGGACGACTACGACAACGCTCTGCGCGTGAACCTGGGCGGGTTCTTCCACGTGACGCAGAAGGCGCTGGCGCAGATGGAGACGCAGGGCTCCGGCCACGTCGTGAACGTCACGACGACGCTCGTGGAGAACGCCAACTCGAACGTCCCGTCGGCGCTCGCCTCCCTGACCAAGGGCGGACTCGCATCCGTCGTCAAGTCGCTGGCCATCGAGTACGCGGGCAGGGGCATCCGGGTCAACGCGGTCTCGCCCGGGATCATCAAGACCCCGCTGCACGCCGAGGAGACGTACGACACGTACGCGGCACTGCACCCGGTGGGCCGGATGGGGACCATCGACGACGTCGTGCACGGTGTGCTGTACCTCGAGCAGGCGCCCTTCGTCACCGGAGAGTTCCTGCACGTCGACGGCGGACAGAGCGCGGGCAACTGATCATGACCGCACTCGGCACCGTTGAACTGAACCGCATCGTGACCGACGCTCTCGACGAGTGGGCGGATGCGATCCGCGCACACGAGCCGGAGCGCGCCGCGTCGTCCTTCACCAAGGACGCGGTCTTCCAGGGGTTCGACAGGACCCACACCGTCGGCCGACCGGGAATCGCGGCCTACTACGACAAGCAGCCGGTCGGCCTCAGCCCGACCTATGAGGTCCTCGAGCGACGGCAGCTCTCCGACGACACGCTCATCGCCTACGTCGCGGTCGACTTCGCCCGCCCCGACGGAGTCGTGATCCGCGTCCACCTGACGGCGGTGCTCGTCCGGGCCGACGGCGCGTGGCTCCTCAGCCACTACCACGTCTCCAAGATCGAGGTCTGAATCGCGCCGCGCCCGAACGATCCGGGTCCCTGACTGCAACCCTTGTGTTGCACTTCCTGAGAAGAAAGTGCAACACTAGGGTTGCATGTTCATGCAGCATGTGCGAGTCGGAGACGAAAGGGAGAGACCGATGAACGATCGAAGCTATGAGACCACCCTGGTCGTGGAGCAGACGGCGCGCGAAGCGTTCGACGCCATCAACGATGTGCGGAGATGGTGGTCGGAAGACCTCGACGGGCGCACCGATGCCGTCGGCGAGGAGTTCACCTTCCGCGCCAAGGACATCCACCGCTCCCGCATCCGGATCACCGAGCTGATCCCCGGAGAGCGGGTCGTCTGGCGCGTCCTGGACAACTACATGAACTTCGTGCAGGACCAGACCGAGTGGAAGGACACGGAGATCCGCTTCGACATCGCCGAGACGGGCGACGGAACGGAGATCCGCTTCACGCACGCCGGTCTGGTGCCCGACCACGAGTGCTACGACATCTGCTCCAACGCGTGGGGGTTCTACATCAACGGCAGCCTGCGAGGTCTGATCACGACCGGCACAGGCGAGCCGATCCTGCGAGAGGCCGGGCACGCGAACCAGCCCGTGTGACCCGGTTCGTGCGGCTCAGAGTCCTTCCGCGACGGCGGCCGCGGCGTGCAGCCAGGCGCGCCGTGACGCCGGCGAGAGCGCGCTGTATTCGAGACGTCCTCCGTGCATCGCCGGGTCGAACGGCACCGACACGGCCCGGCGGGCGAGGGACTCGAAGCCGTCGGCGACCCGGCGGGCATCCGCGGCGCCGCCGGACTTCTCGGACTGCGAGACGATGACGACGGCCCCGGATGCCAGCCGGGCGGAGCGTTCATCGCGCTGCGCGAGAGCCTCGAGCAGGAGGGCACCGGCTTCCGCGTGCTCGCCGAGCGCGGTGGTCGCGATCACCAGCTGATCGGTGTGGTCGATCATCCGGAGCCAGCGGTCGGCGGACTCGTCGTTGCCGCTGTCGATGAAGATCAGCCGGAAGTACTTGGCGACCACCGAGTGGAGCTTGTCGAAGTCGTCGGTGGTGATGCGCTGCTCGGTCGCGAGCATCGCGGGGTTCGATCGCAGGACGTCGTACTTGTCGCCGGTCTGGTGGTGGACGAAATGCGACAGGTCGGACGACTGGGCGGCCGGGGAGAGCAGGTGCTCCGTGTTCGGAAGGAGCGTCTGGACGGTCGCGTCGTGGAGGCCCTGCTCCGTGCGCCAGCCGAGGGTGCCGCGCGTCTCGTTGTTGTCCCAGGCGAGCACGCCGGAGCCACCGCTTCGCGCGAAGACCGCGGCGAGCATGGCAGTGGTCGGGGTCTTGTTGGCGCCGCCCTTGCCGTTCACGATCGCAATCGTGCGCGGTCCCGCCCAGTGCTGGCTGACGGCGTGCGTCTCGTCCCGCTCGACGCGCTCGCGGGTGGAAGCGGGAATGGGCAGCCCGGTCTTGGCGAGGAGGCCCCGCCAGCCCTTCCGGGCGCGGTCGGGCGTGCGCTCCTCGGTGAGGAACGAGGCCCGTCCCGCCGAGGGCACGGGCTCGGGCTCGGTCTCGATCCGCAGGGCCGGGTTCGGCCCGGTCTCCGGCCGCGAGAGGATCGTCGGCGCCGGCAGCGGGTCGCTTCCGGCCGAGGTGTCGAGCTCGACGTGGGGGTCGAGGATGTCTTCGAACGCCGGTCGGGGCGCCTCATCGGCCGACGGCAGCAGGGAGGCGAAGTCGAAGTCGGAGCGCGACTCGGCGATCGAGTCCGCAGACCAGTCCTGTGGCAGCTCGTCCGCCCGGTGCGGGTGCGCCGCCGCCCGTTCGTCCGCATCGGCCACCGGATCGGCGACCAGCCGCTCCTCTTCGCCGATCTCGCCGCTGGCGTGCACGACGAGCAGCCACTGGCCTTCGTCGTCCTCGGTGATCAGCCTCACGGGCCGGCCCAATTCGACGGCGACGTCGCTGACGCGGGCGAGGATCGCCTCGCGCACCTGGTCGGTGCTGTCGGCGGAGAATGTCTCGCTGATGCCATCGATGCTCAGCTCTCCGGAGCGGTCGCCGCCGAATCGCGCGGTGATCAGCGGCACAGCGGGGATGTCAAGCGTCACGTGGTTCTCTCACTCCTCCTGCGGGCGCCCTGTGGGCGTCGCGCATGTATTCACAAACTTGCATTGTACGGTAGGCCGGTTTCGGGCCCCCGGGTAGCCCGCGCGGTGTGCGCGCGTGACTGCGACGCGAAACGTCTTGACGGTCGGGACAGACCGGTCCACAGTGGATGTGCGGCGCGGGTAAACGCAGTGCCTCAGCCGCGACATCCGGCGCTGGGCCTCGAGCGCGGCGCATCACGCAGAGAACGGCTTCGACATGCCTGAGTCGAATCGGAGACTGGCCGTCGTGGGGGGACTGGGCGTCTACCCGGCGATCCGGCTGTCCCTTCCGTCGCGCCGGCTCTTCGCGTTCCTCGCTGTGCACGGCGGAGCGGTCGCGCGTGCGGTGGCCGCCGATCAGCTCTGGACCGATGTCGCCGAGAGCCAGGCGCGGGCCAATCTGCGGCGGGCGTTGTGGCAGTCGCCGGCCGAGTGGATCGATTCGGCGGGGGACACGCTGGAGCTGAGCGCCGAGGTCGACCTTGCGGCATTGCACGCGGCGGCGAGCGCTGCGATCGACGGCGGCGAACTCACCCTCGACGAGATCACCGGCCTCTCGCATGACCTGCTGCCCGGCTGGCACGAGGAGTGGGTCGTGCCCGCGCAGGAGGCGTTCCACCTCCTGCGGGTCCAGGCGCTCGAAGCCGCGTGCCTCACGATGGCCGAGCATGGCGTGCACGCTTTGGCGACCCAGGCCGGCACGGCGGCGCTCGCAGCCGATCCGCTGCGCGAGTCCGCCGCGTTCGCACTCATCCACGCGCATCTGCTCGAAGGCAACCGGCACGCGGCCGCCGCCCGCTTCCATGCGTTCGCGCGCATCCTGGAAGCGGAGCTGGGCGTCGAACCGGACCCGGCGCTGGCCGATGCCGTTCACGCTGCTGTCGCGGCGCCCGCCGCCGGGGCGGCCTGACCGGCACGACCGCTTCCCAGCCCCGGATGCCCGGCGACGGTCGCAGCGGACGCCACGCGGACACGATCCGGACGCCGCAGCAACGGGACGCCGATGATGACGGCACGCCGCGCGGTCGGGACGGTCACGTCCGCACCACGGCTCGCGGTCGTCCGGGTGACGGACGGAGGTCGCTTCGCGACACGATCGCGGACGGCCCGTCTGATGCACTGGATGCGCACGATCACTGGGTCGGAGGGAGCTCGACGATGACGATCATCCAGGGTCAGACGGATCAGTTCACGCTCGAGAGCCAGCCGTTCTCGGAAGGCCCGTTCGGCGAGGGGTTCGGCGAGGGGCCGAGCGGCGAGACGACCGCCGGGACCAGCTCGGAGAGCGAACCGAAAGGCGTCGGGTACACGCCGTGGGCGGAGAACCTGACCCCGTTCTCGGAGACCTCGTCGCCGATGGGAGAGCGGGAGAGCCTGCTCGACAGCGCGTTCGAAGCGGTGCGCGACGAGGCCTTCGACGAGGCCGTCGGCGAGCTGCTCGCCGAGACGGAGGACGCTGTCGCGCAGCGCTTCTCCGACGAGTCGCCCGCCTCCTCCGGGGAGCGCGAGCGCATCGCGGCCGGCCACCTCGCGCCGATCCAGTTCGCGGCGGAGCGATACCTCGAGAGTCTCGCCGAAGGGCTCAGCAACGTCGACGTCGAAGCGCTCGGCGAGCAGCAGCTGGACGAGCTCCTCGACCGCTTCGATCCGGAACTCACGGAGATCTCGCCCGCGGGCGAGGAATTCATCGGCGGTCTGATCCGCAAGGCCAAAAGCGCCGTCAAGTTCGTGGTGAACACGGCGAAGAAGGTCGGGTCCGCCGCCGGCGGACTGCTCACCGGGGCGCTGAAAGGCCTGGTCAAGCTCATCCGGCCACTGCTGAAGCGCGTCCTGTCGTTCGCCATCGGGCGTCTGCCCGCACCGTTGCAGGCGCCGGCACGGCTGCTGTCGTCGAAGCTGTTCGGCGAGAGCGAGTCCGAGCAGTTCGAGGCAGACCGAAGCGGCGAGGACTTCGCGACGACGCCGGCCGTGGCGTCGGACACCGAGACGCTCGTGGACTCGTTCGACGCGGCCCTGGCCGAGGCGATGCTCTCGGAGGGGGAGACCGGAGGCGAGTCGGAGGCGTTCGATGTCGAGTACCTGGACGAGGGCGCGACCGGAAGCACCGAGCTGGAGGCGCTGGCCGAGGCCCGCGGACGACTGATCGACGCGCTCAGCGAGGCGAAGAGCGGGGACGAGGTCGCGCCGGCGGTCGAGCAGTTCATCCCGGCGCTCCTCGGCGCCCTCCGCGTGGGGATCAGCCTCGTCGGGCGTCCTCGCGTGGTCGGATTCCTCGCCAAGTTCCTCGGCAAGCTGATCGGCAAATGGGTCGGGCCCACCATCTCGGGTCCCCTCTCCAACGCGATCGTGGACACCGGCCTCCGGCTGATCTCCCTGGAACAGCTGGAACCGGAGCTCGAGACGGAGGCGGTGCCGGTGATGCTCGCGAGCACCATCGAGGACACCGTGCGGCAACTGGCCGAGACGCAGGAGTACGAGCTCGAGGACGAGAGCCTGATGCAGGCCGCGACCGCCCGCGCGTTCGACCGCTCGGTGGGCGCCAACTTCCCGCCGACGCTCATCCGGACGGGAGTGCAGCGCGCTCCGGCCCTCGGCGGGCGGTTCGTGGCACGGCGCGCCCGCACGCTGCGTCCGTACCGCCGCTACAGCCGCTCGCCCGAGATCGAGGTGACGGCGACGATCGCCGACAAGCTCGACACGTTCGGCGGCGTGACCCTCGGCGCCAGTCTGAAGGCCGCCGGTCTGACGCTCCCCGCGCGGGTGCGCATCCACATCTTCCAGGCGACGGTCGGCACCTCGCTGCGGAGGATCGCGGCGATCGAGCGGACCCGTAGCGGCGTCCGGCTGTCCAGCTCGCAATTGCACCCCCTCACCCCGAACGCGGCGGGTCTCCTGCTGCGTGAGCCTGGACTCGGCGTCGCCGTCCCCCCGGAGTTCCTCCGCACCCGCGCACGGGTGGCAGCCGGGCAGCGCTTCTACTGGCTGGAGCCGCTCTCGCCCTCCGCCGCGATCGCCGTCGCCGGAGCGGGACGCCCCGGCCGGGCCGGACGGACGCCGGCAGGCTCCCAAGGGTGGGTGGTCGTCGACACGACCGCGTCGAGAGTCGTGGTCGCGCTCTACTTCTCGGAGACCGATGCGCAGACCATCGCCGCGGGCATCCGGGAGGGTCGCAGCGAACCGGTGCTGATACCGGCGCTGAGCGCGGCCTACGACCGACTGGCCAGGTCGTTCGCCCATCCGTCGGGACGGGTGCGGATCGTCAAGGAGCTCGAGCAGGGCGAGGACGCCCTCGGCCCGGCGCTCGGACGGCTGGCGCCCACGATCGTGTCCGCTCTGCGCGCGCGCATCCGGAGCTGGCTGCTGCCCGCCTTCGCGGCCTGGGCACGCGGCGAGGCGGCGGAGTTCGCCCGCGCGGCGGCCGATCCGCGCAGCGGCGTCACGGTGACAGCGACCATCTCGTCGGCGCCGGGCCTCCCACTCCTGAGGCAGGCGCTCACCGGCACGCTCGGCGTGGCCGCTCTCGCCACGATCACGTCGGGGAGCGCCTTCCGCGGCAAGCCCGCTGTGACCATCGGCGTGCGGACGGGCAAGCACCGGCCATGATCACCGACCTCGACGCCCGCGCAGTCGCCGACGACCTGGAACGCCAGATCGCCCACTGGCTCGCGGCCGCCACCACCTTCCAGGATGCCGAGGAGTTCGCCTCGGAGGCGGCCTGGCGGTCGGTGGAGTCGTATGTCGGCATCCCGCTTCGCCGGCACCTCGGCGTGGTGGTCGGTGAGCTCGTCGACATCGGCACGGCCACCCTCGCGCTGACGAGGGCCGCCCACCGCGATGCGACGGCGCTTCCCGCAGCCGTGTCCGGGGTGCAGCAGTTCCGGCGGCGCTTCACCCAGGTCGAGACGACTCTCGACTTCTTCGGCGACGCGGTCTCGTCGCGCACCAGCCCACAGCTGCGCGCTGCGCTGCAGTCCCTCGACGCCTTGGCCATGGCGAGCATGCAGCCCGTGCTCGCTCGGGCGGGCAGCGCGCCCGTACCCGTTCTCACGTATGTGGACAAAGGGATGGGGGCGTCGATCCTGCGGGCGGGCATCCGGTTGTGGGCGCCCGGCAGCATCAACCCCGTCGCCGCCATCAAGATCGTGCGGCACAACCTCTACCGGCCAACCTCCCTCTTCCACGAGGCCGGGCACCAGGTGGCGGCCCTCACCGGATGGGTGCCGGCCCTGGAGGCGTCGCTCACGAGGGCCCTCGCCTCCGACCCGCAGCTGCAGTCGATGTGGTCGGCGTGGAGTTCGGAGATCGCGGCCGACGTGTTCGCCTTCGCCCACACCGGATACGCCTCGGTCACGGCGCTGTACGACGTCGTCGGCGACGCGCGCACCATCCTGCGCTGGCCGATCGGCGACCCGCACCCTGTCGGCTGGCTGCGCACCCTTCTCGGCTGCGCCTTCTGCCGGCAGGTCTACGGCCACGGGCCGTGGGACGACCTCGAGACGGCGATGCTGGCACTGTTCCCGCTCCGCCAGGCGGATGTGACCGTGCGAGCTCTGCTGGAGAGGTCGCGGCAGCGCATGGACGCGATCGCCGACAGCTGCCTGACCGCGCCCATCCCGGGCCTCGACGGGCGGCCCATCGCGAGCGCGGTGGATCCGGCGCGGGTGTCGCCGACAGCGCTGGCGGAACTCGAACGCGTGGCGGGGACCGCCCTCTGGACCTCGCCGCACTGGCGTCGCACTGAGGGCATCCGGATCGTCGCCCTCGCCGGGCTGCGCGAGGCCGAGAGGCCGGCCGAAGCCGCGACCTGGGTCGAACGAGCACGCAGCTGGATGAACACGGGCGCCCTGGCCGCCTGAGACAACACGGAGATCGGAGAAGAAATGAGCGACACGAAGCCTTCCGGCGGCTCTGCGGACCGCAGGACCGTCGCCGGCGCCTTCCGCGAGATCGACAGACTCGTGGCCATCCACGAACGGATCGCCGCCGAGAACGAACGGATCTCCGAGGAGAACGCGCAGATGCGGATCGAGAACGAACGCATCCGCAACGAGCACGAGCAGATGCGGCGCGACTACGACAGCCGCCAACGCGAGTTCGACGAGCGGCAGAAGGACCTGTTCCTGGTCAGCGGGATCGACGCGATCAGCAACGTGCTCGAGAACGGGTTCGACACGGTGATCGGCCAGCTGCAGCCGCTCGCGGACCTCGTGCCCTCCAACGGAGAGGTGCCCCTCCCCGACGATGTGGCGGAGCGCTTCGTGCTGCTGCAGCAGACCATGCAGCGCATCCGGGCGAACTCCTACGAGGTGTCCCTCGTCGAATACGACGTCGGCTTCCTCAACGACCCCCCGCCGGCGATCGTCGTCGGCGTTCCCACCAGCTCGTTGTCGTGAGACGGCAGAAAGGGACATCATGATTCCGCAGCTCACCAGGCGACTCCTGTCGGCGCCGACCGGATCCGGGCCCACGCTCCCGATCACCAACGCCGGGGAGGCGGCCGCGGCCGTGCTCAGCGCAGACCCGTTCGACCTCGTGCTCTACCTCGAGCAGGTGTGGGACAGCGCCAACGTGTGGGCGCCGAACGGCAAGCCCGCCGGTCCGGCGCGCACCGCGCTGTACAAGACCGGCAACTTCGCGGCCTACGAACCGGTGGCCGGTCCCGCCTGGGACCACTTCCTCGCCTCGTACGTGCTGGAGAACACCCGGATGGTGCAGATCTTCGGTCGCGTCGTCCGCGAGTTCCGCAGCGGGGAGGGCCTCGGAGTGCCCTCGGTCGCGACCCAGTGGTGGCTCGACACCACCGAGACGATGCTCCTCGGGGCGTGGAACATCCTGCCCGCCTGGCTCTCCACGAGCGCTGCACGCCCCGACCCCGAGTCGGTCAGACGCAACGCGTACTGGCGGATGTTCGGGATGGACCTCTCGTTCGGCGCCGACGACAACCGCCCGAAGGTCTACCAGAAGGCTCTCGCCTCCAACACGGGATTCGTCAAACTGTTCGAGGAGCTGCTCTACGAGATCTGGCAGGCGATGATCAACCTGCGCAACGTGGCCGGGGTGAACTCGGCCGACAACGACCGCATCTACGCCATCGCCCAGGAGCTCCAGTACATCCTCCGGTCGCGGCGGCAGAAGGCCGTGCTCGCCCGTGAGGAGCTCGCCTCGGCGACAGCTCTCGGCTGGCTGAACCTCACGATCGACAGCAACACGCCGGTCGTGGTCGACCTCAAGGCGCAGGCGACGAGCGCCGGCGACCGCCTGCGGCTGATCGGGGAGCGGGTCGGTCTGCCGGCGCACTCCAAGTCGACGTCGCTCATCACCATGGCCGAGGACCTCTCGATCCTCATGCGCACGATCGAGGCC
This sequence comes from Leifsonia sp. NPDC058248, assembly GCF_042881905.1. Classification (NCBI taxonomy): domain Bacteria; kingdom Bacillati; phylum Actinomycetota; class Actinomycetes; order Micrococcales; family Microbacteriaceae; genus Leifsonia; species Leifsonia sp. NPDC058248. The sequence goes on from NZ_JBHVXB010000005.1 coordinate 150,715, forward strand.
GACATCGTGACCGGCCCGGAGTCGGCCTGGGTGCTGTACGACACCGTCGCACCGGGCGGCTCGAGCCTCACCCCGCTCGGTTCGTTCACGCGCCGGATCATCACCGAGTGGTCCTCGGCGGCCGGCCGTGACCTCAAGGCGCGCAAGGCGCCCATCGAGGTGCAGCGGCGACCAGCGGCACTCGTCCGCTGACGCCGCCGACGCAGCCGGGAAGGGCGAGCGATCATGATGGAGAGCCAGACGTTCAGCGAGCAGCTGACCCTCGGCGGTTTCGAGTCTCCGTTCGAGTCTCCGTTCGAGACGATGCCGGAGGCCGGGAGCGGGTTCGAGGCCGGGTATCCGGGGCCTGTCGGCGAAGGCGAGGTTTTCCCGTCGGGGACCGTCCTGACGGAGACGACCGGGGCGACGGGCCCCGGCGAGGAGCACTGGGACCCGAACAACGCCGGGCTGCCCCTGCTGTCGACGGGGCCGGCTGTGCGGACGTTGCCGTTGTCGCAGCACTTCACCGTCGGCGAACTCGTGCGCAGTGGAGGTCAGTACGCCGACGTCGCCCGCATCTCCCCGCAGCTGGTGCGACTCCTGCAGGGCATCCGGGAACGCGGGGGCAAGGCCGTTCGGATTACGTCGGGCTACCGATCCTGGAAGCGCAACGGCGTCGTCTACAAGGAACGCGCGCAGAGGGATGGCGGAGACCCGACGCCGACGCTGAGTCGTCACTGCTCGGGACAGGCAGCGGACATCAAGATTGCCGGAATGTCCGGGATCGAGATCGCAAAACTGGCAATCGATGCGTGGGGCACCGAACTCGGCGTCGGAATCGGGTACACCTATGCCCACGTCGACGTCCGGCCGAGGTGGGCGTCATGGACGTACTTCGGCGGCAAAGACCGCGTCCGTGCGCTCCGGGAGATCCGGGCTTACCGGGCAGCGAAGGGTGGCAAGACGGTGCCGCCGGTGCCGCTGCCGCCGGTGCCCGTTCCGGTGCCGCCGGTGCCGATCCCGCCGGTGCCCGTCGTCCCGGGATCGGTGCGGGCGGGCGGCCTGATCGTGCCGGCCTCGCCGCTGCTCGCGTCGCACCGAGGCACGCATCCGGATGTCGTTCTCGGCTGGAACGACATGTCGTCGCCGACCGCGATCGACGTCGTCGTGCACCTGCACGGATTCTCGCCCAGCGGAAAGGCGATGCGTCTCGACACGGAGAAGCTGCCCCTCAGCGGGCTCGGGCTCTCGCAGCGCTCGCGCCCCACCTTGACGGTGCTCCCGCGCGGCGATTTCTACGGCGGCTCGTCCGGCCGGGGGTACGACTTCCCGGCGCTGAAGGGCCAGGGTCGCATCGACGCCCTGGTCTCGGATGCGCTGGCCAGGTTCACCGCGAAGACCGGCGTGAGCGCGCCACGCGGCCGGCTCATCCTCACAGCACACTCCGGCGGTGGGAAGGCTCTGCTTGCGATCCTCGCGAACACCGATCCGGATGAGGTCCACGTCTTCGACGCGCTCTACCAGCCGTCGACGGCGCTGGGGGACTGGATGGAGCGGCGCATCGCGCAGCAGCTCGGCTCGCCGGCATCTCCGCCGCCGGCGATGCGCGTGCTCTACCGGGTCAGCAGCGCAAAGGTCTCGACGCAGCCGTCGAGCGAGACGCTCGGCCGGCGGCTCGCCGCGGTGCTCTCGGTGCCGGGGGCGGCCGGGCTGCGCGATCGATTCCGGGTGGAGCGAACCACGGAGGCGCACGACACCATTCCGCGGCGGTACGGCGCCACGCTGCTGGGGGATGCGGGGGCCGACCTGCCGGCGACGTCGCGCTTTCCTGCCGGGTCGGCGGGGGAGGCGTACGCCGGGTTCGCGGGACTCTCCGGAGTCGCGGGACCGGAGAGCGCCGAATCGCTCGCCTGGGATGCGTTCGAGGCGGAGGGGTTCGAGCCAGAGGGGTTCGAGCCTGAGGGGTTTGAGCCTGAGAGTTTTGAGGCGGAGGGGTTTGAGCCTGAGAGTTTTGAGGCGGAGGGGTTCGAGCCGGAGGGGTTCGAGCCCGAGGGGTTCGAGCCCGAGAGTTTCGAGGCGGAAGGGTTCGAGCTGGAAGGACTCGAACCGGAGTGGTTCTCGCCCGAGGGCTATGAGCTGGAGAACTTCGAGCCTGAGTCGTTCGAGGCGGAAGGACTGGAGCTCTTCGAGCCCGAGGGCTACGAGTCGGAGGGTTTCGTGTCAGGAGAACTCGAAACCGAAGCATTCGAGCCCGAGACATTCGAGCCCGAGGCGTTCGAAGCAGAGGGCTTCGATCCCGAGTCGCTCGAACCCGAGCTCCTCGAGCCCGAGCTGCTCGAGCCCGAGGGCTTCGATCCCGAGTCGTTCGAGCCCGAATACGAGACACCCGTCGCCCCCGTCCAGCTGGACTCCGAACAGCTCGATCCCGAGGTCGTCGGGCTCAGCGACCTGGTCGCCGAGGAGTTCGAGAACGAGGGCTTCGACTCGTTCTCCGCTGCGATTCATTCCGTCGAGACGTCGTCGCCTTCTGCGGGATCGTCCCTGCGTCCCGCCCCGCCGTCGGCAACGGCCAACCCCGATTACGCCGACCCCAACAACGCCGGCCTGCCTCTGCTCTCGACCCCGCCATCCACTCACCGGATGCGCCTGGCGAAGAACTTCACCGTCAAGGAGCTCGTCTCGAGCGGTGGGCAGGCCTCGCCGTACGCGCGGATCTCGCCGGAGCTCGTGCGCGTTCTCCAGGCGGTCCGCGACCGCGTCGGTCGCGCCGTCTATGTGGACTCCGGCTTCCGGTCGTGGGCCCGCAACGTCGCCGTGTACCGCGCCCGGGGACAGACCCCGACGAAGAGCAGGCACTGCTCCGGCCAGGCCGCCGACATCCGCGTCAACGGGATGAGCGGCGAAGCGCTGGCCAAGCTGGCGATCGACGCGACCGACGGCGAGCTGGCACTGGGCATCGGCAGCAACTACATCCACCTGGACGTGCGGGGGACGTGGGCGCTCTGGACGTACATCCCCGGCCAGGCCGGGATCGCCGCGAAGCAGGCGGTGTTCGCGCATCACGCGAAAAAGAAGAAGAAGCCGCAACCGCAGCCCAAGCCCCAGCCCCAGCCGAACCCCCAGCCGAACCCGAAGCCGGCCCCGCAGCCGATCCCGAACGCCGTCGACGCACGCTTCTCGGTCATCCGCCCCGCCTTCCTGGCGACGAACGACGCCACGATCCGCGCGACCCTCCTGCAACGCGGGGTCGACTTCGCCCGAGCGCACGCGACCGACGTACGCAAGAACGCCGGCAAGGCGACGAGCATCACCGCCACCACCCGGGCGCGCATCATCGCCGAGACCGGCGTGGGCAGACCCGGCAGCGACCATCCGCACCTCGACGCCAACGCCCTGACCGGCCGGGTGACCAACGACCGGTTCGAAGACGCCTACGCCGCGTGGGCCGAGAACCCGACGCAGTCGGTCGAGCCGTGGATCCTGATGGCGGTGTGGGCGAAGGAGGGGCTGACGACGGCGCCGATCCCCCCGACGGTCCAGGGCAACGACGCGGCGGATGCCCGTGCCATCTGGCGCTCCAGCGCGCTCTTCATCAACTTCGGCACCGACCACTACGTCAACGTCACGGCGCATCCGGGAGCGGACAACAGCATCTCCACCCAGCCCGGCGCCGGCGCGGATCACGACCGGGTCTTCCGCCGGGCGATCGCCGACCAGGTCACGGCGGGCCGGCTTCCGCGGAACATCGCGGGCGAGATCGACGCACAGCTCACCGTCACGGCCGACCCGGCCACCCCCGGCGTCTTCACCGTCGTCGCCGGCTGGCGGTTCTTCGTATTGGCACTCATGCTGACCGATGCCTTCTGGCGTGAGACGCACACCGCAGCAGCCGCGATTCCGGCCGTCACGGCGGGCTCCCCGAACGAGCTCGACCTTAACGGCATGGCCTACCTGAAGTGGAACACGCGGCCGTCCTCGTTCAACCAGCTCGTCCGGCGCGACATGACGAAGAATCCGGACCCCGACGGGACCGTGCCGACCCTGCCGGTCTGGGCCTTCCACCGCGAGGTCAAGAAGAACCAGTTCGACGGGCCGCGCTCGAACGCCATCCGGATGATGTTCAACATCCCGATCTTCCGCGAGGTGTACGAGGGACCCTGAGCGCGGCGACCCTACCCGCTCATCCGCGGACCTTCCAGAGGTCTTCGATTCTTCGAAGGGAGTACGGACGGGAGGTCCAGATCGGGTCCGTATGGTTTCCGGATGCCCGCGGCGACACCGCCCCGACACTCCCGTCGGGCCGGTCGCGGGCAACGGAAAGGATCCTGAGTGAACAACCGTAAGAACACCTCCGAGAAGTCCACCTCCGAGAAGTACATCGTGTCCGGCACCAAGCGTTTCGCCATCGGCGCGGCATCCGTGCTGGCCGCCACCGCGCTCGTGGGAGTCGGAGCCCAGGGAGCGTTCGCGGCGTCGTCCGACCACACGCCGGCGGGATCGGGCTCGGGCTCGGGCTCGTCCTCGGCCTCCGCGTCGGCCGGCACGCGCGGGGCGCACGCCTTCGGAAGCTCGACCCTGTCGCTCGACGACCTGACACGCGACCTCGGAGCCGGCTCACCCTCCGCTCACCTCGACGGTGCGAAGGCGCAGGCGCTCGCTAAGAAGCTCGCGGGCGACTCGGCTCTGTTCTCGCTGCTCCCGTCCAGCCTGCAGCGGGACGTGACGACGCTGAAGGACGCGTCGCCGAGCGAGCGCACCGCCGACGCGAAGAAGATCGTGTCGACCGCCCTCGACGGCGGCTACGGCTCCGCCATCAAGAGCCTCGCCACCCACCTGCGCGACGCCCGCGAGACCTCGTCGTGGAAGTCGATCGCCCGCGGTGTCGGGCACGACTTCGACGCCTCGAACATCGGCGGGACGGGTGCCGAGATCGCCACCACGGTGACCGGTGACGCGCAGCTCTTCGCGTCGCTGCCCACCGCGCTGCAGAGCGATCTGACGGCGCTCTCGAAGGCGCCGTCGTCCGAGCAGACGGCCGACGTCGTGAAGATCGCGACCACCGCGATCGCCGGCGGCTACGGTGCGACGATCCAGAAGGTCGCCGACCAGCTCCAGTCGGGCATCGCCTCGACGCGCTAGGCGCCGGGTCGATGGGAAGGGACGGGGTCCGGCATCACGCCGGGCCCCGTCTCACGCTCGGCCCGTCTCACGCTCGGCCCGTCTCACGCTTCGGGGATGGGCTCCTTCGGCAGCTTCCGCACCTTCGCCCTCCGGCGTCGCCTTTCCGGGATCATCGAGCGCATCTCCTCGAGCTTGCCGAAGCAGAGGAGCCGGTCGCCGGCCTCCAGTTCGACGCCACCGCGCGGATTCGGGATGACCGTCGCGCCACGGTGAAGGGTCAAGACCGTGATGTCGCGCTCGCCGAGTCCGGAGTCGCGCATCCGCTTGCCCACGAGGTCGGCGTTTCCGTGCACCACGAGCTCCGCGACCCCATAGCCCGTCGAGACGCTGAGGCGCTGGCGCACGTCGATCTCGGGGAAGGCGACCTGGTTGTCGATGAAGTCGATGATCGCGCCGGCCACGTCGAGCCCGGTCGCCGTCTCGATGCCTTCCAGGCCCGGCGACGAGTTGACCTCCATGACCAGGGGGCCGTCGTTGCCCTCGAGCATGTCGACCCCCGCGACGCGGAGTCCCATGATCTGCGCCGACCGCACCGCCGCCTGCTCGTACTCCGGCGTCAGCTCGACGGGCTCGACCGTGCCGCCGCGGTGCACGTTCGACCGGAACTCGTCGCCGCTCGCCCTGCGTCGCATCGCAGCGACCACGCGGTCGCCCACGACGAGAGCCCGGATGTCGCGCCCCCGGCTCTCCGAGATGAAGCTCTGGATCAGCACGTTCTGCTTCGTCGAGTGCAGCGTCTCGATGATCGCCTCGGCGATCTTCACTTCGGGGGCGAGGATGACGCCGATGCCCTGCGTCCCCTCGAGAAGCTTGATCACGACGGGGGCGCCGCCGACCTTCTCGATCGCCAGGCGCACGTCCGCGCGGCTGTGGACGAAGGCCGTCGCGGGCATCCCGATGTTGTGCCGCGACAGGATCTGCGTCGCCCGCAGCTTGTCGCGTGAGTTCGTGATGCCGTTCGCGGTGTTGGGCGTGTACACGTCCATCTGCTCGAACTGCCGCACGACGGCGGTGCCGAAGTACGTGATCGAGTTGCCGACGCGGGGCAGGATGGCGTCGTAGTCCGACAGCAGCCGGCCCCGGTACTGCAAGTCGGGCTCAGGCCCGGACAGGTCGATCGCGAACCGCAGCGTGTCCAGCACCTTCACGCGATGACCGCGTTGCAACGCCGCTGCTCGCAACCGCTGAGTCGAATACGCCTGCGGGGCGCGCGAAAGGATCGCCAATTTCATGGGTGTGCCCCTGCAAAGATGGTGGAGTGATCAACGACCTCCATTCAAGCACCATCGCAGGCTGGCGCGAATGGGTGTCGCTGCCCGGCGCCGGCGTCCCCTGGATCAAGGCGAAGCTCGACACCGGTGCCCGCAGCTCTGCGTTGCATGCCTTCGACATCGAGGAGCTCCCCGGCGACGGCGACGAAGACGGCACCGGCGGCGGCCGCGGCGACCGGGTCCGTTTCCGGGTGCGGCCGTGGCAGCGGTCGGAGCAGGACGTGGTCGTCGTCGAGTGCCCCGTCCACGATCGCCGCCTGGTGCGCAGCTCATCCGGCCACAGCGAGGAGCGCATCGTCGTGCTGCTGGACGTCGAGCTTTTCGGCCGCACGATCACGGCCGAGACCACCCTGAGCAACCGCGACCAGATGGGGTTCCGGATGCTCATCGGGCGTGAAGCCCTCCGCCAGGGCTTCGTCGTCGATTCCGGGGAGTCCTTCCTCGGCGGGCGGGCTCCACGAGTCATCCGGCGTCGCAACCGCGGTCGCGAGTAGTCGCTCCCGACCGGTTGCGCGCCGGCCTGGTTCCTGTACCGTGTGCGGCACGACCCGGATCCCCGGCGAGCCCGACGAAGGAGACCCGTGAAACGCGCTGCGCTCATCTACAACCCGATCAAGGCCGATCCGGATGAGCTGAAGAAACTCGTGAAGCAGGCCGAGCAGGCGAACGGCTGGGACGAGACCCTCTGGTTCGAGACGACCGAGGAGGAGCCCGGCGGGAGCCAGGCCGAGGACGCGCTGAAGCAGAAGGCCGACCTGATCATCGCTGCGGGCGGCGACGGGACGGTCCGTGTCATCGCCGAGGTGATGCGTGGCACGGGCATCCCGTTGGCGCTTCTGCCGTCGGGCACGGGCAACCTGCTCGCGCGCAACCTCGATCTGACGCTCGACGACGTCGAGCACGCCCTCGATACTGCGTTCACCGGCACCGATCGGCCGATCGACATGGGCGTCATCGAGATCCGGGACGGCGACGCAGGGACCAGGAGGCACGGCTACCTCGTGATGGCCGGGCTCGGGCTGGACGCGAAGATGCTCGCCAACACAGACGAGGACCTCAAAGCCAAGGCCGGCTGGCTCGCCTACGTGAAAGCGATCGGCGCTGCGCTCCGCGACGAGAACCAGCTCCACCTGCGGTATCGCCTCGACGGCAGGAGCATCCGGTCGGTGCGGGCCCACACGATCATGATCGGCAACTGCGGCTCGCTGCCGGCGAACATCTTGCTGCTGCCCGAGGCCTCCGTCGACGACGGGGAGTTCGACATCGTGCTGCTGCGCCCCGAAGGCTTCGTCGGCTGGTTGCAGATCATGGTGAAGATCTTCTGGGAGAACGGCGTACTCCGGCGAACGACGGCGGGCCAGAAGCTGATGGGACTCACCAAGGAGGTGCGCGCGCTCAACTACCTCAAGGGCAAGGAGCTCGTGCTGAAGCTGAGCCGGCCCGAGGAGGTCGAGCTCGACGGGGACAGCTTCGGCCGGGCCACGGCGATCCGCACCTGGGTCGACCCGAAGAGCCTCCTCGTGCGCATCCCCGCCGAGGCCGCCCCCGCCTGACCCCACCAGCATGGTGAGTCCGTCCAAAGTGTCGTTATAGGGCCCGAAATCGGCTCTATAACGACACTTCGGGCCAACTCAGCGTCGGGCAGCGCGGCTGCCTGTGGAGAAGTCACGCCGCGGGCTGTCTCACGCCCGGCCGGGGTCGGGAGGTGACGCGCGAACGGCGCGCGGATCAGGAGGCGACGCGCTCGAGGCCGTCGAGGATCAGGTCCAGGCCGAACTCGAACTCGACCTGGTCGTCGCACCAGCCGAGGGTGGAGTCGGGGTCGTCGTGCCGGACGACCGCCAGCATCCCCACCAGGTGGGGGAGAGCATCCGCCAGCTGTTCGGGGATCTCGGAGTCGCTGTCGTCGTCGGACAGCTCCTGGGTGAACCCGAACATCCGGCTGCCGAGGGCGTGCATGGCGTGGTGGATCAGGTCGTACGACAGGCCGCCCGACCGGATGATGCCGATCACCGAGTCCACGTAGCGCGCCTGCGTCAGGCCCAGGTTGGAGCGGCTCTCCAGCACGGCCGGGACCCACGGATGCTCGAGCATCACCGTGCGCGCCGCGAGGATCCGCCCGCGCAGGGTCGCCTTCCACCGGGCATCCGTCGCCGCTGTCGCGAAGCCCCCGACGTGCTCTTCGATCTCTGCGAAGACGAGCTCGATCACACCGTCGAGGATCGCCTCCTTGTTCGGCAGGTGGTAGTAGATCGACATGACCTCGACGCCGAGGCGCTCGGCGAGGCGACGCATCGTGAACGCGTCGATTCCGGACTCGTCGGCCAGGTCCACGGCTGTGCGCAGCACGCGCTCGCGGGTCAGGGGGGTGCGCCGTTCGGCGCTTCGTTCGGCGGTCGACGTCATCACGCCCTCCTTCTCGTCAACCGTACAACGTTCATGCGCCGAAACCGCCTCTAGCCATCAGGAGGAAATCGCGCTACCTTACAGTGTAAGGCGTACAACGTAAGGTAACGACGTGATCCGAGGCGGAATCATGAGGGCAGCGGTCTATCGCAGGTTCGGCGGTCCCGAGGTCGTGCACGTCGAAGAGCTCCCGAAGCCGACGCCCGGACCGGACGACGTGCTCATCCGGGTGCACGCGAGCACGGTGAGCGTCGCGGACTACCGCGCGCGCAGCCGCGACCTCCCGAAGGGGCTCTGGTTCTTCGGACCGCTCACTTTCGGCGCGTTCCGGCCGCGCATCCCGGTTCTCGGCATGGATGCCGCGGGAGTCGTCGAAGCCGTCGGCGCGAACGTCACGCGGTTCTCACCGGGGGACGAGGTCATCGCGATGCTGGGATCGAAATTCGGCGGCCACGCCGAGTACGCCCGCATCCCGGAGCACGGCGGCATCGCCCTGAAGCCGGCGAACCTGGACTTCGACGACGCCGCCTCTCTGATCTTCGGCGGCCACACCGCCGTGTCGTTCCTCGATCGCGCCGGCGTCGGCGCCGGCGACGAGGTCCTCGTGAACGGGGCCTCCGGCGCCGTCGGCTCCGCCGCCGTGCAGATCGCGAAGCACCGGGGCGCGACCGTCACCGCCGTGTGCAGCGGTGCCAACGCCGAGCTGGTGCGGGAACTCGGCGCCGACCGCGTCATCGATTACGCCGAGACCGACTTCGCCTCCGAGGGGCTGACCTATGACGCGATCGTCGAATGCGTGGGAAACGCGCCCTTCGAACGCGTCGAGAGCTCCATCAAGCCGGGTGGCGCCTACCTGCCGGTGATCAGCGATCTGCGCGGCATGCTGCGCGCCCGCGGCAACGCCCGTCGCAGCGGCAAGGCGATCCCGTCGAGCAGCGTCCCGTCGTCTCCGACGCTCCTCGCCGAGGTGGTGGCGATCGCCGAGCAGGGCGGGCTGCGCCCTGTCATCGACAGCGCCTACGGCCTCGACGATGTCGCGGAAGCGCATCGGCGGGTGGCGACCGGTCACAAGCGGGGGAACGTGGTGCTCCGCATCCGTGGCGCCGAGGAGGGTGCCGCCGAACACCATGCGGCGGCCGAGCAGGGGTAGCCGCGCTACGCGAGGTGGTCGAGGTAGCGCAGGATGATCCCCTCGCGCAGGGCCCAGGGGCAGACCTCGAGCTCGTCCACGCCGAACGCCCGCATCGTCTCCCGCAGCACGACCCCTCCGGCGACGATCTGGAACGTGCGGTCGGCGGTGATCCCGGGAAGGGCAGTGCGCGCATCCGCCGGCATCTGCGCCAGCCGAGGAACCCAGTCGGCCAGTTCCGACCGCTTGAGCAGGCTCCGCTCCGTGCCGCCGGGACCCGCAGCCGTCGAGCCCGCGAGCCGCGCAAGCGACCGGATGGTCTTCGACGTCCCGATCACGTGCTCGTTCGGCGAGCGCTTCGGGAACGCCTTCACCGCATCCTCGAGCACCGCCCGGGCGTGGTCGCGAAGCGTCTCGACCTGGTCGGGCAGCGGGGGATCGTCGTGCAGGAACCCGATCGTGCTCCGTCCGGCGCCGAGCGGCACCGAAACGGCGACATCCGGGTACTCATCCACTCCTGCCGCGATCTCGAGCGAGCCGCCGCCGATGTCGAGGAGCAGGATGCTGCCGGATGACCAGCCCGACCAGCGGCGCACGGCCAGGAACGTCAGCCGTGCCTCGTCCTCGCCCGACAGCACCTGGAGGTCGACACCGGTCTCGCGAAGGATCCGGTCGAGGACCGCGGGCCCGTTCGTCGCCTCGCGCAGGGCGGACGTCGCGAACGGCAGCAGCTCGTCGATGCCCTCCGCGTCGGCGACCCGCATCGCCGCGGCGATCGCATCCAGGATCGCCTGGCTTCCCTCGTCGCTGATCGCGCCATCCGGGGTGATGTACCGCATCAGCCGAAGCACCGACTTGTGCGTGGCGGCCGGGATGGGGCGGGCGCCCGGGTGCGCATCCACGACGAGCAGGTGGATGGTGTTCGAACCGACGTCGAGGACTCCGAGGCGCATAGTCAGACAGTACTGCGCGCGAACCCCGCGTAGCATGGCGCCCATGGCCAATCCGGTTGTACATTTCGAGATCATCGGGCCCGACCCTGACGGGCTGCGAAGCTACTACGCGGCTCTGTTCGGGTGGGATGCTCCCGCTGGAGCGCCGGTCGCGGCGGAGGTGTCCGATCAGGACGCGTACTCGTTCATCGACACCAGCCTGACCGGCGATGCCGGCATTCCCGGCGGCATCGGGGGAGGGCCGGATGCCGTGGCGCACGTCACCTTCTATGTCGGGGTTCCGGATGTGGAGGCCGCGCTCGACGACGCCGAGCGGCTCGGCGGCACGCGGGTGCTCGGGCCGGTCCGCAACGAGGGCGGCGACGTGACCGTGGGGCATTTCATCGATCCTGCGGGCAACCTCATCGGGGTAGCGGGCCCGCAGTAGAGGGGCCACCGCCCAGGCAGCGCGCTACCCGCAGAGGCTCACGCCCGCCGAGGTGAGGATCACCGAACGGTTCTGCTCCGCGAGAGCATCCGAGTAGCGGCCCGACGCGTCCGTCTCGCTCTTCCAGCCGCACCAGTCGTAGCCGACGCCTGCCGTCGTGAGCAGCGAAGCGGGCACGCCCAGCCCGACGAGCGCCGCCTTCACCGCGTCGGCTCGCCGCAGCGACAACGCCGTGTCGGACGTGTTGTTCGTCGCCTGATCTTTGGAGGCGGTCCCGGTGATCGTCACGGCGGCCCCGTTCTGCTCGATCGAGGGCACCAGCTGCGACAGCACCTGCGACGCCTTCGCGGGGTCGGAGAAGGTCGCGGTGTCCTTCACGAACAGCAGGTCGCTGTTGCGGATCACGATCGGCTTGGTCCAGTCGGTCTTCGTCTGCTCGGCCTCGACGGGCACGACCGAGACGGCGGGCAGACCGGATGCCGCACCGCCCGACGCGGGCTCCGGCAGCAGCGACAGGGTGCCACCGGCCGCCTTGATGATCGCCGCCCACAGGGCCTGGAGATTGCTTCGCGCCGGAATCGTCAGCGGAGTCTGCGAACCGGCGACGTCGCCCAGCCCCGACCAGTACACCGTGACCCCCTTGAGGTCGGTCGGCAGCAGCCCGCGCGAGCGAAGGTCGCCGACCACCTGCGCCGGGTCGGCGTAGAGCACGCCGCTGGCCGCGAAGTTCAGCGGGTCGGTGGTCTGCAGCCCGCTGCCCACGACGAGCACGCCCATCGGGTGGGAGCCGAGGTTGCGGGCCGCCTGATCGATCGATCCGAGGAAGTCGACCTGCGGCGAGGCCGCCTTGAGGCCGTCGATGTACGAGGTGATCTGGGCGAGCTTGGTGCGCTGGTCGTTCTGGCAGACCACGGCATCCTGGGCCGTCGAGCCGATCACCGTGGTGCCCATCACCTGCGGCTTCCCCGACGGCACGACGACCGTCACGCTGCCGTTGCTCTTGCCGACGGCGGCGAGCTGGGCGGTCGCGGAGGTCGGCAGGCTGGCCGCGGGCGCGTTGGCCGTGCTGCCGGCGACGACGCCCAGGTTGCGCTTCTGGGACTGGTCGCAGGCTCCGCCGGACGCGGTCGCCGGGGTGCAGGCGGTCAGGCCGGCGCCGAGTGCGATCACAGCGGCGAGAGCGATGCCTGCTCGAGCGAGGAAGCGGGAATTCACGGTTGATGGGTCCTTTCAGTGCCGAGGCAGGGGCCGCGGGCGGCCGAGGCGAGTCAGTCGGTCAGCTGAGCCGGCGGGATGCTCGGCGAGATCTCCGGCGGCTCGACGTTCCGCCGTGCCCGCAGCTCGCGGATGATCTGGCTCGTGCTCTCGGGGTCGCGCTCGCGCCGCGCCAGCTGGGTGGCGAGCTGAGCACGCAGGAGGTCGACCCGCGCTGCGAAGGTGACGCGCGCGCCGGTGTAGCGGACCGCATCCTCGCGGTCGAGTCGCAGCGCCTGCTGGGTGGCCTCGCGCGCCGCGACGGCTTCGCCGAGCAGCTTGTCGCGGTGGACGCGCAGTTCCTCGACGTGCCGGTGCGCCTTCTCGGCGGCGCTCAGCAGCGGACGCGTGGTGAGCCAGGCGACGATGAAGCTGATGAACCCGGAGGTCGCCAGCACGCCCAGCATCAGGAACGCCATGATCGTGTCGGGCGCCGACCACGAGAACGCGGCCGGGGCGGGCGTCGTCGTCGCTCCCGTGAGTCCGGTGAGTCCGCCCGCGTTCGAGGCGTCGATGCCGGCCTTGATCCGCGCGATGGTGATCGTGGCGAGAAGTGCGCACCAGATCAGGGCGAGCAGCACGGCGGCGATCGACCACCGTCGCGCCATCACCCCGGCCTGGATGCGGCGCATCAGGATGGCGACGACATGCGGCAATGCGACGACGGCGAGCGAGATGCCGAGGGTGATCACGTACATCTGCAGGCCGATGGACCCGTACTGGCTGTCGTTGCGCAGCAGCAGGGTCAGCGCCTGCGAGAGCAGGATGTAGTCGACCGTGATCATGCCGAGCAGCAGCAGATACACGAGGACGTGTGCGAACGTCGAGATGTGTCCGACCCGCGGGCGCATCCGGGGCGGTCTCAAGACGATGTCTCTGGCCATGTCGTTGCTCCTTCAGCCGCTCACGCGTAGTTGTGCAGCTCGGGGTCGCCCCCGAGCAGCTTGGAGTCCATGCGCTCGGCGGCGACTTCGGCGCGGGCGATCTGGTCGTCGCTGCGCACGAGCGCGCTCCGGATGAGTTCCTCGCGCGTCTGCGCCGTGGCCACGCGGGCGGCGGCGAGGGCGACGTTCCGGGTTCGCTGGCGCTCGATCTCGGCGACGCCGGTGCGCTCGAAGGCGGCGAGTTCGTGCTCGAAGACCTCCAGCGTCTCGACGTCGACCGCTGCGCGCATCCGGCGCAGTTGCCACAGCAGCCGTCGGCGGAGTCGTCGCGTCTTCGGGACGGTGTAATCGGCCAGCGGCCGGTCAGGCTTGGACATCGGTTCTCCCCTGCCAGAGTTCCAGAAGCTTGTTGTTCTCTTTGGTGGTCAGCCACTCGGAGCGGCGCAGCACGGGGGCGCGGTCGACGGGAGGGACTGCAGCGGTGCCGGATCGCCGGAAGGCTCCCCAGTAGATGGCGATCTTCTCGTCCGAGTGGTCGTAGAAGCGGTTCGCGCGCAGTTGCGCGGCGGTGAAACGCGAATGGATGAGCGCGGAGAGCTCGTCGGTGCGGCGGTGGTCGCGCTTGATGCGGCGTTCCAGCCGCCGCAGCTCGTCGAAGATCGGCCCGTGACCTTCGGCGATGCTGTCGCGTTCGGCCGGCGGGAGGATGTCGAGCTTCTCCTCATACGTGGCCAGGTCGGTGTCGAGCTCCTTGGTGAGGATGCGGTGCTCGGTCAGTTCGCGGTGGATGTTCGAGAAGAACCGTTGCTCCTCGCGGCGTGCGTACGTGTTCGCGCGCGCCTGGATCGCCTGCACCGTGGGGGTGGTCGGCTCGACCTGGTCGTCGTCGAAACGCGATCCGGATGCACTCGATCCGGATGCACTCACCGCCGCATCCCGCTGGGCGAGGCGCTCGAGGCGCTTGCGCGCGAGTCTCCCGACCCGAAAGGGCAGCAGGGCGGCGCGGGGTGCACGATGCGAGCGTGTCGCCATGAGAGTCCCTTTCCGTCGTGCCTGTTGGTCCGCATACCGGCGGACCTCGAAGCGTACGGTCAGGTCCTGGCAATGTTCTAGGGGAATGTCGAATGAATACCGATAGTGATCTCATTCGGGCGCCGCCGCGCGGTCGTCGTGAGCATCCGGGCGACACGCCGCGCGCGCATCAGCGAGGGGTGCGAAAGGTGCCGCATCCGGCGTGAATGCGCCTTTTCGCCCCTCTCGGCCGCGCATCCACGCGTGTCGGGAAGCCGCCATGTCGAGCGTTGCGTGCGCGGCGGTCAGGGGGCGATGCGGCCGGCGAGGAAGCCGTCGATCATTCCGGCGAGCATCCGGGTCACGCGAGGCTCGACGTCGACGACCGCGTGCGCGAGTCGTGGATCGCTGCGGTAGAGCGCCTCGACCTCCGGTCCGGGCGTCGCCATCTGGAACAGCGCCCCCGACAGCGAGGTCGCCGCGGCGACGATGTCGACCACGTCGCGCTCGGTCATGGTCGGCAGAAGTCGCCGGACCGACGTGACGATGAGGTCTACTTCTTCGAGGGTCACGAGCTTGAACGCCCGCACAGACTCGAGCGAGACGTTCCGTTCCAGGTTGAGCGGCGCCTGCGCGAGCAGGTCGCAGAACATGGGACGGGCCGCCAGCGACGACGCGAACGCCCGGGCGACGGCCTGCGCGGTGGCGACGGCCTGCGCGGTGGCGACGGAGGAGCGCGCGTCCGGCGCGTCGAGCGCGTCGAGGGATGCCCGGAGCGCCGGCGACCACTCGCGCCAGCCGTCGGCGGTCAGCCGCAGGAAGATCTGCTCGCGCGTCTCGAAGTAGCGGAGCAGTGCCGACTTGTGCATCCCGACCGCCTCGGCGATGTCCGTGAGCGTGACCTGCCGGATGCCGCGCTCACCGCCGAGGGCACGCGCGGCATCGAGCACGGCGTTTTCGCGCTGCCGTTTGGCCTCGACGCTGCGGGCCCGCTGGAATCCTGTCGTGGTCACGCCGACAGTCTAACGCAACCCAGTTGCGTAAATAAGAGAACAGTGTTTTACTAACTCTCATGACACAACAGGTCTGGTTCATCACAGGTTCTTTGCGCGGCTTCGGTCGCGCCCTCGTCCGCGCCGCGCTCGTAGCAGGCGACCTCGTCGCCGCCACGGCGCGCAAGCCCGAGCAACTCGACGATCTCGTGGCCGAATTCGGCGACAGCGTGCATCCGATCGCCCTCGACGTGACCGATCCCGACGCTGCGCGCTCCGCGATCCGGGATGCCCGCGAGCGGTTCGGCCGCCTCGACGTGATCGTCAACAACGCGGGCTACTCCAACGTGTCGCCGATCGAGACGACCGACGACGACGACTTCCGCACCCAGTTCGAGACCAACTTCTGGGGCGTCTACAACGTCTCGAAGGCGGCGATCCCCGTGCTGCGCGAACAGGGCGGCGGTCTGGTGATGCAGTTCTCCTCGACCGGGGGCCGGGTCGGCGGATCGCCCGGGATCGCGTCGTACCAGGCGGCCAAGTTCGCGATCGACGGCTTCAGCCGCGTGCTCCGGGTCGAGACCGCGCCGTTCGGCGTGAAGGTGATCGTGGTCGAGCCGAGCGGGTTCAAGACCGACTGGGCGGGCTCGTCCATGATCGTGCGGGACATCCCCGAAGCGTACGAGCCGACGGTCGGCTTCATGAACAGCCGGATGCGGCAGAACGCCGACGGCCCGGCCGGCGACCCGCAGCGCGCGGCCGAGATCCTCGTGCAGGTCGCCAAGCGCAGGGACATCCCGTACCACCTGCCGCTCGGTGTGAACGCGGCCGAGATGTCCATCGATCAGGACCACCGCCTGCTGGGCGAGGACCAGAAGTGGCGGCTCGTGAGCCGTTCGGCCGACTTCGCCGAGCCGTACCCGGCCGAGTTCCCGCCCGACGCCGCGTAGCTGCGGGCGCGGTGGCTGCCGGTGCCGCCGCGGCGCCGTCGCCGGAGCGACGTCACCGCAGGAGCGCCGAACTCCGGATGCGCGCCCCGCGCTCTGGGGCTGCCGCGCACGTCGGGCGTCCCCGTACGCTGTGGGTGCCCACCGACGAGAGGCCGCTCGATGACCGACACCCGCTTGCCCGCTGCGGGCTGGTACGCGGACCCCGCGAACCCGCTGACCGCACGATGGTGGACGGGTGCGACCTGGAGCGAGCACATCCAGGCGATCCCGCCGGAGGCTGCGCCGGTGCCCGTCGCTCCCGCGCCCCAGCCCGCCGCCGCACCGCCTTTCGCGCCCGCGCCCGCCGCACCACAGCCCGCCGCCGCCGTGCCCGACAACGTCTACCGGCCGATGGCGCGCCGCTACGACCCCCCGCTCGAGCTCGCCGGGCGGGGCCAGCTGAAGAACGTGCTCGCCTATCGCAGTGTGAACTTCGGCGTGGTCGCGGTCATCCTCTTCGTCGTCAGCGTCATCTGCACCGACCTCGCGGTCCACGGGCCGGTCTTCCTGCTCTTCGCGTCCATCGCCTTCGTGATCGTGGGCACGGCGATCGCCGTGACGGGTCTCATCCTCGCGATCGTCAGCCTCTTCCGCGTCCCTACGTACCGCGGACTCGGGCCGGCGCTGACCGGTCTGGTGCTGGGCCTCGTCTTCAGCTTCACGATCCTGCTCGTGCGCTTCGCGATGACCTTCGTACTGACCTTCCTGGGGTGAAACGCCGGCCGTGAGGGCGCAGCGCGGGCCGGGGCGGCGGGGCGCGGGCCGGCACGGTGCAGCGCAGGCCGGCACGGTGTAGCGCGCCGCCCGGGACCCGCGGCACAATGATCGACATCACGATCGTCCGCGCCGGGTATCGCGGGCGGGGGATCACCTACGCTCTCGTGCGGGAGGCGGTCGGGTTCGCGCGCGAGCGGGGCGCCCACGCGCTGGAGGGGTATCCGATGATCACCCAGCCCGGCCGGGCCGTCTCGTGGGGCGAAGTGCACGTGGGCAGCCGGAACGTCTTCGTCGCGGCCCGGTTCGACGAGGTCAGCCGGCCCACCAAACGCCGCGTCGTCATGCGCATCGACTTCTAGGACGGGAGCGCGGCCGCCGGCAACTCCGGAGATCCGGGCCGGATGCGCGCCGATCCTCCTTGTCCCGGCAGAATTCGCCGGTGTGTCGAATGAAAGTTCCGGAGTAGCCGACGGGCACGAATGAGCACGAACGCAGGGATGGTGATTTTTACTCATTTCTTGCAAGCTAGGGGGCAGCGATGTGCCCGCCACCCGGACGGACCCACCCTCGACCCCACGAAATGGAGATACCCGAATGTCCAGCTCCCTTGTCGACACCGTCGCCGACACCCCGTTCCGGCGCCTCGCCGAGCAGATCGCCGGCGCGGTGGTCACACCATCCGATCCCGACTGGGACGTCGTGCGCCAGGCCTGGAACCTCAGCAACGATCAGCGACCCGACGTGGTCGTCGTGCCGGCCGACGCCGCCGACGTGAGCACCGCGGTGCTCTTCGCCCGCGACAACGCCCTCCGCATCGTGCCCCAGGGTACCGGCCACCTGGCCTCCCCGCTCGGCGACCTCGCCGGGAGCCTGCTCCTCAACACCTCCGCCCTCCGCAGCGTCGAGGTCGACGCCGAGAACGAGACGGTCCGGGTCGGCGCCGGTGTCGTGTGGGGTGAGGCGACCGGCGAGCTCGCACAGTTCGGCCTCACCGCCCTCGCCGGGTCCTCGCCCGACGTGGGCATCGCCGGTTACATGCTCGGCGGCGGCTACAGCTGGCTCGCCCGCAACCGCGGCCTTGCCACCTCCACCGTGACCGCGATCGACGTCGTCACCGCAGACGGCCGCCCGCTCCACGTCACCGCCGACGTCGAGCCCGACCTGTTCTGGGCGCTGCGCGGCGGCGGCGGAAACACCGCGATCGTCACCTCGATCTCGTTCCGCGTCTTTCCGATCGCCGACGTGTACGCGGGCATGATGCTCTTCCCTCTCGCCCGCGCCGGCGAGGTGCTCCGCGCCTACGAGGAGTGGACGCGCGACCTGTCGGACCAGGCCACCACGTGTGTGCGCCTGGTGCGGCTGCCTCCGATGCCCGAGCTTCCCGACTTCTTGCGCGGTCAGTCGTTCGCGGCCGTCGACGGCGCCATCAACGCTCCGGATGACGAAGCGGAAAAGCTGCTCGAACCGTTGCGCGAGCTGGGCCCGGCGATCGACACGTTCGCGCGCATCCCCGCCTCGCAGCTCGGGATGATCCACATGGATCCGCCGACCCCGGTGCCGGCCGTCGGCGACGGGATGATCCTCGACGACCTCACCCCCGAGGCGATCGATGCGCTGCTCGCCGTGGCCGGACCCGAGGCCGAGACGCACCTGCTCGCCGTCGATCTGCGCCACCTCGGGGGAGCGGTCGGCGTTCCGGCGCCCGACGGCGGCGCCATCGACCACCTCCCGGGCCGGTTCCTCCTCTACGCGGTCGGTGTGACGCCCGACGCCGAGAGCGCCGCTGCGATGCAGGTCGATGTCGACGGCATCCGGGATGCTCTGGCGCCGTGGGCGAACCCGCTCGACTACTCGAACTTCCGCGAGGTCAAGACGGATCCGAGCCGCTTCTACTCGGCGGAGACGCTGGAGCGCCTGCGCGCCGTGAAGAACCGGTACGACCCCGACCGCGTCATCCGCACGAGCCACGAACTGTTCTGACGAGGCTGTCAGACCAGGGGTCAGGCGACCGGCAGCCCGAGCCACCCCGCCAGCTCGTCGATCTCGGCCCGGACCGCGGCGGCGGTCGCCGTCGTGAACGGCACGTCTTCGTGGATCGCGCTGACGACGAATGCGCCCCGCTTGCGGTCGGCGACGGCGTCGAGCTTCCCGACCAGGCGGTCGTCGTGCAGGATCGGCAGCGCGAAATAGCCCCACCGGCGCTGGGCCGCGGGCTTGTACATCTCGAGCAGATACTCGAAGTCGAACAGCTCCTGCGTGCGGATGCGGTCGTGGATGAGGCGGTCGAACGGGGAGAGCAGGGCGGTGCGGCCCGTGAACGGCCGATCCAGTGCATCCGGATCGACCCGCCACTCGAGGGCGCTGCCGTCGACCTCGGCGGGCTCGCCGGCGTCGCCCACCGTCGACGCGCGAGCGATGCCGAGCGCCTGCAGCCGCCGCACGTCGCGCAGACGCTTCGCCTCCGCCTCGGGCACGACGTCGATTCCCGACGGGTAGACGCGCTCGGCGAGATCCCAGGTGCGCTGGCGGCCGATGCGCCCGGACGTCGCCACTTCGCCCCGGGCGACGAGGAACTCCAGCATCCTGGTCACGTTCTGGTTGTGGGTCCAGCCCGTGGACACCCACGGGACCAGGCTCGTGTCGGGCACGTCGCGGGAGAGGAGGGGGCCGGCGTCGCGGAGCCGGGCCAGCACATCCCGACGGAACGGCTCGTTCGCCTCGAGCCAGGTGCGCCAGCCGCTCGCCGGCGGCCAGGCCGACATCGCGTCGAGGTAGAGGCCGAGGTCGGACGCCGGCCTGATCATGGCGATCGGCGGGGTCTTCGCGTCTTCCTGGGCCTTGAGCTCGAACAGCGTGCGGTCGCGCTCGATCGCCTCCTGGAGCTGCTCGGGCCGGTAGGCGGAGCCCAGGCGTGTCCACGCGATCAGGTCGGCGCTCGGGGCGACCGCGGCGGTCGGATCCACCTGGAGGAACATCAGGTGCCGCACGAGCTCGAGCAGGTCGGCCGGGCGATCGGCACTGAGCCGCTGGGCGCGGATCGCGATGCGGCGGGCCTCGTCCCGCTCGAGACGCAGTGCGGTCATCCCCACAAACTAGTACGGGTCGGGGGCCGATACGCCTCGCGTTCCGATCGCGGTAGCCCGTGAGATCGCGCCGAGGCCGTGCGACGATCTGCACATGGACGCAGAGAAGAAGTACGGCCGCTCGCACAACACCCGCCTGCGGCTGCTGGTCATGGCCGTCGCGGGACTGGTGGTCGGCGCGGTCGTCAGCGTCACAGCGGGCGGGCAGTACGGCCTCACGGCGGGCTGGGCCGTGGCGTGCGCCGTCTACATCGCGTGGGCGTGGATCGTGGTCGGGCGCATGGACGAGAAGGAGGCCGAGAGGTACGCGACACGGGAGGATCCGAGCAGGGCGGCCGCCGAGATACTGATCCTCATCGCCAGCGTCGGCAGCCTGGTCGCGGTCGTCTTCCTGCTCGGCGGCGCCAAGCACGCGGCGGGAGCCGGCAAGGAGATCATCCCGGTGCTCGCGCTCGCGAGCGTGGCATTGTCGTGGTTCCTCGTCCACACCCTGTTCACTCTCCGCTACGCGAGTCTGTACTACACCGGGACGAACGGCGGCATCGACTTCAACGAGGACGAGCCGCCGAACTACCTCGACTTCGCGTACGTGGCGTTCACGCTCGGGATGACCTATCAGGTGTCCGACACGGACCTCCAGACAAGGGCCATCCGGGCGACCGCGCTGCGGCAGGGCCTCCTGTCGTACCTCTTCGGCGCTGTGGTGCTGGCATCCGCCATCAACCTGGTCGTCGGCCTCGCCCAATGAGCTACGGAGCGGACACACCAGGCCTTCCCAGACTGGCCGCGTATCGTAGTACTCGGTTGCCCCAGATCCCGGTTGCCATGAGCACTCCGCTCATCCCGATTGGGGGACCTGATGTCCATAGCAACCGTTACTGCGCCCACTTCGGCGCCCGCAGTCACGTTCACGCGCACCAAGCGCGGTGGCAACGGCTCCAACCCGACCACTGAGTATTCGGCGCTGCTGCGCACGGTGCGGGATGCCGGGCTGCTGACCCGTCGCCGCGGCTTCTACATCGGCATGTTCGCCGTCCTGACCGCTGCCCTCGGCGCCGTCGGCGTCGGCTTCGTGCTGCTCGGAGACTCCTGGTTCCAGCTGATCCTGGCCGGCGTGCTCGGCCTCATCCTCACCCAGTTCGCGTTCCTCGCCCACGAGGCGTCGCACCGCCAGGTGTTCACCTCCGGCAAGGCCAACGATGTCGCCGGCCGGACCATCGCCAACCTCATCGTCGGCATCAGTTACTCCTGGTGGATGACCAAGCACAGCCGCCACCACGCGAACCCCAACATCATCGGCAAAGACCCCGACATCGACCGCGACTTCGTCTCATTCACCGAGACGGATGCGGCGAAAGCGCGCGGACTGTACGCGTGGGCCACGAAGCGGCAGGGCTATCTGTTCTTCCCGATCCTCACGCTCGAAGGATTGAACCTGCACCTGCACGGCTTCCGCACGGTCTTCGGCCGCGGCAAGGTCGACAAGCGCTGGCTCGAGGCGGTCATGCTCGTCACCCGCATCGGCGCGTACCTGACCGCGCTCTTCCTGCTGCTGCCCCCCGGCATGGCGTTCGCGTTCCTGGGCGTGCAGCTGGCCGTCTTCGGCGTGTACATGGGCGCATCCTTCGCACCGAACCACAAAGGGATGCCCATCCTGCCGCACGACTCGAAAGTCGACTTCCTCCGCCGTCAGGTGCTGACCGGCCGCAACGTCAAGGGCGGCGTGCTGATGGACACCTTCATGGGCGGCCTCAACCACCAGGTCGAGCACCACCTCTTCCCGAACATGCCCCGGCCGCACCTCAAGAAGGCCCAGGCGATCACCAAGCAGTACTGCGCCGACAAAGACATCCTGTACACGGAGGCCACGTTGCCGCAGTCGTACGGGATCGTCATCCGGTACCTGAACCGCGTGGGCCTCTCGGCCGGCGCCGACCCGTTCGACTGCCCGGCCGCCACCGCGTTCGGTCGCTGACCCGCCCGCGGCGCACGCCGCGATCGCGGCCGCTAGAACGTGGCGACCGTGACGTAGTCCTTGCCGCGGTTCTTCGACTCGTACATCGCCGCGTCGGCCCGGCGGTAGAGGTCGCGCCCGTCGAGCAGACCCCCGGGCTCCGGCCGGTGCACCACGACCCCGATGCTCGCCGTGACGGTGACCTCGCTCGCCTCCGCGACGATCGGCTCCTTGACGGCCTCCCGGATGCGCTCCGCCACGATCGACGCGGCCGCTTCGTCCGTGCCGTCGCAGACGACGAGGAACTCGTCACCGCCCGTGCGTCCGACCAGGTCGTCGCGCCGCACCGCTGACCGCAGCCGGGCCGCGACCGTCTGGAGCACGGCGTCTCCGATGCTGTGGTCGAGCTCGTCGTTGATGGCCTTGAACCCGTCGAGGTCGACGAAGATCATCGCCATCGGGCATCCGGTGCGTGCCGACGTGCTGATGGTCTCGGCCAGTCGTACGCGCAGCAGGTTGCGGTTGGCCAGCCCGGTCAGCGCGTCGTAGTTGGCGATCGCTTCGAGCCGCTTCTGCAGCCGGATGCGGATGAGCGTCTGAGCCGCCTGGCGGGCCAGCGCCCGCTGCAATTCGTCGAACGCCTCGTCGAACCGTCGCGCGCGGCTGAAATAGGAGGTGACGGTGCCGATCACGTGGCCGCCGTCGACGACGGGGATCGCCGTGACCGCTTCGAGCCGGGCGGCGTCGAGGGCATCCTTCACGAGAGCCTCGAACGGCGTCGCATCCGCCGCAACATCTGTGACTGCGATCGTCACGCCCTGGGCGCGCGCCACGGTCTCACGTTCGAGCTTCTCGCTCAGGGCCGGGGTCAGGCCGGCCGGATGCTCGCCCCCGCGCAGGTGCAGCCCGCCGATGTCGTCGTTCAGCATGACCGCCGTCGCGATGGCCTCGGACGATTCCTTGGCACACGCCGCCAACGCCTCCGCGAGGTCCTCCTCGCTCTCGCAGGAGCCGAACGCCATCGAGGCGTTCTGCAGCATCCGGATGCGCGTCTCCGACGTCTCCGCCGCCCGCCGCGCCTGCAACAGCTGACGTTCGTAGTCGTTGCGTTCGGTGGCGTCGAAGACGGCGCTGTGCACGGCGCCCCCGGCAGCGGCTTCGTCGCTCACCGAGTTGATGAGGATCGACAGGATGCTCCCATCGGCCCGCCGCATCGTCAGCGCCACTTCCCGCACGGCTCCGCTCAGCCGCAGCACCGGAAGGTAGCGGGTCTCGTAGAAGATCCGGCCGCCCGCATCCAGGAGCGTCACGAACGACCTGCCGATCAGCTGCTCGCGCGTGTAGCCCGTCCACGACAGGAACGTCTCGTTGACCAGCGTGATCACGCCATCCGGTGTGGCCGAGATCAGACCGCACGGAACCCGTTCGTAGAGCTCGTCGAAGCCGGTCATCGCAGGTACGTTCGGATCGTCTCCGACAACTCCTCCGGCCCCGACAGGTTGGGGCAGTGACCGGTGGCAGCGAGCTGGACGAACTCGCTGCCGGCGATGTTCTCGTGCACGTACAGGCCGACCTGGGTCGGCGCGATGATGTCGTCGGAGCACTGCAGAACGAGCGTCGGGGTGGTGACCTTCGCGAGGTCTCGCCGATTGTCGGACAGGAAGGTGGCCTTGGCGAACTGGCTCGCGATGGCGGGGTCGGTGCGGCAGAAGCTCTCGGTGAGCTCCTCGCCGAGCTCGGGGCGGTCGGCGTTGCCGACGATCGCGGGAGCCATCGCCGCGGACCAGCCGAGGTAGTTGGCGTCGAGCGTGTCGAGCAGGTCGTCGATGTCGGCCGGTTCGAAGCCGCCGACGTAGCCGCCGTCGTTCACGTAGCGGGGAGACGGGCCGACCAGGATGAGCGCGCCGAACCGGTCGGGACGCCTGGTCGCCGCGAGCACGCCGATCATGGAGCTCACCGAGTGCCCGACGAACACGGCGTCGCGCAGGTCGAGGTCGTCGAGGATTTCGAGGAGGTCGTCGGCGTAGCCGTTCAGCGACGCGTACTTGGCCGGCTCGTACGCGCTGAGCTCCGAGCCTCCCGCTCCGACGTGATCGAAGAGGACGACCTGGAAGTCGTCGAGGAACTCCGGCGCCACCCGGCTCCACATCTCCTGGCTGCAGCCGAAGCCGTGCGAGAAGACGAGCGGGCGGCCGTCGGGGTTGCCGGCGACACGCACATTGTTGCGGCGTCGGATCGGGGTGGTGGCGCTGGTCGCAATGGCGGCCGTCGTGGCGCCGGTGGCATCGGTCATGTCGCTCCTCGGGAAAGGGTGGCAGCCGTCGTCAGCGAATGCACTGCACCCATTATCGCGCCAGGGTGTTGACCTCGCCGGGTAATCCGGGGACGATCGCGTTCATGACCCTCCACTCCGCGCTCGGCCGACTCGAGGCGGACCTGCCCGGGGCGGTCGCACGGCGCGACATCGTCGCCTACTTCCAGCCGCAGATCTCGCTGGCGACGGGTCGCGTCGTCGCCATCGAGGGACTCGGCCGCTGGCGCCACCCTGAGCTCGGAGTCATCCTGCCGTCGGTCTTCATCCCGCTCGCCGAGAAGGCGAAGGTCATCCACGACCTCGGCCACCACATGCTGCGGCAGTGCCTGAGCTTCGGTCGTGCCTGGCAGCACGACGGCGTCGCGCTCGAGGTCGCGGTGAACGTCTCGCCGTCCCAGCTCGCCGGGCGACAGTTCTTCGACGAACTCCACGAGGAGATGGACGATGCCGGGCTCGACCCGCACACGGTCATCCTGGAGGTCACCGAAACGCAGAGCATCGACGACACGGCAGCGGTGGCGTCGCGGCTCGACGGGCTGAGGGCGCAGGGCTTCACGATCTCAATCGACGACTACGGCACCGGATTCTCATCGGCCGAGCGCGTGGCCGAGCTGCACGCCACCGAGCTCAAGATCGACCGGAGCATCGTCGCGGGAGACGATCGCGGGGCCGTGGCCGACGCGATCGGGTTCGCGCACGAGCGCGGGATCCGCGTGGTCGGCGAGGGCGTCGAGACCGAGGAACAGCTCTGGATGCTCGCAGAGCTCGGCTGCGACCGGGCGCAGGGATTCGCGATCGCGGCCCCCGCCTCGCGGACCGACTTCGAGCACTGGATGGCCCCGGTGGAGACGGCTGACTAGAGCCCGTCGAACCCGTCGAACTGGCGGTACATCGACGGCGAATCCTCGGCCGGCTCGGGCTCGCCCCCGACGTCGATCTGCGTCCAGGTCACCGGCATCCCGGGGGAGAACAGGATGTCCACGCCGGGTCCGGTGCGCAGCGGCGGGATGTTGACATACCCTCCGCCGGCTTTGACCGCCTCCAAGATCTTGGCGCGCAGTTCTGAGACCGGATCGGGCAGGAAGTAGTCCTTCCCGTCGACCGTGAGCCGATGAACAATCATGGGGAAGGAGACCTCCGATGCCGTCGTGACCGCGTTGCGCAGGATCACGCTGTCGCCCCGTGAACTCTACGCCCGATAAACGAAACTACAGGGTCTCCCAGAGGGTATCCTTCGAGAGCGGCAACGAGGCGGCGCTGCGATCGGGGAAAGGGCAGATGTGGGCACTCTCACGTACGACAACGACAGCTACGAGCTCGACGATCGTGTCCTGACCCATCTGCAGATCGTCATCAGCACCAAGCTCCGTCGCGGAGAGAACTTCTTCCTCACCTGGGCGGTCCCGGTCGAGCGGGGGAGCGGCCGGCACGCGATCTGGGTCGACAACGGCGTTCCCATCCACTTCTACTACAGCGGTTCGCGTTCCGTCTCGATCAACCGGGACTGGATCGAATCGATGCTGATGTCGGCTGGGCGGGCATCCGGTCTCTACCTCACCGAGGAAGCGGAGGCGTCCGCCGTCGCTGCCGCGCTGGCGGTGCGCGCCGACTGACGCCTGCGCGGGCAGGCTCAGACGGGCGGGCTCAGACCCCCGCAGCTCCGACCCAGCAACTCAGAGCAGCAGATCGAAGATGCGTGTCGCCTTGTCCCACTGCCCCGGCTGCGGGGTCTTTTGGCTCTCGTCGAGGATGCGGAACGTGCGCGCCAGGGCCACGCCCAGGCCGCCGGCGATCTGAGGGAGCTGATCCCGGGTCTCGTCGTCGTAGACCAGGTCGAGAGCCGGGCGCTTGACGAGCTGGTCGAGGATCGCGTCGAGGGAGACCTCCTCATCGATCTTTCTGAAGACGTGCATCGATTCCTGCAACCCGGCGGTGATGGGCAGGTCCTGCGACTCGACGACGTCGCGGCCGTTGGCCTTCGCGGTCGCAACGGCACGGAGCAGCAGGTCGTAGAGCTTGTCGTTGACGAAGTCGTCGAACCGCCGCAGGTCGTTCTTGTCGATGTCGATGCCCGCGGCCATGCGGAAGAAGCGCTCGAACTTCGAAATGCCGAAAAGGTGCATGATGTGGCTCCAGTCGTGCTGGTTCCCCTGGGGATGCCCCGGTCGCCCGAATCTACTCCCGTGCCGGCGCGAGGGATACCCTGGCCGCCTCGCGCCCTTCACTGCGCCGTCGTTTGCCATTAGGTGCGCTCATCCCGGGCGTGTCGGGCGCACCTACTGGCAAACGGCGTCCACCCGGGGACGCTTTCAGCGCAGGCGCCGTCAACCCGGGTCGTGCCGCGTGCATCCAGTCCGTACCCTTGACAGATGGAGCTGGGTTTCTATGCCGTCATCGGCATAGCCGTGATCGTGGCGGTGGCCGCCTTCTCGAAGCGGCTGGGCATCGCCGCGCCCATCATCCTGGTCGTCGTCGGTGTCGGCCTCTCCTACCTGCCCGGGGTTCCCTCGATCGAGGTGCAGCCGGAGATCGTGCTCGACGTCGTGCTGCCGCCGATCCTCTACGCCGCCGCTATCAAGCTCCCGCTCGCCGACTTCCGGCGTGACCTCGCGCCGATCGCCGGGCTGTCCGTGGCTCTCGTCATCCTGACCGCGTTCGCCTCCGGGTGGGTCCTGTTCACGTTGCTCCCCGAACTGAGTCTGCCGGCCGCGATCGCGCTCGGCGCCATCATCAGCCCACCGGATGCCGTCGCCGCGACCTCGATCGGCCGTCGCCTCGGCCTGCCGCCCCGCCTGCTCACGCTGCTCGAGGGGGAGGGCCTCGTCAACGATGCGACGGCCCTGGTGCTCCTCCGCACGGCGACCGTGGCGGCGGCCGGCCTCCTCACGACCCCGTTCGCCGGCGTGCTGGACTTCGCCTACGCGACGGTCGTCGCGGTCGCCGTCGGGTTCGTCACGGGGCTGGTCTCGGTCTGGGTGCGTTCGAAGCTCACGGACCCGCTGCTCGACACCGCGGTCTCGATCGCCGTGCCGTTCGCCGCGTTCATGCCCGCTGAAGCGATCGGCGGGTCCGGGGTGCTCGCCGTCGTCGTCGCCGGTCTCTACACGGGCTACGCCAGTCCCAAAGCCTTCTCGGCGCAGGCGCGGATCACCGACCGCATCAACTGGGGCACGATCCAGTTCCTCCTCGAGAACGCGGTGTTCCTCGTCATCGGCCTCGAGATCCGCACCCTCATCGAGGACGTGCACGAGCACAATGAGATCCTCGGCGTCTGGGAGTCGGTCGGCATCGGGCTCCTGGCGACCCTCATCCTGATCGTGATCCGGTTCGCCTGGGCGGGGCCGCTCGTCTGGAGCCTCCGAAAACGCAGGGAGCGAGCGGAGAGACGGACGCTCCACGAACTCCTCATGGTCAGTTACTACCGCAACCATCCGGTCGAGAATGCGCGGCAACGCCGCCGCAAACAGATCGCCGAGCGCCGCTACAGCCGGATGCGCGCCGACCTCGAGGCCATGCGGGAGCAGCAGATCGACTGGCGCGGCGGCGTGATCATCGGCTGGTCCGGGATGCGCGGAGTGGTCACTCTCGCCGCCGCGCAGTCCCTGCCCAACGACATCCCGTACCGGCCTCAGCTCATCCTGATCGCCTTCACGGTCGCGGTCGTCAGCCTCGTCGTGCAGGGCGGGACCCTGCCGGCCCTGATCCGCCTGCTCAAGGTGCAGGGCGCCGACCCCGACCAGGACCGGCGTCAACTCGCCAGTCTCCTCGACGATCTCAGCAGCGCCGGCCTCGAAGTGCTCGACGATCCGTCCCTCGCCGCCGGGGTCGACGAGATCCTCGACCCCGAGGTGGTCGAGCGCGTGCGGCAGTCGTCCTACCTGCGGACCGAGGCGGCGTGGGAGCGCACCCGGCTGATCACCGGGCCGGTCAGTGAGCGTCCGCACCACCTCTACCGCACCCTGCGCCTCGCGGTGGTCGACGCCGAGCGCGCCAAGCTGATGGAGGAGCGCCGGCAGGGGCTCTACCCGTCGCGCATCTTCGAGGAGGCCGAGTCGATGCTCGACGTGGAGGAGACACGCCTACGCCCGAGGACGCGTCCGCACTAGTGCTCGCGGAAAGAACTTTCTGAGAGTTCGGCCATGCTCTGCACGCGTACCCCAGCCGATTTCAAAGCGGGGCGTGAAAGCGTGGTGGTGTGTCTTCCCATCCGTTGTTACCCGATCGGGCGCGCCTGGCGGAGCTCTCGCAGCGCCTCGAGCCGCTGCGTCGCTACGAGATCACACCCTCGAGGTCGCGGCTGGGGCTCTTCGTCCAGTTCGCCCTCGCCCTCCTGCTCGCCTCGGTCCTCTGCGCGGCCCTCGTCCTCCCGGGTCTGCTGGGTATGGGCCAGGCGGCCGCCGCCGGGATCAGCGGATTCGAGCAGCTCCCCACCACTCTGGCCATCGCGCCGTTCGCCCAGAACTCGACCATCTACGCGAAGAAGGGCGGCGTCGACGTCCCCATCGCCTCCTTCTACGCTCAGAACCGTCAGGACGTCACCTGGGGCGCCGTGTCGCAGACGGTGAAGGACGCGACGGTCGCCGCCGAGGATCCGCGCTTCTACACGGACGGCCCCATCGACGTGCTCGGAACGGTGCGGGGCGCGCTGTCCACCGCGTTCGGCAGCCAGGTGCAGGGCGGCTCGTCCATCACGCAGCAGTACGTGAAGAACGTCGAAGTGCAGAAATGCGACGCCCTCACCGACGCCAAGAAGCTGCAGGCCTGCTATCAGGATGCCGCCGGAGTGACCCTGCAGCGCAAGGTGCAGGAGATGCGGTACGCCGTCGGCATCGAGAAGAAGTACAGCAAGGAGCAGATCCTGCTCGGCTACCTCAATGTCGTCGGGTTCGGCGGCCAGGTCTACGGCGTCGAGAGCGCGGCCCACTACTACTTCAACACGACTGCCGCGAAGCTGACCCTGCCTCAGGCGGCGACTCTGGTGGCCATCCTGAACAACCCGGCCAACCTGCGCATCGACCAGCCCAAGAACGCCGCGAACGGAGCGGCCGACGGCTACAAGGCCACCAAGGACCGCCGCGACTACGTGCTCGACCGCATGTACGTGAACCACAAGATCACGGCGGCCCAGCGCGACGCGGCGAAGGCGACCCCGGTGAAGCCCACGATCATGCCGGTGAGCTCCGGATGCGCCACCGCCGCCCGCTACAACGCCGCGTTCTTCTGCGACTACGTCCGCGACGTGGTCCTCAATGACCCGGCCTTCGGCTCGACCTCGGATGCCCGCTGGGCGACCCTCAACCGCGGCGGCCTGAAGATCTACACCTCACTGAACCTCGACCTCCAGGCCGTCGCGCAGCAGTCGCTGAGCTCGTACATCCCCGCCTCGCAGGCCGGCATCGACCTGGGCGCGTCGAGCGTGTCGACCGAGACGGGGACCGGGCGCATCGTCACGATGGTGGAGAACCGGGCCTTCAACAACACCGGGCAGCCGGCCGACGGCACGACCGCCGTGAACTACAACACCGACGAGGCGTACGGCGGGTCGCAGGGCTTCCAGACCGGATCGACGTTCAAGGCGTTCGACCTGGCGGCGTGGCTGGAGGCAGGCCACAGTCTCAACGACACGATCGACGCGACGCAGAGCGACTTCCCCACCTCGGACTTCACGAACACCTGCGCCGACATCAATGGTCCCGACTGGCCGGTGACCAACGACGAAGGCTCCGCGAGCTTCCTCTCGGTGCTGGAGGCGACGGCCGAGTCCGTCAACACGGCCTTCGCGCGAATGGGCACCAAGGTCGACCTGTGCTCGATCCTCAACGCCGCGAAGGGCCTGGACGTGCATCCGGCCTCTCCCAGCAACCCGCTGAACTCGTTCCCGTCGATGATCCTCGGCACCAACTACCTGTCGCCGCTCACCATGGCGACCGCCTACGCCGGCATCGCCAACGGCGGCGTCGTATGCACCCCGATCGCGATCGACAAGGTCATCAACCCCGACGGCTCGTCGCGCAAGGTGAGCCCGTCGACCTGCACGCAGGGGATGCGCCCCGACATCGCGGCCGGTGTCACCTACGCGCTGCAGGGCGTGATGCGTGGCGGCGGAACGGCGTCGAGCGCCAACCCGGACGACGGCGTGCCGATCATGGGCAAGACCGGAACCACCGACAACTCGCTGCAGAACTGGCTCGTGACCTCGACGACGAAGGTCTCCACGGCGACCTGGGTCGGCAATGTCTCGGGCGCGACCCCGCTGCGTAGCCTGGACTTCAACGGGGTCGGCGGCGGCAACGTCAAGTTCGAGATCGCCCGGCCGATCCTGCAAGCCCTGAACGCCGTCTACGGCGGCACCGACTTCACGCCGCCCTCCGACGCGGTGCTCTACGGCTCGCAGATCACGGTCCCGGATGTGACGGGCCAGACGCCCGCGGCGGCCCAGACCCAGCTCGAGGGCCTCGGCCTCACGGTGACGGTCGACCCGACCCCGATCGACGGCTCCCAGCCCGCGGGCCAGGTCGCCGCGACCAACCCGTCGGCCGGCTCGTCGATCTCGTCGGGCGGTCAGGTCACGATCCAGGTCAGCAACGGCCTGCTCGTCACGGTGCCGTCCGGCCTGGTCGGCCAGTCCGTCGACCAGGCGAAGGCGACGCTGGCCGCGGCCGGGTTCACGAACGTGACCGTCAACGGTGGCGGTGGCGGTGGCGGTGGCGGCAACGGCGGTGGCAACGGCAACGCCGGCGGCGGTGGCGCTGCCGGGTCCGCGATGGTGACCTCCGTGCAGCCCGGCGAGGGTTCGCCGGCGCGCAAGGACGCCGCGATCGTGCTCACGACGGGCTAGCGGAGTCATCCGCACTCAGCGGGCGCCGCCTACGGCAGCGGCAGCCCCTGCACCACCACCGGCGAGTGCACCCCGAAGTTCAGCTCGTCGGCCTGCGTCACACCGGAGGGCACGATCGTGTCCATGACCTTGGGCACGGTGTTCGGGTCGGTGGCGCACAGCGGGCTGGAGGCGCCGACGGCGCAGACGCCGAAACTGTAGTCGCCGGGCGTCGCGGTGAAGGCTCTCGTCTGGTCGACTCCGTGGGTGCCGTCCTGGCCGGTGAGAGTGACCGTGAACGACCATCCGGATGCCGGGGTGCCGCCGAGAGCGGCCTTCGTCACGCTGAAGGTCGTGTAGCGGGAGACCGCGTTGGCGCCGACCGTGACGACACCCGTCGACGCGCCCGAGGCATCCGTGACCTTGCTGCCGGTGAAGCCCTGGGCTTCGATGAGGCGGCTCCAGGCGGGCGAGACCTGGTAGTTCATGCCGGGGTAGGACGACGCGGTCGACGTCGATACCGCGCCGGGCTGGGCGACGTAGACGTCGACGAGCTGGGCGCCGTTGGTTGAGCCGAAGGTCGGCGTCAGGTCGGCGGTCTGCACGCGGAACGTGATCGTCGTCCCGGTGTCGTAGACCTGGAACTTCGTGAGGTCGAACGCGCCCGCGTGGAAGTCGCCCGCCTTGGGGTAGGCGTATGTTCCGGGCCCGTTGTCGTCGCCGGTCGGGTCGTCGGCAGTGAAGAGCAGGGTGCCCGCCACCACGTCGTTCACGACCGAGCGGACCACCTGCGCGGTCCCGCCGCCGGGTGCGGTCGAGGTCACGACGAGCACATTCGTTCCCGCGGCCGCGGTGATCGCGACACTGAACGAGCCGTCGCCACCTGCGGTCACGTGGGTGACGGTGGTCGCCGAGTCGCCGTCGGTCGCGACGTCCGCGATGTCGACCGAGGCGCCGGGAGCGGCGGTGCCGCTGACAGTGATCGACGCCCCTACCGCCGTGCCGTCGACGGGCGAGGTGACCGTGAGAGGCGTGCCGCCTTGCGTGTGGGTGACGTAGCGGTCGCGCACCTGCGCCGGCTGCTCGAGGCTGCGGCGGGCGGCCAGGTCGGCGGTGAGACGCACCTGCGAGGCCGAACCCCAGGTGAGCGGCGATGCGGAGCCGTCCGCCTGCCCGTTGACGAAGCCGATGGATGCCGTGGCCGGGTCGCTGCCGTACGGCGCGCGCGGCAGGTTGGCCGCGTCCCACACCTGCTCCGGCACCAGGCCGGGTCCCGAGTTCATCCGGTTGATGGCGACCAGCAGACCGGATGCGGCGCTCGTCTGACCGACGGCCAGGTGCTGCTGCGCGCGCTCGGCGCCGAGCACGGGCCACGGGTGGCCGGTGCCGGTGTTGGCGCCGGAGTTCGTCCAGGGCGCGCCGTCGATGGTGCAGCTGGTTCCGGCGCCGACGACGCAGTCGCCGTAGCCGTCCCCGTTGTAGCGCAGCCATCCGGGGCCGCTCGCCGTCTGGCGCTGGATGGTCCCATCCGTCACCTTCAGGGAGTTCGCGATGACCGGATCCGTGGCGGGCAGGATGCCGAGGCGCACGTACTCGAGGAAGCCGGCGTCGACGATCGAGCGCTGGTCGAGGGTGGGGCCGCCGTTGCCGGTGTTGTAGCTGATGGCGGCGTTCGGGTCGCCGGTCTTCGAGAGACGGATGAAGTATGGCGACGTCGAGAGCGGGCCGTTCGTGGTGACGCCCCAGGTCTTGATCGTGCGCTGGTACTGGTCGGCGGTCGCGCGCCAGACGCGGGCGCTCGCTGCGTCGCCGTGCGTGTCGGCGATGCTGGCTGCGGCGATCAGGCCGGCGATCTCTGCGGCGATCGTCGAGGGCGAGTATCCGGTCTGCTCCTCCCAGCGTTCGACGCCGAAGCTCGGGCCGTGGCTGATCAGGAAGTTCGCGGCCAGTTCGACGCGCGGCCAGATCGCGTTGTCGGAGGCGAGACCGGACTGCAGCGCCATCAGGATCGGGTAGGCCGTCTCATCCAGCTGGTCGTTGAACGCATCGGCGGCCTTCGTTCCGTCGAGCAGCGAGTTGCGGGGCTGGGAGCCGTTCGCCTGCTGGCTCTTCAGGAGCAGGTAGCGCACGGTGTCGCGGGCGGTGGCGAGGTCGCCGTCGGTGTAGAGAGCGGTCCAGGCTTCGTAGAGGTCGCGTGAGAAGACTTCGCGGTAGCCGTTGCTGAACAGGTTGTTGGGATCGTTCGCTACGATCGACTGGCCCCAGGGAGCATCCAGCCCAGCCACGATCGCGCCGGGATACGTCTTGTCCTCGGACGCCTTCACGACGTTCGCCGACTGGTAGTAGTCCTTGATGGCGGTGAGACGCTGCGAGCCGGTGAGTCCCGAGGCGGTCAGCAACGGGAACTTCAGGCCCGCGTCGTACTTCAGCCAGCCGGCCAGGTAGCCGGCTGTGAGTGCGGTCATCGACGATTTGGTGGTCGCGGTGGCCGTGCCGACCGCAGAGGCCTGCGTGCTGCCGAAACCGAGGGCGAGGGTGGCGTTGCCGTTGCGGTCGCGCGTGACGCCGACCGTCTGCTCGACGTTGCCTCCTGTGGCCGAGTCGGTCGCCGGGGTCAGCGTGCGGGTCGTGTCGAGCTGGGTGATCGAATCGGATGCGGTGCCGACGAAACCGCTGCTGACGGAGGAGAACGGCTTGTCGCCCTTCAATGCCAGGTAGGAGGGAACCGCGTAGGCGGTGCGGTTCGCCTGGCTGACCGTGTTGGTGTCGAAGGTGACGGGCACGCTCGTTCCGGTGGACGTGTCGACGACCGCCGTGTCGGCCCCGCCGTTCGCGGTGCGGCCGCCG
This sequence comes from Leifsonia sp. NPDC058248, assembly GCF_042881905.1. NCBI lineage: Bacteria > Bacillati > Actinomycetota > Actinomycetes > Micrococcales > Microbacteriaceae > Leifsonia > Leifsonia sp. NPDC058248. The sequence continues at coordinate 184,923 of NZ_JBHVXB010000005.1, forward strand.
CCGTTGCCTCCGGCGTTCGCATCCAGTCGCACGTAGAGCTTGTAGGCGCTCGCGCCCTTCTTCAGGGCGTCGTACTTCGTGCGGATGACCACACTGTCGCGCGCGGGGTCGGTGAGGTAGGTGGTGACGAGGCGGTAGGCGCCGCTCTTGGCGGTGGAGGTGACGGTGCACATCATGCCGGTCGCGTCCGCTGCGGCCTTGTATGTCATGTCGCGCGCTTGCAGGTCGGTGAAGCTCGTGCCGTCGGTGACGAGGAACTGCATGGTCTCCACGTTGGTCGCGTCGACGGTGGGCGCGTAGACATCGCTCAGGATGCCGTTGGCCACCGTGAACCAGATCTTCGAGCCGGTGTTGCGTGCCGTCCCGACGCAGTCCTTGCGCGACTGGGCCTGGTGACTCACGGCGCCGGGGGAGCCTGGGGCCTCGCCGGGCGCAGCGGATGCGCTGGTCGCGCTCAAGCCGATCGCGACGAGCGCGAATGTGGTCACGGCTACCGGCAGAACGAAACGACGACGATTCACGGTCGCACCCCTTCGAGCACGCTGCGGTGCGCGCTCTCCAAGCGGCACCGTACCCCCGTTCGGGGGATAGGGGCAACGGTCTGGCCCGCCCATTTGCCACTCGTCGTCGTCGACATGCCCGGGATGGCCGCATCTTCTGGCAAACGGCGGCGCGAGCATCCGGTGTGCCCCGCCCGCGTTTCGGCAACAATGGAGGCACCCGACTGACGCCCGACGCCGCCGAACGGAGGGACCACGTGTCAGACCTCACCCGGAACGACCGGGGCCATCGCCTCCTCCGGATGACCGGGCGGGACCCCGGCGAGTCGCACCGCGCCGCCACACCGCTCGAACTGCTGTTCGATCTCGCCTTCGTGGTCGCGTTCGGCCAGGCCGGCGATCAGCTGGCGCACCTCCTCGCCGAAGGCCACGTGCTCCCCGGCATCGGCGCCTTCTCGTTCGCGATGTTCGCGATCTGCTGGGCGTGGATCAACTTCTCGTGGTTCGCGTCGGCTTATGACACCGACGACTGGTTCTACCGCGTTTCCACGATGGTCCAGATGATCGGCGTGATCGTGCTCGCGCTGGGCCTTCCGGCGATGTTCGCATCCGTCGACCACGGCACGTCCTTCGACAACGGCGTCATGGTCGGGGGCTACGTCGTGATGCGGGTGGCGATGGTCGCCCAGTGGGTGCGCGCCGCCGTGCAGGATCCGGGCCGACGGCGGGTGGCGCTCACCTATGCGGCGTTCGTGACGGCGGCGCAGATCGGCTGGGTCCTGCTCGCGCTGGCGAACCTTCCGTTCGGCGCCGTGGTGCCCATCGCCGCCGTGCTGTTCGTCGTCGAGCTCTGCGGCCCGATCGTGGCCGAGGTGAAGCTCGGTGGAACGCCCTGGAACGCGAGTCACATCTCCGAGCGTTACGGTCTGCTGACGATCATCGCCCTCGGCGAGGTGCTCTTCGGCACGGTCACATCGGTCGCCGCCCTGGTCGAAAAGCAGGGGTGGAGCGTGGAGGCCGTGCTGGTCGTGGTCGCCGGCGTCGGGCTCACGTTCGGATTGTGGTGGTCGTACTTCATCATGCCGTCGGCGCAGCTGCTCGGGCGCTACCGGCGGCGGTCCGTCATCTGGAGCTACAGCCACATCCTGCTTTACGCGTCGATCGCCGCGACCGGAGCCGGGCTGACGGTGGCGGCGTTCGTGGTCGAAGGCGAGGCGGAGATCGGCACGACCGGCGCGGTGCTCACCATCGCGGTGCCCGTCCTGGTCTTCTCGGTCGTCCTGTTCCTGCTCTACACCTACCTGATGCACGAGGGCGACCCGTTCCACATCGGCCTGTTCCTCGGCACGGTCGGGATGCTCGCAGCGGCCGTCTGGGCGGCCGCGGCGGGTGCGCCGCTCGGGGTGAGCCTGGTGCTGATCACCCTGTCGCCGGCGGTGGTCGTCGTGGGCTACGAGATCGTCGGACACCGCCACCAGGCGGCCGCACTGGAGCGTGCGCTGCGGGAGTAGCGCGCGCTGCGCGAGGGACGCCCGGCCGTCACATCTCTTCGTGGGTGTTCGGGTCGGCACCGAACAGCCGGCCGTCAGCGCTTCCGAGGGCGGTGATGCCCGCGAGCTCGTCGGAGGAGAGCTCGAACCCGAAGATGTCGAGATTCTCCCGCTGCCGCTCCGGATCGCCCGACTTCGGGATCGGAACGGCGCCGAGCTGGGTGTGCCAGCGCAGGACGACCTGCGCCGCGGTCACGCCATGACGACCTGCGCCGCGGTCACGCCATGACGTTCCGCGGCCGATGCGACGGCGGGCTCGCCCAGCACGTCGATGCCGCGGCCCAGAGGGCTCCACGACTCGGTGACGATGCCGTGCTCGGCGTGAAAGGCGCGCAGCCGCTCCTGCGGGAAGTACGGGTGCAGCTCGATCTGGTTGACCGCAGGGCTGACCCCGGTCTCGTCGATCAGCCTGGTCAGGAACTCCTCCGTGAAGTTCGAGACGCCGATCGACTTCACCACTCCGTCGTTCTGCAGCGCGATCATCGCGCGCCACGAGTCGACGTATCGGTCCACGCTCGGGTTGGGCCAGTGGATCAGGTACAGGTCGAGCACGTCCAGATCCAGCGCGGCGCGCGACTCGTCGAACGAGGCCAGCGTTTCGTCGTAGCCGTGATGGCGGCCGGGGAGCTTCGTCGTGATCGTGATCTCGTCGCGCGGAACGCCGCTCTGCCGGACGGCGCGGCCGACCGCCTCTTCGTTCCGGTAGTTCACCGCGCTGTCGATGAGCCGGTAGCCCACGTCGAGAGCGCTCGTCACCGCGGTCAGAGCCGCGTCTCCTGTGAGCGGAGAGGTGCCGAAGCCGATCGCGTCGATCGTCCGCCCGTCGTTCAGAACCTGTGTCGGAATCGCATTCATGATCGAGACTGTACGCCGGTGACGCAGGCAGGCGACTCCAGCCCGGCCACCCGGTCGCGCGCCAGGGACTATGTTGGCCGCATGACGGCACACGAAGCCGTGCTCGCGATCGGACTGATCGTCGTCCCCGTCGCGTTCACGGCGTTCTACGCGGCACTGGCCGTGCGGTTCCGCTATCCCGCCATCCTGCGCGAGCCGGCGCAGGTCGTGCTGGAGCGGTTCCACGCCGGCGGCCCCGGGCTCGTGCTGCTGTGGTGGGGGTTCGGGCTCACCGCCGTGGCGTTCATCCCGATCGCCGTGCTGGCGGCCCCGCTCGCCGGGGTGGGCGCCCTCGCCACCCTCACCCTCGTGGTGGGATCGCTGGCCGGGCTCGTGCAAGCCCTGGGCCTGCTCCGGTGGCCTTTCCTCGTTCCCCAGCTGGCGCGTGACCGTGACCGCTCGCCGGCCGCGGTCGACGCGATCTTCGACGCGACCAACCGCTACCTGGGCGTCGCGATCGGCGAGCACCTGGGCTACCTGCTGACCGGCTCGTGGACGATCCTGCTCTCGGCCGGGATGCTCGCGACGGGCTCGCTCCCCGGCTGGTTCGCCATCGCCGGAATCGTCGTGGGGGCTGCGCTGCTCGTCGGCACCCTCGAGTTCGTCGGACCGGCGGAGCGGGAGGGCTGGGCCTTCGCCGGAGCGACGGTCGCCGTGGCCTACACGGCCTGGTCGATCTGGCTCGTCGTCGGCGGCATCCTGCTGTTCGTGACCTGACGTCGACGCACCCGTCGGCAACCGCGGTGCGCGTCAGCGCGGTCGGCGGCTCAGGAGCGCAGCGACGAGGAAGCACGCTGCGCCGAGGAAGGTGCCGAGGTTCGCCCACAACAGACTGACGAGGTCGTTCGTCGACGGGATGACGAATGCACCGATCGCCGAGAGCCCGAAGAACACGGACCCGAGGAGGTTGAGCCAGGTGCACCGCCAGGTCCGCGCGCTCGGGTCCCAGAGCTTGTCGCGTTCCGTCGTCGCCACTGCTGCGAAGACGCTCGCCACCAGGAAGCAGATCGAGCCGAGGGCATCCGGTCGCCAGCCGCTGTTCAGCCGCGTCTCGCTGTTCAGAGCGGTGATCAGAGCATCCGTCGTGCTCACATTGAAGAACAGGGTGCCCACGAACTGCACCGCCGACGCCCACCAGTCGAACAGGTCGGGTCTGGATGCTCCGCGCCGGGGAGGCCGGCGTCCGCTCAGGCTCAACTGGATGAGGGCCGCAGCCGTGAAGAACAGGGCGCCGACGAAGAAGGTCAGATCGGTGACGACGATGCCGACGGCGCGCTGATAGAACGGGACGGCCCCGACCAGGAAGAAGAGGGAGCCGATGGCGAACCCCCAGGCCTCACGCCTGAGACGCATGGCTCTCGGTGGCGGCATGGTCCGAGCGTAGAAACGCGGCCGGTGGCCGACATCACCCAATTGGGATGATGCCGGGCGGGGAGGGAGTTCCTAGCGTGAGACCATGACCATCACCAGGCCTCCGGTGCGCACGGGCGAGCCGAGCCACGCGCACACCGGAATCGGATCCCAGAACCAGCTCAACCCGCTGTTCGCGCGCGAAGGGGAGTCGACGGATTTCCCGCTCGACGCGATCCCACCGTTCGAGTCGCTGCCCGAGACCGCCTACCAGGTGGTTCATGACGAGGCGATGCTCGACGGCAACTCACGGCTGAACCTCGCGACCTTCGTCGGCACCTGGATGGACCCGTTCGCGAGCCGCCTCTACGCGGAGTCGGCCGACAAGAACATGGTCGACAAAGACGAGTACCCGCAGACCGCCGCGATCGAGACCCGCTGCTGGAAGATGCTGGCGAGGCTCTGGAACGCACCCGACGCCGAGAACGCGATCGGCACCTCGACGATCGGATCCTCCGAGGCGTGCATGCTCGGCGGTCTGACCTTCAAGCGCCGGTGGCAGAACGCCCGGCGCGCGGCCGGGAAACCCATCGACAAGCCGAACCTCGTCCTGTCGAGCGCGGTGCAGGTGTGCTGGGAGAAGTTCTGCAACTACTGGGATGTCGAGCCGCGGTACGTGCCCATCTCGCTGGAGCACAAGGTCCTCGACGGTCACGACCTGGAGAAGTACGTCGACGAGAACACGATCGGCGTCGTCGCGATCATGGGTGTGACGTACACCGGCATGTACGAGCCGGTCGCCGAGATCTCGAAAGCCCTCGACCGCATCCAGGAGAAGACGGGGCTCGACGTCCCGATCCACGTCGACGGAGCATCCGGTGGCATGATCGCCCCCTTCCTGCAGCCGGACCTCGCCTGGGACTTCCGCCTGCCGCGCGTCGCCTCGATCAGCACCTCCGCCCACAAGTACGGCCTCGTGTACCCGGGGCTCGGCTGGGTCATCTGGCGCACGGTCGACGACCTCCCGAAAGACCTGGTCTTCGACGTGACCTACCTCGGCGGCCACATGCCGAGTTTCGCCCTCAACTTCTCCCGCCCCGGCGCGCAGGTGCTGCTGCAGTACTACCTGTTCCTCCGCCTCGGGTGGGACGGCTACTACAAGGTGCAGAAGGCGTCGCAGGATGTCGCCGTCTACCTGTCAGGCGAGATCGCGAGCATGCCCGCCTTCGACCTCTGGAACGACGGGACGGACATCCCGGTCTTCGCGTGGCAGCTCACCGCGAACTACACGGACAAGTGGAATCTCTATCACCTGTCTGAACGGTTGCGGCTCAAAGGGTGGCTGATCCCCGCCTACCCGATGCCCGACGATCTGACTGACATCGTCGTGCAGCGCATCGTCGTGCGCAACGGTCTCAGCCGCAACCTGGCCGAGAGTCTCATCCTGGACATCCGGGACGCCGTCGACTACCTGGACGCGCTCCAGGCGCCGATGCCCACCGAAGGTCTCGTGTCGAGTTTCACCCACTGAAGTCGACGCTGCTCGGTGCGACCGGGCATCCGGCGTCGAGATTGCGAGGCGCACCATGACGATGGCCGATTTCGACGAGCGGCGTGCGAGAGGTCTCGAGGCGCGAAAGCGAACCCCGCGATCGCTCCACGCCGGCTGGACGCCCCCGATCGATCGTCCCGACCCCGTCGCGCTGCTCGAGGAGCAGGCCGCGAGCAGGGTGCCGGAGCTCGTGCCGATCCGTTACGGGCGCATGATGGTCTCGCCGTTCACGTTCTTCCGGGGAGCCGCGCTCCTCATGGCGTCCGACCTGTCGACCACGCCCGACTCGGGGATCTACACCCAGATCTGCGGCGACGCCCACCTGTCGAACTTCGGCGTGTTCGGCACCCCAGAGCGCACCATGGTGTTCGACCTGAACGACTTCGACGAGACGCTGCCGGGGCCGTGGGAGTGGGATCTCAAGCGCCTCGCCGCCAGCTTCGAGATCGCCGGCCGCAACGCCGGATTCTCGGCTGAGGAGTGTCGCGAGACCACGCTGGACGTCGCACGGAGCTACCGTGAGCAGATGCGCTCGTCCGCGGAGGCGCCGGTGATGCGGGCCTGGTACGAGCGTCTCGACGCCGAGCAGCTGCTCGAGCGGGTGCGGACCGAACAGGCCGCACAGCGCGCCGGCAAGCACCAGGTCAAGAAGGCCGACGCGATCGTCGCCAAGGCCCGCACCAAAGACAGCACGACCGCGTTCGCGAAGCTGGTGCGCGTGATCGACGGAGAACTGCGCATTTCGGCCGACCCGCCTCTGATCGAGCCGATCGAGAACCTGACGCCGGATACGGAGGTGCGGCGGCTCCTGCAGGACGACATGCGGCTTCTGCTCCAGGAGTACACGACGACGCTCCTGCTCGAGAACCATCCCGTCCGGGAGTTCACTTACGTGCACATGGCCCGCAAGGTGGTCGGCGTCGGCAGCGTGGGGACGCGTGCCTGGGTGCTGTTGCTGCGGGGACGGGATGACGAAGACCCGCTGATCCTGCAGGCCAAAGAGGCGCAGGAGTCGGTGCTCGAACGGTTCCTCGGCGCGAGCCAGTACACCGACCACGGGCAGCGGGTGGTGATGGGTCAGCGGCTGATGCAGGCGGCGAGCGACATCTTCCTCGGCTGGCAGGCCGTGGAAGGGTTCGACGGCGTCACCCGCGACTTCTACATCCGCCAGCTGCACGATTGGAAGGGGTCGTTCGACGTGGAGGACGTCCAGCCCCGTGGGGCGAGGATCTATGCCACCATCTGCGGCCAGACCCTGGCGCGGGCGCACTCGCGGGCGGGGGACCGCGTCGCGATCGCCGCGTACCTCGGCAACAGCGACCGCTTCGACCGGGCGATCGCCGACTTCTCGTCGGACTACGCCGATCAGAACGACCGCGACTACCAGGCGTTCGTCGAAGCAGTGTCGTCCGGGCGGCTGGAGGCGCAGCCCGGTCTCTGAGGAGGGGTGGCGGCCCCGCGCCTAGACGACCGCGCCGAGCATCCGCTTCTCTTCGATCTCGGGGAACGCGAGCAGCACCATGTCGGCCAACTGGTCGAGGGGACGGGTCAGCGGGTCGGTGGCCGGCAGGCCGAGTTCGAGCTCGTGCTCGTCGATGGCCGCGGAGATCTCGTCATCGGTCATCCCCTCGTGGTTGATCGTGATGCCGATCACCTTCGTGGCGGCGAACGATTCGATCAGGGCGACCTCGCTCGCGGCCGTCGGTGTCGGCATCATCGGGAAGTCGCCGAGCATGACGCGTGCGGGGGCGTGCTGCACGATGACGCCGTCGGGGCGGCCGCCGCGCAGGATGGTCGTCGAGCTCAGGTAGGCGGGGTGGCTCAGCGCGCCCTGCCCTTCGATGATGATCACGTCGGGGTTCTCGTTCTCGAACGCCGCCACCACCTGGTACTCCACCTCGCCCGAGCAGAACTGCGGGATGGTCGCGTCCAGGGCGACCGCGTACTTCGCGCCCTGGATGAGAGCGGTCTGGCCGGTGCCGACCATCACGGCCTTGATGCCGCGGTCGTTGAGCGCCTGGGTGAGCAGGGTGGCGGTGGTGCGCTTGCCGACGGAGCCGTCGGTGCCGAGGATCGCGATGCGCGGGCAGGTCACGTCGAAGATGCGGCCCGAGAACAGGTGCAGATCCTTCTTGTCCTTCGGACGGCGCACATCGGTGATGGTGACGCCGGCGAGCAGGGCGGCGGCGGCGAACTCGGCGTCGTCGTTGAGGAACTCGTGCAGGCCGTTGACGATGTTCATGCCGCGGTCGATGCCGTCGAGCAGCACGACGCGCTGCGCCTCCGACAGCAGTCCGTCGGCCGGCGCCATTCCGAAGATCAGCGAGTCCGGCAGGAAGCCGGCATGCGCAATGGCCTCGGGGAGGCTGGCGAGCACGGGGATGCCGTTGGGCACGCCGTCGAGCACGACCCCGGCGTCTTCGCCTGCGTGCCGGCTGTCGACGATGCTCAGGATCTGGAACTTCTCCGAGTGGCGCACGAGACCGTTGGCGGTCTTGCCGTCCTGCTCGCCGAAGAGGCCCTCGCAGTAGACGATGGCAGGGATGGACGCAGTCATGGCGCTCCTCTAGTCAACCCAGAGGAGGCGACGGGATCGTGGCCGGACCGGACGGTCCAACGGTCAACGAGGCGTCTTCCCTGAAGCCGGTGCACTACCGGCCTCCGAACGGTAGCAGGGCTTCCTGTGCGTCGGCCCGCCTGCGCCGCCGCCCGGCCCGGGGCGCGCCGTTTGCCAGTTGGCGCTGTCATCCCGGGCGTGTTGACGACAACGTGTGGCAAACGACGGATGCGCGCGTCAGCGTGCCGGCCGGATGACGGTGATGCCCGTGGAGATCGCCTGGTCCATGAGGGGGAGGAGCGCTGCGCCTTCCTCCAGGGTGACCGTGCCGCCGAGCAGCTCCTGCGGGCGCAGCACCCCGCGGGCGACCAGTTCGAGCATCCCGGGGTAGTCGGCGGCCGACATCCCGTGGCTTCCCAGCAGGTCGAGTTCCCAGGCCAGGATGCGGTCCAGCGGGAGCACCGGCAGCTGGTCGCGCGAGAGCAGGCCGATCTGCACGTGCCGGCCGCGCCGCCGGAGGGACAGCACGGCCTCCGTGCTGGTGTCGGCGGACCCGACGGCGTCGATGCCGACCTGGGCGCCCCCGCCGGTGAGTTCGATGATCTCTGCGGGTGCCGCCTCTCCCGCCGCGACGGTGTGCACCGCGCCGAGCTCGCGTGCGAGCTCGAGGGCCGCCGGGTTGCGGTCGACCGCGATGACGCGGGCCCCGAGCGCGGTCGCGATCATCACGGCGCTGAGACCGACCCCTCCCGCTCCGTAGACGGCCACCCACTCATCGGGTCGGACCCGCGCTCGCGACCTCACCGCGCGGTACGCCGTCGCGAACCGGCAGCCGAGGCTGGCCGCCGCATCGTCGCCGAGCCCGTCGGGAATCGCGACGAGGTTCACGTCGGCGGCCCGGATGCTCACCAGTTCGGCATGCGAGCCCCAGTGGGTGAACCCCGGCTGCGTCTGGGCGGGGCACACCTGCGACTGGCCGGTCCGGCACCACTCGCACTCGCCGCATCCGTTCACGAAGGGCGCGGTGACGCGGTCGCCGACGCGCCAGTCGTTCACGCCGTCGCCGACCGCCTCGACGGTTCCGACGAACTCGTGCCCGGGGACGTGGGGCAGGTGCACGCTGTCGTCGTGCCCCGCCCAGGCGTGCCAGTCGCTGCGGCACAGCCCGGATCCGGCGACGCGGATCACGACGCCGCCGGCGGGGGCGATCGGCTCGGCGACCTCGGCGACCGACACCGGTCCGCCGAACTGCTCGTAGTACATCGCCCTCATGGTGCGCTCCTCTTCGTCGGGCTCGGGCTCGGGTTCGGGTGCGGTCGGCCTGGGCTCCGGATGCACGCAGCGGTCACGATCTCACCGCACGGCACGCGAGGTGCACCGCCAGCCGCACCTCGGGATCAGACAGGTCGAGGCCGAGGAGCTCTTGCGCTCTGGCGATTCGGGTGGAGACCGTATTGCGGTGCAAGCCGAGCGCGTCGGCGGTGGCGGCGATTCCGGACTCGTGGTCGAGGTACGCGGTGAGCGTCTCGAGCAGGTCGGGCGCGCGGGTGATGAGCGGGGCGAGCAGCGACTCCGCGGCCGGGACGAACGTGTCGTTCTCGGTCCAGGAGAGGAGGAGCTGCTCCAGACCGAGGGTGTCGATGCGCACGAACCAGCCGGTCGCCGAACGGTTGGCGGCGATGCGGGCGGCGTCCGATGCTCCGTCGATCGTCGCGACCAATCCGGCCGACCCGCTCTCCAGCGATCCGATGCCCGCCGCGACGTTGAAGGCGCGACGTGCCGCCGCGTGGAGTCCCCGGAGGGCGGTGACGTAGTTCTCGACCTGGCTGGGGGCCGGCGGTGCGCTGAAGCTGAGCCAGCCGGTGACTCCGCGCCCGCTGGTGGCCGCGTGCGAGTCGACGGGCAGCGCCGCCAGTTCGCGGGTGACGAACCGAAGCAACTGGAACGTGTCCACACGGGTGCGGCCGATGATGCGGAAGCCCAGGTGGTAGCCGGTGGTGCGCCAGCCGCTGTCCAGCATCCGTTGCTCGAGCTCGGCGTCTCGGCTGTCGCGCTGCTCCAGGAAGTCGCGCAGCAGTCCCGAGGCGACGGCAGCATCGTTGACGTCGGCGACCTCGTCGATGAGGATGCGCGCGGCCACCACCGGCATCGCGACCTCGGCGGCCACGGCGAGGGCGCTCAATTGCAGCGTGTTCAGCCCGGTGCCGAAGAAGGTCAGACGGAGGCCCGCACGACTCGGACTGTCGACGCGCACGGATGCGGCGGCGCCGTCGGAGCCGGTGACCGTGTCGAGCCACCGGCCGAAGTCGATCGCCGCGTGCACCTCCGTCGGAAGCGTCCCGCCCGCCTGGAGCAGCACCCCTTGGGCATCGATGAGCGCGACGCCGTGCCCGACGCTCGCGGACAGATGGCTCAAGAGGTCGGCCAGGCCGTTCGCGTGGTATTCGATCGACTGCGCGACCCGGCGCACGTAGCCCAGCGTGAGGGCGTCCCTGCCTTCGAGCAGCTGCCAGCACGCCTTGGCGAGCACCATCGGATCGTCCGTGTGGAGCAGTGTCAACCCGAGGCGCTCGGCGAGGATGCGGCTCCCGGCCGTGAAGACGTCGGCGTTCGGCACCGCGAGTGCCCGATAGCCGTGGTCGCGCACCCGCCGGATGAGGGCATCCTGCTGCCAGGAGGTGAGCGGAGGGTCGACGGTCAGAATCGCGAGGGAGTCGGTGCCGTCGACCGGGAGTCGCGACTCGCTGGAGTCGACCACCACATCGCGCCAGGGGATCGTGGCCGTGGCACGGATGGCGTCCGCGGCGCTGGTGCGGGCGGCGCCGGCGGCGGGCGTGGCGACCGCTCGGAGGCCACCGTTGGCGGGATGCGCGAGAAGGGCGGGCAGATCGAGTTGCTGGCTCATGCCGCCGGCTCCAGACCCGCGAGACCGAACGCCGCGGGAGTGACGTGGCGCATGCGATCGGGTGACGATGTCCACCACCCCGGAGCCGGCAAGGCGAACACGGCCACATGCCGGGCATACGTCAGACCGTCGACCTGCAGGATGTCGCGGGAGATCGAGTCGATGGTGACGATGATCTCGGGAGAGGCCGCCTCGACCCGGCCGTCTCGCATGAATGCGAGCACCTCGGAGCGGGCGATCACCCGGAGGAGCCCGCCGTCGTCGCCCATCATCTCGATCGTCGACACGTATTCGTCGGTCGGGGAGCTCTCGACGGCCGCGATGCGCCCGATGCCGAGCATCCGGCCTCCGAGCCGCTCGGCGAGTTCGCTGAGCGGTGCCTCGGTCGCGGAGTCGAACGCGGTGCCGAGCTGGAGAGCCCGACGGAAGGTGCCTTCAACAGCATGCTCCGCCAGATCGCCGACGGTGAAGCCGGCCACGACGACTGCCGACGCACCCCCTGCCTGCACGATCGCGCCTCGGAGAACGCTTTCGACGTCGTCAGCGCGGTCGGTGTCGATGAGCACGACACCACCCGCGCCCGAGCCGCACACGGTCACCGTGCCGGGAACGCGGTCGACGAACAGCGACAGCTGGTCGAGCCGGGGGAGAGCGCGGCCCATGAAGTCGGCGTCGACGACCGCGAACTCATCGGCAAGAAGGAACGGCGAGAGCCCGTTCAAGCCGGCGCCCTCGAGAGGGCAGACGGCCCGCGCCCGCACCCCGGTCCAGCGCTCGGCTGCATCGATCAGCTCGGCGAACGGACTCTCGCCCGGAATGCGCTCGGCGAGCAGGTAGGTCGAGCCGGCGAACGCGGCGGCGAGGCACGGCGTCTCGGGGTCGAGCTCGCCGACAGCGTGCAACCCGATCGGCCAGGCCGGAGAATCCGGCAGCATGAGCTCCAGCATGGTGGTCGTCCCACCGCCGCCGGAGCCGAGGAGCGAGAACCCCCGGGCAAGCGCCGGCAACCGGTCGTGCTCGAGGGTTCTCGCCATGGATCAAGCGTAAACGCGCGCTTCCACCGGGATGAACGGTTCGGTGAGGCCGAACGCCGAGGGCCCGAACGCTGCGAGCGCCTCCGGCGTGCGCATCATCGCCGGCGTCGAGATCCCGAGCACGCGCACGCGCTGACCGTAGCGAAGACCTTCGGTGGTGATCGGCTCACCCGACTCGATGTCGACGACGCAGATCAGGTCGGGGACGATGGCCACCACTTCACCGCCGCGTCGTGCGATGAGGTTCTCGTTCTGGAACGCGATCTCGAGCGCGTCGTCGCTCGCCGCATCGAGGGAGGAGATCGTCGCCCGGCCCTTCGCGAAGCCTTCTGTGGTGCGTCGCTCGACGTCGGTGACCTTGCCGGTGAACAGCTCGCGCACCTCGGAGTAGAGGGTGGTCGACAAGGTCTGAGCGATCGCATCGAACGGCGAACGATGCTCCTCCCTGGCTTCGCGGATGGCACGACCCAGGGCGAGTGCCATCGAGATGGTGCGGGGAACGGCCGTGCGCTTCACATCGGCGCCGCTCATCGCGTATTCCGCGATGTGGCCCACTCCGCCGAGACGGATGGTCACGCCGCGCGCGAGCCATTCCATCTGACGGTCGTCGTCCCCGGTGTCGATGACGACGGTCTCGCCGCGTTCGCCGGCGAGCGCCAGGGGAGAGCCGTGCACGCCGTAGACCGCGAACGTCTCCATCGAGAGCTCGGGGAATGCGCGGCCCATGCCGTCGGCGTCGACTACGGGCAGTCCGGTCTCCGCCGCGACGATCAACGGGATCATCGAGTTGATGCCACCGCACTCGATGGGCATGGTGGCATCGGCGGTGCGGCCGAGGTGCTTCTCGAGCGTCCGGAGAGCGAGAGTCGGCTCCGTGCCCGCCGGGATCTTCTCGATCATCACGGTCGGCGCGCCCATCTGCGCGGTCGGGATCACGAACAGGTCGTCGTCGAGCTCGTCGGGGTCGAGCACAGTGATGCTGCCGTCCCCGAGCACTCGCTGCACGAGCATCTGGCCGATGTACGGGTCGCCTCCGCCTCCGGTGCCGAGGAGGGTGGCGCCCCGGGCGAGGTCGGGAAGGTCCGCAGCGGTGAGGGTCCAGCTCATGCGACGACCTCCGCCGCACCGTTCTGCACCGTTCCGTCCGCCGCGACGAGCTCTGCCGTTCCGTCGAAACGGTGTGACGGGATGTCGTAGCCGAAGTAGCCGGGGCCGACGATCGCGAGCGCCTCCGCGCTGTGCCAGCGCGGGTCGCTGGGCGCGGCGATCACACGCACGCGCTGGCCGTAGCGCAGCGCCTCCGTGGTGATCGGCTCGCCCGAGTCGTGGTCGAGCACGATGATCAGGTCGGGTGTCGTCACGAGCACCTGCCCGTCGGCCTCGGCGATCAGGTGCTCGTTCTGGAACGAGAGGGTGAGCGTCGAGAGAGCGTTCTCGATACGTGCCCGGCCCCGGGCGAAGCCGGCCGTGGTCCCGCGTTCGACGTCGACGACTTTGCCGGCGAAGAATTCGCGGCCGCCGAGCAGTTCGACGGTGCGGCCGACCGGATCGCTCTTCGTGTCCCGGGCGTCGGCGATGCCCGCACCGATGGCGAGCGAGTGGCGCAGGGATCCGGGCACGAGCGCCTCCCGGGCCTGCGACCCGCTCATCGGAAAGCCCGCGATCATGATCGAGCAGCCCATCTCCACACAGGCGACGCGGGCGATCCGCTCCGTCCAGTTGTTGTCGACGGTCTGAAGCACGCCGATGTTGCCCTTCTCATCCGCGAAAGCGAGCGGCGACGCCGTCACTCCATAGAGGGTCGGCAGCACCATCTGCAGTTCGGGGAAGGCGCGGCCCATGCCGTCCGCGTCGACGAGAGGAAGGCCGAGAGCGGCCGCGGCGGCCACGGGGATGGTGGAGTTGACACCGCCGACTTCGGCGCAGGCGACATGGGTGACGGGCCGTCCGAGGTAGGCGGCCAGAGCCTTCACCGGTGCGATGACCTCGTCCAGGCTCGGGAGCTTCTCGACCATGACGGTCGGGGCGCCCATCATGGCGACCGTGAGCACCAGCGCATCATCCGGTACCTCGTCGAGCGCGACCACGGTGACGGGGCCGTGCGCTGCGAGGGCCTGTTGCGCGAGGAGGGCGCCGATGTAGGGGTCGCCCCCTCCACCGGTCCCGAGCACGGCAGCACCGCGCGCGAGCTGGGGCACGGCGTCGGCGGTCAGCATCCAGCTCATACGCGCACCGCCATGTCGAGGTCGCCGACGGCCTTGACGCGGATGCGCGTGGCATTGCCGGGGAGGTAGGGGATGGGCACTTCGTCGAAGTCCACGATGGAGACGGACTGCGGGGAGGCTCCGGCGGCGATCGCCTTGTCGACGGCTTCGGCCCGCACCTCGGCGATCGCCTCGTCGCGGCGTCCCGGCTCGATCGCGTACACCTTGTCGATCTCGCCGCCGACCTGGGCGATGGATGCTCCGATAGCGTTGGCGACGGCGTAGTTCTCCGGCCGGTGGACCGTTCCGAACAGGGGGAGCTCGTCCGGCAGCAGGATGGAGCCGCCGCCGACGGCGACCACCGGGATGGGGTCCGGCGACGTGCGCATCCGGTCGACGGCCTCCGCGATGCGCTCGGCTATCCGCTCGAGGACCCGCGCCACGAAGGCCGGGTCGAGGTGTTCGACCAGCCGGGGGTCGCCGATGTCGGCACGTCCGGCGGCGACGGCGATGTCCGTCGCCGTCAGCGTCGATCCTCCGAAGACGAGGGCCTCCGTGGTCAGCCGGTATCCGACCGACTCCGGTCCGACCTCGGCCGTCTCCGTGTTCACGATGGAGCCGCCGCCGATTCCGATCGACAGCACATCGGGCATCCGGAAGTTCGTGCGCACCCCGGCGACCTTCACCTCGTTGGCCGTCTCCCGGGGGAAGCCGTTGATCAGCAGGCCGATGTCGGCGGTGGTCCCTCCGATGTCGACGACGGCGCACGTCTCCAGGCCGCTGGTGAGCGCCGCCCCGCGCATCGAGTTGGTGGGGCCGGAGGCGAAGGTCGCCACCGGGTAGAGGCGCACGTAGTCCTCATCCATCAGTGTGCCGTCGTTCTGACTGAGGAAGATCGGGGCGCCGATGCCCTGGGCGCGAACCGCTGCCGTGAGCCCGTCGACGATCTCGGACGCCAGTTCGCGGAGCGCTGCGTTGATGATCGTCGCGTTCTCGCGTTCGAGGAGGCCGATCCGCCCGATCTCATGTGAGAGCGAGATGGCGACGTCATCGCCCAGCTCGTCCGCGATGATCGCAGCCGCCTGCGTCTCGACATCGTGGTTGACCGGACTGAACACCGACGAGATCGCGACCGAGCGGATTCCGTGCTCCGCCATGTCCGCCGCAAGGCCTTTGAGCTCGGCGTGGTCGAGCGGGGAGATCGGGCGGCCATCGAACTCGTAGCCGCCATGTGCCAGGTAGCTGCGGGCCCCGATCGCCTCTTTCAACGGCTCGGGCCAGTCGACCAGCGGGGGCAGCGCCTTGGTGGCGGGCAGTCCCAGCCGCAGTGCCGCCGTCGGGGCCAGCCGCTTGGCTTCGACGAGCGCGTTGATGAAATGCGTGGTGCCGATCATCACGGCGGTGATGTCGTCGCCTTCGAATCCGTGCGCGCTGCGCAGTGCCTCGATCGCCTGCACGATCCCGGCAGTGACGTCGGGGCTCGTCGCGTTCTTGACCCCGGCCAGTGTCTGCTTGCCGTCCATGAGCACTGCATCGGTGTTTGTTCCGCCGACGTCGATGCCGATATGCATTGTTCTCGCTCTCGTTGTGGTGCTTGTCGTTCGTGGTGCGGTCACTGCTGGTTGGTGGAGACGCCGAGGCCCGACGCGACAGGGGTGGCGGCGGTCTCGGCCTGGATCGTGGTGGCGCGTCCGACGCCGCGAACCCAGCCGAGCTTGCCGGCGATCACATAGAGCACGATCGACAGCGCGAGGGAGATCAGCGACGGGATGCCCCAGGTGACGAAGTAGCCGACCACCGACGAGACCGCCCAGATGATGAGTGTGGCGGGCACCACACGGGGCGCCGTCGCCGGAAGCGTGCCGGAGGCGCGCGTCTCCTCGAGCTCTCCGCGCCAGCGCTTGACGATGAAGTACTCGGCCACCATGATGCCGGCGATCGGAGGGAAGGCGACGCTCAGGATGATGAGGAACCCGGTGAACTGCGACAGGATGCCCGCAGCGGCCAGGATCGAGCCGACGATTCCGAGCACGATGGTCGTCGTCACACGGTGGATGTTCTTCCCGAACGCGGTCGAGATGAAGTTCACCAGGCCGAGAGTCGAGGAGTAGAGGTTCCAGTCGTTGATCTTGAGGGTGCCCGTGATGACGATGATGAGGCCGACGAAGCCGATCGACGAGGTCACGATGGCGACGATGTCGCCGGTGGCCGCCGCGTGGGCGAGGAGGACTCCGGCGAGGCCGATGACGAACTCGCCGAGCGTGACTCCCACGACCGTCTGCTTGACGACGTCGGCCTTGGAACGGTTGAAGCGGGTCATGTCCGCGGTGATGATCGCACCGACGATGAGTCCGCCCGCCACGATCGCTGTGCCCGCCCACACGCTCATCGTCGGGCCGGGTGCCGGTGAGGTGAGGAGTTCGCTGATCGAGTGCTTGGTGAGCTCGCTGATGACGGACCAGCCCACGAGGATGAGGAACAGCGGCACGGTGATGTTCGCGAGCCACTGCATTCCGACGAATCCGAAGCTGACGATCGCGGTCACGGCCAGGCCGAAGATGAGGCTCCACGACCAGATCGGCATGACGCCGGGCATCAGCACGTTGAGGGACTGCGCGGAGATCGCGCTCTGGATGCCGAACCAGCCGATGAGGCTGATGCCGATGGCGAGTCCGACGAGCGAGGCGCCGATCTCACCGAAGCCGGTCCAGCGGGCGAGCAGCGCCGTGTTCAGGCCTTCTTTCTGACCGATGATGCCGACGATGCACATGATGATCTCGAGGATGATCGAGCCGAGGAGCAGGGCGAGCGCGGCCTGCCCGAAGGTCATGCTGTAACCGAGAGTGGCTCCGAGCAGGAACTGCGAGAGAGCGGAGACCTGGCCGAATCGCTGCACCGCGATGCCGAACCAGGGCTTCCGAGCATCGGGCGTGACGCGACTGAGGGCGAAGTCGTCGGCAGGTGCGGTGCGAGCCATGAGGGTGTCCTTCGTGACGGGGGAATGGGTGTGGAAAGGCTAATTGCCACCCACACCCCGATCCATGTGCAATCCGCACTGATCGCAGCGTGTCGTGTGCACTCTGCACTCTTCCATTCATGGGCGCGGCCCGACGGAACACCGTCGCTGCGCTCACACCCCCGCGAGCAGCTTCCGCACCGCCGGGAGATCGGGCAGTGCCCAGTCGAGCGCCTCGAGGTCCAGGATGCGCACCCACTGCATCCGGTCGTGGTCTGTGCTGTGCTGGGGACGTTCGCCGATGAGCTCCGCGCGGTAGCAGCTCAAGGCGATCGGGCGCGTGCCGGTCGCCGTCACGCTGCGGTCGATCAGCTCGCCGACCCGTATGCCCACCGCCAGCTCCTCGCGGATCTCCCGCGCCAGCGAGTCCCCAGGGCTCTCGCCCTCCTCGACTTTGCCGCCCGGGAACTCCCACTTGCCGGCCGCATCCTTCGCGGGCGAGCGGCGGCAGGCGAGGACGCGTCCGTCGCGCACGATGACGGCCGCCACCACCTCGAGTGGCGGGCGCGGGTCGGCGTCCACAGTGTCCACGGAGTCCATCATGCCGGGCGATGACGGTGCTGTGGGCATCCGGTCGCACGTCGGCAGTGGGGTGGAATCGGTGTTCTAGACTCACCGGCGGACAGGGGGAGGTCTGGAATGAAGCTCACGATCACGGTTGCAACGGGGCCGGATGAGGGACGCGACGTGGTGGTGACGGCCGACGTCACAGCCACCGTCGCCGACATCGCAGAACGGCTCGCCGCGTTGCCGAAACGGTCGGCAGCGCGGACGGAACAACGTGCCCCGGGAGAGCGCCCGCCGCTCACGCTGCGCGTGGAGTTCCCGGGTGCGACCCAGGGCAGGGTGCTCAACCCGGGCGCCGCCGTGCACGAGTCGAGTCTGCGATCCGGATGCCGCGTCGAGGTCGTGCCGGTGGGGGAGCGGCGGCCGGGAGATGAGAGGGACGACGCGCCGGCGGCGCTGGTACGCATCCTGGCGGGACCGGAGTCCGGACGCGAATTCGGGGTGACTTCGGGGGTGAATCTCGTGGGCCGCGACCCGTCGGCGGCGGTGTTCCTGCCCGGCGACAGCGAGGTGTCGCGACGGCACGCGACGATCACCGTCGCCGAGACCGTGACGGTGGCCGACCTCAACTCCGCCAACGGCGTGCAGGTCGACGGAGCGCTGGTGCAGCGGGCGATCGTGAGGGCAGCCTCCCGCGTGCAGGTGGGCGGCACACAGTTCCAGGTCGTGCCGCTGCCTGTCGCCGCGCACGGGCCGAGGGCGCAGGCGGCCGCCGGGTTCTCCCGCTCGCCGCGCGTGGAGCCCGCCTACCGGGGCGAGACCTTCACCCTCCCCGAGATCCCCGTGCCGCCGGCGCCACCGCGGCTGCCGCTGCTCGTCCTGCTCAGCCCGCTGGTCCTGGGCGCGGCGCTGTTCGTCCTGACCCAGCAGGTCTTCACCCTGCTGTTCGTCGCCCTCTCTCCGCTCATCATGGTCGGCACCTGGTTCGACACGCGGCGTCAGGGCTCCCGCAAGCGGAAGGAAGCCCGCCGGGCCTTCGACGACGGGATGGAGGACGCGCGCCGGCGACTCGGGGCCGAGCGTGTGCGGGAGGTCGCGGCGCGGCGGTCGGAGTCGCCGCAGACGGCCGAGATCACCGAGGCGATGCGCGCGCGGACGCCGTTGCTCTGGACGCGCAAACCCGAGCACACGACGTTCCTCGAGCTGCGTTTCGGCCTCGGCGCGCAGGAGTCGCGCTCGAGCATCCGGATGCCGTCGAAGAACGGTGGTGACGCCGCCGATTGGACCGCGGCCGCCGAGCTGGCCGATGCGTTCGCCGAGGTCGGACCGGTCCCCGTGGTCGAGAGTTTCGAGCGGGCGGGAGCGGTCGGGGTGGCCGGAGTGGGCATGAGGGCCCAGGATGCGGCGCGCGCCCTGGTGATCCAGCTCGCCGGCCTGCACTCGCCCGCCGACCTCGCGATCGTCGCGTTCGCCGCCGGGGACGCCACCGAGACCTGGACGTGGCTCAAGTGGCTCCCGCACGTCGACTCGTCGTACAGCCCGTTGCGCTCGAACGGCCTCGTCGCCGACTATCAGGCCGCAAGCGCCCTGCTCGCCGAACTCGAAGGTCTCATCGCAGCCCGCCGCAGCGCCGGCGTGGGACGGGAGCGGGTGCGCTCGCGCCTCGACGAAACCCGGCCGCTCGACGATGGCCACGGCTCCGCGGTCGACCGGCTGCCCGCCGTACCCGCCGTCCTCGTCATCGTCACCCAGGAGGCGCCGGCAGACCGGGCGCGTCTCGTCGCGCTCGCCGAGGAAGGCCCCGATCACGGCGTCTTCGTGCTCTGGCTCGCGCCGGCGGTCGACGCGTTGCCGGTGGTCTGCCGCACGTACGTCACGGTCGACGCCGCCACGGCACGCGCCGACGTCGGGTTCGTGCGCTCCGGACGGAACGTCGCTTTGCAGACCACCGAGTTGATCGACGCGGTGGCCGCCGAGACCGCGGCTCGAGCCCTCGCCCCCGTGGAAGACAGCGGCGCACGCGTGCTCGACGAGACCGATCTTCCGCACAGCGTGCCATTCGCCGACCTCTACGAAGGGGACGTGATGAGCGACGAGGCCGCCGTCGTGCAGCGCTGGGTGAAGAACGACAGCCTCACCCGCGGCTGGATCCCCGGAACGCCGCGCGACGCCGGGGGCATCCGCTCCGTCGTCGGTCAGGGTCCGAGCGAGCCGTTCGCACTCGACCTCCGCGCCCACGGTCCGCACGCCCTCGTCGGCGGGACGACCGGCTCGGGCAAGAGCGAGTTCCTGCAGAGCTGGATCATGGGGATCGCCGCCGAATACTCGCCCGATCGCGTGACCTTCCTCCTGGTCGACTACAAGGGCGGCGCCGCCTTCTCCGAATGCGTCGGGCTGCCCCACACCGTCGGTCTCGTCACCGACCTCACGCCGCACCTGGTCCGCCGCGCGCTCACGTCGCTGCGCGCCGAGTTGACGCATCGCGAGACGCTGCTGAACCTGCGAGGCGCCAAAGACCTGCTGACGCTGGAGAAACGCAGCGATCCGGATGCTCCTCCCGCGTTGGTGATCGTGGTCGACGAGTTCGCGGCGCTCGCGGCCGAGGTGCCGGAGTTCGTCGACGGCGTGATCGACGTCGCCCAGCGCGGTCGCTCCCTCGGGCTCCATCTCATCCTCGCCACCCAGAGGCCCTCCGGCGTGATCAAAGACAGCCTGCGCGCCAACACCAACCTGCGGGTCGCCCTCCGGGTGGCCGACGAGGCCGACAGCGCCGATGTGCTGGGGGTGCCCGACGCCGCCCGGTTCGACCCGGGGACACCGGGCCGGGCCGCGGCGAAGCTGGGACCCGGCCGTGTCTTCGACTTCCAGTCGGCCTACCTCGGTGGTCGCACCGAGCGGGCAGGCGCGGACCCAGACGTGCAGGTGCAGGATCTGCCGTTCGGCCCCGGCCAGCCGTGGGCGATGCCCGGGCGGGAGCTGCGCGTCCCGCAGGGCTCCCGTGACATCGAGCGGCTGGCGGACACCATCGCGCGCGCCGCCGACGCGCGCCGCGTAGACGTGCCGCGCCGTCCGTGGCTCGACCAGCTCCCCGAGCTCATCGACCTGGGTGCACTGCCGCCCGGTGAAGGCGGCCGCATCCCCATCGGAGTCGTCGACGAGCCGGAAGCCCAGCGCCAGGGCCCGTATCTGCTCGACCTCGAAACGGTCGGCAACGTCGCGATCCTGGGCGCAGGCGGCGCAGGCAAGAGCGCACTGCTCCGCACGATCGCCGCAGCGGCGTCGGCGACCGCGGCCGAGCATCCGGTGACCATCCACGTCGTCGACTTCGCGGGCGGGGCGCTCGGCATGCTCGAGACGCTGCCCACCGTCAGCTCGGTCGTCCCCGGCACCGACATCGAACGGGTCACCCGGATGCTCGCCGACGTGACTGAGGCCGTCGCCGAACGTTCGGTCGCCTTCGCGGATGCCCGTGCCGCCTCTCTCTCCGAATACCGTGCGGTCACCGGGCGGGCGCTGCCGAGGGTGATCGTCCTTGTCGACGGGTTCGGGGCCTTCCGCAGCGACTACGAGTTCCGCAGCGCCGGGAGCGTCTTCGACCGGCTGCTGGCAATGGCGTCGACGGGGCGTCAGCTGGGCGTCCATGTCGTGCTGACGGCCGATCGCTCCGGCGCCCTCCCGACCGCGCTCACCGCCACCATCGGGTCGCGCCTGGTGCTGCGGCTGGCCGGCGAGGCGGAGTATGCGGCGGCAGGGGTTCCCGGCGACGTACTCGCCGGAGCGCCGGCCGGGCGCGGACTTGCCGACGGACACGAGCTCCAGATCGCCGTGCCGGGTGGCGGCCCGGACCTGAGCGTCCAGGCCGCTGCGATCGACGCCGTCGGCGGCCGCCTCCGTTCGGCCTCGGTGACGCCGGCGAAACCGATCGAACGGCTGGCCGCCCACATTCCGGCCAAGGGGCTTCCGATCTCGGTGGACGGACGCCCGACCCTGGGGGTCAGCGACGAGACGCTCGAGCCCGTGGGCATCCCGCTCGACGGTCTCTTCGTGGTCACAGGTCCGTTCGGCTCGGGGCGCACCACCGCTATGACGACCGCGATCAGGGCGACGCTGGCCGTGCATCCGCAGCTCGCGCCGTTCCTTTTGGTGGCCAGGGGGAGTGCCCTCGCCCGGGCCTGCGACTGGACGGAGCTGTCACGGGATGCCGACGAAGCAGAGTCTCTCGCGCTGCGGCTCGCCACGCGGCTCGAAGCGAGGACCGCCGAGGGTGACGCGTCGCCGCTGATCGTGATCGAGAACGTGGGGGACTTCGAAGGGCTTCCCGCCGAGAGCCAAGTCGCTCGGCTGATCAAGGCGGCGCGACGGGCGGGAGTGCCCGTCCTCGCCGAGGCAGACACCGTGACCGCGCCGGGGGCCTGGCAGCTCTTCGCCGAGCTGAAGACCGCTCGTGCCGGCCTCGTGCTGCAGCCGGAGGAGACCGACGGTCTCGCCCTGTTCCGCACGCCGTTCCCGCGTGTGACCCGCGGTGAGTTCCCCGTGGGACGCGGAATCCTCGTCGACTCCGGCCGTCTGACGCGAGTGCAGGTGGCATTCTTGGAATGCGAGATTGAAGATGACTTGTCTTAATATTTTTGCTTCACTAAGGTGGAAACCACGCGCCGCCGGCGCGCTTCATTTCACTTGGGGGAGTTCACCATGTCCAACATCAACGTCTCGTATCAGGAACTGAACGGCAATGCTGATCGGCTGGTGGCCGGCCGCGATGAGATCAACGCCACGCTGACGAAACTGCAGTCGCAGATCTCGGCTCTGGTCGCCGCCGGGTTCACGACCGACAAATCATCGGGTGCGTTCTCCGACGCCTACAACCGGTTCACCTCGGGGGCGCAGAACACCATCGGCGGTCTGAACGATCTGGCCCAGTTCCTGCGCACGGCCGCGCAGACGCTCGGCGAGGTCGACTCCCAACTCGCCGCCCGGCTGAGCCGCTGAGCGTCCGGGGATCGTGATGGGGGGATGCCCGAGGGTCGAGCATGTCTGATCTCCGTGTCGACGCGTCGCGATTGCGCGACGCGTCGACAAAGATCATCGGGGCGGTCGCTCGCGTACCGTTCGCGTCGTCGTTGACCGCACCCGGCGGCGCTGGCGCCGGTGCAGTCGGCTCGCGCGTGGTCACGGCGGAATTGCGCACGGGTACCGCTCAGCAGGCCGTTCGGGCTCGGCTGAGCGCCGACGCGCTCACACGCGTCGGGGCCACGCCTGCCGTGACCGCGCAGACGTTCGTGAACACGGATGCCGCGTTGGCGCGGGTGTTCTGATGGGTGAGATCGTGGCCGATCCGGGGGTCGGTGAGCCAGCCGGGATTCGTGCGCTGGCGCGGGAGCGGTCGGCGAAGGCGGTCGAGCTGCGTGCAGTGCATGCGGAGGTGGTCGCGGCTGAGAAGACGGTGACGGGGTCGGCGTGGACGGGGAAGGCGCAGGCCGCCTTTACGACGGCGATGGACGCGGTCGCCCCCGATCTGCTCCTGTTGTCTCGTGGCCTGGAGGCGCAGGCGAGCGCGTTGCACGACTATGCCGGTCAGGTCCAGCAGATCAAAGACCAGCAGAAGGCCCTGGAGGCCCGGCGCCGGTCGGCGACCGACGCGCTGACCAGCGCACGGGCCTTGCTGGCGGCGTCGCATCGGGCCGACGATCGGGTCCTCGCCCAGGAGAGAGCGCTCGACCGGGACATGCGCACCAGCAGCATCCTGGCCAGCCGCGCCGGCTACACCGAGACCATCGCCGAGAACACGTCGCTGCTGACCCAGGTCGACACCCAGTGGGAGCACCTGGTCACCTGGCGCCGGCACGCCGACCAAGCGTGCATGTCCGCCCTGTCCGGTCCGGAGGTGCTCGGCAGAACGGCACCCTTCACCCCGGCGGTGATCCGCACCAGCGCACCGGATGCCCTGCTCCGGATGCTCACCGGCCTGTCCGCCACCGACCTCATCGTCCTCCTCCAGACCCACCCCGACCTCGCCGACAAACTCACCACCGCCGACCCGCCCGCCGTCGCCGCCTGGTGGACCGCCATGAGCGGACCCACCCCCGGCACCCCATCCGCCGAACAACTCGCCCTGATCACCGCAATCCCCACCATCATCGGCAACCTCAACGGCGTCGCCTACTGGGCGCGCGACCGTGCCAACCACGTCGCCCTCGACCGGGCTCTCGAACGGGAATCCACCAAGTCGAATGGCGATCCAGAAGTATTGCGCGCCCTCAAGTCAGTCAAGAATGCATTGGGTAAAGGAATGAATGCGTCCCCGCCGCGCCAGTTTGTCGCGTTCTCCATGTCCCCGAATTTCAAGGCGGCTGTGTCTGTTGGGAGTCTCGACACCGCGAAGAACGCCACTTACATCATTCCAGGGATGGGAACAAACGTCGCCGGGGACATGACCAGATTTGTTGAGTCGGCGCGCGGTCTTCGAAGGGATCAGGTGAAAGCATCACGATTCACCACTGATGACCTCGCCGTGGTGGCGTGGCTCGACTACGAGGCCCCCGACGCCTCTGACGTTTACGGCGTGGCTCACGACTACCTTGCCGAACGGGGAGGGAAGCGATTGGCAACCGCGCTCAACGGCTTGAGTGCGGTTCACAATGCTTCGGGCAACTCGTCTCAGGTTTCAGTAGTGGGACATTCGTATGGCACCAACGTGGCGGCATTTGCGCTCACCAAGGCACGAGCGGACCATGTAGTGATGCTCGGTTCCGCAGGAATCGCAAGCTCAATCCCGAATGCCCAAGCCTTGAACGTGCCCGAGGGTGAGGTCTTCGCTACTCAAGGTCGCCACGACGCATGGGCGCCCACAGGCCAGGCTGTCAGCGGGCGCCAGGACCCGACCGCGCCGACTTTCGGTGCGCACGATTTCAGCTCCGAGGGTGCCGTGGACGATGAAGGGCAGGCGTTATACGAAGTGACGCAACACGGGCCGTTCGCCCCAAGGGACGAGACGGGAAAGTACAGCTATCTGGACATGAACACGACTTCGATGTACTACACGGCGAAGGCGACGACAGCGCAAGGCTTGGAAATACCCGTTGGCGGCACGCCAACGGAACGGCTGTCCCTGCAAATGCAAGATCGCGTCGACGATCTCTTCAGAACGGGCACGCCATGGGCGCCAGTGCGATGAGGACGCTCGTGCTCACTATGGTCACAATGATCATTTTGGCGGCGGTGACGAGCTGTGCTTCTTCTCCGGATTCGACGACCTCTGACCAGTCGAGAGCAAAGGACATGGCTGCCATGATGACCCCCGAACAAGCAAAACAAGAGGTCAGAGCGCTCTATGAAGCGACGCGTGATCTCATGCCCGGAAACTGGTTCGAAGACACCCGCACCTGGGGGACGTGCACAACAGCGAGCGGCGAGTCGGGGGCGTATTACGAGTTCCTCGCACAGCGCCGAGACCAGCCATTGCCCGCTGATCCGGCCTCGATCGCAGAGCAAGCGCAACGCGTTTGGGCGGCCCATGGGCATCCAGTCAGGATTCAGCGCGACAAGACGCTCGATCCGCCGCGCTGGATACTGTCCGATCCCGCGTGGCTGGCGGGAACAGGCCCGGATGGATTGCTCCTGCAGTTCACCGTCGGAGACGATTACGCCGACTTCATCGCGAACAGCCGCTGCGTCGCCGGTGACTCCGTGGAACTAGGCCTTAACGAGTGACTGCAACACAGGCGGATCAGCGATCACACGGATCGTCGGCGCGACCCAGAGCGCTTCGAAGGGGCGAAAGCATCAACAAGCAAGAGCACAACCGGGTGAATGACCAACTCCATGCAGGCTTGTCGGGCCCCACACGACCACCGACGCGAACTGCCACGACGAGGGCGTGCTCGAGGCGGGTGGCCGCGCCCGGCGAATCCACGCCCCACGCGACCTAGAGCAGGGTCTCGATCCCGAGCCGCACCACATCGCCGAGCTCGACACCCTCCGCCCGGCGCACCGACCCTTTGATCGCGACGATGTAGGCGCCGTCGGCAGACTCAGGGAACACGGACGTCGACCAGCGCGAGCCGCCCAGAGTGACCATCACCTTGATCGAACCGAACCCGGCCGGCGGATGCGGCTGGTCGCGGATCTCCTCCGAAACGTCCAACGGCAGGCGCGCGAACACCCACAGATCCTTGCGCGCCTCCCAACGCCACAGCTCCGCCTCGAACTCGTACCGGATGCCCGCCATAGCCATACTCTGCCGCAAACGACCGACAGGTGCGTATCCGATGCCATCTGCAGCCCACGGCGTGACGCGCCCCGCCGACGGGTGCGACACGGTAGTGTGTGCGTCATTCACCGCGGAGGTCGACCTGCTCATGAAGCGTCCTGGTTCTGTCACATTCGTCGCCGTGCTCGCCTACCTCAACGGCATCCTGAACATCGTCGCCGGGGTGGTACTGCTGGTCACCCGCGGGATGTCGCCCGCGAGCCAGAGTGCCGCCGCCGCTGCCGGCGTCACCACCTCGGCCATCATCTCGCTCGTGTTCGGCGTGGTCACCCTGATCGTCGCCGGGGGACTGCTCAGAGGCAACCCGGTGTCGCGCGGACTGGTCACGGCGGTGATGGTCGTGAACGTCGTCAACGGCATCCTGCTGCTGTTCTCGCTGCAGCTCGGACAAGGCATCGTCGAGATCCTCTGGGCGCTGCTGATCGTCGGGATCCTGTTCAGCGGACGGGCCAACTCCTACTTCCTGGGACGACCGACGCGCTGACGCGAGCCGACCCGCCCCGCATCGTCCGACAGAATGGTCACAGGGCGGCGCGGTCCTCGCGCCTGCCGCGAGCAAGGAGACGGATGCGCTGGTCGAACTGGTTCCGCAAGCGGGCTCCCGCGCCCAGCGTGCGGCCATTCGACGAACACGCGCTCGACGCCTCCGTGCCACCGACCGTCGAACAGTCGGTGGAAGAGGGGATGCTCCTCGCCGACTACGCGACACGGATGGCGGTGAAGAACCACATCGTCGTCGACACCATCCAAGACGGCAACCCGTTCGACCCGTCCCGGCACACGGTCCACGCCGCGGAGATCCTGCGGGAGCTGGCGGACGAGCAGGATCAGGCCTCCGCGCGAGCATCCGGAGCCCGAGAATCGGTGGCGGGGCTCGGCGGCGACGCGATGCACCCGCACGACTACCGCGACGTCGACGTCGCCAACCTGCGGCTCCGCGAGCAGGCCGCCACCATGCTCGCCTCGGAGCTCCGCGAGCGTGCGGCGTCGGAAGAGGAGCTGCGCGCCATCGTCGAGCGCGCCCGGGAAGACGCGTGGCACGAGGTCGGTCAGGCGATCGAAGCCTCGCTGGACGCGTTCTCGGGCGCCGAAGCCCTCAAAGAGAACTACGAGGCCGAGCGACCGGCACGGCTGAAGCTGCTCATCTGGCGCGACCTGGCGAAGCTGGAAGAGGAGCGGGGCGGGTACTGACCGACCGGCGACGGCCACACGGTGCGGGCGGCGACGGCCGGACGGTGCGAAAGCGTCAGCCGCGCAGTGCTGCCGGCGGCACCAGCACGCCGACCTCGCTCCGCACCCAGCGATCGCCGGTCGCCCGCTTCTGCGCGTGCGTCGCGAAGTGGTAGAGGAACATCCGCGCCCGCACCGCCCGGGGAGGCTCCCCGTCGAACGGGTCGATCCGCAGCAGGCGCAGCATCCGGGCATCCGCTTCGAGCAGGCGCAGCAGAAACGTCTCGAACCAGCGGGTGTCACGGGAGCCGAGCGCCAGGAACCACATCAGCCAGTCGAGGCGCAGATGATACGGGGCGAACTGCCGGGGCATCCGGCGCACATCGCCCGGCTTGCCCTTGAACTCGTACTCCACCCAGTGCGCTGCGGGGTCGTCGGGCTCGTCCCTGGTGCCCTCGACGATCACCTCGTAGCGCTCCTTGGTCACACTGCCGAAGGCACCGTAGGCGTTCACGAGGTGCCAGCGATTGAAGCTCGCGTTCATCAGCTGATGCCGCGAGAACAGGTTGCGCAACGGCTGCCAGCTGAGCACGACCAGGAAGACGCTCGCGGCGAGTGCGACGACCGCGAACCACAGCGGCATGGTCGTGGCCCCGACGTGCGCGGCCGGTATACCGCCGAACGCGAAGCCGAACACCGGGTCGCTGACGGCCGCGAACGCCAGCACGATCGTGATCACGTTCAGCCACGCGAAGTTGCCGGTGGCCACCAGCCACAGCTGCGTCAGGATGACGACCGCGGCCGCCACGCCGGCCACCGGTTGCGGAGCGAACAGAAACCACGGGGCGACGAGCTGAGCGAAATGATTGCCGAGCACCTCGACGCGGTGCCACCACTTCGGCAGCAGGTGCGCCGTGCGGCTGAACGGGTTCGGCATCGGCTGCGTCTCATGGTGGTAGTAGAGCGCCGTGAGGTCGCGCCAGGAGCGGTCGCCGCGCATTTTGATCATGCCGGCGCCGAACTCCAGCCGGAACACCAGCCACCGCACCAGGATGACGATCGTTAGCGGGGGAGTCGTGTCGTGCGAGCCGAGGAAGCCGACGGTGAAGCCGGCCTCGAGCAGCAAACTCTCCCAGCCGAACGAGTAGAAGGTCTGGCCGACGTTGACGATCGACAAGTAGAGCAGCCACACCACGAGGAAGACGACGATGAGCACATACGAGGGCGCCAGCTGCGGGATGCCCGCCACGAGCAGCAGGGAGAGTGCGGCTCCGGTCCAGGCCACCGCGAGGAGCAGCCGATCGGAGTAGCGCCAACGGAAGAGCGTGGGCTGCTTACGGGCATAGAGGGACTGCAGGAAGCGCGGGACGGGGAGCAGACCGTGCTCGCCGAGGAGGGCGGGGAACTGGTTGATCGCCGAGACGAACGCCACGACGTAGATCGCCGCGACGCCACGCTGCAGCACTTCGCGCGCGATCGTGTAGTCGCCGGCCGAAAGCCATCCGAACACGTCCATTGCGCACCGCCCCGCATCGAGACGCGTCCACACTACGCCGGGGCCCGTGGCGCGACCAGGGCGGGGCGCGCCTCAGCGGTCAGGCCGCGAGCTGCGCATCCAGGCTGATCGCCCGGTGATCGGATGCACCTGCGGGGAGCACATCGACGCGGTCGATCTCGAGACCGGTCGAGGTGACGAAGTCGAAGTAGCCGGTGAAGAACTTGTAGCGCAGGTAGGTGGGCTCGGTGCTGCGCATGAGCGCGTATCCGGTGGTGATCAGGTGGCGTTCGAGGCCGCGGATGAACCAGGGGTAGTTGAAGTCGCCGACCATCACGGCGGGAACGTCTTCAGCGAGCGAGCGCATGCCCGCGTGGGCTGCAGCGATCTGTTTGCGCCGCAGTGAGTTGGACGCGGTGAGGGGGGCGGCGTGGAAGGAGCCGATCAGGACGTCCTCATCGCTCTCCTTGTCGTGCAGATGAGCGGCGAGAAGGCGTTCGTGCGCCGGGGCCAGCACGCGATCGTGCACCGACTTCTGCACGGCGAAGACCTTGGTCTCGAGGATGTCGAAGCGGTCCTCGCGCACGTAGATCGCGAGGCCGAGACGATTGGTCTTGGTGGCGTCGGCCAGCACGAGGTGTTGGAGACGCTCGGGAAGCACTTCGGTATCGCATTCCTGCAGGCAGAGTGCATCGACGTCGTAGGCTGCTGCGATGTCGGCGAGTTCATGGCCGGCGGCGTGCTTTCGCAGGTTGTAGCTGACGATTCTCAGTGGGATCCCTCTTTTCGTTGCGCTCGCCGTCGGTGGAGGACGCGACAACATTCTGGCCCACATCCGGCCGGATGGAGGCGACCTCGGCGGATCGCACACGGAATTCACACGAGAGTCATCGCCGCGACCCGATCGAGTACGGTGGTCGCATGGCGAGCGAAGCGGTTGTCATCACTGTCCCGGGTCCGAACGGCGAACGCGAGGTTCGCATCTCCAGTCCGAGCCGGGTTCTCTGGCCTGAGCTGGGCATCACCAAACTCGATCTGGCGAACTACTTCATCGCCGTGGGAGAGGCTTTCGTCCGCGCGAACGGCGACCGGCCGGTGTCGCTGCAGCGCTTTCCCGAAGGGATCGACGGCGAGCAGTTCTTCTCGAAGAACCCGCCGAAGGGCGCGCCCGACTACGTGCGTTCGGTGATGGTGGTCTACCCGAGCGCGCGTTCGCATCCGCAGGTCGTCATCGATGAGCCGGCCGCGGCGGTGTGGGCGGTGCAGATGAACACCATCGTCTTCCACCCCTGGCCGTCGCGTGCCGAGAACTCGGACAACCCGGACCAGCTGCGCATCGACCTGGACCCGCAGCCGGGCACGGACTTCGACGACGCCATCCCGGCCGCGATCGAGCTCCGCAAGGTACTGGCGGAGGCCGGACTGGACGCCTTCGTCAAGACGTCGGGCAACCGTGGCCTGCACGTGTTCGCGCCCATCGAGCCGACCCACGAGTTCCAGGATGTGCGCCACGCGGTGATCGCCGCGGCCCGCGAACTGGAGCGCCGGATGCCCGAAGCGGTCACGACCGCGTGGTGGAAGGAGGAGCGGGGTGAGCGCATCTTCGTGGACTTCAACCAGGCGAACCGCGACCGGACGATGGCTGGCGCCTACAGCCCGCGAGCACTCGCGCATGCTCCCGTCGCGACTCCGATCACCTGGGACGAGCTGGAGTCGGTCGACCCTCGCGCCTTCACCATCGAGACGGTCCCCGATCGTCTCGCGACGACCGGTGACCCCTGGGAGTCGTTCGGCGCCCAGGCCGGCCGCATCGACGAGCTGCTCGGATGGTGGCAGCGCGACCTCGACAGCGGCCTCGGCGAGCTGCCTTTCCCGCCCGACTACCCGAAGATGCCCGGCGAGCCGCCGCGCGTGCAGCCGAGCCGCGCCAAGAAGGAGTGAGTCGCGCCGCGCCGCGCCGTCAGCCCATCACGTCGGCGAGGTCGTACGCGATCGGCCGGTCGAGCTGCTCGAACGTGCAGGAGCGGGCTTCGCGATCGGGGCGCCAGCGTTCGAACTGCGCCGTGTGGCGGAAGCGCATGCCCTCCATCTGGTCGTAGCGCACTTCGAGCACGCGTTCGGGCCGGAGCCGTACGTACGACACGTCTTTGCTCCCTGAGAACCGGCTGCGTTCGGTCTCGCCGGTGACCGCCTCGCCGGAGTCGTCGCGTTCGATGAGAGGTGCGAGCTCGTCGATGAGCTCGAGCCGGCGCACATCGCTGAACGCGGAGACGCCTCCGATACTGCGGAGCTGTCCGTCGGCGTCGTACAGCCCGAGCAGGATGGACCCGACCCCTCGTCCGCTGGCGTGGATGCGGTAGCCGAGCGCGACGACGTCCGCGGTGCGATGGTGTTTCACCTTGAGCATCGTTCGCTTGTTCGGCGTATAGGGGCCCGCGAGGGGCTTGGCGACGACGCCGTCGAGTCCGGCGCCCTCGAATTCGACGAGCCACGTGCGGGCGAGGTCGACGTCGGTGGTCGTGCGCGTGAGCTGGATCGGCTGGGGGAGCGGCCCGGCGAAGCGCTCGAGTTCGGCGCGACGCTCGGCGAACGGGCGGTCGAGGAGCGACTCGTCTCCGATGGCGAGCAGGTCGAACGCCACGAAGGTGGCCGGTGTCTGCCCAGCGAGGAGGTTCACCCGGCTGGCGGCGGGGTGGATGCGCTGCGAGAGGGCTTCCCAGTCGAGACGCTGGTTGCCGGGTTCGCCGGTCGGGACGACGATCTCCCCGTCGAGCACGCACGGCCCGGGAAGGAGCCGGATGAAGGCTTCGACGAGCTCGGGGAAGTACCGGGTGAGCATCTTGGAGCCGCGGCTCCCGATTTCGATGCTCTCCACCGTGTCGCCGGTTCCGGTTGCGTAGACGATCGCCCGGAAGCCGTCCCATTTGGGTTCGTAGCTGAGGCCCCCGTCGACCGAGTCGGGGGCCGGCACCTGCGGCACTGCTTTGGCGAGCATCGGTGCGATCGGTGTTTCGGCCGTTGGCTGCATGTCACGATCATGCACCAGGCCGCCGGGCGAGGGAAGGCCGCACGACCGCTGAGCATCGTCCTAGAGCCGTCTGGGGTTAGGTAAGGCTCCCCTATAATCGGTAGCAAGATGTATCGACCCGAGCACGCGAAGCACACCGCGACCACCGCCCACCACGACGACCGAGTGCAGTTCCTCGTCGTCGGCGATGAGTCGTCCCTCCTTCAGCTCGAGGCCGAGCTGGCCTTGCTTCCTCTGTGTGCGCGTGGACGTGCGTTCGTGGAGGTCGAGAACCCGGATGACGTCGTCGAGCTGTCGACTCCGCTGCGCATGACGGTCACCTGGTTGCCCCGAGCCCGCCGCAGCGGCCGCCCAGGCACGGGCGAGTCCTGCGCGAAGGGCGACGCCGCGACTCGCGCCGTTCGCGCCTGGACGACCGAGATGCTCTGCGACGGCCCCGGCGAGACGCGTGCGATCGTCACGGGCGGTTTCGCCCTCGTGACCGAGGTGCAGGAACACCTGCGTTGCGAGGTCGGAATGGCCGACGAGGCCATCACCGCTCCGCTGTACCGCTGAGCGCGCTCCCTGCCGGAGTCTCTCGGTCTCACACGACGGCGTCGACTCCGACGAGCGTCTCGCTGAGCGACCACAGGTCGCGGCCCAGCTGGGCGTTCTTGGCCTGGTGACGCATCCGGCCGTTGGCGTTGAGCCGGTCGAAGTAGGTGCCGCTCGGAGCGCCGACCGGGGCGTCGGCGGCCAGCCGGATCAGCGGCGCCGCACCGTCTTCTACCGGGATGCCGTAGCCGCCCCGGGTGACGGCGCCGCCGAATCGGACGAGCGGGGACGATTGGCCGAAGTTGGTCGCGATCGTGCCGGGATGGAACGAGAAGGCGTCGACACCGGTGCCGGTCAACCGCTCGGCGAGCTGCCTCACGAACAGGATGGTGATGAGCTTCGCCGTCCCGTAGGCGCGCCAGCCCCCGAGCCAGGGGCGTTGCTCGAAGTCGAGGTCGTCGAGCCTCACGTTCCCGAACAGGTTTGCCAGGCTCGCGGTGGAGACCACGCGCACGTCGTGGCCGTGGGCGGCCGTGGCGATGAGTCGCGGGAGCAGCAGGTTGGTGAGCAGGAAGGGTGCCAGGTGGTTGGCCTGGATGGTGCGCTCGTGGCCGTCGACCGTGAGCTCGCGCTTGGCGTTGAGCCCGCCCGCATTGTTGGCGAGGACGTCGATGCGGTCGTACCGGTCGAGCAGGGCGCCTGCGAGCTGTCGCACGTCGTCGAGACGCTCGAAGTCGGCGAGGAACGGGGTGGCCCCGATCCGTTCGGCCACCGCGCGCGTGCGCTCGGGGTTGCGCCCGACCACCGCGACCTGGTTGCCCTGGGCGGCCAACTGCTCGGCGGCGACGACTCCGATGCCCGAGCTCGCGCCGGTGAGCACGATCGTGCGCTGCGGGGCGCCTCCGGGGTTCGTCTCACTCACAGGTATCCGCCTTTCTCGAGACCGGCTTCGATCTCGAATCGATTCTTCAGGGGGTTGCGGCCCGCCAGAAGGTAGAGGAACGGGAAGAGCATCCCGTAGTGCTGCCACTGTCGTTTGTGCGCGCTCTCGTGCTCGAGCACGTCGTCGGTGACGTTCTGGGCCGTGAGGTAGCACGCACCGACGCAGGAGCCGCCGCGACCGAAGGTCCGGGCCGGCATTCCACGGAAGACGAACAGGCCCTGGCGGCGTTCGACCCGTCCCGTGCTCCAGACGAAGCCCCAGACGAGGCCGACCGCCGTGGCATAGAGGTAGCCGACCCAGCTGATCGGCGAGTCGAACAACAGCCGGTGTAGAAGACGCATGGGGCTACTCCGCCGGCCGGCCGTAGGTCTCGAGCAGGCGGAGCCACACCTCGCTGAGAGTCGGGTAGGAGGGGACCGCGTGCCACAGCCGGGAGAGCGGCACCTCGCCGACGACGGCGATCGTCGCGGAGTGCAGGAGCTCGCCGACGCCGGGCCCGACGAAGGTCGCACCGAGCACCACCTGCCTGTCTTCGTCGACGACCATGCGCGCGTGCCCTGTGTAGTTGTCGGCCGCCATCCGGGCGCCGGCCACGCGGCCGATCGGGTAGTCGACCACCCGGATGCGGAAGCCTGCCTCATCGGCCGCGGCAGCCGTGAACCCGACCGACGCGACCTCCGGGTCGGTGAAGATGACCTGCGGAACGGCCGTGTGGTCGGCTGTCGCCACGTACGTGCCCCACGGATCCATGGGCACGTCGCGCCCGCGAGCCCGTGCGGCAATGGCGTCACCGGCGGCACGCGCCTGGTACTTGCCCTGGTGGGTGAGGAGCGCGCGACGGTTCACATCGCCCACCCCGTAGAGCCAGCCGCCGTCGACGGGGAGGCCATCGGCTCCCAGCACTCGCATCGTGTCGTCCACCTCGAGCCAGGCTCCGCCCTCGAGGCCGAACGCCTCGAGCCCGATCCCGGCCGTGCGGGCCACACGGCCGGCCGCGACGACGAACTCGTCGGCGTCGACCGTGCGCCCGTCGTCCAGCTGGATGCGGAATCGATCGGTGTCGGTGCGCTCGACGGAGGTGGGCATCACGTCGAGGTGCACCGTTGCGCCGAGCTCGCGGAGGGAGTCGCCGATCAACTCGCCCGCGAACGGCTCGTCCGCTCCCAGCAGACCGTGCCGGGCGATGAGGTCGACCTGCGTGCCGAATCCGGCATATGCGGTCGCCAGCTCGACCGCGGTCACCCCGCCGCCGAGGATCGCGAGGGACACGGGCACCCGTTTCACGCTGGTGGCGTCGCGACTCGTCCACGGCCGGCTCTCACGCAGGCCGGGTATGTCGGGCAGGAGCGACGCCGATCCCGTGCTGACCGCGACCGCATGGCGCGCGGTCAGAACCGTGACGGTGCCGTCCATTGCGGTGACCGTCACCTCGCGAGGCGCACTGATCACGGCGTGACCGCGAAGGAGATCGACGCCGCTGCGTTTCAGCCACCTCACTTGGCCGGCGTCGTCCCAGTTGTGCGTCATCTCGTCACGGCGTTTGAGGACGGCCGCCACGTCGAGCGGACCGGTGATGGCTTCCCGGGTGCCGCCGACATGCTCGGCCGCACGCAACAGGGCACCGCTGCGCAGCAGCGCCTTGGACGGCATGCAGGCCCAGTAGGAGCAGTCGCCGCCGACGAGCTCGGCCTCGACGATCACGGTGCGCATACCCCCTTGGGCCGCCCGATCGGCGACGTTCTCGCCAACGGCGCCCGCGCCGATCACGATGACGTCGTACTCGGTGTTCGTCATGCCTCTCCTCGTCGATCCGCGTCTGTCGTCGATCCGCGTCTGTCGTCGTCGCCGCTGCGCTCACCGCCCGACGAAGGCGGCCTCCGTGCGGGTCAGGAAGGCGTTCATTCCAATGGCGGCATCTTCGCTCGACGCGAGGCGCACGAGTTCGGGCTGGAGGTCGGCCTCGGCAGCGGCGTCCCCGTCGCGCACAGCGCGCTTGGCGTTGACGAGCGCGGCCTGCACGGCGAGAGGAGCCTGAGCGGCGATGCGCTCCGCGATGGCGAGAGCGCGATCGAACTGTTCGCCGTCATCGACGACCTCCTGCACGAGGCCGATGCGATGGGCCTCGGCGGCGTCGAAGAGGTCGCCCGTGAGGATCCAGCGCATGGCGTTGCCCCAGCCGACAGCGCGCGGAAAGCGCAGCGTCGCGCCGCCGAACGGGAGGATGCCCCGCGTCACTTCGATCTGCCCGAAACGGGTCGACCGGGCCGCCACCGCGATGTCGCTGGCGAGGATCAGCTCGACACCGAGTGTGAGGCACGTGCCCTGCACGGCGATGACCACCGGCTTGCTGAGCTGTGCTCCGGAGACCTGCCACGGGTTGATGCCGCCTTCGCCGGCGAAAGACAGGCCGTCGGCCCCGATGCGTGGACCGACGTCGGCGAGGTCGAGCCCGGCTGTGAAATGCTCGCCGACGGCGTGGACCAGCCCGACCCGCAGCTCGGGGTCGCGTTCCAACTCGCCGTACGCCGCGGCCAGCTCGCTGAGGAGCTCGAAGTCGGCGGCGTTGCGTTTGTCGGGACGGTTGAAGCCGATCAGCAGGACGTGCCCGCGGCGCTCGGTGACGATCTTGGGTTCGGTCATGGGTCCCAAGCTACCTCGGGCGCTCAGACGTCGTCACCGGCGGTGCGCGGATCTGTGGAGAGGTGACGGGCGGCGCCGCTTGTGGAGGAGGAGCCCGACGGCTGCAACGGGCCGGTGAGCGCCCCGAGGATGCGCAGGATCACCGTCAGGTCGTGGCCGGCGCGCTCCGGGGACTCCGGCGCGAACTCGGTGATCGCGGCGCCGGCGAGCTCGAACCGGCCGCGCAGCGCCCTGATCGCGTCGCAGAGCTGCTCGGGCTGAACGCCGAACGGCTCCGGATAGCCGATGCCGTCGATGGTCGCAGGATCGAGCACGTCGAGGTCGATGTGCAGATACACCGAGGAGGCGCCGGTCGCCTCCACTGCGGCCACCACGTCGCGCGGCTCCGAGAGCGTCTCCGCCGACAGCATCCGGATGCCGTTCGCAATGATGTACGCGCTCTCGTCGTCGTCGAGCGAGCGCGTGCCCGCCAGGACGATCGACTCGGGAGAGAGCAGTGACGCTCCCCGCGAGGCGAGACCGTCCGGTCCGTCACCCAGCAGAGCGCGGACCACCATCCCGTGAAAAGCGCCGGAGGGGGAGGACTCCACGTCGTTGACGTCGCCGTGGGCGTCGAACCAGACCAGCGCCACAGTGCCCGGCTCCCGCGCCGCCACCGCATGCTGCACACTCGCCAGATCGGCGCCGCAGTCGCCGCCGATCGTCACCACAGGCGACTCGAGCAGCATCAGTTCGGCCGAGGCCGCCTCGCGGATCATGGTCAGCGCCGAGAACCGGTGCACGCCCGTTCCGAGGGATTCGCCGGCCGACGCCGGAATGGGCACGACCGTGGTCGCCGTCGCCGGAAGGTCGCCACGGATCGCCTCGGCACCGTCGATCAGCCGCATCGCGCGCGACGATCCGGAGCCCTGCCACTGCGGCACGACCAGGAACGATGCCCCACTCATGCGTGCGCCCCGCCCACTACATGTCCCTGTGACGTTCGGCGGCGGCGGTGGCCTGACGAAGTTCGGCGGAGGTCAGCCTCGGACCGTAGCCGGGGGTGTCGCGCTGGATCCGCCAGCCTTCCGACAGTGCTCCGAGGTCGACGGCGTCGAAGCCGATGTCGTCGAGGAACGCGGTCACAGCGGCCTTCGCTGCGTCGTCGTCTCCGGCGATCGCGAGGGCACGGCGGTCCGGGTCGCCGGACGGCAGCCCGTCCGTGCCCAGCGCGGACGCGTAGATGTGGTTGAACGCCTTCACGACCCGGGCATCCGGCAGCCGGCGCTGGAGCAGCTCGGAGACCGTCGTCGACTCGTCGTCGAGCTCCGGGATCAGGCCGTCGCGCTGCGCGTAGTAGTTGTTCGTGTCGATCACGATCTTCCCGGCGAACGCGTCGGCGGGGAGCGACCCGATGTTCTTGAGGGGGATGCTCACCACCACCAGGTCGCCGGCCCGGGCGGCTTCGTCGACGGTCGCAGCGCGGGCCGACGGCCCGAGCTCGGCGACGAGGTCGCCCAGAGTCTCGGGACCCCGCGAGTTGCTCACCACCACGTCATACCCGTTCGCGACGGCCAAGCGTGCGATCTGACTTCCGATGTGTCCTGCTCCGACGAGCGCCAATGTGGTCATATCGTCATCCAACTCCTTCGGGCGGTGTCCTGTTCCTCACGCGCGCAGACCCGATGTGAACACACCGGATGCTCACAGACCGGATGCTCGCACACCGGATGCTCGCGCAGCACCGTCACTGACCGGGCGTGTACGGCGCCGACGGCTTCGGGTCGGCCGTGACCGCCGCCTGAGCCGGCGCGCCGCTCGTCTTGAGGGCCGCGAGCCTGGCTTCGACCTCGGTCATCTCGCCGAGGTCGTCCAGCTGGTTGAACTGGGCGTCCAGGCTCGACGCGGCGAGTTCCGACGCGCCGCGCACCTTGGCCTCCTCACGCCTGATCTTGTCTTCGAACCGGCCGACCTCGCTGGTCGGGTCGAGGATGTCGACGCTCTTGACGGCATCCATCACCTGGACCTGCGCCTGGGCGCTCTTCGCGCGGGCGATCAGCTCGGAGCGTTTGCTCTTCAGCTGCTCGAGCTTGCCCTTCATGCCGTTGAGGCCCGACTTGAGCTTGTCGACGACCTCGGTCTGCGACGCGATCTGCGGCTCGGCCGCCTTCGCCTCATTCTCCGAGGAGATCTGCCGCTGCAGCGCGACCTTGGCCAGGTTGTCGAACTTGTCGGCGTTCGCCGCGTCTCCGCCGGCGCGGTAGGTGTCGGCCTGCTTGCTGGCCGCGAGCGCCTTCTGCCCCCATTCGACGGAGGCCTCGAGGTCTTCCTTGTGGTCGTCTTCGAGCATCCGGAGATTGCCGATCGTCTCAGCGATCGCACTCTCGGCGTCGGCGATGTTGTCGGTGAAGTCGCGGACCATCTGGTCCAGCATCTTCTCCGGGTCCTCGGCCTGGTCGATGAGGGCATTGACGTTCGCCTTCATCAGCTGCGAGATGCGCCCGAATATGGACTGCTTTGCCATGGTGTTGCTCCCTTTCGCTCGAGCCGTCGACCCCGGACGGGATCCACGACCTCCCACCTCCGCTGCGACTGCCTGGACCGTCGCCTCCCGCTGCCGCCATCCGACCCGCCGCTTCCGCCGCTGAGCACCGGATCGGTCAGCCCGGTGGTTCCTAGGCGAGTCTATTGGCGGCCGCTTCGGCCGCGCCAGGACGACGGCTCGGAGAGGGCTGCGACTTCTGTTTCACCCTGTTACACACCGGATGCACAGCAGCACGCACCCCCTTCAGAATGGTGTGACCGCCGGACGACCGCGACGAGAGGAGCACCCGGATGAGCATCCACCGCCCCGAACGCTCGCTCGCCGTCGTCGAGGCCACGCGCTTCCGCCGTCACGACCCCGAATACCACGAGTACGTGCAGATCCTCGTGGGCGCCGCCGTCGCCGAAGCCGAGAGCCAGGGCTGGACGGTCACGCGGCTGGCCGCCGATCAGGGCACGGATGCACTGCTCGCGCGCACCGAGGCGGCCGACGCGATCCTGGTGATGGGTGGAGAGGACATCCAGCCTGCCGTGTACGGCGGGGCGCACGTCTACGACGGTCAGAGCCGGCATCTGCCCGAGGCGGATGCGGCGCAGGTCGCACTCGTGCTCCGGGCGATCGAGCGCGAGACCCCGCTGCTCGGCATCTGCCGCGGCCTGCAGATCCTCAACGTGGCGCTCGGCGGGACGCTCGTCCAGCACCTCGGCGGGGAGAGCGCGCACAAGAACCACGGTGTCCCGATCGGCGAGATCATGGCAACCCATCCGGTGCACCTCGCCGCCGGCAGCCTGGTCTCGGGCCTGCTCGAGGGCGACACGATCGACGTGCAGAGCGCCCACCACCAGGCGGTGGACGTCGTCGGCACCGGCCTGATCGTCACGGGCCGTGCCCCGGACGGGACCATCGAAGCCCTCGAGCACGAGAGCGCACCGGTCCTCGGCGTCCAGTGGCATCCGGAGGACCCGGGAGCCCCGCGCGGTCAGCTGGCGGCGCTTCTCTCCTCGCTCGACCGCGCGTCGGCGCGCGTCGCCGTCGCGGCCTAAGACCGGTCTCCCGGGTCGATCACCGTGCGCATCACGCAGTGGTTTCTGCCCTTCGGGCGCAGATAGTCGAAGCCCGCCCGCTCGAACATTCCGCGGGTGGCGCTGTACAGGAACGTCGACGAGACCTTTTTGCCCCCGGAGTGTCCTGCGGGTAGGCCTCGACGGTGCCGCCGCCGGCCGAGGCGATGAGCTCCAGGGCGCCGTCGAGGGCGGCCACGGCGACGCCGCGGCGCCGGTACGCCCGGTCGACGAAGAAGCAGGTGATCCGGTAGTCCGGGAGGACATCGACCCCCTCCAGGTACTCCTTGCGGTGGGCGATGCCGGGGAGCTCGGCCGGGCTGCCGAACTGGGCCCACCCGACCGCCCGCTCGCCGTCGAACACGAGAGCGGCGTGCGCGTGGCCGGTGTCGACCAGGTGGTGTTTGAAGTCGCGGGAGTCGTCGGCTGTGCGAGGCACGGTGCTCGACGAACCCGGCGCGGAATGCGTCTCCCGGTGGAACCAGGTGCACCAGCAGCCGCCCATCCCGCCCCCGCTGTGCCGGGCGGCCAGCTCGGCGAAGGCGTCCCAGGTCTCGCTTGTCAACGCCCGGATCCCGTACGCGCTCACGACCGCCTCGGCTCGGGCGCCGGCCACGCCTGCTCCCCGACGAGCGGGACGAACGACACCCCGCCCAGGTTGGTCTCGACGAGCATCCCGTCGGCACCGCGCTCGAACAACGCCAGGTGCTGCGCTCCGCCCGAGCGGCCCACCGGCATGACGATGCGGCCTCCGTCGGCGAGCTGCGCCAGCCAGGCATCTGGAACCCCCGGCCCGGTCGCGGCGGCGACGATCACGTCGTACGGCGCCCCCTCCGGCCAGCCGAGCGAGCCGTCTGCCGTGACCACCTGCACCGAGTAGCCGAGCGATGTCAGCGTGCGCTCGGCGGATTCGGCGAGCCCCGGATGCCGTTCGACGCTCACGACGCGGGCCGCCAGCTCCGAGGCGACCGCGGCCGCGTATCCGGAGCCCGTGCCGACGTCGAGCACGGCGTCGTCCGGACCGATGCGCGCGGCCTCCAGGGTGAGCGCGACGATGTAGGGCTGCGAGATCGTCTGGCCGTCGCCGATCGGGAGGGGGTGGTCGTCGTAGGCGTTGCGCGCGAACTCGGGGCCGACGAAGAAGTGCCGCGGCACGTGCCTCATCGCCTCGAGGACGCGCGCGTCCCCGATCCCGCGGAATTCGAGCTGCCGCTCGACCATCCGCCTGCGCTCGGCGTCGTGATCCGTCTGCGTACGGGCCTCCCACGCCCAGTGAACCACGACGCCTGCGCTGCGTCTGCCCCCGGTGAGCACGACCGCCTCCTGTTTTCAGGAGTTCCGGCGCTCGTACGGCCGCCGGCTCCCGAATACAGGAGCGGGCGGCTCGGGAGCGCGATTTCTCCTGAATTCAGGAAGCGGGTGGTGGGTGGGTCGGGCGGTCCGGATGGGGCGGGTCGCGCAGGGCGGGCCGGGCCGGTCAGGACGCCGGCTGCGCCAGGGGCAGCGCCGACTGGCGGGCGCCGAGCTCGTCGCGGGCGCGCTCCAGCGCCGCCGCATCCGCG
Source organism: Leifsonia sp. NPDC058248 (assembly GCF_042881905.1). Taxonomy (NCBI): domain Bacteria; kingdom Bacillati; phylum Actinomycetota; class Actinomycetes; order Micrococcales; family Microbacteriaceae; genus Leifsonia; species Leifsonia sp. NPDC058248. Next base: position 226,218 of record NZ_JBHVXB010000005.1, read on the forward strand.
CCGGCCGCCTCGAGCGCCAGCAGGCCCGCGCCGAGGATCGGCGCCGCAGCGACCAGCTCGATGTACGCCAGCGGCGCCCGTTCCGCGAGACCCTTCGCGACCGCGTCGAGCAGGCGCTCGTCGCGCGAGCCGATCACCCCGCCGCCGAGCACCACCGGCACCGCGCGCTGCAGCAGCCCGAGCCGTCGGAGCGTCGTAGCGGCGAACGTCACGATCTCGTCCGCCTGGTGGTCCACGAGCGCGGCGGCCACGGCGTCCCCGGCGCGGGCCGCATCGAAGACCGCCGGGCTGATCAGGGACAGGTCGGCGTTCGGGATGCGCTCGAAATGGAGTCCCTCGATGACCTCCCGCACCGTGCCGAGGCCGTAGACCGCGGGGATCGCGTCCACGAGTGACGTGGCAGGGCCCCGGCCGTCGACCGCCCGCGCCGCGTGCCACAGCGCCTGCTCGCCGAGGTGCCATCCGCCGCCCCAGTCTCCCGAGATCATCCCGAGGGAGGGGTAGCGCACCACCTCGCCGTCGGCCCGGACCCCCACGCAGTTGATGCCGGTGCCGCAGACGACCGCCACGGCATCCGGTGCGTTGGTCCCCGCCCGCAGCAGGGCGAACAGGTCGTTGTCGACGACGGCGTCCGCCCACGCGAGACCGGCGATCCCGGCGCGGAACGCGTTCACCTCCGCCGGCAGGTCGAGCCCGGAGAGGTACACGTTCGTCTGCGCGATCGGGCGGCCGCCGGTCTGGTCGAGGATGTCGGCGATCAGGCCGTCGACGAGAGCGACCGCCTCAGGCGTCCCGATGAGGTGGGGGCTCGACGTCGTGCCGCGCGCGCTGGCGACGACGGTCCCGTCGAGGTCCAGTCCCACGGCGTCGGTCTTCGATCCGCCGCCGTCGACGGCGATCACCAGGGGAGCGGCGGCGCCGCTCACTTCGCCCATGCGAGGTGGTCCCGGTTGCGAGCGATCAGGAGGTCGGTGAGCTTCTCCGCTCGGTCGTACTGACCGACCAGTGGATGCGCCAGCATCGCCCGCACCACCCGCTCGCGCCCTCCGCGGACGGCGGCGTCGAGGGCGAGGCGCTCGTAGCCGGCGACGTGCGAGATCAGCCCGCGGAGGTCGTCGGCCACCGGCTCGACGGGAAGGGCGGCCACGCCGGAGGCCCCGACGACGGCCGGCACCTCGATGACGTGGTCATCGGGCAGGAACGGCAGGGAGCCGTCGTTGCGCAGGTTCACGACCTGGGTGTCGCCGCGGTCGCTGCGCAGTGAGGCGAGCAGGTCGACCGCCGCCTCCGAGTAGAAGGCGCCGCCGCGTTGGGCGAGGGCCTCCGGCTTGGTGTCCACGGACGGGTCGGCGTAGAGCGCGAGCAGCGCCCGCTCCACCTCCTGAACGGCTTCCGCGCGGGTCGGTGCGCCGAGCTGCTCCCGCAGCACCTCGTCGTGCGCGTAGTAGTAGCGCAGATAGTACGAGGGGATGTTGCCGAGCATCGTGATGAGGGATGCCGGCAGCTCGATCTCCTCGGCGAGCCGGCCCAGGTGTGCGTCGATGAGGCCGGGCAGCGCGTCACGGGTCCCGTACGCGTCGGTGACGTAGGCGGCGCGCTCCCAGGTGAGGTGGTTGAGGCCGACATGGCCGAGAGTGATCGCCGTGTGGTCGACGCCGAGCAGGTCGGCGAAGCGTCGCTGGAACCCGATGGCCACATTGCAGAGGCCGACTGCGCGGTGGCCTTCCTGGAGGAGGGCGCGCGTGACGATGCCCACCGGGTTGGTGAAGTCCACGATCCAGGCGTCCGGTCGGGCGTGCTGACGCACCGCCTCGGCCACGCGCAGCACCACCGGGACCGTGCGGAGGGCCTTGGCGAAGCCGCCCGGACCGGTCGTCTCCTGACCGATGCAGCCGCACTCGTGCGGGAACGTCTCGTCTCCGTGGCGGGCGGCCTGACCTCCCACCCGCAGCTGGATGAGCACGGCGTCGGCATCGGACACCCCTGCGACGAGGTCGCCGGTCGGCACGATGCGCCCGGTGTGGCCCGCCGCGCGGAACATCCGTTCGCTCATGCCGCCGACCAGCCGCAGCCGCTCGGGATCGGTGTCGACGAGCCACAGCTCCGCGATGGGGAGGATGTCCCGCATCCGGGCGAACCCGTCGATGAGTTCGGGGGTGTAGGTGGAGCCTCCACCGACGACAGCGAGTTTCACGGCTATCCCTTCACGCCGGTCAATGTGATGCCCTCGACGAACACGCGTTGGGCGAAGAAGAAGATGAGGACGACGGGGACGGTGACCAGGATGGTCATGGTCATCGTGAGCCCCCAGTCCGTCCCGTGCACTCCGCGGAAGGACGCCAGACCGTAGGCCACCGGCCAGTTGTCCGGGTTCTCCGACGTGTACAGCAGGGGACCGTAGTAGTCGTTCCACGAGTTGAAGAACATGAAGATCGCGGTCGCGGCGATCCCCGGTTTGGCCATCGGCAGCACGACCCTCCACAGCACCCCGAACTCGCCGTTCCCGTCGATGCGCGCGGCGTCCGCGTACTCGCTCGGGATCGTCAGGAAGAACTGGCGCAGCAGGAAGATCGAGAACGCGTCGCCGAGCAGGTTGGGCAGGATGAGCGGCCAGAGCGTGCCGGTCAGGTTCAGCTGCGACCACATCACGTAGATGGGGATCGCCGTCACCTGGGGCGGCAGCAGCATCGCGATGATGATCACCGTGAACAGCACGTTCGCCCCGCGGAACTTGATCTTGGCCAGCGCATAGGCCGCCGGCACGCTGGAGACGAGCATGAACGCCGTCGCCAGGATCGCGTAGAGGGCAGAGTTGCCGAACCACTGGAGGAGCGGGACGGTGGTGAACACCGTCGCGTAGTTGCTCCAGACGAACGGCTGCGGCCAGAGCGACGCGGTCAGCGTCTGCTCGCTCGACATCAGCGAGGTGAGGAACACGAACACGATCGGCGCGATGAACAGGATCGCGAGCACCACGAGCACGGTGTGCTCGGCGATCCAGGCGAGGACACGTCGCGTCCGCAGCGATCGCGGGGTCGGGATGCGTCGCTGCCGTTGCGGGGCGGGGGCCGCTTGCGGCGGGGTGAGGGTGGCGGAGGTCATTGGGCGCCTTCCGGTGTGAACGCCTTGAAGCGGCGCAGCAGGAGGATGAGGATGGCGGCGGCCACCACGAACAGCAGCACCGCGAGGGCGGACGCGTAGCCGAGCTGGTAGGTGCCGAATCCGCGGACGTAGAGCCACTGCGTGTACGTGAGCAGGGAGCCGTCCGGGTAGCCGAGGTTGTTGCTGATGCCTTCGCCGATCACGGCCTTGCCGCTGGCGACACCGGAGGCAACGGCTGCCTCCGTGAAGTACTGGATGGCCGCGATCACCCCGGTCACCACCGAGAACAGCAGCACTGGGGCGATGCTGGGCAGCGTGACGTACCGCACCTTCTGCAGACCGTTCGCCCCGTCGAGCGAGGCGGCCTCGTACTGCTCTTTCGACACGTCGAGGAGGGCGGCCAGGAAGATGATCATGATGTCGCCCATCACCCACACGCCGAGCAGCACGAGGGACGGCTTCGACCAGGCCGGGTCGTTGAACCACAGCGGCCCCTGGATGCCGAAGAGCGCGAGCATCTGGTTGACCGGGCCGGTGCCCGGGTTGAAGAGGAAGACGAACGCCACGACGCTCGCGACCGGGGGCACGAGGGCCGGCAGATAGAACACGGTGCGCCAGACGCCGGATGCCCGCTTCGCCCGGGCCAGCAGGCCGGCGATCAGCAGGGCGAACACGACTTTGGCCGGCACCCAGATCACCACGAACCACAGCGTGTTGAGGGTGGCCTCCCAGACGTTCGGGTCCTGCGTGAACAGGTACTGGTAGTTGCGCAGACCGATCCATTGCGGGGGCGACACGAGGTCGAACCGGGTGAACGAGTAGTACACGGATGCGATGAGCGGGTACACGAAGAAGATCGCGAGTCCGAGCAGGGCCGGCGCGAGCATCGCCAGCGTCACGAGCTTCCGTCGGGTGCGGGCCCGCGAGGGGCGGACGGCTGCTGTCGCCGCCCGCCCCCCGCGAAGAGCGGTCGAGGTCATCGTCACGGACCGGTGGTCAGCGCCAGCGCGTCGTCGATCTGCTTGTCGACGTCCTTCAGACCGGCCTGCAGGTCGCCGCCCTGGCTCTGGTACTTGTTCCAGTAGTCCTGGAAGGACTGCTGGTAGCCGGCGCCGAGCGGGCTCGCGGGCGTGGTCGCGACGTTCTTGTCGGCGGCGATGTCGAGGAACGTCTTGTACTGGTCCGACACCTCGAGCGCCGGCGACGTGAGTGCGTCCGATGTGGTGGGCACGTTCTTGAGGCCGTTCGCGAGCTTGACCACGGCATCCGTGTCGGTCGTGAGGTACTTGAGCAGTGCCCACGCCAGCTCGGGGTTCTTGGAGCCTTTCGAGATGCCGATGATGTTGCCGGTCATGTAGCCGCCGCCGTAGAGGTCGGTGTGGTTGTCGGCCGTCGGGAACGGAGCGGTTCCGTAGTTGAGGTCCTTCGCCTGGTCGGCGATGAACGCTGTGCGGTACTCGCCGTCCATGTTCATGGCCACCTTCCCCTTCTGGAAGGCGTTGTCGGCCGAGAACTCCTGGCCGAGGCCGGAGGTGAACTTGTTGAGCTTGTCCCAGCCGATCTTGTCGACGAAGGCCTTCTGCCAGGTCATCAGCTCGGTCCAGCCGGGGCTGGAGCTGATCGCGCTGGTGCCGTCGGGCTTGAGCCATTCGGCGCCGGCGGCGGGGCCGTAGTGGGCGGCGGCGTTCTCGTACCAGCCCATGGTCGGGTTGAAGCCGAGGGTCTTGATCGAGCCGTCCGCCTTGTACGTGGTCAGCTTGTCGGCCATGGACTCCAGCTCGGACAGCGTCTTGGGTGCGGCGGTGAAGCCGGCCGCCGCGAGCAGGTCCTTGTTGTAGTAGAGACCGTAGACGTCGGCGAGCATGGGCATCGCGCAACGCGTTCCGTTGAACTCCGTGTACGACTTCACGGTCGGTGAGAACTGGCTCATGTCGACGCCGTCGCGCTCGATCACCTTGTTGAGGTTGCGGAACGCGCCGTTGGAGCAGAAGTTGCCGACGATGTCGGTGGAGTAGGAGAGGCCGACGTCGACCTTGCTGCCGGTGGCGATCGCCTTCTGCAGCTTCTCGTCGTCCTGGCCGGCGTGCACCTGGACCTTCACCTTGGGGTTCTTCTTCTCGAAGTCGTCGACGACGGACTGGATGACCTTCGCCTCGCGGTCGGAGAAGAAGTGCCAGAACGAGACGGTGCCCGAGAGGTCCGTCGGCGTGCTGGAGTCGAATCCACTGCTGCTGCCTCCGCCGGAGCACCCGGCGAGGGTCAGTGCCGCGGCCGCGGTGACCGCGACGGCGGCGATGATGTGACGGGGACGGTGTTTCACGGTTGGTTCCTCACTGATTCCGATTCGTGATGGTGCTGCGGGTGGGTGCGTTCTCGATGGTGGGTGGTTCTCGGTGGTGGGCGGCTCAGGCGGAGATCCTGGACACTTCGGCGAACAGTGCGGTCCGCACCTCTGCGAGCAGGTGTTCGCGTGCGCCTCTCAGCACCGGATGCTCGGGGACGCCGGTCGCGACGACGGTGGCCGAACCCCAGGCCTTGCGCACGTGCTTGCCGACGAGCTCGGCCAGGCGGGCTCCTCCGGCGCTCCCGGTGGGGCCGCCGAGCACGACCAGCTCCGGGTCGAGCAGGGCGAGCACCGGGATGACGCCGACGGCGATGCGCGGCGCGAGCTCGGCGAGGAGGGCTTCGCGTTCCGGGGCGGCAGGGATGGCCTCGACCAGCGCGGTGAAGCCGCGGCCGCGCATCCCGAGCCCGCGTGCCAGCCGTGCGACCGTCGGTCCGCCGATGAGGTCCTGCAGGTCGCCGGCATCCGGGTCGAGCTCGGCGGCGTTGCGGGGGATGGGCAGGTAGCCGATCTCGCCGGCGCCCCCGGATGCTCCGCGGTGCACCGAGCCTCCCTGGTCGACGGAGAGGCCGAGGCCTTCTCCCATCCAGAGCAGGGCGAATCCGGCGGTGTCGCGTCCGGCGCCGTCCGTTCGTTCGGCGATGGCGGCGAGGTTCACGTCGTTGTCGATGTGCACGGAGAGGCCGAGCGCGTCTTCGAGGTGCTTGCGGATGCCCTTCTTGGGCCAGCCGGGGAGGGTCTCGATGAAGCTCAACTCGTCGGTGCGCGGATCGAGGGCGCCCTGAACGCCGATGCAGGCGGCCGTGACGGTGGCGCTCGCGATGCCGGCGATGTCGCAGGCCGCGTCGATGGCTGCGCGCACGTCGGTCTCGGGGGAGCGGTCGCGGGCCGCTTTGGCGAGGGGGGTGGTGGCGATCGGATGCTCGTGGCCGCTCGCGTCGACCACGGTGGAGCGCATCACGTGCGCGTCGATGTCGATGGCAACGCCGAGCATCCGGTCGGTGCGGACCGCGTAGCTGGCGGCGTTCGGGCCGCGGCCTCCGGAGACCTCGCCGACGGCGTGGATGAGGCCGGCGTTCTCGAGCCGCGAGACCATCTGGGCGGCGGTCGGCTTGGAGAGCCCGCTCAACTCGCCGATGCGGCTGCGGGTGAGCACGCCGTGTTCGAGCAGCAGCGAGAGGGCGGTGCGGTCGTTGGTCTCGCGCAGCCAGGAGGGGGTTCCCGGAACCGGCTTGGACGCCATCTCGCACATCCCTTCGTTGGAACGATTGTGATCCCGAAATGTATCAGGAAAGTTTCTTAATAGTAAAGCTTCTGTTTCCGCACGGACATCTCGAATAGGTCACGAAGTTCGAACCGGACCGAAAAACACTGAACCTGCCGCTCGCCGCATCTCGTGGTCTCAGCAAGGGCGAATCACCCGGAAGCGGAACGGAACGCACCATGAACAGAAGAATCGGGATCGTGCTCGGCGCGGCGGCCGTCACGCTTCTGGCACTCACCGGATGCACGAGCGGCGGAGCGAGCTCGATGTCGTCGACGCCGTCCGCGCCGCCCTCGTCGTCGAGCTCGTCGTCCGGCGTCGCTCTCGCGACAGCGGCGACCTCGCTCGGCACGGTCCTCGTCGACGGCAGAGGACTCACCGTCTACGTGTTCGACCACGACACCAGAGGCGCGACGAGCAGTGCGTGCAGCGGCGCGTGCTCGACCCAGTGGCCCGCCGTCGAGACGACCTCGGCAGCGCCGAAGGTCGACGGCGTCACCGGCACGGTCGGCACCATCGCCGCCGTCGACGGCCGGATGCAGGTCACCGTCAACGGATGGCCGCTCTACACGTACACCGGCGATTCGTCGGTCGGCGACGTGACGGGCCAAGGCGTCGGCGGTCTCTGGTGGGCGGTCGGAGCGGACGGCGACAAGATCGGAGCGCCCTCTGGCAGCGGTTCGACGAGCGGTTCGACGAGCGGCACGATGAGCGGTTCGAGCGGCTACTCGCAGTAGGCGCTCAGGACCTCAGCTCCCGAAGGAGCGGGCGCGATCGGCCAGATGGTCGAACGCCGCGTCGAGGTCGCGGTCCACGCGCTGACGCGACGGATCGGCGAGGAACCAGTCGACGATCTCGCCCGCACCGTGAGCGAACGGCACACGCGCCCGGAACTCCGGCACCAGAGTCTTGACCTTGCTGTTGTCGAACACCATCGAGTGCGCCTTGTCGCCGATCAGCCCGGGGCCGAGCTCCGGGACGACCGCGGCGATCGACTCCGACGCCACGTGCACGAGGTCGGCCTCCACGCCGAGCCCCTCGGCCAGATAGCGGTAGATCTGGTCCCAGGAGGGCGCCTCGTCCGACGTGATGTGGAACGACTCGCCGACCGCCTCCGGGCGGCCGAGGAGTCCGGTGAAGGCGACGGCGAAGTCGGAGCTGTGCGTGATGGTCCAGAGGCTCGACCCGTCGCCGTGGACGACGACGGGCGCTCCGCGGCGCATCCGGTCGAGGTCGGTCCAATGGCCGCTCGTGGGGATCGTGGTGCGGTCGTAGGTGTGCGACGGGCGCACGATCGTGATCGGGAAGCCGCGTTCGCGGTACGCCTCGATCAGAAGGTCTTCGCAGGCGATCTTGTCGCGGGAGTACTGCCAGAACGGGTTGCGCAGCGGTGTCGACTCCGTGATGGGAAGCCGGGCGGGCGGGGTCTGGTACGCCGATGCCGAACTGATGAACACGTACTGGCCGACGCGCCCCTCGAAGAGGTCGAAGTCGGTGCGGATGTGCTCGGGCGTGAACGCCAGGAACTCCGCGGCGACATCGAAGCTGCGCTCGCCCAGCACGGCGTGGACGCTCTCGGGATCACGGATGTCGGCGTGCAGGACCTCGACGCCCTCCGGCAGCGGACGTGTCGTCGAGGCCCCTCTGTTGACCACCGTGACCTCGTGCCCCGCATCGACCGCGCGAACGACGCAAGCGGAGCTGATGACCCCGGTGCCGCCGATGAAGAGTGTCCGTGTCGCTGCCATGCTCGCTCCTTCGCTCGTGCCTGCCGGACTCAGCGTACAGAGCGCCGGGCTCGCGTGCACAGCGCGTACACTCCGCAGCAGACCCGACCTCGAAGGAGTTCCCCCACCGTGTTCGTTCTGCGTTCCTGGCCGGGCTTGGCGATCGCCTGCGTCGTGGCGATCCTGGCCGCCATCGTCATCACCGCGGTGGCCGGAGTGATCCTGCGTGCCGCCGCTCACCGCCGGGCCTGGGCCCAACTGCTCCTCAAGCGCGCGCGCATCCCGTTCCGCTTCTTCCTAGCCGTGATCGTGCTGTGGATCGCCGTCACGATCAGCCTGCCCGCCGACGTGACCGCCGTGTGGCGGGACGTCATCCACCACACGTTCCTCATCGCCGCGATCGCCACCGGGGTGTGGTTCGGTGCAGCCCTCGCCGTGTTCGTCGAAGACCTCGGGCTGAGCCGCTATCGTCTCGACGTTCCGGACAACCGGTACGCGCGGAAGGTGCGGACGCAGGTGCTGATCCTCCGTCGTCTGACGGTCGTCGCGGCCGTGGTCGTCGGGCTGGGGGCCATTCTGCTGACCTTCCCGCCGCTCCAGGCGGCCGGGGCGAGCATCCTGGCGTCGGCGGGTGTGATCGGGATCATCGCCGGCGTCGCGGCCCAGTCGACCCTCGGCAATCTGTTCGCGGGGCTGCAGCTGGCGTTCAGCGACGCGCTCCGCATCGACGATGTCGTGGTCGTCGAGCAGCAGTGGGGGACGATCGAGGAGATCACGCTCACCTACGTCGTGGTTCACATCTGGGACGACCGGCGCCTGGTGCTGCCGTCGAACTACTTCACGACCAAGCCGTTCGAGAACTGGACCCGGCAGCACAGCGAACTGCTCGGCTCCGTGGAGTTCGACCTCGACTGGCGCGTCTCGCCCGGCGGGATGCGCGGTGAGCTGAACCGTGTGCTCGCCGGCACCGACCTCTGGGATGGCCGCACCGGCGTGCTGCAGGTGACGGATGCCGTCGGCGGGTACGTGCGGGTGCGCATCCTGGTCACGGCTCGCGACGCCCCGACCCTCTTCGACCTGCGCTGCCTGGTGCGCGAGCGGCTGATCGACTGGATGCAGCGGTACAGCGCCACGTCGCTTCCGCGCACCCGCGTGGAGATGGTCGAGACTCCGGAGCCCGCCACGCCGCCCGCGCGTTCCCGCAACCAGGATGACGCGCGACTGTTCAGCGGCACACCCGACGGCGAGCATCGTGCGGCGCAGTTCACGGAGTCGATCCCGATCGTGCGGGACGGCGACACCGGCGGCCCCGCCGACACCGGCGGCACCGGTGGCGCAGCAGACACCGGTGGCGCGGGTGACAGGGACACCCGCGACCCGGGCGACCGGCCGGAATGACGGCCGCCGCCCGCGCCGCACGATGGTGGGCTCAGCCGAGCGAGGCGACCGCCGCGAGGATCGCGTCGATCGAGGCCTGCGGCTGCGCGACCATCGACACGTGCGAGGCCGCGACCTCGGTGATGGTCGCCCCCGCGCGCTCCGCCATGCTGCGCTGGACCGCCGGCGGGATGACCCGGTCTTCTGTGCCGATGACGGCCCAGCTCGGGATGCTCTTCCAGGCAGGTGCTCCAGCCGGGGTCGTGTTGGCCGACAGGGTGATCGGGCGCTGACTCGAGGCGATCAGCAGCCGATCCGCCTCGGGCAGATCCTGGGCGAACGACTGGTGGACCGTCTGCGGCTTGAGGAAGGCCTCGGCGTCGCCTTCCGGCGCGCCCGGATAGCCGGCGAGGTCGAGCACGGTGGTGGGGTCGGGAACGTCGAGTGCCGATCCGGAGCCCCCCAGGATCGCGAACACCGTCTCGCCTTCGTCGGGCATGAAGGCGTCCACGTAGACGAGAGCCTTGACGTCGCCGCCTGCCGCGCCCGCGCCGCTGATCACCGCGCCGCCGTACGAGTGGCCGACGAGGACGACGGGGCCGCTCGTCCGCTGGGCGAGGTACGAGGCGATGTAGGCCGCGTCGCCGGTCAGCCCGCGCAACAGATTCGGCGGCGTCTGCACCGTGAAGCCCTGGGACTGGAGTTCGCGGGAGACGGCATTCCAGCTGGAGCCGTCCGCCCAGGCTCCGTGGACGAGGACGATGGTGGGTTTGTCTGACATGTTGTTTCCCTTTCACTCGCGATCGCTCGTACGGGACAGCAGCCTCCGAAGACTCGGAACGGCCGTGCTCCGAAAGCTACTCCGCCGCGCATCCGTCGCACCAGACCGTGTCGATGAACACCCCGCGACGATTGCTGTGGGTTCGCTGAGTGGCTGCTATCGACGTGGAACTTAATAAAGCGCACCCTTGTTTTATGAGATGAACGCGCCCGCAGCCAGCGGCGCGCACAGTCCCCGAGGAGGACACGTGACGCAGGAGTATCGCAAGAACCCGGATGCTGTCTCGCGGCTGACGCCGAAGCAGTACGCGGTCACCCAGGAGGCGGCGACCGAGCCGGCTTTCCGCAACGAGTTCTGGAACAACAAGGACGCAGGCATCTACGTGGACATCGTCTCGGGCGAGCCATTGTTCGCGTCCGTCGACAAGTACGACAGCCGGTCGGGCTGGCCGAGCTTCACAGCGCCGATCGACCCTGCGAACGTCGTCGAGAAGAAGGACCGCACCTGGGGCATGGTGCGCACCGAGGTGCGCTCGACCAACGGAGACAGCCATCTCGGCCATCTGTTCGACGACGGCCCCGCCGAGGCCGGTGGACTGCGCTACTGCATCAACTCGGCCGCACTCCGTTTCATCCCGCTCGCCGACCTGGAGAAGTCCGGCTACGGCGAGTACCGCCAGCTTTTCGACGCCGAGGAGGCAACCCGATGACCACGACCGACACCGACAAGACCACCACTGAGACGGCCGTGCTCGCCGGAGGCTGTTTCTGGGGCATGGAGGACCTGATCCGCAAGCGCCCCGGAGTGTTGAACACCCGCGTCGGCTACACCGGCGGTGACGTTCCCAACGCCACCTACCGGCACCACGGAACCCACGCCGAGGCGATCGAGATCGTCTACGACCCGTCGGTGACGAGCTACCGCGACATGCTGGAGTTCTTCTTCCAGATCCACGACCCGTCGACCAAGGACCGTCAGGGCAACGACGTCGGGACCAGCTACCGTTCGGCGATCTTCTACGAGAACGACGAGCAGAAGCGCGTGGCGGAGGACACCATCGCCGACGTCGACGCGTCGGGGCTGTGGCCGGGCAAAGTCGTCACCGAGCTGACGCCCGCCAGCCCGTTCTGGGAGGCCGAGCCCGAGCACCAGGACTATCTGGAGCGCATCCCGTGGGGCTACACCTGCCACTACGTGCGTCCCGGATGGAAGCTGCCGAAGCGCGAGGACGTCGCCAGCTAGTCTGAAGGCGATCCGAGGAGGGCCGTGCCGACATCGATTGCGGGGATGACCGGGCCGGAGCAGCTCCGGCCCGGCATCCACATCGTTCCGATCGCGATGCCGGGCGGCCCGATCCCGTACAGCCTCTGCTACCTGATCGAGGACGACCGGGGCGGCGTCCATGTCGTCGACCCCGGCTGGTCGTCCGACGAGAACGAGGAACGGCTGAGCGCCGCCTTCGAATCCATCGGACACACCATCGACGACGTGGCGCAGATCGTCATCACCCATCTGCACGCCGACCACTTGGGCGGCGCCGACCGGTTGCGCACCGCATCCGGAGCGACGCTGGTGATGCACGCGGCGGAGCAGACCGCCCTCGACGCCCCTGCACCCGCGCCGCCGCTGGAGGCGTGGGGCGTTCCCACCGATCGCCGAGCCGAACTCGACCTTCCGCGGACCGTCCCCCGACTCGGGCGCCCGGCGGACCGTCTGGTCACGCACGGCGACGAGCTCGCGGTGCCCGGACGACGGCTGCGCGTGCTGCACACCCCCGGACACACCGCCGGACACATCTGCCTGGACGAACCGGATGCCGGCCTGGTCTTCACCGGAGACCACGTGCTGCCCACCATCAACTCGGGCCTCGGTCTGGGTGGAGCGAGCGATTCGAACCCGATCGCCGACTACCTCGGATCCCTGCGCCGGGTCGCGGTCCTCGACGACCGCGAGGCGTGCCCCGGGCACGAACGACCGTTCCGCGGTCTGGCCGAGCGCTCCGCGGCACTCGCCGAGCACCAGCTGGAGCGCGCCCGTGAGGTGGCCGGCCTCCTGCGGACCGAACCGGACGCGACCGTGTGGCGCATCGCATCCGGGCTCACCTGGACGGCCGGCTGGCCGGACCTCGCCGGTTTCGCTCTGCTCTCAGCGCTGTCGCAGACGGCCCTTCATCGCGACTTCGTGCTGTCGGGAGAGTATGAGGATTGGCAGCAGCCGCAGTGAGCCGGCCGGCGAACGGTGCCCCCAGTAGGATTTGAACCTACGGCCTTCTGCTCCGGAGGCAGACGCTCTATCCCCTGAGCTATGGGGGCCAGGAGTGCCCATCCAGGCTAGCATCCCCGCGCCGGTCTCTGAGACGGGTCGGCTCTGCGGCGGCTCAGCTCGCCGGCACGTTGGCCAGCACGTTCTGCATCAGTGGCGCAGGATCGCCCGGCTCGAAGAAGGCCGTGGAGGTCGCGACGATCCAGTACGGTCCACGGAAGATCTGGACCTCACCGGCCGTGCCGGGTTTGAAGTAGCCCTCGATCTGCGGCGGGACGCCGTAGGTGGGAACGGGCTGGCTGGAGGTGACGGCTGCGTTCTTGAGACTTTCGAGCTCACTCGCCGGCGGCTTGGCGACGGCGATCTCGATCACCTCGTTGCTGGTCTGGTTGAGCCAGCCGCAGGTGGCGCCCTTCCAGTCGGCGATCTTCTTCTCGAGCGAGCCGGCTTTGGGGGCGTACCCCGGGTCGGCGCCGTAGTTCGGGTTGAACGCGTACAGCTGGTCGGCGGTGACGATCTGGTCGCAGGCGAGGGTGACCGGGGTCGGCGGGTCGGACGGAGTGGGGGTCGGTGTCGGCGTCGCGGAGGCGCCGCCGCCGGCGGCCATGGTCGCCGCCGAGGAGGGAGTGCCGGAGGGCTTCGCCGGAGAGTGGGCGCAGGCACTGAGCGTCAGTGCGCCGGCGAGCACGGCGACGACAGCGGCTGCAGTGCGGCCGACGAGGACGGAGCGAGAGCGAGAGCGAGCGGAAAGAACCATGCGGGGCGTGTTCCTCTTGATGATGCGGTCGGATGCGCGGGGCGCGTTACGCGAGAGCGCTTCGGCGCGCGTCGCGAAGACCCTATCAACGGAGCCGATCCGAAACCTCAACGTTCGCCGCGATCGTTGCGCAATCGATGCTCCGCCGCTCCCCGGTAGAATCGATGATCGTGACTCCCGCTGACCTCTCCGCCTCCCTGCTCGACATCGTGACCGCGATCGTCGAACGGCGTCGTGCCGCGGGCGCCGACCTCCCCGAGCTCACCGTCACGATCGACGACGTCCCGCTGGAGCGTCCGAAGAACCGCGAGCACGGCGACTGGGCCTCCAACGTGGCCATGCGCCTGGCCAAGCGCCTCGGTGCGAACCCGCGTGAGCTGGCCGCCGAGATCGCGGAGGCCGCAGCATCCATCGAGGGTGTCGCCTCGGCCGAGGTGGCCGGGCCCGGCTTCATCAATTTCCGTCTCGACGCGGCCGCCGCCGGCCAGCTGGCCAAGACCATCGTCGAGGCCGGCGACCAGTACGGCCGCGGTCACCTCTACGACGGCCTCACGGTCAATCTCGAGTTCGTCTCGGCCAACCCCACCGGCCCGATCCACATGGGCGGCGTGCGCTGGGCCGCTGTCGGCGACAGCCTCGCCCGCATCCTGCAGGCCGAGGGCGCCGACGTGACCCGCGAGTACTACTTCAACGACCACGGTTCGCAGATCGACCGGTTCGCGCGCAGCCTGCTCGCCTCCTATCTCGGTGAGCCGACGCCGGAGGACGGCTACGGCGGTGCGTACATCGGCGACATCGCCCAGCAGGTGGTGGCGCAGTACGACGGCGACCTGGCCGACCTGCCGCGCGTCGAGCAGCAGGAGGTGTTCCGCTCGATCGGGACCCAGCTGATGTTCGCCGAGATCAAGTCGAAGCTGCACGGCTTCGGCGTTGACTTCGACGTGTACTTCCACGAAGACTCGCTCCACGAGTCCGGGGCCGTCGACCGGGCCATCGAGCGCTTGCGCGATCTCGGGCACATCTTCGAGGAAGACGGTGCGATCTGGCTGCGCACGACCGAGTTCGGCGACGACCGCGACCGCGTGATCATCCGGAGCAACGGCGAGCCCGCCTACATCTCCGGCGACCTCGGCTACTACTTGAACAAGCGCGAGCGGGGCTTCGAGCAGAACCTGATCATGCTCGGCGCCGACCACCACGGCTACGTCGGTCGCATGATGGCGATGGCGGAGGCCTTCGGCGACACCCCCAACGTCAACCTGCAGCTGCTGATCGGTCAGATGGTCAATCTGCTCCGAGACGGCCAACCCGTCAAGATGTCGAAGCGCGCGGGCACGATCGTGACCCTCGACGACCTGGTGGACGCCGTGGGCGTCGACGCCGGACGATACGCGCTCGTGCGCTCGTCCAGCGACTCCCAGCTCGACATCGACCTCGACCTCCTGAGCAAGCGCAGCAACGAGAATCCCGTCTACTACGTGCAGTACGCCCACGCCCGCACGCGCTCGGTCGAGGCCCGCGCAGCCGCCAGCGGCGTCGACCGCAGCGGGTTCGCGCCGGAGCTGCTCACCGATGAGAGCGAGTCCGCTCTGCTCGGTGCGCTGCAGGAGTTCCCCCGCATCGTGGCGCTCGCGGCCGAACTGCGCGAGCCGCACAGGGTCGCGCGGTACCTCGAAGAGCTCGCCGGGCTGTACCACACGTGGTACGCGGCGACCCGCGTGAACCCCCTCGGCGACGAAGCGGTGACCGATCTGCACCGCACCCGCCTGTGGCTGAACGACGCCACCGGGCAGGTCATCCGCACCGGCCTCGGCTTGCTCGGGGTCTCAGCACCCGACCGGATGTGAGGACAGCGCGATGAGCGACGCCCAGCCGACCGAGGTGCTGCCCGGCACCTACCCCGGACCGATCCCGCCGCGGCGGCGCGGGCGCGGCTGGCGCGTCCTGCTCTGGATCGCCATACCGCTCGTCGTGCTGGTCGTCCTGTTCTTCGTCGCCGACGGCGTGGTGCGCTCGATCGCCGAAGACCGGGTCGCCTCCGAGATCGAGAAGAACCTGCCCGCCAACGTGACGGGCGACGTCTCCGTGCACATCGGCGGCGCATCTGTCATCCAGCAGTACCTCAGCGGATCCTTCGACCGGGTGGAGCTCGACGCCCCCGAGCTCATGGTCCAGGATGCCCCGCTCAGCGCGACGATCGTCGCCACCGGCGTCCCGTCCGACCTCACCAAGCCGGTCTCGGCCGTCGACGGCACCCTCTCGATCTCGCAGACCTCGCTGAACAAGCTGGTCTCGGTGCCGGGTGTCACCGGAGACCTGACCCTCGGCAAGGGCATCCTCTCCTACAACGGCTCAGCCAACCTCCTCGGGCTCCCCATCGGCTACCAGGTGACCGTCAAACCGGTGGCGGCGGGCAAGACCGTGCTCCTGCAGCCGGTCGACGCCAAAGTCACCACGGGAGGGGGAGCCCTCGACCTGTCGAAACTGGTCGCCGCCATCACCCAGCGCGGCCCGATCCCCGTCTGCGTCGCCCAGTACCTCCCCGAGGGCGTCGGCGTCAACCAGATCGACATCGTGCCGGGCCATGCCACCGTCCACCTCGACGCGAAGAACATGGTCCTCGACCAGGCCACCCTGCGCAGCAAGGGCAGCTGCTAGCCGACGTAACACGGTCGGACCGCCCGGCAAAGCCTCGATAGACTGCCGGTACTTCAGTGGCTTCAGGGACCAAGCCGGGTCCGCTCGCCCGAGAGACCCCCACTCGTCCCCACCCGTGAGGTTATCCCCGTGGCTTCGTATCCGAACGCATCAGCGAATCCGCTCGCTCCGGAATGGCTCGCCGTTCCGGGCGACGCGAACTCGCTCGCGCCCGAATTGTGGTCGCGCACCGTCGCCCGGGTCGACGGTGAGCTGACCGTCGGCGGTGTCAGAGCCTCCGAACTGGCCGCCCGTTACGGCACCCCGATCTATGTCGTCGACGAGGCGCACGCCCGTGAGCGCGCCGCCGAGGTGCTCGCCGCGTTCACCGCCGCGTTCGAGCGCGTCGGGTCGAGCGCCAAGGTCTACTACGCAGGCAAGGCGTTCCTCAGCATCGAGGTCGCTCGCTGGATGGACGCGGCCGGCCTCAACATCGACGTCTGCAGCGGCGGCGAACTGGCCGTCGCGCTCGCGGCCGGGGTCGAGCCCGCCCGTCTCGGCTTCCACGGCAACAACAAGTCGCTCGCCGAGATCGACCGTGCCGTCTCGGCCGGCGTCGGCGCCATCATCATCGACAGCCTGCAGGAGATCGAGCGCGTCGCCGAGGCCGCCTCCCGGCACGGCCGCACGCAGCGGGTCCGGCTGCGGGTGAACAGCGGCGTCCACGCGCACACGCACGCCTTCCTCGCGACCGCGCACGAAGACCAGAAGTTCGGGATCGGCCTCACCGACGCTCCGGCCGCCGTCGCGCGCATCCGGGAGCTCGGCGGGCTCGAGTTCCTCGGCCTGCACTGTCACATCGGTTCGCAGATCTTCGGATCCGACGGGTTCGCCGAGTCGGCTGCCCGCCTGCTGGCGGTGCACAGAGAGCTGCTCGCCGGAGGCGCCGTGCCCGAGCTGAACCTCGGCGGGGGCTTCGGCATCGCGTACACGACCGCCGACGACCCGTCGCCGATCGGCGAGCTCGCATCGCGCATCGCCGAGACCGTGGCATCCGGATGCTCGGAGCTGGGCATCCCACTGCCGGTCGTCGCTTTCGAACCGGGCCGCTCGATCATCGGAACCGCCGGCCTCACCCTTTACTCGGCCGGAACCATCAAAGACGTGCCGGTGTCGTACCAGGACGACGGCGAGACAGCGGTGCGGCGCTACGTCAGCGTCGACGGCGGCATGAGCGACAACGCCCGTCCCGCCCTCTACGGCGCCGACTACTCCGTGCGCATCGCCGGCCGGGTCACGGATGCGCCTCCCGCGCTCGTGCGCATCGCCGGCAAGCACTGCGAGAGCGGCGACATCGTCGTCGAGGCCGACTACCTGCCCGCCGACGTCGAGGCGGGCGACCTGCTCGCGGTCCCGGCGACCGGAGCCTACTGCTGGTCGCTGGCGAGCAACTACAACTACGTCGGCCGTCCCGCCGTGATCGCGGTGCGCGACGGCGTCTCGCGCGTGATCGTGCGGGGCGAGACCGAGGCCGACCTGCTGGCGCGCGATGCCGCGTACTCGGGTCCGCCCACAGGAGATCGCGAAGTCGAGGGAGCGAAATGATCGAGTACCGCAGTCTCCGGGTGGCGCTGCTGGGAGCCGGCTCCGTCGGCTCGCAGGTCGCGCGCCTCCTCCTCGAGCAGGGTGACGAGCTCGCCTCGCGGGCCGGCGCCGGCCTCGAACTGGTGGGAATCGCAGTACGCGACGTGAACGCACAGCGCGACGTCGACCTGCCGCGCGAGCTCTTCACCACCGATGCGTCCTCGCTCATCCTCGGCGCCGACATCGTGATCGAGCTCATGGGCGGCGTCGAACCGGCCCGCGGCTACGTGCTGCAGGCGCTGAACTCGGGCGCCGACGTGATCACCGGCAACAAGGCGCTGCTCGCGACCCACGGCCCCGAACTGTTCGAGGCGGCCGAGCAGGTCGGCGCACAGCTCTACTACGAGGCGGCGGTCGGCGGCGCCATCCCGATCATCCGCCCGCTGCGCGACAGCCTCGCCGGCGATCGCGTGAACCGCATCCTCGCGATCGTCAACGGCACCACCAACTTCGTGCTCGACCGCATGGACGTGAACGGCGACACCCTCGCCGCGGCGCTCGCCACCGCGACCGAGCTCGGATACGCCGAAGCCGACCCGACCGCGGACATCGGCGGCTACGACGCCGCGCAGAAGGCCGCGATCCTCGCGAGTCTCGCCTTCCACACCACGGTTCCCCTCGAATCGGTGTACCGCGAAGGCATCACCGGAGTGAGCACGATTCAGGTCGACGCCGCGCGGGAGAACGGCTCGGTCATCAAGCTCCTGGCGATCTGCGAGCGCCTGACCGATCCCGAGACCGGCGAAGAAGGGGTGTCGGCGCGGGTCTATCCGGCGCTGATCTCGCGCGAGCATCCACTGGCCGCCGTTCACGGAGCGCACAACGCGGTGTTCGTGCAGTCGGCAGCCGCCGGCGACCTCATGTTCTACGGCGCCGGCGCCGGGGGAGTGGAGACCGCATCCGCCGTCCTGGGCGACCTCGTCTCGGCCGCCCGTCGCCACGTGGCCGGCGGTCCCGGAGTCGCGGAGTCGACCCACGCGCAGCTTCCGGTGCTCGACATCGGCCGCGTCGTCACCCGCTACCAGATCACCCTCGAGATCGCCGACCAGCCCGGAGTGCTGGCGACCGTCGCCCGCATCCTCAGCGACGGCGACGTGAGCGTCGAGACGGTGCAGCAGTCGGTGCCCACCGCCACCGGCGCCGTCGTCATCTCCCGCAACGCAGCGGATCACGGGCGCACACCGGTTCACGGGCACGCGGCCCCCACCGCTACCCTGGTAATCGGCACGCACGAAGCCGAGGAAGCGGCGCTGGCGGCCACCGTCGAGGCCCTGGCGGCGAGCGATGTCGTCACAGCCGTCTCATCCGTACTCCGAGTCGAAGGATCGTAATGCCCGAAAAAGCGAACAGTCGTCAGTGGCGCGGGGTGCTGCGTGAATACGCGGACCGCCTGAACATCAGCGACGCCACTCCGATCGTGACGCTCGGCGAGGGCGGCACGCCGCTCCTGCCCGCCCCGGCGCTGTCCGCACGCACCGGAGCGAACGTCTACGTGAAGTTCGAGGGCATGAACCCCACCGGGTCGTTCAAGGACCGCGGCATGACGATGGCCATCTCCAAGGCCGTCGAGCACGGAGCGAAAGCCGTCATCTGCGCATCGACCGGGAACACCTCGGCCTCCGCTGCCGCGTACGCGACCCACGCGGGCATCCAGGCCGTCGTGCTGGTGCCGGAAGGCAAGATCGCGATGGGCAAGCTCAGCCAGGCCATCGCCCACAACGCTCAACTGCTGCAGGTGCAGGGCAACTTCGACGACTGCCTCGAGATCGCGCGCGACCTCGCCACGCACTACCCGGTGCACCTCGTGAACTCGGTGAACCCCGACCGCATCGAAGGCCAGAAGACGGCCGCCTTCGAGGTCGTCGAGGTCCTCGGCGACGCACCCGACTTCCACATCGTCCCGGTCGGCAACGCGGGCAACTACACCGCGTACCACCGCGGGTACACCGAGGAGCTGCTGCGCGGCGAGGCCACCAAGCTGCCCCGGATGTTCGGCTTCCAGGCCTCCGGCAGCGCACCGATCGTGCTCGGTCACCCCGTCAAAGACCCGGAGACCATCGCGTCGGCCATCCGCATCGGCAACCCGGCCTCGTGGGAGCTCGCGCTCAACGCCCGCGACGACAGCGACGGCTACTTCGGGGCCATCGACGACTCGGCCATCCTCGCCGCCCACCGCATCCTCTCGGCCGAGGTCGGCATCTTCGTCGAGCCGGCGTCCGCGATCAGTGTCGCAGGACTCCTCGAGCGCTCCGAGGCCGGGGTCATCCCGGCCGGCGCCACCGTCGTGCTGACCGTCACCGGCCACGGCCTCAAGGACCCCCAGTGGGCGCTGCGCACCGCAGACGGCTCCGACGTCCAGCCCACCGTCGTGCCGGTCGACACGACCGCCATCGCGGCCGTGCTCGGACTGACCCCGAGCACCGAGGTCGCGGGAGCGAGCGCGTGACCTCCTCGGCCGGCGACCTTCGCGGGCGTGCGGTCACGGTCAAGGTCCCCGCGACGAGCGCCAACCTCGGCCCCGGCTTCGACACCCTCGGTCTGGCACTCGCGCTCTATGACGAGCTGCAGGTCACTGTGCGCGACGAGCCGGGAGCGACGGTCGACGTGATCGGCGTGGGGGCCGGAGAAGTCCCCACCGACGAGTCCAACCTCGTCGTGCGGGCGATCGCGCACACCTTTCAGGCCGTCGGGCATCCGATGCCCGGGCTCGACCTGGTCGCACGGAACAACATCCCGCACGGACGGGGGATGGGATCGTCCGGCGCGGCGATCGTGTCCGGCATCATGGCGGCGAAGGGACTGCTCGACGGCATCGTCGACATCGACGCGCAAGGGCTGCTCGCTCTCGCCAACGACATGGAAGGGCATCCGGACAACGTGGCGCCCGCCCTGTTCGGCGGCCTGACCATCGCGTGGGTCACACCGGAGGGGCCGCGGTTCAAGAAGCTCATCGTGCACCGTGGCGTCTCGCCGCTGGTGTTCGTGCCGGAGCACGTCATGTCCACGGCGCTCGCCCGCAGCCTGCAGCCGCAGTCGGTTCCCCACGAGGACGCCGTCTTCAACGTCTCGCGCTCGGCCCTGCTGGTCGCGGCCCTCATCCAGAGCCCCGAACTGCTGCACGCCGCCACCGAGGACAAGCTCCACCAGAGCTACCGCGCCTCGGCGATGCCGGAGACCGATCGGCTGATCACCCTGCTGCGCGAGAACGGCTTCGCGGCCGTCGTCTCGGGCGCGGGGCCGTCGATCCTCGTGCTGTGCAGCGACCCGAGCCAGCGCCTCGCCGCAGCGGAACTCGTCGCCCAGAAGGCGGAGACCCGCTGGCAGCCGCTGATGCTCGCGGTCGACTTCAAGGGCGCGACGGTCGCCGCCCTCGCCACCGATCGCGCGGATGCCGGGGTGTCGTCGGATACGCCGGCGGCTTAGACCGGACACACCGGCGGCGGAGGTCAAAAGCCTGTCGCCAATGGTGGTAAACTGACGCCGCACCCGCAGAAAACCGCGTCACGAGCGAATCTGATCTTCGGGTGACTTCTAGCAATCATGCCGTCACTCCTACCTGAGTACCCGAATAACAATCGGGGAGCCACGTCGAGCGGATCAGAACGCATCGAGCGAGCTCCATCGATCACAGGGCAGTTCATGTGACGAGCGCTCCATACGACTGCGAAAGACGCATGTCGGGGGAAAGGAATCCTCTTCTGTGACTGATGTCAAACTCCACGCCGGGGGCGTGGACACCAGCGATCTGGCGACCCTCAAGGTGGCGGAGCTTCAGGCTCTCGCTTCTCAGCTGGGTCTGCAGGGCGCCAACAAACTTCGTAAGGGCGAGCTCGTGGAGGCCATCTCGGCCGCCCGTGCCGCCAGTGCGCCGACCGGTTCCGGCGACGCAGCCGTGCCCGGCGATGCCGTCGAGCCCGTCGAGCACGCGACCGCGGCGTCGCAGGTGCTCCTCGAGCCGCTCATCGCCGAGCCCGTCTCGGCCGAGCCGCACGTCGGCGAGGCTGTGCTGCCCGACGCAGCGGCCCAGGCCCCCGCGGAGACCGGTGCGCCGCGTCGTCGCGGTTCGCGGCGTGCGACCAGCGCCGACGCCGTCGGCGCCGGCGTCCCGGCAGCGACCCACGTCAACTCCGGCAGCACCGGTGTCGACGCGCTGATCCCGGATGTCGACGCACTGCTCGACTCGGCGCTCGCCTCCCGCGAGAACGCCGCACAGCAGGCGCAGGGCACGCAGGGCGCCGAGTCGCCCGCCGACGAGAAGCCGGCCGAGCAGGGTCAGCAGCGCGGCGGACGCCGTCGTGGCCGTGGTCAGGGCGAGCAGAACGAGCAGAGCGCTCAGCAGGACCGGGCCGAGCAGGCCGACGGCTTCGCTGAGGATGCTCAGGACGCTCAGGGCGGCGAGCAGGGCCAGAGCGGCGAGCAGGGCCAGGGCGAGCAGGGGCAGCAGCCCCGTCAGGGCCGCAACCGCAACCGCAACCGCAACAAGAACAGCCAGGGCGCCGAGCAGGGTCAGGGCCAGCAGGGTCAGCAGGGTCAGGCTCAGCAGGGCCAGAACCAGCAGAACCAGAACCAGCAGGGTCAGCGCGACCGCGATCGCGATCGCGATCGCGATCGCGACTACGACGAGTCCGGGCGCGGCGACAGCGGTCAGCAGGGCCGCAACGGCCAGCAGAACCGCAACAACGGTCCGCAGAACGACGCTCAGGCGCAGGCCGAGTCCGACCGTTCGGGCCGCAGCCGCTACCGCGACCGCAAGCGTCGCGGAGGAGTCGGCAACGACGACCTCGAGCCGGAGATCGCCGACGACGACGTGCTGATCCCTGTCGCGGGCATCCTCGACGTCCTCGACAACTACGCGTTCGTGCGCACCTCGGGCTACCTGCCCGGCGCCAGCGATGTCTATGTCTCCCTCGGCCAGGTGAAGAAGTACAACCTGCGCAAGGGCGACGCCGTGGTCGGCGCCATCCGCCAGCCGCGCGAGGGCGAGAACAACAGCCGCCAGAAGTACAACGCGATCGTCAAGGTCGACTCGATCAACGGCCAGACAATCGAGGAGGCAGCGGGACGCGTCGAGTTCGGCAAGCTCACGCCGCTGTACCCGCAGGAGCGTCTGCGTCTCGAGACCGAGCCCGGCAAGATCACGCAGCGCATCATCGACCTGGTCGCCCCGATCGGCAAGGGTCAGCGCGGCCTCATCGTCGCGCCGCCCAAGGCCGGCAAGACCATCGTGATGCAGCAGATCGCCAACGCCATCACCACCAACAACCCTGAGGTCCACCTCATGGTCGTCTTGGTGGACGAGCGTCCCGAAGAGGTCACCGACATGCAGCGCACGGTGAAGGGCGAGGTCATCGCCTCCACCTTCGACCGTCCTGCCGAAGACCACACCACGGTCGCCGAGCTCGCCATCGAGCGCGCCAAGCGTCTGGTGGAGCTGGGCCACGACGTCGTCGTGCTGCTCGACTCGATCACCCGCCTGGGCCGTGCGTACAACCTGGCCGCGCCGGCATCCGGTCGCATCCTCTCGGGTGGTGTCGACGCCTCGGCGCTCTACCCGCCCAAGCGCTTCTTCGGCGCAGCCCGCAACATCGAGCACGGAGGATCGCTCACGATCCTCGCCTCGGCGCTCGTCGAGACCGGGTCCAAGATGGACGAGGTCATCTTCGAGGAGTTTAAGGGCACCGGAAACATGGAGCTCCGCCTGTCGCGCCAGCTGGCCGACAAGCGCATCTTCCCGGCTGTCGACGTCAACGCCTCCGGCACCCGCCGCGAAGAGATGCTCATGGGCGCCGACGAGGTCAAGATCACCTGGAAGCTGCGCCGCGCCCTCGCCGGGCTCGACCAGCAGCAGGCGCTCGAGATCGTCCTCGGCCGCCTCAAGGAGACCACGAGCAACGTCGAGTTCCTGATGCAGGTGCAGAAGTCGATGCCCGCGGCTCCGGTCAACGGCCACGGAACGGCGCACTCGCACTCCAGCGAGCACGACCACCGTTAGCTTTGAGAGTGCCCGTCCACCTTGGCTCAGCCGGGGCGGGCGGGCACTTTTCCTTGCCCGGAGACAGTATCGACTGCCCGGAGACAGCAGCAACAGAGTGAGGAAGACGCGATGTTCGAATCGGTGAACGGCCTGATCGCCGAGCACGACGACCTGCAGGAGCAGCTGGCCGACCCCGAGCTGCACGGCGACCCCGTGCGCTCCAAGCGGGTCAACCGCCGCTACGCGGAGCTCAGCCGCATCGTCGCGTCGTACAACCAGTGGAAGCAGCTCGACGACGACCTCGCCGCCGCCAAGGAGCTCGCTGCGGAGGATGAGACCTTCGCCGAGGAGATCCCGGGGCTCGAGGAGAGCCTGGCCGAGTCCGGTGAGAAGCTGCGTCGTCTGCTCATCCCGCGCGACCCGAACGACAGCCGCGACGTGATCATGGAGATCAAGATGGGTGAGGGCGGTGCGGAGTCCGCGCTGTTCGCCGCCGACCTCCTGCGCATGTACCTCCACTACGCCGAGTCGAAGCGGTGGAAGACCGAGATCCTGGAGCAGACCTCCAGCGACCTCGGCGGCATCAAAGACGTGCAGCTGGCCATCAAGGGCAACTCGTCCGACCCCGCCGAAGGCGTGTGGGCGCACCTCAAGTACGAGGGCGGCGTGCACCGTGTGCAGCGTGTGCCGGCCACCGAGTCGCAGGGGCGCATCCACACCTCCGCCGCCGGCGTGCTCGTCTTCCCCGAAGTCGACGAGCCCGAAGAGGTCGAGATCAACCAGAACGACCTCAAGATCGACGTCTACCGGTCGAGCGGTCCCGGCGGCCAGTCGGTGAACACCACCGACTCCGCCGTGCGCATCACGCACCTTCCGACCGGCATCGTCGTGGCCATGCAGAACGAGAAGAGCCAGCTGCAGAACCGCGAGGCGGGGATGCGCGTGCTGCGTGCCCGCGTCCTCGCGCGCCAGCAGGAGGAGCTCGACGCTGAAGCCGCGGCCGTGCGCAAGAGCCAGATCCGCACCATGGACCGCTCGGAGCGCATCCGGACCTACAACTTCCCCGAGAACCGCATCGCCGATCACCGCACGGGCTACAAGGCCTACAACCTCGACGCCGTCATGAACGGCGCCCTCGAGCCCGTGATCGAGTCGTGCATCCTTGCCGACGAGGAGGCGCGCCTGGCCGATCTCGGCACCGAGGACTGACCGCACTTCTGCACTCGTCGCCGGCCAGACGGGCTCGGCGCTGCTAGATGTAGATGGCGGGGTCGATCCACTCGTCGCCGGCGATCGCCTCGTGCCCGGAACGCGGGCGGGCTCGCGCCGGCACCCCGGTGAGCACCGAGTCCGCCGGCGCGTCGTGCACCACCACGGCGTTGGCCCCGATGACCGTGCGGGTCCCGATCGTGATCGCCCCGAGCACCTTCGCACCCGCGCCGATCGTCACCCCGCTCTCGACCGTCGGGTGTCTCTTGCCGTGCCCGCTGCCGCGGCCGCCGAGAGTGACCCCGTGGTAGAGCATCACGTCGTCGCCGATCCACGTCGTCTCGCCGATCACCACCCCCATCCCGTGGTCGATGAAGAACCGGCGGCCGATGGTCGCGCCCGGGTGGATCTCGATCCCCGTCAGGAACCGCGTGAACTGCGAGAGGAGGCGGGCCGGCGTTTTCAGGCCGGCCCGCCACATCCGGTGCGCGAGGCGGTAGGACCACACGGCGTGCAACCCCGAGTATGCGAGAGAGATCTCGACAGCGTTGCGCGCCGCGGGGTCGTGCTTGCGCGCGTTCGCGATGTCTTCGCGGGGGCGGGAGAGGAACGCCATGGATGCTCAGTCGAGCAGGTCGGCCCAGAGCGGCGTCGAGATGTACCGCTCACCGGTGTCGGCCACGACCGCGACGATGGTCTTTCCGGCGTTCTCCGGGCGCTTCGCCAGTTCGAGGGCGGCCCAGACGATCGCGCCCGACGAGACGCCGGCCAGGATGCCTTCCTCGCTCGCGAGCTTCTTGGCCACCTCGATCGAGTCGTCGAACGACACGTCGATCACTTCGTCGTAGACGGTCGTGTCGAGGATCTCGGGAACGAAGTTCGCGCCGATGCCCTGGATCTTGTGCGGTCCCGGTTTGCCGCCGTTCAGGATGGGGGAGTCGAGCGGCTCGACCGCGACCACCTGCACCCCGGGCTTGCGCTGCTTGAGCACCTGGCCGACGCCGGTGATCGTGCCACCGGTTCCCACGCCCGAGACGAAGATGTCGACTCCACCGTCGGTGTCCGCCCAGATCTCCTCCGCGGTCGTCGCACGGTGGATCGCCGGGTTCGCCTCGTTCGCGAACTGCTGCGCCCAGATCGCGTTGTCGGTGGACGCCACGATCTCTTTGGCCGTTTCGACTGCGCCGCGCATCCCGTCGGGTCCGGGGGTGAGCACGATCTCCGCGCCGAACGCGCGCAGGAGCACGCGCCGCTCCTTGCTCATCGTCTCCGGCATCGTCAGGATCACCTTGTATCCGCGCGCCGCACCGACCATCGCGAGCGCGATGCCCGTGTTGCCGCTCGTGCCTTCCACGATCGTGCCGCCGGGACGCAGGGCGCCCGACTTCTCCGCCGCATCGACGATGGCCACGCCGATGCGGTCTTTCACGCTGCCGGCGGGGTTGTAGAACTCGAGCTTGCCGAGCACCGTGGCGTTCAGCCCCTCCGTGAGCCGGTTCAGCTTCACGAGCGGGGTCTTGCCGACCGCTTCGGTGATGTTCTCGTAGATGTGACCTGTCATGGCCTCTTCCTTATGGCGAGATGAGATGGGCGTCACCACTCTAATCTTCCGGACCGGTCCCGGGCTCGTTGTGACGCCCCCGGACTTGCCCGCTAGGCTCGACGGGCGATGACCCCACCCGACTCCTCTCTCCTCTCCATCGGCACCCTTCGCGACGAGGTGTCCGGCGTGCTCGCGCGCGCCGGCGTCCCCGACCCCGAGGTCGACGCCGAACTCCTGATCGGCCACGTTCTCGGCGAAGGGAGGGGGCGCATCCAGGCCCTCGCGCTCATGGGGTCGGAGATCGGCGAAAACGACACCGCTCGCGTGCGCGAGCTCACCGAGCGGCGGGCCGCCCGCGAACCCCTGCAGCACATCACCGGGCGCGCGCCCTTCCGTTCGCTCGAACTCGCCGTCGGTCCCGGCGTCTTCGTGCCGCGGCCCGAGACCGAGCAGGTCGCGCAGTTCGCCATCGACGCGCTGCGGGCCGTCCCGAGTCCGGAACCGATCGGCGTCGACCTCGGAACGGGGAGCGGCGCCATCGCCCTCGCCATGGCGACCGAGGTGCCCCAGGCGCGCATCCTGGCCGTGGAGAACTCGCCCGAGGCCTTCATCTGGGCCCGCCGAAACGTCGAGGAGTCGGGTGCGGCGAACGCCCGGGTCGTGTTCGTCGACCTCGCGGATGCCCTGCCCGACCTCGATGGAACCGTGGACGTCGTCGTCTCCAACCCGCCGTACATTCCGGCCGAGGCGATCCCGCGGGACCCGGAAGTGCGTCTCTTCGACCCGCCGGCCGCGCTCTACGGCGGCCAGGACGGGCTGGATGTGGTGCGCACCATCTCGCAGGTCGCCCAGCGGCTGCTGCACCCTGGCGGCACGCTCGTGCTGGAGCACGGCGAGCTGCAGGGCCAGGAGATCCGCGACATCCTGACGGCCGACGGCTGGCGCGCTGCCTCGACTCATCGCGACCTCACCCTGCGCGATCGTACGACGACCGCCGTGCGCTGACGCGCGGGTTCTCTACTCAGTCGCGCCCCAGCGTCCGCTCCGCGCGCCCGGTCCTACCCCATCGCGTCCTTCCCTGAACCCTTCCCAGCTCCCTTCGCAGCCGCCTTCTCCTCGGCCTTCGCCTGCCGCTCGCGCGCCTTCGCGATCGCGTCCCGCTCCCGCTTGCGCGCGTCACGCAGTCTGCTCTCGGCCTCGCGACGCGCTTTCGCCGTTTCCCGCACCGCTTTGTCGTAGGGCACCGGCTCGGGTCGCGGCTCGGCGGCCGCGACGGGCCTGCCTGCTGCGCGAGCATCCACGTAATGCTGGATGCCGTCGAGGATGCGTTCCAGGCCGAAGGCGAAGTCGTCCTGCTCGTCGTCGCCTTCCGAGTCGGCATAGACGCCGGAGCGCACCAGCGGCGCCAGGTAGGGGAACCGCACGTCGGTGACGAGCTCGGACAGCGCCTCGGTGAACGCTTCGCCCCGCGGTGCCGGCTGAGTCGCCTTCTCGCGGGCCTGCGACACGTCGCGCTCCACCACACCCACCGCACGCGCATACGAGCTGAGCAGCAGCGCCGTCGACATCTTCTCGGGATCGGTGAGCGGCAGCCCCTGCATCACGCGCAGACCCCAGTCGAGCACAGCGAGATTGTTCGGCATCAGCGGCATCCCCGAGATGGGGATGTCAGGGAACCACGGATGCGCTCGGATGACGTGGATCGACGCCCCCGCCCACTCGCGCAGCCCGGCCCGCCAGTCGGTGATCTCGTCGTCGGGCGGGATCGGGATCTCGCACACGGCATCCTGCATGAGCAGAAGCACGTCGTCTTTGCTCGTGACGTAGCGGTAGAGCGACATCGTCGTGAAGCCGAGCGTGGTCGCGATCTTGCTCATCGAGACGGCCGGAAGCCCTTCGGTGTCGGCGATCTCGATGGCGGTCTCGACGATGCGCTCGATGCTGAGCTCGCGTTTCGGCCCGCGCTGGGGGCGCTCGGCGACTCCCCAGCTGAGGGCGACGGCGCGGGGGAGCGCGTCTTCGACGGCGTCGGCCATGTCTGCCGCCTTCCTGGTCGGTCGTTGACACCCATCCTAGAACTGTGTATTACTTAAACAAAACCGTATGCGACATAAACAGTTTGCGCAATACGCAGAAGAACCATCCTAGAAGAACGAGAAAGGAAACGATCATGGCAGCCAACGCCATCGAGGTCAGCGACCTCCGCAAATCGTTCGGCGACCAGTGCGTCCTCGACGGAATCGACCTGCGCGTGCAGGCAGGAACCGTCTTCGCGCTGCTCGGGCCGAACGGGGCCGGCAAGACCACGCTCATCAACATCCTGGCCACGCTCGTCGCCCCGGACTCCGGCACGGCCAGCGTCGACGGTCACGACGTGGTCGCCGACCGCGACAGCGTCAAGCGCGCCATCAGCCTCACCGGCCAGTCGGCAGCGGTCGACGAGGTGCTCACGGGCGAAGAGAACCTCCGGATGATGGCGCGCCTCTCCGGTTACAGCGCTCCGGATGCTCGCGCCAGGGCCGCCGAACTCATCGAGCGCTTCGACCTCGCCGATGCCGCCCGCAAGCGGGTCAGGACGTACTCGGGAGGAATGCGGCGGCGGCTCGACCTCGCGATCAGCCTGGTCGCGACGCCGCCGGTCATCTTCCTCGATGAGCCGAGGACCGGTCTCGACACCCGCAGCAGGCAGACCCTCTGGACGATGATCCTCGGGCTCGCCGCGCAGGGCATCACGATCTTCCTCACGACGCAGTACCTGGAGGAGGCCGACCTGCTCGCCGACCGCATCGCCGTCATCGACCACGGCAGGGTGGTGGCCCAGGGCACGGCCGCCGAGCTCAAGGGGCGCGTCGGGGGAGAAGTCGTCGAGCTCCGGAACCCGGACGACGAGATCGTGCGCGAGCTCCCCACCGACGGCACGGTACAGGGACTGCGCACGGCCATCGATGTGCTCGACGCGGCGAGCGTGCCGGGCGCGAGCGTCAGCATCCGGAAGCCGAGCATGGACGACGTGTTCCTCGCCCTCACCGCCTCGCACGACACCACCACCGCCGCCGCAGAAGAACTGGAGGTCATCCGATGACCGTCGCACTCGACACCCGCCCCGTCGCGGTCGCCGCACCGGCCGACCGTGCCGTCTCCGGCGCCACGAGCACCCTCGTTTTCGTGGGCCGGAGCATCCGCCACACGCTCCGCAACGTCGAAGCGCTCACGATGGCGATCGTGCTCCCCATCATGCTGATGCTCCTGTTCACCTTCGTGTTCGGGGGAGCGCTCGACAGCGGCGGAGGCTACGTGAACTACGTCGTACCGGGGATCATCCTGCTCTGCGCCGGTTTCGGCTCGTCGAGCACGGCGGTCGACGTGGCGGACGACATGACCAACGGGATCGTCGACCGGTTCCGCACGATGCCGTTGCGCGCGAACGGAGTGATCACCGGTCACGTCGTCGCGAGTCTCGCCCGCAACCTGATGGCCACCGGCGTGGTGATCGGCGTCGCGTTGCTGGTCGGGTTCCGTCCGACCGCCGGACCGCTCGCCTGGCTCGGTGCGATCGGGATGATCGCCCTGTTCATCCTCGCCATCACGTGGCTGTATGCCGCGATCGGCCTGGCCGCCCGCACGACCGCTGCCGCGAGCGGCTACGGGTTCGCCCTGCTGTTCGTCCCGTACCTGTCCAGCGCTTTCGTGCCCACCGACACGATGCCGGAGTGGCTGCAGTGGTTCGCCGACAACCAGCCGATCACCCCGGTGATCGAGACGATCCGCGCGCTGCTGTTCGGCACTCCGGTCGGCGACCGGGCCTGGTGGGCGGTGGGCTGGTGCCTGCTGATCACGGTCGGCGCCTACATCTGGGCCGCCTGGCTGTTCCGCCGCAAGGCCGGTCGCCGCTAGCCGCCACCCGCCACCCGCCACCCGCCACCCGCCACCCGCCACCGAGTCCGGAGTTAATCGGTCGAAATCGCTCGATTCGACCCAGCAACTCCGGACTCGATGGCGGGAGCGCGAGCGGGAGCGGGAGCGGGAGCGGGAGCGTGAGCGGGGGCGTGAGCGAACGCGTCGACGGCGGCGAGCAGCGCCGCCGGGGTGCGGAACAGGTGGGCCGCGATGCCGACGGATGCGGCCCCCGCCACGTTCTCCGGCAGGTCGTCGGCGAAGAACGTCTCGGACGGCTCCGCTCCGTACCTCTCCAGCACCCGCTCGAACACGACCGGGTCGGGCTTGCGGGCGCCGTAGTCGGACGAGGCGAACAGGTGTGCCTCGCCGAACAACGGCACCAGCTCGGGCGCGAGCGTCGCCAGATTCTCGCCCACCAGCGGGCCGTTGTTGGTGAGCAGGGTGACGGTGCCGTACGAGGCCGCGCGGGCGACCGCCTGCAGCGAGACCGGCCACGCCGTCATCGCTCCGCCGCGAGCACGCAGGAAGTCGCGCTCCGACACGCTGGTCCCGAGCGCGTCGCAGAGCGCGGCCAGGTAGGAGTCCGCCGACGGATACGCTCCGGCCTCGGCGGCGCCCTCGCCCGCAGCGTTCCACCACCGGTCCCTCAGCTCGGTCAGGCTCAAACCTGTCAGCTCGGTCATCACGGACATCCGGCGCTGCCAGTCGTACTCGAAGAGCACCTGGTCCATGTCGAAGACGAAGAGCATCAGCGGTCGCGTTGCGCGAAGGCGTGGAGCGCGTCGCGCAGCCCGTCGACGTCGAAGCTGCCGTCGTCGCGTTTCGTGAAGTGGAACGCGTGCATCCCGACTTCGCGGGCGCCTTCAACGTTCGCCAGCGAGTCGTCGAACAGGATGGCGTCGCCCGGCTCGACACCGAACCGTCCGAGCGCCCGGGTGTAGATGCGCCGCTCGGGCTTGCGCGCGCCGAGCACGGCGGAAACGAGGTCGTTGCCCTGGAGCACGTCGACGATCTCCGGGGTGAGGACGGGGAGGGAGTCCTTGAACGGGATCGGATTGTTCGACAGCAGCGAGACGGTCCCGAGTCCGGCCGCCTCGTGGAGGGCGGCGATCGAGCCGTCGATCGGGGTCATGGCCGCCTTGCGCGCCTGCTGCCACTGCTCGAGGGACAGTTTCGCGCCGGTGACCTCGGCGAACGCCTCGAGGTACTCCTCGCTGGTCGAGTACTCGCCGATCTCGGCCGCGCGCTCGAACCCGCCGGCCCACCACGTGGAGGCGAGCCGGTACTGGCTGACGTGGCCGAGTTGCGCGAGCATCGGAAGCCGCTTGTGGAAGTCGTAGTCGTAGAGGGTCTTATCGCAGTCGAAGAAGTAGACGTCCATCGCTTCCAGTATCGACCCGTCAACAGGGAACCTTGTGATCGCTCAACTATCATTGTGCCGACATGGCTCCCATCTACGACTGTTCGGTCGACTCCGAACTCCTCTCCGGCATGCGGTTGGCTCGCGCCGCCATCGGCCGCGGCGAGCTCGTCGTCATCCCCACCGACACGGTGTACGGTGTGGCCGCCGACGCGTTCAACCCGGCCGCTGTCCAGCGGCTCCTCGACGCCAAGGGGCGCGGTCGTCAGTCGCCTCCGCCCGTGCTCATCCCGGGCATCCCGACCCTCGCCGCCCTCGCCGAGGTGGTCCCGCAGGCCGTCACCGACCTGGTGCGGGAGTTCTGGCCGGGCGGTCTCACGGTCGTCCTCCCCGCCCAGCCGTCCCTCGTGTGGGACCTGGGGGAGACCCGCGGCACGGTCGCGCTCCGGATGCCCAGCGACACGATCGCTCTCGAACTGCTCTCCGAGACCGGCCCGCTCGCCGTCTCGTCCGCGAACCTGACCGGCGAACCGGCCGCCCGCACGGCCGCTGAGGCGGACGGGATGCTCGGCGACTCCGTCGAGGTCTACCTCGACGGCGGCGAGGCCGGCGCCGCCTACGGACCGGTCGACGCGAAGGACTCCTCGTCGACCATCGTCGACGCCACAGCGCTCGCGGCCGGCACCGGACCGCTGCGCATCCTGCGGCACGGAGTCATCTCGGAGGAGCAGATCCGTGCGGTCGTCGGCGATCAGCTGGCCGCGGCCGAGAAGATCGCGGAGCCCACCGAGACCCCCTCGGATGCGTGAGCCGTGACCCTCCTCCTCGCCCTCGCCCTGATCTCGGCGGTCATCACGTTCGGGATGTCGCTCGTCGTCTACAAACTGAGCCTCAAATACCGGCTGTACCCGAAGATCCGGGCTCGGGACGTCCACACGACGCCCACTCCGCGGCTCGGCGGGATCGCCATGTTCCTCGGGATCCTGGTCGCCTTCGCCGTGGCCTACCTGCTCTCCAGTCAGTTCGGCGTGCTGAGTCTGATCTTCTCCGACTCCGGCCCGATCCTCGCCATCCTGGGCGCCTCCCTGCTCATCGTCGTCATCGGCGTGGCCGACGACATCTGGGACCTCGACTGGATGACCAAGCTGGCCGGTCAGTTCGTCGCGGCCGGTCTCGTGGCCTGGCTCGGAGTGCAGATCTACTCGCTGCCGATCGGCGGCCTCACGGTCGGATCGCCGGTGATGAGCATCATCATCACGCTCTTCGCGATCGTCCTCGTGATGAACGCGATCAACTTCATCGACGGGCTCGACGGGCTGGTGGCAGGAGTCGCCCTCATCGCCAACGGCACGTTCCTCGTGTACACCTATCTGCTGCAGCGTGAGATCAGCCCGCAGAACTACTTCAGCCTGGCCGGGGTGATCGCGGCCATCCTCGTCGGGGCGTGCGCGGGCTTCCTGCCGCTCAACTGGCACCCGGCCAAGATGTTCATGGGCGACGCGGGCGCACTGCTGATCGGACTGCTGATGGCGACGTCCGCCATCTCGGTCACCGGCACGATCAACCCCGAGGTGCTCCCGACACTCGGCCGTTCGTCACTGGTGCCCGCGTTCATCCCGATCATCCTGCCGTTCGCCGTGCTGATCGTGCCGCTGCTCGACTTCGGGCTGGCGGTCATCCGGCGGCTGCGCGCGGGCAAGTCGCCGTTCAGCGCCGACCGCAAGCATCTGCACCACCGGCTGCTCGACATGGGACACACCCACCTCCACGCGGTGCTCATCTTCTATGCGTGGACGGCCGTGCTGTCGATCGGCTGCCTGCTGTTCTTCTTCGACCCGTACTGGATGGCCATCGTCTTCGTCGCCGTCGGCCTCGTGATCTGCACCGCCTTCACGCTCGCGCCGTTGAGCCGCCGCAAGGCCAACGAGGCCGCCGCCGAGCTCGCGCCGGTCGGCACGCACGAAGCGGATGCGACGGCCCACCTCGATCAGCTCGACATCGCGAGTGAGTCCGAGGCCGAGATCGAGGCCGACACGCTCGAGACCACGCCGCCGAGCGGCGCCCCCCGCAGCGGCACCCCGCACAGCGGCGCCCCGGGTGGGACGACCCCGCCCGGCAGCACCCCACCCAGCATCAAGGAGACACCATGACCGACCCCGAGAGCGGAACGCCTTCGCCCGGCCGGCCCGTACAGCCCACTTCGACCCCCGTGTTCAAGGATGTGCTGAAGTACGGTGCGATCCTCGCCGTCGTCATCGCCGTGGTCGGCGCGGTGCTCGGGGGAGTGTTCGCCGGCTGGGTCGGCGTCACGAGCGCGCTCATCGGTACGCTCATGGCGGTCGTGTTCCTCAGCATCACGGCGCTCAGCATCCTCATCGCCAACCGCTTCATCGGCAGCGACCTGTTCGTCGGGCTGTTCTTCGGCATCGTGCTGGGCGGCTGGCTGCTCAAGTTCGCACTGTTCATCGTGCTCGCCGTGATCCTCAAGGATCAGCCGTGGATCGACCCCGTCGTGCTGTTCCTGAGCCTCATCGCCGGGGTGATCGGGTCGCTGGTCGTGGACATGGTCGTGGTCTTCCGATCGCGCATCCCGTATGTCAGCGACGTGACACTCCCGGGCGACAAGCACTGAGCTGTATCCGATTCGTTACCCTGCCAAAACTCTTGTAGAGTAATTGAAGTTCCCCCACCCCACACCTGCCCATTCGAGATTTATGTGGCGCGATTGTGAGGGTGTTCACATGTTCGTCGTCGCGAGAGCGTTAGCTCGACGCCCCGAAACAGGAGATAGCGCTGTTAGCTAACGCTGTGAACCTGCTGGTCCAGACCGCAAGCTCCGATGATGGCAGCTTCCACGGTCCGTCGATCGATGAGTTCTTCCCGCCCGCAATCTTTTCCATCGGTGACTTCCAGGTCAACCGCATCATGGTCGTCCGCTTCATCGCGGTCCTGGCCATCGTGCTGGTCTTCTGGCTCGGCACCCGCCGCATGAAGATCATCCCCGGTCGCTTCCAGTCGATCGTGGAGATGGGTCTCGACTTCACGCGGGTCAACATCGCAGAAGACCTGCTCGGCAAGAAAGACGGCCGGCGCTTCCTCCCGCTGATCACCAGCATCTTCTTCATGGTGCTGTTCATGAACCTCACGGGCGTCATCCCGTTCCTGAACATCGCGGGGACGTCGGTCATCGGTGTTCCGCTGGTGCTCGCGATCACGGCCTACATCGTGTTCATCTACGCCGGCATCAAGAAGAGCCCCGGCAACTTCTTCCGGAATGCGCTGTTCCCGCCCGGCGTGCCGAAGCCCCTCTACATCATCGTGACGCCGATCGAGTTCGTCTCGACGTTCATCCTGCGTCCGATCACACTGACGCTCCGACTCCTGATGAACATGGTCGTCGGCCACCTTCTGCTCGTGCTCTTCTTCAGCGCGACGGCGTTCTTCTTCTTCACGGCGGGCGGCTGGTGGTCGCTCTTCGGAGTGGGCACCTTCGCCTTCGGCTTCGTCTTCACCCTGTTCGAAATCCTGGTGGCAGTCCTCCAGGCTTACGTCTTCGCACTGCTCACTGCTGTCTACATTCAGCTCGCAGTCGCCGAGGAACACTAACAACGCTCCGCGCGCCCGCACGGATCGCCATCACGGAAGGAAACACATAACGTGGACATCGCTGCTATCAACGGCAACATTGCCACTGTCGGATACGGCCTCGCCGCCATCGGCCCTGCCATCGGCGTCGGTATCGTCGTCGGCAAGACGATCGAAGGCGTCGCCCGCCAGCCTGAGCTGGCCGGTCGTCTCCAGGTTCTGATGTACATCGGTATCGCCTTCACCGAGGCGCTGGCGTTCATCGGTATCGCAACGTACTTCATCTTCGTCTAAGTCCTCTTTATCTTTCTTCAGTAAGGAGGAACGATGCTCAACGGTGTGGTTAACGCCGCTGCGGCAGCAGAGCAGATCAACCCGCTCATTCCCCAGTGGTATGACGTCGTCGGTTCGCTGATCTGCTTCGTCATCATCCTGTTCTTCTTCTGGAAGCTGGTTCTTCCGCGCATGAAGAAGCTCCTCGATGAGCGCGCAGAGGCGATCGAAGGGAACATCGCGAAGGCCGACGAGGCACAGCACAAGGCGGAGGCGCTCCTCGAGGAGTACACCGCCCAGCTCGCCGACGCACGCGCCGAAGCAGGCAAGATCCGCGAGCAGGCTCGCGCAGACGGCCAGAAGATCCTCGCGGATCTCAAGGAGCAGGCGACCGCTGAGGCCGCCCGCGTCACATCCAACGCGCAGGCTCAGATCGAGGCGGAGCGTCAGTCGGCCGTCGTGTCGCTGCGCGCCGAGGTCGGATCGCTCGCGATCGACCTCGCGTCCAACGTGGTCGGCGAGGTACTCAACGAGGACAAGCGGGCTCAGGCGATCGTCGACCGGTTCCTGGCCGACCTCGAGGCCAGCGAGAAGGCGGGATCGAGCACGTAATGGGAAGCGCCACCAGAGAAGCATTGGCCCGGTCCGTGTCGGCTCTCGCCGCCCAGGGGACCAAGGCCGATCTGGCGACGGCCGAAGACCTGTTCGCCGCAGGCCGAGTCGTCGCCGACTCGGCCCAGCTCCGAGCGGCTCTCACCGACCCGTCGGCAGTCCCGGCGGGCAAGGCCGCGCTCATCGAGCGCGTCTTCGGCTCCCAGGTCTCTCCGACCGCTCTCGAACTCCTCACCGTCGTCGCCGCTCAGCGTTGGTCGAAGGCGGTCGACCTGCTCGCCGCCCTCGAAGAACTCGGTATCCGTGCGATCGCGCA
This sequence comes from Leifsonia sp. NPDC058248, assembly GCF_042881905.1. NCBI lineage: Bacteria > Bacillati > Actinomycetota > Actinomycetes > Micrococcales > Microbacteriaceae > Leifsonia > Leifsonia sp. NPDC058248. The sequence continues at coordinate 262,882 of NZ_JBHVXB010000005.1, forward strand.
GTCGGCTCCGGCCGACGTCGACATCGCGACGGAGCTCTTCACGTTCGGAGGCGCCGTGACCTCCAACGCAGGGCTCGAGCTCGCGTTGCGCAGCAAGCTCGCCGACCCGGCCTCCAAGGCCGCCCTGGTCGACCGTCTGCTCGCCGGCAAGGCCTCGAAGCAGACTGCGGCCATCGTCGGGCAGCTCGTGCTGCAGCCCCGCGGCCGGAGCATCCGCGAAGCTCTCCGCGATGCCGCGCGCATGGTCGCGGCCCAGTCCGAGCTGACCATCGCCACCGTCTACACCGCCACGTCGCTTCCCGCCGAACAGGAGAAGCGTCTGCAAGCCGTGCTCGCGAAGAAGTACGGCAAGCTGAAGATCAACCAGATCGTCGACACCGCCCTCGTCGGCGGCCTGCGCGTGCAGATCGGCGACGACGTGATCGACGGCAGCATCGCTTCGCGCATCCACGAATTACGACTTCAGTTGGTGGGCTGACCGCACGGTCTCCTGCCGAACACAGGCATTCAGGGACGTCCACGTCCCGCAGAGATAGGGAACAACGATGGCAGAACTAACGATCAGCCCCGATGAGATTCGGGATGCGCTGAAGGACTTCGTCTCCAACTACGAGCCGTCCAAGGCGGACACCACCGAGATCGGGCACGTCATCGACGCGTCGGACGGCATCGCGCACGTCGAGGGTCTCCCCGGTGTCATGGCCAACGAGCTCATCCGCTTCTCGAACGGTGTCGCGGGCCTCGCCCAGAACCTCGACGAGAACGAGATCGGCGTGGTCATCCTCGGTGAGTTCGACGGGATCGTCGAAGGCATGGAGGTGACCCGCACCGGCGAGGTCCTCTCGGTGCCCGTCGGCGACGGCTACCTCGGCCGTGTCGTCGACCCGCTCGGCAACCCGATGGACGGACTCGGCGAGATCGCTTCCGAAGGCCGTCGCGAGCTCGAGCTGCAGGCGCCCGGCGTCATGCAGCGCAAGAGCGTGCACGAGCCCCTGCAGACCGGCATCAAGGCGATCGACGCCATGATCCCCGTCGGCCGCGGCCAGCGTCAGCTGATCATCGGCGACCGGCAGACCGGTAAGACGGCCATCGCGATCGACACGATCATCAACCAGAAGGCCAACTGGGAGTCCGGCGACGAGAACAAGCAGGTCCGCTGCATCTACGTCGCCATCGGCCAGAAGGGCTCGACCATCGCCTCGGTGAAGGGCGCGCTCGAGGACGCCGGCGCGATGGAGTACACCACCATCGTGGCGGCCCCGGCCTCCGACCCCGCGGGCTTCAAGTACTTGGCCCCGTACACCGGCTCGGCCATCGGCCAGCACTGGATGTACGCGGGCAAGCACGTTCTGATCATCTTCGACGACCTGTCGAAGCAGGCCGAGGCGTACCGCGCCGTGTCGCTGCTGCTGCGTCGTCCGCCGGGACGCGAGGCGTACCCCGGTGACGTGTTCTACCTGCACTCCCGTCTGCTGGAGCGTTGTGCCAAGCTCTCCGACGAGCTGGGCGCCGGCTCGATGACCGGTCTGCCGATCATCGAGACCAAGGCCAACGACGTCTCCGCGTACATCCCGACCAACGTGATCTCGATCACCGACGGCCAGATCTTCCTCCAGTCCGACCTCTTCAACGCCAACCAGCGTCCCGCGGTCGACGTGGGCATCTCGGTCTCGCGCGTCGGCGGTGACGCACAGGTGAAGTCGATCAAGAAGGTCTCGGGAACGCTCAAGCTCGAGCTCGCCCAGTACCGGTCGCTCGAGGCGTTCGCGATGTTCGCGTCCGATCTCGACCAGGCCAGCCGTCGCCAGCTCGCCCGGGGTGCCCGCCTCACGGAGCTCCTCAAGCAGCCGCAGTACTCGCCCTTCCCCGTCGAGGAGCAGGTCGTCTCGATCTGGGCCGGCACCAACGGCAAGCTCGACGAGGTCCCCGTCGAAGACATCCTGCGCTTCGAGGCCGAGCTGCTCGATCACCTGCGCCGCAACTCCGACGTGCTCGACGTGCTGCGCGAGACCAACGTGCTCTCCGACGAGACGGTCGACAAGCTCTCGGCCGAGGTCGACAAGTTCAAGCTCGAGTTCCAGACCGGTGAGGGCAAGCCCCTCGCCTCCGTCGGGCGCGAAGAGTTCGAGGCGATCGCTCAGGAAGATGTCAACCAGGAGCAGATCGTCAAGGCGAAGCGCTGAGCGCGACGCACGAGCAGATAGGTACGTAGGAGACACATGGGAGCGCAACTTCGGGTCTACCGGCAGAAGATCAAGTCTGCCCAGACGACCAAGAAGATCACTCGGGCCATGGAGCTGATCTCCGCCTCACGCATCCAGAAGGCGCAGGCGAGGGTCGCTGCATCGTCGCCGTACGCCCGCGCCATCACGCGCGCGGTCTCGGCGGTCGCGACGTACTCGAACGTCGAGCACGTCCTCACGACCGAGCCGGAGAAGATCGAGCGCGCTGCGATCGTCATCTTCTCGTCCGACCGCGGACTCGCCGGCGCGTTCAACTCGAACGTGCTCAAAGAGTCCGAGCGGCTCGCAGAGCTGCTGCGCAGCCAGGGCAAGGATGTCGTCTACTTCCTGATCGGACGCAAGGCGAGCGGATACTTCAGCTTCCGCCGCCGGGCGTTCGAGCGGGTGTGGACCGGTGGAACGGATGCCCCGCAGTTCGAGCAGGCCAAGGAGATCGCGGACGCGATCCTCGAGTCCTTCCTGCGCGACGCGTCGGACGGCGGCGTGGACGAGATCCACATCGTCTACAACCGGTTCGTGAGCATGCTCACGCAGGAGCCGCAGGTCGTCCGCCTGCTCCCGCTCGAGGTCGTCGAAGGCGTGGAGGAGCCCAGCACCGGCCAGGTCCTCCCGCTCTACGAGTTCGAGCCGGATGTGAGCACGGTGCTCGACTCGCTGCTGCCGGTCTACATCGAGAGCCGCATCTTCAACGCGATGCTGCAGTCGGCCGCCTCCAAGCACGCCGCGACGCAGAAGGCGATGAAGGCCGCGAGCGACAACGCCGACAAGCTCATCACCGATTACACCCGCCTGGCGAACAACGCTCGCCAGTCCGAGATCACCCAGCAGATTTCCGAGATCGTCGGCGGAGCGGACGCACTGTCCTCCGCCAAGTGACCGGGCCGACACACGTTTAGTAGAACGAGAAGAGAAGACACATGACTACCGCAACCGCCGAAGCCCAGGCTTCGACCGCGCAGCCTGCCGGCGTGGGGCGTATCGCCCGCGTCACGGGCCCGGTCGTCGACATCGAGTTCCCGCACGACTCGATCCCGGGCATCTACAACGCGCTCAAGACCACCATCACCATCGGTGAGCAGGCGACCGAGATCACACTCGAGGTCGCCCAGCACCTCGGCGACGACCTCGTCCGCGCCATCGCGCTGAAGCCGACCGACGGCCTCGTCCGCGGCGGCGAGGTCCGCGACACCGGCGGCCCCATCACGGTGCCGGTCGGAGACGTGACCAAGGGCAAGGTGTTCAACGTCACCGGTGACATCCTGAACCTCGAGCCCGGCGAGAAGGTCGAGATCACCGAGCGCTGGGGCATCCACCGCGAGCCCCCGAAGTTCGACCAGCTCGAGTCGAAGACCCAGCTGTTCGAGACCGGCATCAAGGTCATCGACCTCCTCACCCCGTACGTGCAGGGTGGAAAGATCGGCCTCTTCGGAGGTGCGGGCGTCGGCAAGACGGTCCTCATCCAGGAGATGATCCAGCGCGTCGCGCAGGACCACGGCGGTGTGTCGGTGTTCGCCGGTGTCGGCGAGCGCACCCGTGAAGGCAACGACCTCATCCACGAGATGGAGGAGGCGGGCGTCTTCGACAAGACCGCGCTCGTCTTCGGCCAGATGGACGAGCCGCCGGGAACGCGTCTGCGCGTCGCCCTGTCGGCCCTGACCATGGCGGAGTACTTCCGCGACGTTCAGAAGCAGGATGTGCTGCTCTTCATCGACAACATCTTCCGCTTCACGCAGGCCGGCTCCGAGGTCTCGACGCTGCTCGGCCGCATGCCGTCCGCGGTGGGCTACCAGCCCAACCTCGCCGACGAGATGGGCGTTCTGCAGGAGCGCATCACCTCGACGCGCGGACACTCGATCACCTCGCTGCAGGCGATCTACGTCCCCGCCGACGACTACACCGACCCCGCGCCGGCGACCACGTTCGCCCACCTCGACGCCACCACCGAGCTGTCGCGTGAGATCGCGTCGAAGGGCCTCTACCCGGCCGTTGACCCGCTGACCTCGACCAGCCGCATCCTCGACCCCCGCTACTTGGGCGAGGACCACTACCGCGTCGCCACCACGGTCAAGCAGATCCTCCAGAAGAACAAGGAACTGCAGGAGATCATCGCCATCCTCGGTGTCGACGAGCTCTCCGAGGAGGACAAGATCACGGTGTCGCGTGCGCGCCGCATCCAGCAGTTCCTCTCGCAGAACACCTACATGGCGAAGAAGTTCACGGGCGTCGAAGGTTCGACCGTTCCGCTGAAGGACACCATCGAGTCGTTCGACGCGATCGCCAAGGGTGAGTACGACCACGTGGCAGAGCAGGCCTTCTTCAACGTCGGTTCGATCTCCGACGTCGAAGAGAAGTGGGCGCAGATCCAGAAGGAGAACGGCTAGTCATGGCTGTCCTCAACGTCAGCGTCGTCGCCGCCGACCACGAAGTGTGGTCGGGCGAGGCGAGCATGGTCGTCGCGAGAACGGTCGAGGGTGAGATCGGTATCCTCCCCGGCCACGAACCGCTGCTGGCCATCCTCGCCGCCGGCGAGGTGCGCGTGACTCTGACCGGAGGGGAGTCGATCAAGGCTCAGGCCGATGACGGCTTCCTCTCCGTCGAGAACAACACGGTCACGGTCGTCGCGCGACAGGCCGAGCTGGTCTGACCATGGCTGAGCCGGTAGTGCCGTTCGACCGACAGTTCGGAGACGTCCGCGTCCCCGTACTGGTTGCGATGGCCGGGCTCCCCGGCTCGGGCAAGTCCACGCTCGCCGAGATCATCGGTGCGCGCATGGGGGCCACGACCGTGTCCGTCGACCCGATCGAGGCGTCGATCCTCAAAGCAGGGATCGACTCCGATCAGCCGACGGGCCTGGCGGCCTACCTCGTCGCCGAGACGATGGCCGAACAGGTGCTGCTCGCGGGTCACTCGGTGATCGTCGACGCGGTGAACGCGGTCGAGCCGGCCCGGCTGCAGTGGCGTGACCTCGCGGCACGCTCCGACGTGCAGTTGCGGGTGATCGAGGTCGTGTGCTCCGACGGGGAGCTGCACAAGGCGCGCCTCTCGAAGCGTCAGGTCGTCCCCACGGTGTATGCGGTCGAACAGAGCGTCGATGAGTACGCGGAGTGGAAAGGCGCCTGCGCCACGCTTCCGCGCGTGACCATCGACACCGCCCTGCCGCTCGGCGAGAACGTGGAGATCGCGCTGGCCTTCCTGGAGCGTTAGGGTGCTCATCCTTCTGCCGCCCTCCGAGACCAAGCGGGACGGGGGAGCGGGGGAGCCGCTCGATCTCGCGCGGTTGAGCTTCGCGCCGCTGACGACGGTTCGCCGCGACGTACTGGACGCGGTCGCTGTGCTGTCGCGTGATCGTGAGGCGAGCATCCGGGCCCTTAAACTCGGGCCGAAGCAGGGTGCCGAGGTGGACCGGAACCGGGCGATCCCGACCGCGCAGACGATGCCGGCCCTGGAGCGCTACACCGGCGTGCTCTACGACGCCCTGGATGCTCCCGCGTTGACCGCGCAGCAGCGAGCGTTCGCGCACGACAACGTCGCGGTGCACTCGGCTCTGCTGGGGCTGGTGGCGGCCGGGGACCCTGTTCCCGCCTACCGGCTGTCGTTCGACTCCCGCCTGTCCGCCGAGCGCGGTGCGCCCAGCTTGAAGAAGCGCTGGGTTCCGGCCGTCGGTGACGTACTGGCCGCACGCGAGGGTCTCATCGTCGACCTGCGCTCGGAGGGTTACGCGGCGTTGGGGCCGGTGCCTCTGCGCGACCACGTGCACTTTGTCCGGGTTCTCGCTCGGGACGAGAACGGTCGTACTCGCGCGCTCAATCACTTCAACAAGCAGGCGAAGGGCCTGTTCACCCGTGCGCTGATCGAGGCGGGCGTCGACTTCGCCGGCAGCGGGGAACTGCTCGACTGGGCTCGGGCCGAAGGGTACGACCTGAGTCTCGCGAGCGGTCCCGAGGCCGGTGGGGGCCTGGAGTTGGTGGTGCCCGAGGTGACCGGAGTGCCGGGCCGATTGATGGCGGCCCTCCGCTAGAGCGTGAGCGGCGGGAGCGCTCTATCGTGTCCCCCGAACTGGGCACACACTCAAGAGTGCATGACCGCGATCAGGGACCGACGGCGGTAGTGAACCTGAGAAAAGTGAGATAAGCTCACACCAAGGTGAAGCTCAATCACAGCTTCGTATCGGGCAATGCGAACCAGAGGAGGAGCATCCAGCCGAGGTGGGTTTGGCGCTCTCAACGTTGAGGTGCGCTCAGCCTCGCCGATCTGTCGGGCCGACGAAACGGAAACCCGGTGTGAATTCCCATTCACGCCGACCTTGTTCGCTCGGATGCGTGACGGTCATCAATCCGCCTGCGGTCGGGCACGTGCGGATGTTGGCCCCGCGAGCGAGAATCCAGCGTTCGAAAAGAGTGCCGTCGTCGGCCCGACCCCTTCGGGGTGGGGGTGCGCCTTTGCTGCCGAGGCGGCTGCTGTTCTGCGTGGGCGGGTGCGCGTGCGGGCGACTGGGCTTCGAGCTGGTCACGCAGCGCGGAAGCAGCCCTCGAAATGGTCGTCGACCATTCCGGTTGCCTGCATCAGGGCGTACATCGTCGTGGGGCCGACGAAGCGAAAGCCCTGGCGCCGCAGCTCCTTGCTCAGCGCCGTGGACTCCAGCGTGACCGCCGGTACATCCGACCATGCTTGCGGGCGAGGGCGGGAGTCTCTCGCCGGCGCGAAGCCCCACATGAGGTCGGTGAGGGAGCCGTCGAGGGCGAGGACCGCTTTGGCGTTGGAGATGGTGGCCTCGATCTTGCCGCGATGACGGATGATGCGAGCATCGTGAAGCAGGGTCTGCACGTCGGCTTCGGTCATTTCCGCGACTGCTGCCGGTTCGAAGCCGTGGAAGACCTCGCGGAACGCCGGACGGCGGCGGAGGATGGTGATCCAGGAGAGGCCGGCCTGAAATCCTTCGAGGCACAGCTTCTCGTAGAGGGCGCGGGGGTCGCGTTGCTCGCGGCCCCATTCTTCGTCGTGATAGCGGCGGTAATCGGCGTCGTTGGCCGACCAGGAACAGCGGGCGAGTCCATCGTCGCCGGTGATGACGGCGTCGCTCATGCGGCCAGCATGATCCCCTCGTGCGTGAGCAGCCAGAGTTTGGTGGGGATGCCCTCGCCTCCGCTGTAGCCGGTGATCTTACCGTTGGAGGCGAGCACGCGGTGACAGCCGATGATGATCGGGATGGGGTTGGCACCGACGGCGCCGCCGATCGCACGGCCGGACCCCGGACGCCCGATCTCGAGCCCGAGCTCGCCGTAGGACGTGAACTGGCCGTATTCGAGATCGGCGAGTCTCTGCCAGACCGCGCGCTGGAAGGCGGTGCCGGTGAAACTCACCGGCAGGTCGAAGTCTTTGCGATCGCCGGCGAAGTACTCGTCGAGTTGACGTACGGCGCGCTCGAGGACAGGGGTGCTGCGTTCCGGATGCTCTTCGAGAGGCAGGTGACCGCCGCGCTCGATCGAGAGCGAGGTGATGGCCTGGCCGTCGCTCGTGAGTTCGAGGCGGCCGATGGGGCTGCTCATGCGAGTGAGATAGGCGAAGGAAGTGCTCATGCTTCGACTTTAGGGCGAGGGGCCGACATCCACTCGCGGAAATCGGACATTGGGGATAACGAAGCCAGGGCTGCGGCTGTGGAGGGGTGCTCGGCGGGCTTCGACGGCCAAATAGACTCGGAGCATGGCAGAAATCGACTACCGCACCCTCGGAAACTCGGGACTCGTCGTCTCGACCATCGGCCTGGGCTGCAACAACTTCGGGCGGGCGGGCACCGCATCCGAGTCCCAGGCCGGAACGGATGCGGTGATCGGCGCCGCGCTCGACGCTGGCGTCACCTTCTTCGACACCGCCGACATCTACGGCGCCGAGCGCGGGCTCTCCGAAACGCTGATGGGCAAATCGCTCGACGGGAAGCGCGACCAGATCGTGCTCGCCACGAAGTTCGGCATGGACATGGCGGGCGCCAACGGCCCCGACTGGGGCGCCCGCGGGTCGAGGCGGTACATCCGGCTGGCCGTGGAAGCCTCCCTGCGCCGCCTGCGCACCGACTGGATCGACCTCTACCAGCTGCACACCCCCGACCCCATCACTCCCATCGAGGAGACGCTCGCAACGCTCGACGACCTCATCACCGAGGGCAAGATCCGGTACATCGGCCATTCCAACCTGGCCGGCTGGCAGATCGCCGAAGCCGAGTTCACCGCGGAGTTGCATGGGCATCCGAAGTTCATCTCGTCTCAGAACGAGTACAGCCTCCTGGTGCGCGGGGCGGAGAAAGAGGTGCTGCCCGCGGTCAACGCCTACGGGCTCGGCTTCCTCCCCTTCTTCCCTCTCTACAACGGCCTCTTCACCGGCAAGTTCTCGCGCGAGGGCGGGCCGGCCGACAGCCGCATCATGATGATCCGCAAGCACCTGGTCGACAACGCGCCCTGGGACGTGATCGAGATGTACCAGGAGTTCTGCGACGAGCGCGAGGTCACCATGCTCGAGGCGACCTTCGCCTGGCTGCTGGCCCAGCCCGGCCTCACGAGTGTGATCGCCGGGGCGACCAAGCCCGAGCAGATCGTGCAGAACGCGCAGGCTGCGACCTCCTGGCGCGCCACGCCCGAGGAGATCGCCGCGATCACCGCGCTCTTCTCCTAGTCCCTCGCTCCGGGCGCTGCGCGCGGTAGGCGCGTGCGTGTTCGCCGGCGGCGAACGCTGGGATCGTTGTGAGTGAGCACTCACTCCGCGTAGAGTGACGAGGTGGAAAGCGCGGAGAAGGAACGCACGCGGCGCGCCCAGGCGATGTCGATCGAAGATCGGCAGGCGATGATCATCGACGCCGTGATCCCGCTGCTCCTTGAGCACGGCCGCTCCCTCACCTCGAAGCAGATCGCCGAGGCGGCCGGCATCGCGGAAGGCACCATCTTCCGGGCCTTCGGCGACAAAGAGACCCTCGTGCGGGCGGCGATCGAGACGTACCTCGATCCCGAGCCGCTCCGCGAGGCGCTGCGCTCCATCGACCCCGTGCTCCCGCTGCAGCACAAGGTGCGTGCGATCATCTACCTGCTCCGCGAACGGTTCGAGAGCGTGATGCGGATCATGGCGGTGATTGGTCCCGAACGCCCTCCGGTCAAGCAGGAGCGTCAGGAGTTCGCGAAGATCATCGCGCGCATCCTGGAGCCGGAGGCCGAACAGCTCAACTGGCCGCCCGACCGGATCGCGTACATCCTGCGGCTGATCAGTTTCGCATCGGCGTTCCCGGCGCTCAACGAGGGCGTCGAGTTCGGGATCGACGAGCTCGCCGACATCGCGCTCATCGGCGTCGCGGGAAAGCCGTTCGTGGTCTTCACGCCCCGCACGGCCGAGTCCCCGGAATCGCCAACGTCGGCCGCATCCGCAGCATCCACATCACCAGCAGCACCAGCAGCGACTCCCGCACCCACGGCACTCTAGGAGGCCCCCATGCTTCTCCCGCTCCTCGGCCGGTTCCTCCGCCCGCATTGGCCGCTCCTCGTCGGGGTGGTGGCCTTCCAGCTCGCGCAATCGCTTCTGTCGCTGTGGCTTCCCACCCTCAACGCCGACATCACGGACAACGGCATCGCGAAGGGCGACACCGAATACATCGTGATGGTCGGGCTCGCGATGCTCGGCGTGACGCTCCTGCAGGTGGCATGCGCCATCACCGCCGTGTACTTCGGGGCCAAGGTCGCCATGCGCGTCGGTCGCGACCTGCGCGGCGCGATCTTCCAGAAGGTCGGCGAGTTCTCGGAGCGGGAGGTGTCGAAGTTCGGCGCCCCGTCGCTCATCACCCGCAACACGAACGACGTGCAGCAGGTGCAGATGCTGGTGCTGATGACCTGCACCCTCCTGATCTCCGCACCCATCCTGGCCATCGGCGGGATCATTTTGGCGATGCAGCAGGACATCCAGCTCTCCTGGCTGATCGCGGTGAGCGTTCCCATCCTCCTGGTGGCGGTCAGCGTGATCATCTCGCGCATGGTCCCGCTCTTCCGCAAGATGCAGGAGCGGATCGACCGGGTGAACCGGGTGCTGCGCGAACAACTGACGGGCATCCGGGTGGTGCGGGCGTTCGTCCGCGAGGACATCGAGACGTCCCGTTTCGAGAAGGCGAACGACGAGGTCACCGACACCGCGCTGCGGGCCGGCCGGCTGTTCGCCCTGATGTTCCCGATCGTGATGCTGGTGCTCAACGTGTCGAGCGTCGCCGTGATCTGGTTCGGCGCCTTCCGCGTCCAGGACGGGTCGCTGCAGATCGGCACGCTCACCGCGTTCCTTCAGTACCTGCTTCAGATCCTGATGGCGGTGATGATGGCGACGTTCATGGCGGTGCTCGTTCCGCGTGCGGCCGTATGCGCCGATCGCATCGGCGAGGTGCTGAAGACGGAGTCGTCCGTGCACGCCGTCGACGACCCGATCACCGCGCTCGAGTCGCGCGGCACGGTCGAGTTCGTGGATGTGAGCTTCTCGTATCCGGGGGCCGAGCAGCCGGTGCTGAGCGACATCACGTTGATGGCGAAGACCGGCGAGACCACGGCCATCATCGGCAGCACCGGCGCCGGCAAGACCACGCTGATCAACCTCATACCGAGACTGTTCGACGCGACGGGCGGCATCGTCCTCGTCGACGGCGTCGACGTGGCCGAACTCGACCCCGACCTGCTCTGGTCGCGCATCGGACTCGTTCCGCAGCGCCCGTACCTGTTCTCCGGCACCGTCGCCAGCAACCTGCGGTACGGGAAGCCGGACGCCACCGACGAGGAGCTCTGGCAGGCGCTGGAGATCGCGCAGGCCAAAGACTTCGTCGAGAGCATGGGCAAGCAGCTCGACGCGCCGATCTCGCAGGGCGGGACGAACGTGTCCGGCGGTCAGCGCCAGCGGCTGGCGATCGCCAGGGCCCTCGTGAAGCGTCCCGAGATCTACGTGTTCGACGACTCGTTCTCGGCGCTCGACACGGCGACGGATGCCCGGCTGCGCGCGGCCCTCGCGCGAAACGTCGCCGACGCCACGATGATCGTGGTCGCGCAGCGCGTCTCGACGATCGTGGACGCGGACCAGATCGTCGTGATCGACGACGGCCGGGTGGTCGGGCGCGGCACCCACGAACAACTCCTGCAGACGAACGAGACCTACGCAGAGATCGTCTCGTCGCAGCTCACCGCGGAGGAAGCAGCATGAGCGACGAGATCGACACCGAGGAGGAGGCGCCCGTTCGTCCGATCCCGCGCCGCGGCCCGGGTGGAGGGGGCCCGTTCGGCGGGATGGCGGGACCGGTCGAGAAGTCGATGAACTTCGGCCCGTCGGCCAAGCGTCTCGCCGGCCGGCTGCGGCCGGAGGTGATCAAGCTCACGTTCGTGACCCTGCTCGCCGTGGTCAGCGTGTTCTTCGCCGTGCTCGGCCCGAAACTGCTCGGCAACGCCATCAACCTCGTCTTCGCCGGTGCGATCTCGCTGGGTTACCCGAGCGGGATGACGCAGGCGCAGGTGATCGCCTCGGAGCGCGCCAAGGGCAACGGCCAGCTCGCCGATCTGCTGAGCGGCACCACGTTCACCCCCGGCGCGGGCATCGACTTCACGGCGGTCGGCATGGTCCTCATGTGGGTGCTGGCGCTGTACATCGCGTCGTCGGTGTTCAGCTATCTGCAGGCCTACGTGCTCAACGGCATCACGCAGCGGACGGTCTACCGCCTCCGTCAAGATGTCGAGGCGAAGATCCACCGCCTGCCGCTCAAGTACTTCGACGGGATGCAGCGCGGCGAGCTGCTGAGCCGGGTGACGAACGACATCGACAACATCTCGCAGACCCTGCAGCAGTCGATGAGCCAGCTGCTCACCTCGTTGCTCACGGTGATCGGTGTCGTCGTGATGATGTTCACCATCTCCCCGCTGCTCGCCGTGATCGCGCTGATCACCATCCCGCTGACGCTGGTCATCACCACGGTGATCGCCAAGCGTTCGCAGAAGCTGTTCGTCAGCCAGTGGAAGCACACCGGCGAGCTGAACGGCCAGATCGAGGAGGCCTTCACCGGCCACGCCCTGGTGAAGGTATTCGGCCGTCATCGCGAGGTCGAGGAGCAGTTCCGGCTGAAGAACGAGGAGATGTACGAGGCGAGCTTCGGCGCGCAGTTCATCTCGGGGATCATCATGCCGGCGATGATGTTCGTCGGAAACCTCATGTACGTCGTGATCGCCGTGGTCGGCGGCCTGCAGGTGGCGACCGGCGCGATGCAGCTCGGAGACGTGACCGCGTTCATCCAGTACTCGCGTCAGTTCACGCAGCCCCTCACGCAGCTGGGCTCGATGGCGAATCTGCTGCAGTCAGGCGTCGCCAGCTCCGAGCGCGTGTTCGAGCTGCTCGACGCCGGCGAGCAGTCGACCGACCCGGCGGAGCCGCGGAGCCCGGAGGGGACGAAGGGGCGGCTGGCGTTCGAGGACGTGTCGTTCCGCTACGTGGAGGACCGGCCGCTCATCGAGGACCTGTCGCTCGTCGCCCAGCCCGGGCAGACGGTTGCGATCGTCGGTCCGACCGGCGCCGGCAAGACCACCCTGGTCAACCTGATGATGCGGTTCTACGAGCTCGACTCGGGTCGCATCACTCTCGACGGCGTGGACATCGCGTCGATGACCCGGCGCGACCTGCGCCGTCGGATGGGCATGGTGCTGCAGGACACCTGGCTGTTCAACGGGACGATCCGCGAGAACATCGCCTACGGGCGACCGGATGCGACGGAGGAGGAGATCCTCGACGCGGCCCGCGCGACCTACGTCGACCGGTTCGTGCACTCGCTGCCCGACGGCTACGACACAGTGCTCGACGACGAGGGCGGCAACGTCTCCGCGGGAGAGAAGCAGCTGCTGACGATCGCGCGTGCGTTCCTCGCGCGGCCGAGCGTGCTCATCCTGGACGAGGCGACGAGCTCGGTCGACACGCGCACCGAGGTTCTGGTGCAGAAGGCGATGGCGGCTCTGCGTACGGATCGCACGAGTTTCGTGATCGCGCACCGGCTGTCGACCATCCGGGATGCCGACCTGATCCTGGTGATGGAGGCGGGCCGCATCGTCGAGCAGGGCACCCACGCCGAGCTGCTCGCGGCGGGCGGGGCGTACTACTCCTTGTACAACGCGCAGTTCGCGGCGCCGGTCAGCGACGAGACGTAGCGGTCGGCAATTCCGGATGCCCGGGGCGGCGCGCCGTCTGTGTGAGCGTGACTCCGGGGATCGTGGCCCGAGCGGGTGGCGATCTCCGGAGTTGCGTGCGTGCAGGAATGCGCGCTCGCCGGCATCCGGTCGGTCTCGGCGCACGGCCGCCTGAATTCAGGAGCTGGGAGGCGACTGCTGCGGGGACGGGTGGAGTGCGGGGCCACGGGACGGGTGCCGACCGCCGACAGCGTCAGTGGCCGGTGAGGGGGCCGAGCAGCCGCGCGATGACCGAGGGGCGCCCGGTCAGGCGTTCCTCGGTGTCGGCGAACTGCATGCCGACCAGCCCTGCGTTGGCGCCGGCGAAGCGCAGCGGCTCCGGCTCCCACCGCGGCGAACGGTGGCCGACCCACGGGAGCCGGGTGAGGTCCGTGCTCGCGCCGGTGAGGAGGTCGGCGAGCGTGCGGCCGGCGAGGTTGGTGGTGCTCAGGCCGTCGCCGACGTAGCCGCCGGCCCAGGCCTCGCGGCGCTCGCGGTCGATGCCGACGCTCGCGTGCCAGTCGCGCGGGATGCCCAGCGGTCCGCCCCAGTGGTGGGTGATCCGGGCGCCGGCGGCAGCGGGGAACAGGTCGACGAGGGCGTGCCGCAGGTGCTCGCTCACGCGCGAGTCGTTCTCGTAGTCCGGGCTGATGGCGCTGTTCAGGTGGTAGAACGCTCCGCGGCCGCCGAACGCGATCCGGTTGTCCGCTGTGCGCTGGCCGTAGATGATCAGGTGACGGAAGTCGGCGAACGTCTGGCCGTGCTCGATGCCGATCCGTTCCCAGGTCTCGTCGCTGAGCGGCTCGGTCGCGATCATCAGCGAGTAGATGGGCAGGATGCGCCGTCCGACCTGGGCGATGGCCGAGCCGTAGCCTTCGGTCGCGTTCACGACGGTGCCGGCGCGAACCGTTCGCGCGACGTCGCCGGAGACGGCCGACACGGTGCCCCGATCCCAGGAGAGGACCTCGGTGCCTTCGTAGATCGTGGCGCCGCGGCGCTCGACCACCCGGGCGAGGCCGCGCACCAGCTTGGCGGGGTGCACGCGGGCGCAGGCCGGCGAGAAGGTCGCGGCCACGGCATCCGGAACCCCGAACCGGGAGCGCACCGTCTCGGTGCCGAGCAGCGAGACCTGGTCGGCGCCGTACCGCTCGGATTCGGCGAACTCATCGCGAGCACTGCCGAGCTGCACGCGTGACCGGGCGAAGGTGACGGTCCCGCCGCGCACGAAGTCGCAGTCGATGTCCTCGGCCTCGGCGACCCGGCCGACCTCGTCGACGGTATCGACCATGGCGCGCCGCTGGGCGACGGCCGCGTCGAAGCCGTACCGGGCCTCGAGGGCGCGGCCCGACTTCGGGAACAGGGCCGAGCACCAGCCGCCGTTGCGACCGGAGGCGCCGAAACCGGCGACCTCCTTCTCGAGCAGGGCGATGCGCAGAGCAGGATCGCGCTCGTGCAGGTAGTACGCGGTCCACAGGCCGGTGAGTCCCGCCCCGACGATCGCGACGTCCACGTCGATGTCGCCGCCGAGCCCCGGACGAGGCCGGAACCCGTCCTCCACCTCCCTGATCGAGTCGAACCAGTACGCCGACTGCCTGTCGCGCATGAGCATCCGTTTCGTGAGTGCGGGTGGTCAGAGAGATCGAGTCCGGACCTCGTCAGCCGAATCGGGCTTCGACCGGAGAGGTCCGGACTCGATGGTGGTTCACCAGGGGCAGAGCCCTAGAGGTGGTTGGACGCCTCGGTGAGGACGGACTCGAGGATCTGACGGATCTCCGTGAACTCCTCGGGGCCGATGGTCAGCGGCGGGGCGAGCTGCACGACGGGGTCGCCACGGTCGTCGGCGCGGCAGTACAGGCCGGCCTCGAACAGCGCCTTCGACAGGAAGCCGCGCAGCAGGCGCTCGGACTCGTCGTCGTCGAACGTCTCCTTGGTGGCCTTGTCCTTCACCAGTTCGATGCCGAAGAAGTAGCCGTCGCCGCGCACGTCGCCGACGATCGGCAGCGCGAGCAGCTTCTCGAGCTCGGCACGGAACAGCGGCGAGTTCTCGCGAACGCGCTCGTTGAGCTTCTCCTCCTCGAAGATGTCGAGGTTCTCCAGCGCCACGGCCGCCGACACCGGATGCCCGCCGAACGTGTAGCCGTGGTAGAACGACGTGTTGCCGTGCTTGAACGGCTCGTACAGCTTGTCGCTGATGATGGTCGCGCCGATGGGGGAGTATCCGCTCGTCATGGCCTTGGCGCAGGTGATCATGTCGGGCACGTAGCCGTACTCGTCGCACGCGAACATGCGACCGATGCGGCCGAAGGCGCAGATGACCTCGTCGCTGACCATGAGGACGTCGTACTTGTCGCAGATCTCACGCACGCGCTGGAAGTAGCCGGGGGGCGGCGGGAAGCATCCGCCCGAGTTCTGCACAGGCTCGAGGAAGATCGCCGCGACGGTCTCCGGACCCTCGAACTGGATCATCTCCTCGATGCGGTTGGCCGCCCACACACCGAAGGCCTCGATGTCGTCGGCGGGGGCGCCCATCTCGGCGGCGCGGTAGAAGTTGGTGTTCGGAACGCGGAAGCCTCCGGGCGTCAGCGGCTCGAACATCTCTTTCATGGCCGGGATGCCCGTGATGGCGAGTGCTCCCTGCGGGGTGCCGTGGTACGCGACGTTGCGCGACAGCACCTTGTGCTTGGTCGGACGGCCTTGCAGCTTCCAGTAGTACTTGGCGAGCTTGAACGCGGTCTCGACGGCTTCGCCGCCGCCCGTGGAGAAGAACACGCGATTCAGGTCGCCGGGCGCGTAGTGGGCGAGGCGGTCGGCCAGTTCGATGGCGTTCGGATGCGCGTAGGACCAGATCGGGAAGAACGCGAGCTGCTCGGCCTGCTTGGCGGCCGCCTCGGCGAGACGCTTGCGGCCGTGCCCGGCGTTGACGACGAAGAGCCCGGACAGTCCGTCGATGTATTTGCGCCCGTGCGAGTCCCAGATGTGGTGGCCCTCGCCCTTGGTGATGATCGGCACGCCGTGGCCGTCCTCCATCACCGACTGCCGGGCGAAGTGCATCCAGAGGTGGTCCTTGGCCTTCGCCTGCAGCACGGCGTCTTCGGCCGTGATGGGCGCGTCGAACGTTTCTACGTATGTCATCTCTATCGTGTTCCCCAGTTGTAGAACTGTTTGTGGAGTTTGAGATAAACGAACGTCTCGGTCGACAGCACGCCGTCGAGCGTCCGGATCTCGGAGTTGAGCATCGTGATCAGGTCGAGGTCGTTCTCGCAGACCACTTCGGCGAGGATGTCGAACGTCCCCGCCGTGAGGACCACGTAGTCGACGGCGGGCATCGCTGCCAGCTTGTCGGCGACCGTGCGGGTGTCGCCGGTCACCCGCACGCCGATCATGGCCTGGCGGTAGAAGCCGAGCTGCATCGGGTCGGTGACGGCGACGATCTGCATGACGCCTGACTCGGTCAGCTTCTGCACGCGCTGACGCACGGCAGCCTCGCTGAGACCGACGGCTTTGCCGATCTCCGCGTAGGACCGGCGGCCGTCGACTTGCAATTGCTCGACGATCGCTTTGGACACGTCGTCGATCTGCATCGGTTTGGC
The DNA here is from genome assembly GCF_042881905.1 of Leifsonia sp. NPDC058248. Taxonomy (NCBI): domain Bacteria; kingdom Bacillati; phylum Actinomycetota; class Actinomycetes; order Micrococcales; family Microbacteriaceae; genus Leifsonia; species Leifsonia sp. NPDC058248. The sequence goes on from NZ_JBHVXB010000005.1 coordinate 279,913, forward strand.
CGGATTCGCTGCCCGAGGGGTGCTCATGGAGCGATTCTGTCAGTGAGAGCAGCGCTGGGCAAGCGAATCCGCACTAATCGGTCCATTTTGCTATCGGAATCAGTAGACTCCCGGCATGACTTCGCGTGAACTCCGCAACTTCGTCGACGGCCGCTATGTCGACTCGCGCTCCTCCGATCGCATCCCGCTCGTCGACCCCGCGACCGAGGAGGTGTACGCGACGTCGCCGGTCTCCACCTCCGAGGATGTCGCCGAGGCGTACCGGGCCGCTCAGGGCGCCTTCGGCGTGTGGGGGGAGACGACCCCGGCGGAGCGCCAGCTCGCCCTGTTCCGCATCGCGGACGCGATGGAGCAGCGTGCCGAGGAGTTCGCCGACCTGGAGTCGCAGGACACCGGCAAGCCGCGCGCGACCCTCGTCGACGACGAGATCCTGCTGTCCGTCGACCAGATCCGGTTCTTCGCCGGCGCCGCCCGCAACCTGGAGGGCCGGTCGGCGGGGGAGTATCTGAAGGACCACACGTCGTTCGTCCGTCGCGAGCCGATCGGCGTCGTCGGCCAGGTGACCCCGTGGAACTACCCGCTGAACATGGCGGTCTGGAAGTTCGCGCCGGCGCTCGCCGCGGGCAACACGACGGTGCTGAAGCCGTCGGACACGACGCCGCTGTCGACCCTGCTGCTCGCCGAGGTGGCCGCGGAGTTCCTGCCCGCGGGCGTTCTCAACGTGGTCACCGGCGACCGCTCGACGGGCGCGGCTATGACGGAGGACCCGATCCCGCAGCTCATCTCGATCACCGGCTCCGTGCGGGCGGGCATGGAGGTTGCGCGTGCCGCCTCCTTCGACCTCAAGCGCGTGCACCTGGAGCTCGGCGGCAAGGCGCCTGTGATCGTCTTCGACGACGCCGATGTTCAGCAGGCCGTCGAAGGAATCGTGGCCGCCGGCTACTTCAACGCCGGTCAGGACTGCACGGCCGCGACCCGGCTGCTCGTCCAGGAGGGCGTCCACGACGAGTTCGTCGCCGCCCTCGCCGAGTACGCCCGCGCGAACGCGCGCACTGGCGGGCCGCGTGAGGACGGCATCCTGTTCGGCCCGCTGAACAACGCGAACCAGCTCGCCCAGGTGAGCGGTTTCGTCGACCGCCTCCCCGACCACGCCGAGGTGCGGCTCGGCGGCCACCGGCAGGGCGACCGGGGCTACTTCTACGAGGCGACCATCGTGTCCGGACTGCGGCAGGACGACGAGGCGGTGCAGAACGAGATCTTCGGGCCGGTGCAGACCGTTCAGAAGTTCACGGACGAGGCGGAGGCGCTCCGGTGGGCGAACAGCGTGCAGTACGGCCTGGCGTCATCGGTGTGGACCCGGGATCACGGCCGCGCGATGCGGTTCGCGAAGGGCCTCGACTTCGGGTGCGTGTGGATCAACACGCACATCCCGATCGTCGCGGAGATGCCGCACGGCGGCTTCAAGCACTCCGGCTACGGCAAGGATCTGTCGATGTACGGATTCGAGGACTACACGCGCATCAAGCACGTGATGAGCTATATCGGGTGAGGTGGTGTGAGCCTTCGAGCGGGACAGTTTTTTAATCATCCTGTTCTATAGGTTTGCGAGCGTTCTTTCGACTAGGTTGTGATCGCACACGACGATGTGTGCGCGATCGAAGGCGATCGCCGGCTCCTCACATCACCCGAAAGGGCACAATGTCCGCTGAACCAACCACGTCCGAGCATCTCGGGGACGGCGAGCACCTCGCGGTGCTCGGCTACGAAGACTCGTTCAACCGCTCGATGACGCTCTGGGCGAATTTCGCGCTCGGATTCACCTATCTCTCGCCGCTCGTCGGCGTCTACTCCCTGTTCGCCACGGCCCTGGCCACCGGTGGCCCGCCCTCGATCTTCTGGCTCGTGATCGTCGGCGCGGGGCAGCTCACTGTGTCGCTCGTGTTCGGCGAGGTCGTGTCGCAGTACCCCATCCACGGCGGCATCTACCCCTGGACCCGGCGGCTCTGGGGCAAGCGCTACGCGTGGATGGCCGCCTGGGTCTACATCTGGGCGATGATCGTCACGATCACCGCGGTGGCCGCGTACGGCAGCGGGTTCCTCGCGAGCCTGTTCGACATCCCGGTGACCAAGGAGGTGACGCTCGTCCTCACGGTGCTGTTCCTCGTGGTGGCGCTCGGGCTGAACTTCTCCGGCACGAAGATGCTGGGACGGGTCGCCCGCATCGGTCTCGGGGCCGAGCTCATCGGCGTGATCGCGGTGGGGCTGTACCTGCTGATCTTCCAGCGCAAGCAGGACTTCGGGATCTTCTTCAACACGATGGGCGTCGAAGGCAACGGCTCGTACGTCGCGGCGTTCCTCGGAGCCGCGCTGGCCGGCCTGTTCCTCTTCTACGGCTTCGAGGCGTGCGGCGACGTCGCCGAAGAGGTCGCCGACCCGGCACGGCGCATCCCGCGGGCCATGGTGCTGACGATCCTCGTCGGCGGCGTGTCCGCGCTGCTCGCCTTCGGCGGCTACGTGATGGCCGCCCCCGACCTGCAGAGCATCGTCTCGGGCAAGGACACCGACCCGATCCCGGGGATCCTGCAGGCCACCCTCGGGCCGGTCGGCGCCAAGATCTTCCTGGTCGTCGCCCTCACCGCGTTCCTGTCGTGCGTGCTGAGTCTGCAGGCTGCCGCGAGCCGTCTGCTCTTCTCGTTCGCGCGTGACGGGATGCTCCCCGGGCACCGTTGGCTCGCGAAGGTCTCGCCTCGCAGCAAGGTGCCGGTGAACGCCCTGATCGTCGCGTGCAGCATCCCGGTGCTGATCACGCTGATCATCTACGTCGGTCCGGACGGTCTGCTGAACCAGATCACTGCCTTCGCCGTTCTCGGCATCTACGTGGCGTTCCAGTCGGTCGTGCTCGCCTCGCTGCGGCAGCGGATCAAGGGCTGGCGGCCGGCTGGACCGTTCAGCCTCGCGCGGACCGGCTTCGTGATCAATGTGATCGCGCTCGTCTACGGGGTGGCTGCGATGCTGCTCCTCGCGTGGCCGGGTCACAGCGGCAACGTGCTGAACGACTGGATCGTGCTGATCGGGCTCGGCATCGTGGCCGGCACCGGCCTGCTGTATCTGTTCCTCGCGCGGCCCGATCGCAAGTCGGATGCCCCCGAGGGCGACGCCATCCAGGTCGCCGAGCTGCTGCGCGCGCGGCGCGGCTGAGCGGTTCGACGCAACGGCTGCGGCCCGGCACGGATCTCCGTGCCGGGCCGTTCGGCGTGCCTGTACGTCCCGGGTCAGCGCCCGCGGTTCACGGATGCTCGCGACGCGGGATGCCGAGCGGGTTGCCGGTGCGCAGCTCGGCGGGGAGCGACGACTCGGGGGCGTCCTGGTAGGCGATCGGGGTGAGGAATCGGCGGATCGCCGTCGCCCCCACCGAGGTGTGCACCGACGCCGTCGTGGCCGGCCAGGATCCGCCGTGGTGCTGCGCCCAGGCGATGGCGACCCCGGTCGGCCAGCCGTCGAAGACGATTCGGCCCGCGACACGGGCGAGTGCGGCCGTGAGCCGTGACACGTCCTCGTCGGCGCCGCGGTGGATCGTGGCCGTGAGGGACGAGTCGAGGGCGGCGATCGACCGGTCGAGCTCGTCGGGCCCCCGGTAGCGCACGAGCACCGTGAGCGGTCCGAAGCACTCGGTGAGGAACGGCCGGGGGTCGGCCGTGAAGGCTTCTGCGTCGGTCACGACGACCGTGGGGGAGGAGCCGGGGAGTTCACTCCCGCCGAGCACGTGCACGTCGTCGCGCGCGGCGAACGCCGCAGCCCCGTTCGTGAAGGCCGTCGTCATCCCGTCGGTCAGCTGCTGCTGCGGGATCACGGTCGACAGGGCTGCGTCCACGGCGTCCTCGACCCCGGAGCCCGCCGGCACGAACACGAGTCCCGGCTTGGTGCAGTACTGGCCGGCATCCCGGGTGAACGAGCCGACGAGCCCAGCGGCGATGGCGGCCGCCCGTTCCCGGGCCGAGGCTTCCGTGACGACGACCGGGTTGATGCTCCCGAGTTCGCCGTAGAAGGGGATGGGTCGCTCGCGCGCGGCCGCCAGGTCGAACAGCGCCCGGCCGCCGCGTTCCGAGCCGGTGAAGCCGGCCGCGGCGATCGCCGGATGCTGAACCAGCTCGACTCCGGCGTCGAGACCCTCGACGAGTCCGAAGGCACCCGCGGGCGCCCCCGCCGCGTCCAGCGTCCGCGACGCCAGCTCGGCGGTGCGCCGCGACAGCTCCGGATGCCCGGGATGCGCCTTCACCACGACCGGGCATCCTGCAGCGAGCGCGGACGCGGTGTCGTTGCCGAGCACCGAGAACGCGAACGGGAAGTTGGACGCCGCGTAGACGGCGACCGGCCCGAGCGGACGGAGCATCCGCCGCAGGTCGGGCCGCGGCGGAACGGCCGACGGGTCGGGGGCGTCGAGCGTCGCCTCGAGGTAGGCGCCGTCGCGGGCGACGTCCGCGAAGAACCGCAGCTGCGCCGCCGTGCGCGTGATCTCACCGTCGAGGCGCGCGTCGCTCAGGTGGGTCTCCGCCGCCGCGATCCGCACCAACTCGAAGCGTTCGGTCTCCAGCGCGGAGGCGAGTGCCTCCAGCCACCGCGCACGGTCGTCCCGTGCCGTCGACGGCAAGCCGCTCGCGGCCGCGCGCTCGACCGTCTCCGCGACGCTCATGCGAACGCCGCCAGGCCGGTGAGGGCGCGGCCGAGCACCAGGGTGTGGATCTCGTCGGTGCCCTCGTAGGTCCGCACGGATTCGAGGTTGGCCATGTGGCGCATCACGGGGAACTCGCTCGTGATCCCGTCGCCGCCCAGGATGGTGCGCGCTTCGCGTGCGATCGCCAGCGCTTCGCGCACGCTGTTGAGCTTGCCGACGCTGATCTGCGTCGGGGTCAGCGCACCGTTCTCCTTGAGCCGGCCGAGATGGAGCGCGAGCAGCACCCCCTTCTCGTACTCGACCAGCATGTCGGCGAGCTTGGCCTGGATGAGCTGGGTCGCCCCGATCGGCTTGCCGAAGACCTCGCGGCTGGTCGACCGGTCGATCGCGACTTCGATGCACGAGCGCGCGGCGCCCATCGCACCCCAGACGATCCCGTACCGGGCCTCGTTGAGGCAGCTGAACGGCCCGGAGAGGCCGTGGGCGCCGGGGAGGATCGCCTCGCCGGGAACGCGCACGTCGTCGAGCACGACATCGCACTGGATGGAGGAGCGCATCGAGAGCTTGCCGTCGATCTTCGTGGCGGTGAAGCCGGCGGTCGACGTCGGCACGAGGAAGCCGCGCACCCCCTCGTCGGTGTTCGCCCACACCACGGCGATGTCGGCGATCGCGGCCAGGCCGATCCAGCGCTTGCGGCCGGCGATGACCCAGTCGTCGCCGACGCGCCGGGCAGTGGTGTCCATGGCGGCGGGGTCGCTGCCGCCGGTCGGCTCGGTGAGCGCGAAGCAGCCGATCTTCTCGCCGCGGGCCATCGCGGGCAGCCAGGTGCTCTTCTGCTCGTCGAAGCCGAATTTGGAGATCGCGCTCATAGCGAGGGAGCCCTGCACCGACACGAAGGTGCGCCAGCCGCTGTCGGCCGCCTCCAGCTCGTGACACACGAGGCCGTAGCTGACCGCTCCGGCGCCCGCGCATCCGTCGTCCTTCAGGTGCATGCCGAGGAAGCCGAGCGCACCGAGTTCGGCGACGAACTCGGTGCGGAAGTACTTGTCTTCGAAGTCCTGCTCGGCCGTCGGAAGGATGCGCTCGGTGGCGAAGGCGCGTGCCTTCTCGCGCCAGGCGAGCTCCTCGTCGGTGAGCAGGTGGTCGATGCTGAATGCTTCGTGGAGCCGTGAGCTCACGGTCGTCCTTCTTCCGTCGTGTGGGGGTGGGTGCGGTGGTAGGGTTCCGGCCAGCCGGCTCCCGGATGCTCGCCGAGCAGCGGCGCCACCGAGTGGTATCCGGCCGTGCTCCGGGAGAGGTGGATCGGATTGGCCGGCTGTACGGCGACCCGTCCGCTCGCCTGGTCGTCGATGCGCACGGTCGGGTCGAGGCCGAGCCGGGCCGCGAAGTCGAACGCCTCCCCGATCGTGTTCACCGGTCCGGCAGGCACCCGCGCCGCAGCGCAGGCGTCGACCCACTCGGCGGCGGTGCGACCGGCGAGCGCCTCCTCGACGAGCGCCCGCAGCGTCTCCCGGTTGCCCACCCGGTCCGCGTTCGTCGCGAAACGGGTGTCGTCGGCCAGGCCGTGGCGGCCGAGCACCGTCGCGAAGTCGCGGAACTGGCGATCGTTCCCGACCGCGATCGCGAGCTCCCGATCGGCCGCGCGGTACACCTCGTACGGCGCGATGCTGGGGTGCGCGTTCCCCATCCGGTGCGGCGAGACCCCGGTGGCCAGGGTGCTCGACGCCTGATTGGTCAGCGCCGCCAGCAACGAGGTCAGCAGGTCGACGTCGATCCGCTGGCCGAGCCCGGTGCGCTCGCGCTCGCGCAGGGCGAGCAGGATGCCAGAGAAGGCGTTGAGGCCGGTCAGCACATCCACGAGGGCGACGCCGACTTTGGTGGGGCCGCCGTCCGGGCTCCCGGTGATGCTCATCAGCCCGCCGACCGCCTGCACGAGGAGGTCGTAGCCGGCGAGCTCAGCGCCGTCTCCGCGGCCGAACCCGGTGATCGAGCAGTAGATCAGGCCGGGATCGGCGGCGCGCAGGGTCGCCTCGTCGAGGCCGAAGCGCTCCATTACGCCCGGCCGGAAGTTCTCGATCACGACGTCGGCGGCCGAGGCGAGCCGTCGCGCCTCGGCGAGTCCGGCATCCGTGCGCAGATCGCAGACGATCGACCGCTTGTTGCGGTTCACGGCGGCGAAGTAGGTCGACTCGCCGGCCGCGTCGACCGGCGGCAGCCAGGAGCGGGTGTCGTCTCCGTCGGGGCTCTCGATCTTGATCACGTCGGCGCCGAAGTCCGCGAGCATCATGGTCGCGTACGGACCGGCGAGCACCCGGGAGAAGTCGGCGACGCGGATCCCGGCGAGCGGTCCGACGCCGCGTGATCCGACGTGAAGGTCCTCCGTATCGGGCCCTTCAGTGCCCTGGTCGCCCGGGCTCTCAGCGTGCATCCGCCCGTCCATGAGCCCCTCCGTCCGCTCCGACGGGGCATCCGGTGGGCCGCCGCTGGTCCTGAATTCATCCTATACCGCATGATTATCGGCGCGTTAGGGTGAAGGCATGGCAACGGCTACGGTTCCGATGGGCGGTGCGCGCTCGTGACGAGCGTGACGGGCCCGACCCGTGCGGCGCCCGGGGCACGCGACGCCGTCTTCGCGCAGCTCTCCGACACCGGCCGCTCCGAGCAGGTGGCGCAACGCCTGACCGACGCGATCGTGCTGGGGGTGCTCACCCCCGGCGAGCGGCTGCCGAGCGAATCGGAACTGGCCAGGCGCTTCGGTGTCGCGCTCGTGACGGCGCGAGAAGGGCTCGGGATGCTCCGCGAAGCGGGGCTCGTCGAGACCAGGCGCGGCCGCGACGGCGGAAGCTTCGTCATCGGCGCCGGCACGCAGCACGGAGCCCTGCTGGCGACGCGGCTCCACACCCTGTCGCAGGTGGAGATCTCCGACCTGGCGGTCTACGTCGCGACGATCGCCGCGGGCTGCGCCGATCGCGCCGCCGAGCGGTCGACGCCGTCGGACGACGAGCGACTGCGCGCGTGGCTGACCACGGCCGACTTCGGCTCGGCGGCGGAGGCGCGACGCAACGCCGGGGGCTTCTTCCTCGAACTGGCCGTGCTGAGCCAGTCGACGCGCCTGGTGCGCGAGCAGATCCGGCTGCAGGCGGAGTTCGGCCCGCTGCTCTGGGCCGGGATGATCGACGCCGGCCTGCGTGAACGCACGGCGGAGTCCGCTCGGGCCGTGGCCGAGGCCGTCGCTCGGCGCGATGGTCCGGTGGCCCGCTCCCTCGTGACCGCGATGGTCCGGGCGATCGCCGAATGGCTGCTCGCCGCGAAGGTGCGGATCGAGCGCGGAGGGGACATCGATGGTTGAGACCCGAACAGCGCGCGCCGGCGGTGGTGGGGCGCTGGCCGGCAGTGCTGCCCTCGTCGGCAGTGCTGCGGTCATCGGCTCGCTCTTCGATCGCGTCGTCGCCCAGCTCGGCGACTGGCGCACGGGCATCCTGAGCGATGGAACCGCCGAGACGACCGCGGCGCGCCTCGACGAACGCGTGCGCGCCCTCGTCGTGCCCGCCCTCGCCGCCGACGACCCGCTGCTGATCGGAGCCGGCTTCATCGCCTCGCCGGAGCTGGTCCGCGGGCGTGACGTTCACTTCGCGTGGTGGCTCGGGCCGCTCGAGGCGAACCCCGTCTTCGGTGCGACGACCGAGCCGGCCAAGCTCGACCTCGCCACGCGCAACCACGCCGACTATCTGCGCGACTTCCGCTCGCTGGAGTGGTACCGCATCCCGGAGTCGACGCATCAGACGCACATCACCGGCCCCTATGTCGACCACTTGTGCGCGTGCGACTACATCATCACGATCACGGCGCCGGTCGAGGTCGAGGGCGGGATGATCGGGGTCGTCGGCGCCGACATCCTCGTCAAACGGCTGGAACGCGAACTGCTGCCGGCGCTGCTGGCCATCGAACGGCCCGTGTCGCTCGTCAACGAAGTGGGCCGCGTGATGGTGTCGACCGACCCGGCTCTCGGCGCGGGGAGCATCCTGCCGCCCGATGTGATCGAGTCGGTCTCCTGCCCGGGTACGCCGTTCTCCCTCGCGCTAACATCCCATTCCAGATGAATTCGAGGTATGGTCGCCTCGTCGGGTCGTTCGAGCCCGGCGGGCGACGCGGGTGTCGTGCAGCACTCCGGGCCCAGGACCAACGCGGAAAAGCTGGAGAGGGACTGCCATGAGCATCCGAGAACTGAAGAACTTCGTGGGCGGCGGCTACGTCGACTCGAGCGCGACGGAGCGCCTCGACATCGTCGACCCCGCGACGGAAGAGGTCTTCGCTACGACCCCGGTGTCCACCGAAGCGGATGTGGCGAACGCGTACCGGGCGGCCGCAGAGGCCTTCGAGACCTGGGGCGACACCACGCCGGGTGAGCGGCAGCTGGCGCTCCTCAAGTTCGCCGACGCGCTCGAGGAGCGGGCCGAGGAGCTCGCCGACATCGAGGTCGGCGACACCGGCAAGCCGCGCGCCGGGATCGTGGCCGACGAGGTCGAGGTGATGGTCGATCAGGTGCGATTCTTCGCCGGCGCCGCACGCAACCTCGAAGGCAAGTCCGCCGGCGAGTACATGAAAGACCACACGTCGTTCATCCGGCGCGAGCCCATCGGAGTGATCGGGCAGGTGACGCCCTGGAACTACCCGATGATGATGGCCATCTGGAAGATCGCTCCGGCTCTTGCCGCCGGGAACACGGTCGTGCTCAAGCCCAGCGACTCGACCCCGTCGTCGTCGCTGCTCATGGCCGAGATCGCCTCCGAGTTCTTCCCGGCGGGCGCCTTCAACGTGATCACGGGCGACCGGAACACCGGCCGCGCCCTCGTGGCCGACCGCATCCCGCAGATGGTGTCGATCACCGGCTCGGTGCGCGCCGGCATGGAGGTCGCGGGATCCGCGGCCGTCGACCTCAAGCGGGTCCACCTGGAGCTCGGCGGCAAGGCGCCCGTCGTGGTCTTCGACGACGCAGACATCGCTGCGGCGGCCGAGGGCATCGCGACCGCGGGCTTCTACAACGCCGGCCAGGACTGCACGGCGGCCACCCGTGTTCTCGTGCAGGAGGGCGTCCACGACGAGTTCGTGGCAGCGCTCGCCGAGTACGCGAGGGACAACGCCAAGACAGGGGCCCCGCGCGACGAGGACATCCTGTTCGGCGCTCTCTCCAGCGGCGACCAGCTCGCGCGCGTCCAGGGGTTCATCGAGCGGCTTCCCGACCACGCGACCATCGCGCTCGGCGGCCACCGCCAGGGCGACAGGGGCTACTTCCACGAGGCGACCATCGTCTCCGACCTCGTGCAGGACGACGAGGCCGTGCAGAACGAGATCTTCGGGCCGGTGATCACGGCGCAGAAGTTCCGCGACGAGGAGCAGGCGCTGCGGTTCGCGAACGGCGTGCAGTACGGTCTCGCGTCGTCGGTGTGGACACAGAACCACGGCCGGGCGATGCGCATGGCGAAGGGCCTCGACTTCGGCTGCGTGTGGATCAACACCCACATCCCGCTGGTGGCCGAGATGCCGCACGGAGGGTTCAAGCACTCCGGCTATGGCAAGGACCTCTCGGCGTACGGCTTCGAAGATTACACTCGGATCAAGCACGTCATGAGCTACATCGGCTCGTGACCATCGTCTGAAATCGGGAGGACGCCGAGGTGACCCCCGGTTTCACCAGGTACGCCCCGTCGGGCGCGCCGTCTCGCTGGCTGTTCGTGGCCGGTCTGCGGTTCGTCGCCGTGTTCGACAGCACGGTCTCCGACGAGATCCTCGACTCCGTGTGGTGGCTGGCCCGTTCCGAGCTGGCCACCATCGAGTCGGTGGTCGGCGCCTTCCCGCTGACCGGGCCGGATGCCGTGCGGTCGTTCGCCGTCGCCGAACTGGGCGAGCCGAACGCCGCGAACGAGGTCCTGGTGACCGCGGTCGTGCGCGGCTCCGCCGCGATCGACGTCTTCTCCGTCGGCGGTTCGCGGCGTTTCACTGCGGCGGGCGTCCAGCCCTGGGTGCTCGCCGAGTTCCGCTCCGTCACGGGGCTGGTGCTCGGCGGTGACGACCTTCCGACCGCCCCGGTCGCGCGAGCGGGCGCGGGGTCGCTGCCGCTCGGCAGCGGTGTGGTCGACGGCGAGCTGCTGGCCTGGTCGTCGACGCCGATCCCGTCCGTTCCGAGGACTCCGAGCGTCCAGAAGGCTGCAGACGCTCCGGATGCCCGCGGAGCCGTCGAGTCCGCCGCGCCGATCGACGACACCGTCATCCGGGCCCGTGGGGGAGCCAGCCTGTTCGGCCACGGAGGGGCGGAAGCCGCCGTCGGCGCAGACGCCCTCCACGCAGGGGCTGAGCCGGCGTCGGCGCCGCACGAGCTTCCGGGCGCCGTCGACATCGAGCCGCCGTCCGACACGCCCGAGTCCCGGGCTTCGTGGGCGACCGACGCAGAGCCTCCGGCGACACAGCCGGACCCGGTCGTCCTGCCGCCGGGCCGCTTCGCCATCCGGGTCGGATCGGGGGACATCCTGGCCCTCGACGTGCCCGTGCTGATCGGCCGGCGTCCCGCCCCGCTGCGCGTCGCATCCGGTGCGGAACCGCGCCTCATCGCGGTCCCGTCGCCCGAGCATCAGGTGTCGTCGACCCACGTGCTCATCGAGCAGTCGGGGGACGCCGTGGTGATCACCGACCTGCGCTCGACGAACGGCACGACGGTGACTCCGGCCGGCGGGCCGACTGCGCGAATGCGCCCCGGTCAATCGCTGGTCGTGCTGCCTGGCACGCGTGTCGAGATCGGCGACGGTAATATCATCGAGATCACCGCCGCACCGGGGGAATCGTGAACGACGATTCGCCTGACCGGATAAGAAGAGGACGCGAGTGACCCAGATCGGTCGCAGCAACAGACGCCACAACGTGGTCGTGCCTGGTGCAACTGACGCGCGTATCAGCCTCGCGTGGGCGGCGCTCAGCGACAAAGGGTATCGCCGCTCGGTGAACGAGGACAGCCTGCTCGCGCGGTCGCCGATCTTCGCCGTGGCCGACGGGATGGGCGGCCACACGGCGGGTGACTTCGCCAGCGCCGCCGTCGTGACCAGACTCGCAGAGAAGGTCAGGGTGGACTTCGTCGGGGAGGAGGCCCTCACCTCCGCTCTGCGCGCAGCGGTCGACGACATGGGGCGCGGCGTCGGGCACACCGATCTCGGCACCGGCACGACGGTGACGGGCATCGCGCTCACCCTGGTCGACGGCAACCCGTACTGGCTCGTGTTCAACATCGGCGACTCGCGCGTCTACAGCTACCGCGACGGCTCGCTGGAGCAGCTCACGGTCGACCACTCGATCGTGCAGGAGCTCATCGACGCCGGCGCGATCACACCGGCCGAGGCGGAGGTGCACCCGCACAGCAACGTGATCACGCGCGCGGTCGGGTTCAACGAAGACCCGGTGCCCGACTACTTCCTGCTTCCGATCGTGGCGGGCGCCCGTCTGCTGGTCTGCTCGGACGGTCTCACCAAAGAACTGACCGAACACGGCATCCGTCATTTCCTCGGCGAGGGCACGTCGCCGCTCGACGCGGCCCAGCAGCTGATGGATGCGGCGCTCGGCAACGGCGGGCGAGACAACGTGACCGTCGTGGTCGTCGACGTGCTCGCGACGCCGGAGAGCGGGTCGCACCGCGAGGGAGTGTCCCGCCGCGCCGCTCGCCGCCACTGAAGCGGCGCTGAGGCGGCGCTGAGACGGCGCTGATGCGGCGCTGAAGCGGAGATGTAACCCGGTTCTTGTCCCCCGACTTGGGGGTGGGTGAGTTGTCCCCAGTCTGGGAGGAAGGCACCGGAGGCCCAGGGGGCGCTGCCTACAATGGTGGAACGATTGCCGAGGGGCCCGTGCGGCGGCGCGAGGCGGACCTGAGACCACGAAACCAGCATCTGCGGGTGCACGAGTCGAACCGGGAGGCGATATGGCGCGACGTCTGCCCTCACAACCGCCCAATCTCCCCGGTTTCTCCTACGTCCGGGTGCTCGGCTCGGGCGGATTCGCCGACGTGTTCCTCTACGAGCAGAACATGCCCCGCCGTCAGGTCGCCGTCAAGGTGATGCTTGCCGAGGTGGTCACGAGCCACGTCAAGCAGATGTTCCAGGCCGAGGCCAACCTCATGGCGCAGCTCAGCACGCATCCGTCGATCCTCACCGTGTACCAGGCGAGCGTGTCGGCCGACGGCCGGCCCTACCTCGTGATGGAGCTCTGCTCCGCGGCCATCGGCCAGCGCTACCGCACCGAGCCCTTGTCCGTTCCGGAGGCGCTGAGCGTCGGCGTGCGCATCGCCAGCGCCGTCGAGACCGCCCACCGTGCCGGCGTGCTGCACCGCGACATCAAGCCCTCCAACATCCTCTCGACCGCTTACGGGCATCCGGTTCTCAGCGATTTCGGCATCGCCGCGACGCTCGGCGAGGCCGATGTGACCGAGGCGATCGGCCTGTCCATCCCGTGGTCTGCGCCCGAGGTGCTGCTCGACGAGACGAGCGGCACGATCGCCAGCGAAGTGTGGGCGCTCGGCGCCACCATCTACTCCCTGCTGGCGGGGCGCTCGCCGTTCGAGGTGCCGGGCAAGGAGAACACCTCGTCGGAGCTCATCCAGCGGATCACGAAGGGGAGACCGCAGCCGATCGACCGGCCCGACGTGCCCGCCCGACTCGAGCAGGTGCTGGCGAGGTCGATGTCGAAGAAGCCGTCGGCCCGCCAGCGGAGCGTTCTCGAGTTCATCCGCGAACTGCAGGCCGTGGAGACGGAGCTGGGCCTGCCGCAGACGCCCATCGAAGTGGCGATGGACGACTGGGCGCTCGCCACGGCCGACGATCCGGAGGACCGAACTCGCATCAAGGGCGTGGTCTCCGTCGACCCGTCCGGGCTCCGCCGCCGCCGACGGCAGTCCACGACGCAGACCGTGACGCGCGGGTCAGGCCGCACCGTCGTGCGGGAGAGCATCGGGAGCAGCCCGAGCGCTCAGGCCCCCGCCCCGCCGCGCTGGTCGCGAGCGCTCGTGCTCTCGGTCGCCGCCTGCGCGGTGCTTGTCGTCGCCCTCGCGATCACGGCGATCTTCGTGCTGGTGAAGGTCTCGGCCAGCACCGAGATCCCCACCGTGCGCGACCTCTCCGGGCGGGTGGCGAGCGAGACCATCGTCTTCACCTGGAGCGATCCCGGCCTTCAACCGGACGACACGTATCAGGTGGCGGTCGGCGATCAGCCGCCCAGCGTGCAGCACGCCACCGAGTTCCGGGTCGATGCCAAGCAGGGCGAGACCGTCTGCGTGACGGTCACCGTCAACCGCGACGGCAAGACCGGCGAGCCGAGCGGGCAGAAGTGCGTCGAGCGGGTGAGCGGCTGATGTGGAAATGGCTGGCCGCCCACAAGTCGCTCGCCGCCACGGCGACGAGCGGAACGGCTGTCGTCGCCCTGGTGACGACGCTCGCGGTGGTGTCGGGCGGCTACAGCGCGCAGCGCATGGATCTGGGCGACGCCGCCGTCTGGGTGGCGAGCGACGCCAAGAAGGCCATCGGCCGGGCGAACACGGAGATCGACAAGCTGAACTCCGTGGTCTCCGGCACGGGCGAGGCCCTCGACGTGGCGCAGGACGGCGGCAACGTGCTGATCGTCGACAAGGAGACCAACACGGTCGCGGTCGTCGACCCCGCCACCAGCGAGGCCGGCAAGAGCGTGGCCCTGCCTCCCCGCAATCCCCGCGTGCACCTGTCGGGCGACCATGTCGCGCTGGTCTCCGAGACCACCGGGCAGGTCTGGCTGACGACGGTGAAGCAGCTGGAGGAGTTCAACGCCGGCTCGGCGGCCACGATCGACCTGGGCGGTCAGGCGACGACGGCGATGGACACGAACGGGGTGCTCTACGCGTTCCTGCCCGACACCCGGACCGTCACGCGCATCGACACCAGCGGGGACGAGCCCTCGACGACGTCGACGAAGGTTCCGACCACCGGCGACGGTAAGAACGACACCCTCACGGTCGTGGGCGGAAAATGGGCGCTGCTCGACCCCGACCAGCGCACGCTCTACCTCTCCGGCCGCACGATCGACCTCTCCGGCGTCGTCGCCTCCGGCAGCGACGCGGTGCTGCAGCAGCCGAGCGCCACCGGGAGCGCGGTCTGGATCGGCACGTCGGCCGGCCTCGTCGAGGTCCCCTTCGACGGCTCGGCGCCGAGTGCGGCGGTCGCGGGAGCATCCGGGGCCCCTGCCGCACCCGTCGTCGTCGGCGACTGCACCTACGCCGCCTGGTCAGGAGGATCGACCTGGCGCGAATGCTCCGGCAGCGGGTCCGGTCAGCGCGGAACGCTCAGCGCGGTTCCGTCCGGCGCGGCGCTCGCGTTCCGCGTCAACGGGGACAGGGTCGTGGTGAACGACGCGAAGTCCGGTGTCGCCTGGGCGGTGCAGAGCGGCAACACGCGCATCGACAACTGGGACGAGCTGGTCACCAAAGACAGAACCAAAGAGCTGGTCGACCAGAACAAGCAGGACACCGCGCCGGAGTACGAGAAGCAGCAGCAGCAGCCCGTCGCCGTCGCCGACCGGTTCGGAGCACGCCCGGGTCGCGTGACGCCGCTGCCGGTGCTGCTGAACGACTACGATCCGAACGGCGATGTGCTCGTCATCGACTCGTTCACCTCGATCCCGCAGCAGCGCGGCATCCTGGAGCTCACCAACAGCAACCAGCAGCTGCAGATCACGCTCCCCGAATCGGCCACCGGCACGATCGCGTTCGACTACACCATCTCCGACGGGCGCGGCGGGACCGCGACCGCCCACGTCGTCGTCGCGGTGCGGACGGCCGCCGAGAACTCGCCTCCGGTCTGCACCCGGACCGCCAAGGCCGTGGTGCAGACGGGCGGCCGGGTGAGCAGCCAGGTGCTCGGCGACTGCTACGACCCCGACGGAGACTCCTTCTTCCTCGCGGGAGCGACGGTCGCGGGCCCCGACACCGTCACGTTCACCCCGCAGGGCCAGGTCGCCTTCTCCGACCACGCGAAGGGCGGAACGCTGAAGGACGTGTCGCTGATCGTCTCCGACGCGCGCGCGCAAGGTACGGGCACGCTGGCCGTGACGGTCCGGCCGCCGGGCCAGGTGCCGATCATCGCCGACCCCTTCGCGGTGCTCGCCTACCAAGACCAGGAGGTGACGGTGAAGCCGCTCGCGCACGTGCGCGGCGGAACCGGTACCGTGCGCCTGAGCAATGTCCCGACCAAGGCCGACGCGACGCTCACGCCCGACTACCAGGGCGGCAGCTTCCGTTTCGACAGCGGTCAGGTCGGCACCCACAACATCGAGTACACCGTCACCGACGGGGTGATCACCACCACCGGCACCGTCCGGATCGACGTCAAGGCGCCGCCCGGGGCGAACACCGCGCCCATCCCGGTGCCGCACACCGCCTTCATCCGCGAGCAGACGACGCAGGACGTCGACGTGCTCTCCACCGACATCGACCCGTCGGGCGGCGTGCTCCTCGTCACCGGCGTCACGCCGCCGCCCGTCGCGTCGGGCGTGCGCGTCGAGATCCTCGGACAGCGGACGCTGCGCGTGACCCTCAACCGCCCGCTCGACGCCCCCATCGACTTCCACTACCGGCTGAGCAACGGGCTCGCCGAGGCCGAGGGAACCGTGACCGTGGTGCAGTTGCCGCCGCTCACCGTGCACCAGCCACCGATCGCCGCACCGGATGCCGTCTCCGTGCGTGTCGGCGACGTCGTCGACATCCCCGTGCTGGCCAACGACGTGCAGCCCGACGGCGACACGCTGACGCTGGACCCGAAACTCGCGACGCCGCTCCCGTCCGGCGCCGGACTGCTGTTCGCGAGCGGGGACGGGCTGCGCTACCTGGCCCCCTCGAAGCCCGGCAACTTCACGGCCGCCTACCGGGTGGTCGGGGAGGACGGGCAATGGGCGACGGCCGACGTGAACATCTCGGTGCGCGAGCGCGACGAGGCCACCAACAACCCGCCGGTGCCGAAGACCGTCACGGCGCGCGTGCTCGCCGGCGACGTCGTGCGGGTGACCATCCCGCTCTCCGGCATCGACCCCGACGGCGACTCCGTGCAGTTCATCGGACAGGAGACCAACCCGCAGAAGGGCGCCGTCATCGCGTCCGGGCCCGACTGGATGGACTTCCAGGCCGGGGAGTACGCAGCGGGCACGGACACGTTCACCTACGCGGTGGTCGACGCGCTCGGCTCCCGGGCGACCGGAACCGTGCGCGTGGGCATCGCCGCCCGCGTAGACGGGGCCCGCAATCCGGTGGCGATCGAAGACGACGTGACTGTGCGTCCCGGCAAGACGCTCTCGATCCAGGTGCTCGCCAACGACAGCGATCCGGATGGCAGCCCGCTGAACGTCACGCATGTCGCCTCGCTCGACGGCAAGGCCCGCGCCACCATCAAGGGCGACCTCGTGGTGGTGACGGCGCCCAAGCTGGAGGCGACGTACAGCTTCCTCTACACGATCCAGAACGCGCGAGGAGGCTCCAGCGAGAACTTCGTGCGCGTGACCGTGAGCAAGAACGCGCCGCTCGCGCGCCCGATCGCCGACGACACCGTGCTCGGGTTGTCGGACATCCTCGGCAAAGACCAGGTGAACGTCAACGTGCTCGCCAACGTGTTCTTCGCCGACGGCCCGGTGTCGAGCCTGGTCCTGCAGGTCGTGCCCGGGTACACGCACTCCGCGCAGGTGACGTCCGGCAAGCGCATCCGGGTGGCCATCACCGCGAAGAGCCAGATCATCCCGTTCAAGGTGTCCAACCCCGACGACGAGACCATCTCGGGTTACGCCTTCGTGCGGGTCCCCGGCTACGACGACGCGCTTCCCCAGGTGAAGCGCGGGGCGCCGAAGCTGTCGGTCTCGAGCGAGAAGACCCTCACCATCCACCTGAACGACTACATCGTGGCCGTCGGCAACCGCAAGGTGCGGCTCACCGACGCGGCGACCGTGCGGGCGACGCACGGCAACGGCGACGACCTGGTGGTCAACAGCGACACGCTCCAGTTCACCAGCGGCTCGCGGTACTTCGGGCCGGCGTCCATCTCGTTCCAGGTCACCGACGGGTCGTCCGCCACCGACCCGAACGGCAACGTCGCCACCATCGTGCTGCCGATCACAGTCACCCCGCGGCAGAACCAGCCGCCGGTGTTCACCGGTGCGCTCATCGACTTCGAGCCGGGGCAGTCGAAGACCGTCGACCTGACGAAGCTGACCAGCTACCCGTACGCGAACGACCGGGGCGAGCTCACATACACCGTGCAGGATCCGAAGCCCGAGGGCGTCGGTCTCTCCCTCAACGGCGACAAGCTGACGATCTCGGTGGACGAGGGAACGGCCAAGGGCGCGCATCCGTCGATCTCGATCGGTGTGAAAGACGCGGTCAACGCCGGGCAGGCGGGACGCATCGACCTCAATGTCGTCCCGTCGACGCGGCCGCTGGCCAGCCCGCAGGCCGACAAGGTCATCGCACCGCGCGGCAAGACCACCGTCGTCGACGTGCTGCAGAACGACGAGGCCACGAACCCGTTCCCGGGCAAGCCGCTGCGCGTCGTCGGGGTGCGCGGACTCAACAGCGCCAACCTCCCCGCCGGGGTGTCGATCACTCCGAGCGCCGACAACTCGACCCTCACGGTCACCGTCGCGTCCGACGCCGCGCCCGCCGACACCACGCTGCAGTACGAGGTGGCGGATGCGACCGGCGACGCCGACCGGGATGCGTGGGGCACCGTCACGGTCTCGGTGCAGGACCGCCCGTCGCCCGTGTCGAACGTGCAGGTCCTGGCGTTCGCCGACCGCGCACTGACGTTCTCCTGGATCCCCGGAGCGTTCAACAACTCGCCGATCACCGGCTTCGAGGTCACGGTCACCCGGGCGGCGACGGGACAGCTGGTGTCGACGACGACGTGCACCACCACGACCTGCGTGGTGCCGACCCCCGGGAACGGTCCGGACAATGCGGTGCACGTCTCGGTCGCCGCCCGCAACGCGCTCGGGCTCTCCGACCCGACGTCGTACGCGGAGGGCGTGTGGTCCGATGTCATCCCCGCGGCTCCGGCCGGCGTGTCGACCCTGCCCCTCGATCACGGTCTCCGGTTCACCTGGAACAAGCCGGCCGACGTGCCGGGCTCGAGCCCCATCACCTCCTACCTCATCGTCGTCGGGGGCGTGACGGCATCACTGTCGGTCGGCCGCGGGGACGCCGTGGGAACCTCCTATGCGCTGAACGTCACCGACCCCGGCATCGCCAACGGTGCCGCGATCGGGTTCACCGTCGCGTCGCGCAACGACTTCTACGCCGGGCGCACGACCTGGAACCAGGCGCAGGGGAGCGGCGTGCCTGCGGGCCCCCCGCTGCTCACCGGAACCGCGCCCGTCGCCACGCCGAGCCTGACCGACGGCACGACGGCCATCCTCAGCTGGCCCGGCGTCTTCGGAGACAACGGCGCCTCGATCACCCAGTACTACGCCGGCGTCTACGAAGGCGCAGCGCCCGGCTGCACGGTCACCGGCGTGGAGAGCGGCAGCCCGGTGCCGCACGTCGACGCCGGCCTGTCGCCGACCACCGGCGGGTCCATGTCGTTCTCGGGCCTCCACCCCAACCACAACTACTCGTTCATCGTCTACGCGTACAACGGCCAGGGATGCACCCCCGCCGCAGTCGTCACGGCGACACCGCGGCAGGCTCCCACCATGGCGACCCACGCGAGCATCTCGGCGGCTCTGGTCGGCAACGGCTCCGGCCGGTGGGACTTCAACCTCGACGGTCTCGACTACACCCCGGGAAGCGGTGGCGCGAACACGGCAGTGGCCTACCGGATCGTGGGCGACAACGGCGTCGTGGAGTCGGACACGCTCGGCGGCACCAGCGGCGTGCTCGTCGGCGCGGGCGGACAGCACTACGGAACGAACCTGACGCTCGTGATCGACCGGATCTGTGAGACCTACCCCGGCGGGTCGCGGGTGTGCTCCCCGCAGGGCGAGACGTACAGCCAGACCCTCGGGGTTGCGGTCAGCACCGAGCTCAGCGGGCTGAACTACGACGCCCCCAGCCGCACATTCACCTGGACGGGCTGGCCGACCGGCTCGTACGACGCGGTGACCTACAGCTGCGGCGAGGCCCCCCTGCCGATGCCGGCGGCCGGCCAGACCGCCAGCTGCGTCGTGCCGGACGGCCTGCCCGAGACACTGACGATCACGGTGACCGCGAACGGGCATCCGTACACGCAGAACTACCAGGGCAACGGATGATCGCCCGGGCCAACCGCCATACTGAAGGGCAACGTCCTTGACAAGCGAGGTGACAGTGGAGCCGTTCACGCAGACGACGGAGAGAAGCCAGAGCATGACCATGACTCCGGAGCAGGCCGCCTGGTTCTCCGGCGTGTTCGATCGCCTGGTGTCGAACATCGACACCGTGCTGCTCGGCAAGAGCGCCATCATCCGCCTCGCGCTCACGGCCCTCTTCAGTGAGGGCCACCTCCTCCTCGAGGACTTCCCCGGCACGGGCAAGACCTCCCTCGCCCGCGCGATCGCGGAGAGCGTGCGCGGGACCAGCAACCGGGTGCAGTTCACGCCCGACCTGCTGCCCGGCGACATCACCGGGGTCAACATCTTCGACCAGCGCACCGGAGAGTTCGAGTTCCATCGCGGACCGGTGTTCGCCAACATCGTCCTCGCCGACGAGATCAACCGGGCCAGCCCGAAGACGCAGTCCGCCCTCCTCGAAGTCATGGAGGAGCAGCAGGTCACGGTCGACGGCGTGCGGCATCCGGTCGGAGCGCCGTTCATGGTGATCGCGACCCAGAACCCCATCGAGCAGGCCGGCACCTACCGGCTGCCCGAGGCGCAGCTCGACCGCTTCCTGATGAAGGCCTCGATCGGCTACCCCGACCACGAGGCGACGCTGCGCATCCTGGAGGGCGCCGATCGCAAGGCGCACGACATCGTGGTCCCCGAGATCATCGGCGCGTCGACCGTGGTGGAGATGGGCACGATGGCGCGGAGCGTGCATGTCGACTCGAGCATCAACGACTACGTCTCGCGACTGGTCGACGCCACCCGCAACGCCGACGAGGTGCGGCTCGGCGCGAGCGTGCGCGGTGCGCTGGCGCTCGTGCGCGCCTCGAAGACGCTCGCGGCGTCTCTGGGGCGCTACTACGTGACGCCCGACGACGTGAAGGCGCTGGCCGAGCCGGTGCTCGCCCACCGCCTGGTGCTCGACCCGGAGGCCGAATTCGAAGGCGTCACCACCTCGAGCGTCATCGCGCAGATCCTCATCGAGACGCCGCCGCCCACTGATCGGCCCGCCGTGTGACGAACACTGTCAGTCGAACCCAGGTCGAGCTCACCAACGCGCGCGCCCGGATCGTCGGCACCCGCGACGGAGTGCTGGCGGACGCGATCGTGTGGTCGGTGCGCTCGACGCGCGTGCTGTGGTCGGGTGTCGCGACCGGATGGCGCTGGCTGAGCGGGGTCATCACCGCGCTCGGCTGGTCGATGATCGCCGTCTCCGTGCTCGCGCTGGTCTCCGGCTACGTCTTCGGCTGGACGGAAGCCGTCGTCATCGGCTGGACGGCGGTCGCGATGCTCGTCGTCGCCACCGCCTACCTGGCCGGCCGCAACGCCTATCAGGTGCAGCTCGCGCTGCCCGCCAACCGCGTGGTCGTCGGCGACAAGGCGCCCGGCGAGGTCACGGTGCATAACTCGACCCGCCGCAGATTGGCCGGGGTGCGCGTCGAGGTGCCGGTCGGCCACGGCCTCGCGGAGTTCGCCTCGCCGTCGCTGGTGCGGGGGGACTCGCACACCGACGTGTTCATCGTCCCGACCCCGCGCCGCGGGATCGTGCCGATCGGCCCCGTGCGCACGGTGCGCGCCGATCCGATCGGACTGCTCCGGCGCGAAGTGGTCTGGGCCGAGTCGCTCGACCTGTTCGTGCATCCGCGGACCATCGCCATCCCGAGCATGAGCACCGGATTCGTGCGCGACCTCGAAGGAGCGCCTACCCGCGACCTCACCGCGAGCGACGTGGCGTTCCACGCGCTGCGCGAATACCTGCCGGGGGACGAGCGGCGCAACATCCACTGGAAGAGCACGGCCAAGACCGGCAGCTACATGGTCCGCCAGTTCGAGGAGACGCGGCGCAGCCACCTGCTGGTCGCCCTGAGCCTCTCGGCCGCCGACTACGCGACCGAGGAGGAGTTCGAGCTGGCCGTCAGCGCCACCGGATCCCTGGGGGTGCGCGCACTCAAGGACTCCCGCACGGTGTCGGTCGTCGCGAGCGCCCTCACGCCCGACTTCGCCAAGCGGGCGGTGCACAGCGTGCGGCGGGTGAGCACCGTCAACCGGGGCCGCCTGCTCGACGACCTCTCCGGCGTCGAGACCGCCCAGACCGCCTTGCGGGTGACCGAGCTCGCCCGGATCGCGTCGGAGGACGCCGCCGGCACGTCGATCGCCTTCCTCATCTGCGGGTCGACCGTCACCGCCGCCCAGCTGCGCGCGGCTTCGCTGCATTTCCCGCTCGGCGTCGACGTAGTCGCGGTGGTGTGCGACGTCGGCGCGGTGCCGTCGCTGCGTCGCGTCACCGAGCTCAACGTGCTCACCATCGGCTTCCTCGAAGACCTGCAGAAGAGCCTCGCCAAGCGGATGGCGGCCTGACATGAACCGGATGCGCGGCCGACCGCTGATCGTAACGGTTCTGTTCGCCCTGGCGGCGACCGGGCTCGCAGCGTGGTCCTTCTGGGGCGTCTACCAGTCGAGCGCTTTCGTCGTGATGCTGGCCGTGACGCTCGTACTCGGCTCGGCGATCGCCGTGCTCGGCGCGCTGTTCCGCTGGCCGAGCATCGTGCTCGCCGCCCTCGTCGTCGCGGTGTTTCTGGGAGTGGGCGTGCAGGTCACCGTGCCCGGGGAGGCCTCGGCCGGGGGACTGCTGCCCACTTGGCCCGGATTCGTCGACCTGGTGCAGGCCACCTGGCTCAGCTGGAAACAGCTCGTCACGATCTCGCTGCCGGTCGGCTCGTACCAGGCGCTGCTCGTCCCCCCGTTCATCCTGACCCTGCTCTGCATCGTGGTGTCGCTGTCGGTCGCGCTGCGGGCGAAGCGCGGCGAGCTGGGGGCGATCCCGCCGATCCTGCTGCTGCTGGCGGGCATCCTCCTCGGGTCTGGCGTCTCGCCCGTCCCGCTCTGGCTCGATCTCACCCTCCTCGCTGTGCTCCTGGCCTGGACGATGTGGTTCCGCTGGCGGCGGCGGTCGGAGGCCATCCGGAGCCTCGCCGAACAGAGCGGGATGTCCGTCGAGTCGCCGCGTGAGCGCCGGTTCGTCGGCGCCCGCACCGTCGCCGGCGCCGCCGTGATCCTCCTGGTGGCCGGTATGGCCGGAACGGCGGCCAGCGTGCTGCTCCCGGCGCGGAGCGACCGGCAGGTGGTGCGCACCGCGGTCGAGCAGCCGTTCGACCCGCGGGCGTACGCGAGCCCGCTCAGCGGCTTCCGCGCCTACCTGCAGCCGGCGAAGACCGACCTGCCGATGCTCACCGTCAGCGGGATCCCCGACGACCGGCGCATCCGGATCGCCACCCTCGACACGTACGACGGGGTCACCTATGCGGTGGGCACCGACCAGGTCAGCAGCGCATCCGGATCGTTCACCCGGATGCCGTACCGGCTCGACCAGACCGGCGTGAACGGAGTCCACGACCAGATCTCGGTCACCGTGCGCGACTACAGCGGGCCGTGGGTGCCCGGAAGCGGGCAGCTGCAGCAGATCTCGTTCACCGGCTCCGACGCCTCCGATCTCAACGACTCGTTCTTCTACAACGACGTCACGGGCACCGCCGCAGTCACCCGCGGTCTGCACAACGGCGACGCCTACACGCTCGACACCGTGGTGAAGCCCGTGCTGACCGCCGACCAGCTGGCGAAGACGACACCGGGCAGCGCCGAGGTGCCCAAGCCGACCGTGGTGCCCGACGAGCTCCAGCAGACCCTTCAGAAGTACACCGCGGGCGCGACGGGTCCGGGAGCGAAGCTGGCGGCGGCCCTGCGCGGGATCGCCGCGGACGGGTACATCAGCCACGGGATCGCACCGGACGAGCCGCCGAGCCGATCCGGTCACGGCGCCGACCGCATCACCGAGCTGCTCACGGCCATCCCGATGCTCGGCGATCAGGAGCAGTACGCGGTGACCGCCGCGTTGATGGCCAGGCAGCTCGGGTTCCCGGCCCGCGTCGTCGTCGGATTCGTCGCACCCGTCGACGCCTCCGCCGGCCAGTCGATCACGCTCACCGGCTCCGACGTCTCGGCCTGGATCGAAGTGCAGACGGCCCAGGGCGGCTGGGTCACGGTCGACCCGACCCCGCCCATCCGGCCCGTTCCGCCCAAGAAGCCCGACCAGCCGACCCAGATCTCGCGCCCGCAGACGAACGTGCAGCCCCCGATCGACGACACGCCCGTGCAGCACGAAGAGCCGCCGCAGGCCGTGGTCGACAGTGCCGACCAGCAGAAGCCCGACCCGGTACTCGACACCATCCTCGGATTGCTGGTCATCGTCGGCTGGACCCTGCTCGTCCTCGCCGTGCTCGCGTCGCCGTTCCTGGCGGTCATCGGGGCGAAGTGGCGTCGGCGGTCACTGCGGCGGTCGGCGCCGACGGCCCTCGAACGCATCTCCGGCGGCTGGCGCGAGTTCGCGGACGCCGCCCTCGACCACGGGTACGAACCGCCGCCCGCCTCCACCCGGCGTGAGATGGCGACGACGATCGGCGGCTCCCGCGCGGCAGCTCTCGCGTCGGTCGCCGATCGTGCGGTCTTCAGCCCTACGGCTCCCAGTCCCACCGAGGCCGACTCGGTCTGGCGCGCGGTCGACGACCTGCGCCGGGCTCTCGCCAAGCGCGAGACCCGCTGGAGGCGGTTCGTCGCGGCCGTTTCCCTCCGATCCCTCGGTTACCGTGGGTGGGGCACCAACAGAAAGAAGGGCAGAGCGTGAATTGTCGGGTGTGTGGCAGCGAATTGGCCCAAGGCTCGCTGTTCTGCGGGTCCTGCGGCAGCTCGGTGACGGCGACGCGGGTGCGCCCGCCGTCGGTGGCCGACCCGCGCCCGTCCGACACCACCATCGTGGAGCCGTTGCCCAAGCCCGCCGTCGCCGGCCGATTCCCCGGCGACGATCTCGTCGACACCCAGGCGATGCTCATCGAGTCGATCGAGTCGGCCCCGCCGGTCGAGGAGCGCACGGTGCGCTATACGCTCAGCTTCTCATCGGGCGACATGGTCGAGGTCACCGGATCCGGCCTGATCGGCCGCCGTCCGATCACGCAGCCGGGGGAGGCGGTCGACCAGCTGGTCGCCCTCAACGACCCCGCGCGTTCGGTCTCCAAGACCCATCTCGAGTTCGGCCTGGAAGGCGACGAGCTCTGGATCTGCGACCGTTACTCCGGCAACGGCACGGTCGCCCGCCCGCTCGGCGGGGTCGCTCGGCAGTGCGAAGCCGGACGCCGGTACCGCGTGACCCGCGGCACCCGCGTCGAGATCGGCGACCAGTGGTTCGACGTCGGCTGACGCCGGCTACGACTGCGGGGCGAGCGCGGCCTCGATCGTTCCGGCCGTGAGGCCGTGGGCTTCGGCGACGGCGGCGTTGGTGACCGTGCCGGCGTGCGTGTTCAGGCCGAGCGCCAGCGAGGGGTCCGCCGAGAGCGCATCGCGCCAGCCGCGGTTGGCGATCGCCCGTGCGTAGGGCAGCGTGGCATTGGTCAGCGCGTAGGTGGAGGTGTGGGGAACGGCGCCCGGCATGTTCGCCACGCAGTAGAACAGCGACTGGTGCACGGTGAACGTCGGGTCGGCGTGCGTCGTCGGGTGCGAGCCCTCGAAGCATCCGCCCTGGTCGACGGCGATGTCGACCAGCACACTGCCGCGCTTCATGCGCGACACGAGCTCGTTGCTCACGAGCTTGGGGGCTTTGGCGCCCGGTACCAGCACGGAGCCGATCACGAGGTCGGAGGCGACGACCGCCTTGTCGATCTCGAAGCTGTTCGAGGCGATCGTCTTGATGCGACCGGCGTAGAGGGCGTCGAGCTCGCGCAGGCGGGCGATGTTCGTGTCGAGCACGGTCACTTCGGCGCCGAGGCCGACGGCGACACCGATGGCGTTGGTGCCGGCGACGCCGCCGCCCAGAACGGTGACGACGGCCGGGTGCGTCCCCGGAACGCCCGGAACGAGCAGGCCCGGGCCGCCGTTGGGCTTCAGCATCGTGTTGGCGCCGACGATCGGGGCCAGCCGGCCGGCCACCTCGCTCATCGGGGCGAGCAGCGGAAGGGCACGGTTCGGCAACTGCACCGTCTCATACGCGATCGCGGTGACCTGCGCGTCGATCAGTGCGCGCGTCAGCGACTCCTCGGCGGCGAGGTGCAGGTAGGTGAAGAGCACCAGGCTTGGGCGGAAGTAGCCGTACTCGCTCTCGACCGGCTCCTTCACCTTGAGCACGAGGTCGGCCGACTCCCAGATGCCGGCCGCGTCGGGGAGGATCGTCGCGCCCGCAGACACGTACAACTCGTCGGGGATGGACGACCCGACCCCTGCGTCGGTCTCGACGAACACCTCGTGCCCGTTGTTCACCAGATCGTGCACACCGGCCGGAGTGATCGCCACCCGGAATTCGTTGTTCTTGATCTCGCGGGGGATCGCGACCTTCATGGGGCTCCTTACACATCGGCGTGGTGGTTCGACCTCACCCTAGCCGCAACCGACTGACGATTTCGACCGGATTCTCTGCGTTCTTCTGCTGATTTCGTAAATTCTGTGTGACGAGATGGGCGATTTCCGCCCCCGGTCCCGCACGAGCATCCGGATGCCCGTGACGATCGGAGTCCCGAACTGCGGTTTCCCGTGCCGATTGCCCCGAACGGAACGGATTTCGTAAAGATTGTGTTTCCAAATGGCTGATTTGCCCCCTAATTGCTGCGCATCGCGTCGTCGTGTGCCAGGATCATCCCACCGCGACGGCGCGGAGAACGTCCGAGCGAACGATGTGAGATCGTGTTCGACCCCGAAGGAGCCCCCAAGTGAAATCCAGGCAGCTTCCGCAAGACCCGATGATCCAGAAGCTGGTGCAGGCGGCTCGGCAGTCGCAGGTGACGAGGCGCAACGTGCTGGCCGGCGCCGGTGCGAGCGCGGCCGCCCTGGCCCTCGCGGCCTGTTCGACCGGCGGTGCGTCCAGCAAGCCGACAGCGGCCGCCGACAAGTCGTCCTCCGACAAGACCCTGACCTGGGCGAACTGGCAGGCCTACCTCGACCAGGACGACGCCGGAAAATACCCGACACTGGAGGCGTTCGAGAAGCAGAGCGGCCTCGCAGTCAAATACGACGTCGCCGTCGACGACAACAACACCTACTACGCGAAGGTCAAAGACCAGCTCGCGCTCGGGAAGGACATCGGGGCCGACGTGGTCTGCCTCACCGACTGGATGATCGCCAGGCTCATCCGGTTCGGGTATGTGCAGAGCTTCGACGCGTCGAAGATCCCGAACAAGAAGAACCTCACCCCGGCCCTCCAGAACGCCGACTTCGACCCGGGTCGCAAGAAGTCCCTCCCGTGGCAGAGCGGCTTCGCCGGCATCTGCTGGAACAAGTCGAAGGTGCCCAACGGCCTCAAGTCGGTCGACGACCTGTGGAAGCCGGAGCTCAAGGGCAAGGTCGGCGTGCTGAGCGAGATGCGCGACACGATGGGCCTCATCATGCTGCAGCAGGGCGTCGACATCTCGAAGCAGTTCAGCGACGACGACTACAACAAGGCCATCGACAAGATCACCAAAGAGGTGAGCGACGGCCAGATCCGCAACATCAAGGGCAACTCGTACCTCAACGACCTGAAGAGCGGCGACACCCTCGCGGCCATCTGCTGGTCGGGCGACATCACGCAGCTCAACGCCGAAGCCGGAGACAACTGGGAGTTCATCCTGCCGGAGGCGGGCGGAACGCTCTGGAGCGACAACTACGTCATCCCGATCGGCTCCCCGCGCAAGTCGAACGCCGAAGAGCTCATCAACTACTACTACGAGCCCGAAGTGGCAGCCGAGGTCGCGGCCTGGGTGAACTACATCACGCCCGTGGTGGGCGCCAAGGAGGCGGCGGTCAAGATCGACCCCGCCCTGGCCGACAACCAGCTCATCTTCCCCGACGACACCACCCTCTCGAACGCCCACATCTTCCGCACCCTCACGCCGGCTGAGGAGCAGAAGTACCAGGCGGCCTTCCAGAAGGTGATCCTGGGCGCCTGATGGTCAAGGGAGTCTTCGCCGAGTCGGGCGCCGACCTGCAGCTGGTCGGAATCAAGAAGCGTTTCCCGGGGTTCACGGCGATCGAGAACCTCGACCTCACCATCCCCGCCGGTTCGTTCTTCGCGCTGCTCGGGCCATCCGGATGCGGCAAGACGACGACGCTCCGTCTGGTCGCCGGGCTCGAGGAGCCGACCGAGGGCCAGATCATCATCGGCGGCAAGGACGTGACCACGACCAAGCCATTCCAGCGGCCGGTCAACACGGTGTTCCAGAGCTACGCGCTCTTCCCTCACATGACGATCCTCGAGAACGTCGCGTTCGGGCTCCGCCGACGCAAGATCGGGGATCCGATCGCGAAAGCGCACGAAGCCCTGCGGCTGGTCGAGCTCGACCACCTGTCGGCGCGACGCCCGGCGTCGCTCTCCGGCGGACAGCAGCAGCGCGTCGCGCTGGCGCGTGCGGTGGTCAACCGTCCCGCCCTGCTGCTCCTCGACGAGCCGCTCGGAGCACTCGACCTCAAGCTGCGCCGTCAGATGCAGCTGGAGCTCAAATCGATCCAGAACGAGGTCGGACTCACCTTCGTGCACGTCACCCACGACCAGGACGAGGCCATGACCATGGCCGACACCGTCGCCGTGATGAACAAAGGCGCGATCGAGCAGATGGGCGCACCGGAGGTGCTGTACGAGCTGCCGGCGACGGTCTTCGTCGCCAACTTCCTCGGCCAGTCCAACCTGTTCATCGGACCGGTGCGGGATGACGGAGGAGACACTCTCGGCGTCGAGGTCGCCGGACACCGGCTCTCGGTGCCGAAGTCGCGCGCCCAGCGGCACAGCGGCAACGTGACCGTCGGCGTGCGCCCGGAGAAGCTGTCGCTGCACGAATCCGCGGCGAGCATCCCGAGCGGTCGCAATCAGCTGGGACCGGGCCGCGTCACCGATGTGTCCTTCAGCGGTGTGAGCACCCAGTATCTGGTCGCGATCCCCGGCCTCGGAACCGTCGTCGTGTTCGCCCAGAACATGGCAGCCGGCCCCGTCGTCGCGGTCGGCAGCGAGGTCTGGGTCGCATGGGAAGCCGCGCACACATTCGTGCTCGCCGACGAACCGCCGGCGGACGGCAAGTTCGCCGACGACACCGACACGAAGGCCGTCGCCGCGCAGGCGCAGCAGCGCCTGCTGTCGGAGCTCGAGGAGGCGTAATGGCCCTCGCCGCCTTCACGACCGCCGCCCCACCAGGCGTCGACCAGGAACCGGCGCAGCGGCGCAAGAGCGGGATCGCCTTGGTCCTGCTGCTGCCCGGCGTGCTCTATCTGGTGCTGTTCTTCCTGACGCCGCTCGTCTCCCTGATCATCACCTCCTTCCAGGCGCCCGTAGAGGGTGGCGACATCGGGCAGTACCAGGCGGCGTTCCGCTGGGAGAACTACACCGAGTCGATCGCGGAGTACTGGCCCCAGATCATCCGGTCGTTCGTCTACGCGCTCATCGCGACGGCCGCCGCCCTGCTGATCAGCTACCCGCTGGCCTATTTCATCGGTGTCAAGGTGCGGCGGTTCCCGCTGGTGCAGAACCTGCTGATGACCCTCGTCATCGCGCCGTTCTTCATCAGCTTCCTGCTGCGCACCCTGGCCTGGAAGCAACTGCTCTCCGACGACTCCTGGTTCACGAGCTCGCTGAAAGCGCTGTCGATCCTGCCGCCGGACGCCCACATCACCGGAACGGCGTTCTCGGTCATCTTCGGTCTGACGTACAACTTCATCCCCTTCATGACCCTGCCGCTCTACTCGACGCTCGAACGGCTGGACACGCGCCTGCTGGAAGCCGGCTCCGACCTCTACGCCAGCGCGTGGACGACGTTCCGCAAGGTGACGATCCCGCTGTCGTTGCCCGGAATCGTCTCGGGAACACTGCTGACGTTCATCCCGGCGGCCGGCGACTACATCAACGCGTCCCAGGACTTCCTCGGGGCCGCGGACACGTCGATGATCGGTAACGTCATCGAGAGCAACTTCCTGGTGCTGCAGAACTACCCGGTGGCGGCCGCGATGTCGGTCGTGCTGATGGCGGTGATCCTGGTGGTGGTCGGCTTCTACGTGCGACGGAGCGGGACGGAGGACCTGCTGTGAAAGGCTTCCGGTTCAAGGGCCTCGGGCTCGCCGTCTACTCGTTCCTGGCGCTGGCGTTCCTGCTGACGCCGATCGTCTACACGTTCATCTACTCGTTCAACGACGCGCTGAAGAACAACATCGCCTGGCGCGGGTTCACCTGGCACAACTGGACGAACGTCTGCGACGCGGCGGGCATCTGCGACGCGTTCGCGGCGAGCATCGGGATCGGCATCATCTCGACGGTCATCGCGACGATCCTCGGCACGATGATCGCGATCGCGCTGATGCGTTACCGCTTCCGGTTCCGGTCGCAGACCAGCCTGCTGCTGTTCCTGCCGATGGCGAGCCCCGAGGTCGTGCTCGGCGCCGGTCTCGCGGCCCAGTTCCTGAGCCTCGGGGTCAACAAGGGCTTCGGCACGATCATCATCGCCCACGTGATGTTCTGCATCAGCTTCGTGGTCGTGACGGTGAAGGCACGTGTCGCGAGCCTCGACCCGGCGCTGGAGGAAGCAGGACGGGATCTGTACGGGTCGCCGGTCGCGGTGTTCTGGCGCATCACGTTCCCGCTGCTCCTGCCGGGCATCCTGGCGGCCGCTCTGCTGTCGTTCTCGCTGAGCTTCGACGACTTCATCATCACCAACTTCAACGCCGGTGCCGTGACGACGTTCCCGATGTACATCTACATCGCGGCTTCGCGCGGCATCCCGGCCCAGGCCAACGTGATCGCCTCGGCGGTGTTCATCATCACGATCCTCGTGGTGCTGATCACCCAGGTGACGTCGGCTGCGCGAGCCAAACGGCTGGCGCGCATCCAGTAGCCCCCCAAAACCGTACGGCCCGGCACTCTCGCGGTGCCGGGCCGTACGTGTGCGCTGGGCGCGGGAGTCGGGCTTCGGGTCGGCCGCCGGGTCAGGCGGTCGGTCAGGCTGCGTAGGAGGCGCGGATCCCGCCGACGGGCACGCCGCGACCGAACACGGCCAGATCCAGCCGGGGCGCGAGAGCGTCGACCGCCTCGTGCTCCACGGCTCCCGCATCGGCGAGGAGGGAGAGCGCCACGATCGTGGCCGCCCGCAGGCTGCCGTCGAGGATCTTGAGCGCCACGGTGGTGCCGTCGGCCGCCGCCATGACCATGACGCCCTCGGCGCCGAGCTTGGCGAAGATCCCGAGCTCGTCGATGACCACCGTGTTCGAACGCCCGGGGCCGTCGATGGCCCAGCCGTTCGCGAGCACCGCGTTTTTGAGGATGGCCGCGTTGCGATACAGCGCGAACGGCGAACCGTCGGAGGCGGTGGCGATGCGCTGGATGCCGCGCGCCAGGGTCGACAGCGCCATCGCGTGCACCGGTGCGCCGCAGCCGTCGATACCCGTGGCGACGACCTTCTCGCCCGTGAGGCGCTCGACCACGTCGCGCACCAGCTGCTGCATCGGATGCTGCACGTCGAGGTAGCTCTCCGTCGGCCATCCGTTCACCACGCAGGCCAGCAGCATGGCCGCGTGCTTGCCGGAGCAGTTCATGTAGATCGGCTGCTTGCGCTCGCCGGCGCGGATGAGCGCGTCGCGAGCCTCCGCATCCAGAGGCCAGTCGTTCGGGCACTGCAGCGCGCTCTCCGGAAGCTGCGCCTGAGCGAGCAGTCCGCGCACCACCGAGAGGTGGGCGGGCGTTCCGCCGTGGCTGGCCGTGGCGAGCACCGCCGCCGCGCCCTCGAGCGGGACACCTGCGCCCATCACCGCGATGGCCTGGAACGGCTTCAGGCTCGAGCGGGTGAACACCGGAGCGCCCGGGGCGCCGAGCGATCGGACGATCGCGCCGTCCGGACCGAGCACGACGGCGGAGCCGACGTGGCGGGACTCGACGAAACCGCTGCGCTCGACGACCGCCAGTTCGACGGCCTCTGCGCCGGTGAAGACGGCGGCGCTCACAGAGCGGCGAAGGCGTCGTCGAGCACCGAGACGGCGTCTGCGATCAGAGCGTCGGTCACGGCGAGGCTCGGCAGGAAGCGGAGGACGTTGCCCCAGGTTCCGGCCGTGAGCACGAGGAGGCCCTGCTGCGCCGCATACGCCGCGATGGCCGAGACGGCCGCCGCGTTCGGCTCCTTGGTGGTGGATGCGGTTCCCGGCTGCACGAGTTCGATCGCGAGCATCGCGCCCTTGCCCCGCACGTCGCCGATGATGTCGTACTTCTTCTGCAGTTCGAGCAGGGCCGGCCGGAGGGTGTTCTCGATGCGCTTGCCCTCGTCGAGGAGGTTGCTCTTCTCGATCTCCTCGAACACGGCGATGGCGGCCGCGGCCGCGACCGGGTTGCCGCCGAAGGTTCCACCGAGCCCGCCGGGCTGCGCGGAGTCCATGATCTCGGAGCGGCCGGTGACGGCGGCGAGCGGGAGACCGCCCGCGATGCCCTTGGCGCTCAGCACCAGGTCGGGGACCAGGCCGAAGTGCTCGCTGGCGAAGTAGACGCCGGTCCGGGCCATGCCGCTCTGGATCTCGTCGGCGATGAAGACGACGCCGTTGGCCGTGCACCATTCCTGCAGGGCGGGGAGGTAGCCGTCGGCGGGGACCATGAAGCCGCCCTCGCCCTGGATCGGCTCGACGACCAGGCAGGCCAGGTCGGTGGCGCCGATGACCTTCTCGAGGTAGGCGATCGTGCGGGCGGCGGCCTCGGCCCCGCTCAGGCCGTCGCGGTACGGGTAGGAGCTCGGTGCGTGGTAGATGTCGCCGGCGAACGGACCGAAGCCGGTGCCGTACGGCATGGCCTTGAAGTTCATGGCCATCGTGAGGTTGGTGCGGCCGTGGTAGGCGTGGTCGAGCACCGCGACGGCGCGGCGACCGGTGTGCTTGCGGGCGATCTTGACGCCGTTCTCCACGGCTTCGGCGCCCGAGTTGACGAGCACCGTCTTCTTGGCGTGGTCGCCGGGGGTGTGCTCGCCGAGCAGTTCGGCGACGCGCACGTACTCCTCGTACGGAGTGATGGTGAAGAGGGTGTGGATGACGTCCTGGAGCTGGCTGGCGGCGGCCTCGACGACGGCCGTCTCGGTGTGACCGATCGTGGTGACGCCGATGCCGGCGCCGAAATCGACGAACTGGTTGCCGTCGACGTCGACCAGGACGGCGCCGTTCGCCTTCGCGATGTACACGGGCAGGGTCGAGGACACTCCGCCCGGCACGACCGCCAGTCGTCGCTCGTGCAGCTTCTGCGACTCCGGGCCGGGGATGGCGGTGACGATACGACGTTCCTGCGCGACGGTGTAGACGGGCGCAGCCGGGCTCAAAGTGTCAGTCATGATGTGACGAGTTTAGCCGCGGTGCGAGAATCGGAGGATGAACCTCGAGCACAGCTACGCGATCGACCTCCAGTGGACCGGCAACCGGGGGAGCGGCACCAGCGGCTACAAAGCCTACGGGCGCGACCACGTGGTTTCGGCCGTGGGCAAGCACGCGATCGAGGGCTCGGCCGACCGGACCTTCTTCGGCGACCGCGACCGCTGGAACCCCGAGGAACTGCTGCTGGCGGCGCTCAGCCAGTGCCACATGCTCAGCTATCTGGCCGAGGCGGCGCGTGCGGGCGTGGTGGTCGTCGGGTATTCGGATGCCGCGACCGGCGTCCTGCGGCAGACGTCCAACGGTGGCGGACATTTCACGAGAGTGCTGCTCTCGCCGCGCGTGACGGTCGCCGATCCGGCCCAGGCAAGGCTCGCGGCGGCCCTGCACGCTCCGGCCGCCGACAAGTGCTTCATCTCGGCCTCGGTGAACTTCCCCGTCGAGCACGCTCCCGAGATCCTCGTCCTCGCCTGAGCTCCGTCCCGCCCAGCGCTCCCGTCCCGCAATCGAGTCCGGAGTTGCTGGGTCGAAATCGCGGATTTCGAGCCAGCAACTCCGGACTCGATAGCGGTCAGGCGCAGCCGAGACGAGCGGTGGGGACGGCGGCGCGCACGGTGGGAGCGGGAGCGGGAGCGGGCGCGGCGGATGCGGGCGCGGCGGGCGCAGGCGTCTCCGCGGCTTCGCTCGAGCGCTCGGCCCAGCGGTGCATCGCGGCAGCCCAACGGCCGTCGCGGGCGATCGGACTGAGGTCGTCGCCGCGCGATTCGCGCTGACGGCGGATCGTCGCCCGGTCGCGCTCTCGCTCGCCGAGTTCGGCGATGTTCGTCAGCCACAGTGTGAGCGGATGCATGATAACCACCTAACTTGTTTTGATGGTTATAGCTTACCGTAACCTGCTAATGAGTTACAATGGTTACATGCGTACGAATGCACCCGAACTCGGAGCCGACCTGCTCGTCGATTTCCTCAACACGCTCGACGTGGAAGAGGGCACCGACGCGATCGACGACGCCGCGGCCTTCGGCGACTGGGCCGAGCACCACGGGGTCGACACCGGCGATCGCGCCGAGGCCAAGCGGGTCCGGGATGCCCTGCGGGCGGTGCTCGACGGCGAAAGCGCCTCCCTCCCGTCCGTCGGGCTGGAGACCTCCTGCGGCGACCGCACCGTCGGCCTCACAGCGCGCACCGCGGCGGAAGCCGCCGTCGCCTCCTCGGTGATCCTGAGCATCCAAGGCCAGTTCGGCCGCGTGAAGCTGTGCGGCGCCGACGACTGCCGCTGGGCGTTCTACGACAAGTCGCGAAACGGCTCCCGCACCTGGTGCAGCATGGGCGTCTGCGGCAACCGCCAGAAGGCGCGAACCTTCCGCTCGAAGCAGGACGAGCAGGACGAGCCGCACGAGCAGCACGAGCAGCACGAGCCGGACGAGCAGGACGAGCCGCACGAGCAGCACGAGCCGACCGCGTCTGTCGAGACCTAGAACCGTTCCGGCCGGAGCGCCCGTTTGACCCGCTCGACCGCGCCGGCCGGGGGAGCCTCGTTGTATTTCTCCGCGAGTTCCTGGCCCGTGAGCCCGTGGATCGCGGCCATGATCTCGTCGGTCGCCTGACGGCGCGCGCGTCCCGATTCGGCCGAGCCGTAGTGGCTCACGTCGATCGGCTCCCCGAACGCGACCGTGATCTTCTTCACGCGCGGGATCTTCTTGCCCACCGGTTGCAGTTGGTCGGTGCCGATGAGCCCGACCGGCACCACCTTGGCGCCTGTCGTCAGGGCCAGCCACGCCACCCCGGTGCGGCCTTTGTAGAGTCGGCCGTCGAGCGAGCGCGTCCCCTCCGGGTACAGAGCGAACGCCGCACCGGTGTCGAGGATGCGCTTCGACTGATCGAGGGCGTCCTGCGCGGCCTGACCGGCGCCGCGCTTGACGCCGACGGCGCCGATCGCCGAGAAGAAGGAGCGTGACAGCCAGCCTTTGAAGCCGGTGCCCTCGAAATACGTGGACTTGGCGAGGAACTGGACACGGCGCGGCGCCATCAACGGGATGACGATGCTGTCGATGAACGACAGGTGGTTGCTGGCGAGGATGATCGCGCCCTCACGCGGGACGTTCTTGCGTCCGACCACCTTCGGCCGGTAGACGACGCGTGCGATGGGGGCGATGACCGTGCGACCGAACAGATAGGTGAAGCCGGGACGCTTCACTGCGTCCGGCCCCTCATCGGGTTCGATGTTCGTCACGCCTACGAGGATAGTCTCGTCCGTATGCCGGGGTCGGCATGTGCGCGGTCACATTCGGTCGAATGGCGAGATCGGCGGGCATCCGAAGCCACCGGCATAGGTCAGGCAGGCGGGCAGCCAGCCGCTGAACCGCACGTTGAGCGGCGAGCCGAACCATTGAGCGTAGAGCCGCGAGAAGTTGAGGTTGCCGAACGTCGAGCAGGCGCCCGCCGGGCCGGTGGGCCGAGCGAGGGTGTCGGCGTTCGGCTGGTACGGCGTGTAGTTGTAGAGGTTCGCTGTGGCCTGGTTGACGATGTTTACCTCGCTCGTCCCGCAGCGGGCATTCGGGTGGTACTGGATGCGATTGGAGCCAATGCGGTACCGCCAGTCGGTGGGGTGCACCGTGTACTCGCGGAACTGCCACGCGGCCCGGTACACCTGGTTGAAGAAGCCGAAGTACTTCTTGTCGCACGCCGCGGTGTCCGGGCACGCGTATCCCGTCGCCTTCTGGTATCCGGATGCGCTGGGAGCCGTCAGCAGCGACTGCTCCTTCTGCAGCAGCACCAGCAGCACCCGGGGGCTGATCGTGCACGCGGCGGCGACCCGAGCGATGATGCTGCTCGCCGACTCGTCGCGCCGGCCGTGCATCGCCGTGCAGCGGTCCTTCGACGCGGGGACGTAGGGGGTGTCCATCCGGAAGTCCGCGAGGCAGGGAACGCCGTCTTTCGGCCTGCAGGTGCGGTCGCCCAGGAAGTCCTGGATGTCCGCGGCGGTCATCGCATACGGGTTGAAGAAGCTGTCGTCGCTGATGATGTCGCCCGGATCGAACCCGGGCTTCTCGTCGGCGATCACCCCGACGGCCGGAAGCAGAGTCAGGGCCGCGGCGACCGCCGCGACCCCGGCCAGCATCCGCCAGCGCATGATCCGCATGGGATTCCCGTCGTGCTCAGCTGAGGCGGGCGAGGGCTTCTTCGAGCACCGTCGCGGCGTCGTCGATGAGCTCGTCGCTGATCACGACCGACGGCAGCAGGCGGAGCACGCTGTCCCAGCTGCCCGCGTCGAGCGGGATCACGCCGTTGGCGGTGGCGTGGGCGAGGACGGCTTTGAGAGCATCCGGGTTGGGCTTCTTGGTGCCCGGCTGCACGAGCTCGATGCCGAACATCGCTCCCTTGCCGCGCACCTCTCCGACCACCGGGAACTTCTCCGCCCAGTCGCCGATGCGCGCCCAGAGGGCCTTCTCGACCCGCTGCGCCTCGGCGAGCAGGTTCTCCTGCTCGATCACGTCGAACACGGCCAGGGCGGCGGCGGTCGAGACCGGGTTTCCCCCGAAGGTGCCGCCGATGCCGCCCGGCTGGACGGCGTCCATGATCTCCGCGCGCCCGGTGACCGCTGCGAGGGGGAACCCGCCGGCGATGCCCTTGGCTGTGGTGATCAGGTCGGGCACGACGCCGTGGTGCTCGATCGAGTACCACGTTCCGGTGCGGCCCATGCCGGCCTGGATCTCGTCGGCGACGAAAACGATGCCGTTCTCGGTGCAGTACTCGGAGAGGCGCTTGAAGTAGCCGGGGGCCGGGATGATGATGCCGCCGTCGCCCTGGATGGGCTCGACGAACAGCGCGGCGAGCTCGGTCGCCCCGATGTGGGTGTCGATGTAGTCGATGGTGCGTTCGGCGGCCTCTTCGCCGGTCATCCCCTCGGGGTCGCGGTAGGGGTAGCTGATCGGCACGCTGTAGATCTCGCCCGGGAATGGCCCCATGCCGGCGCGTTCCGGCCAGGGGCGGTAGGTCATGGCCATCGTGAGGTTGGTGCGGCCGTGGAAGGCGTGGTCGAGCGTGGCGATGGCGCGGCGGCCGGTGTACTTGCGGGCGATCTTCACCGCGTTCTCGACCGCTTCGGCGCCCGAGTTGACCAGGATGCTGTGCTTCTCGAAGTCGCCGGGCGTGATCTCGGCGAGCTTCTCGGCGACGCGCACGTAGTTCTCATACGGCGTGACGGTGAAGAGCGTGTGGGTGAGCTTGGCCGCCTGCTCGGCCGCCGCGGCGGCGACGGCGGGGTGCGCGTGGCCGATCGTGGTCACGCCGATGCCGCAGCCGAGGTCGATGAGGTGGTTGCCGTCGACGTCGACCAGGATGGCGCCCGAACCGCTCTCCATGTAGATGTTCGCGAGGGTTCCGGCTCCGCGGCTGACCGAGGCGACGCGGCGTTCCTGCAGTTCGACGGATCGGGGGCCCGGCAGCGAGGTGACGAGCGTGCGGGTCTGAGGAACGGAGAAATCGCGAGTCATGTCTCCATCGTAGGTTGCGATGCTGTCAGCTTCGGCAAAGGGGGATGCGGCAGACTGTTACCGCTTCCCCCCGAAACGCGAAGGTGTTCACAGTGCGCAAAACCCTCTCCATCCTGGCCGCCGGCCTTGTCGTCGCCGGCCTCGCGGCGTGCAGTTCCGGCGCTCCGACGGCATCGTCGACGCCCACCGCCACGGGAGCGTCGACCGCCTGCGTGAACGTGAAATCGGGTGACGCGTCGAAGTCTGTGACCGTCGCCGGCGATTTCGGAGCAACTCCGAAGGTCACGTTCAAGAGCCCGCTCAAGGCGACCGACCTGCAGCGCAGCGTGGTCATCACCGGCGACGGCGCCGAGGTGAAGGGCGGCGACTCCGTCGAGGTGGCGCTCGCCGCGTACAACGGCACGACGGGCAAGGCGATCAGCGCGCCGGCCGGATTCGACGGTCAGCCGACCCAGACCATCAAGGTCGACACGGCCGTCTTCGTCCCCGGCCTCGTGCGCGCCGTCGAGTGCCTGCCGCTCAAGTCGCGCGTCGTGCTCACGGGTTCCGCAACGGAGGTCCTCGGCAACGTCGACCTCACCCAGCTCAGCCTGAAGAAGACCGACTCCGTAGTGTTCGTCGTCGACACCTTCAACAAGGCGGTCACCCGCGCGAACGGAACGACGGTGGCCCCGACGGCCGGATTCCCGACGGTGAAGCTGTCCTCGACCGGCGAGCCCTCCATCACCATCCCGAAGGCAGCCCCGCCCACGACCACGAAGATCGCCGTGCTCAAGCAGGGCAGCGGAGACGTTGTGAAGCACGGTGACACCGTCACCGTGCAGTACAAGGGAGTCCTGTGGCGCAACGGTCAGCCGTTCGACTCGAGTTGGAGCCGTGGCGCCCCGGTGTCGTTCCAGACGACCGGCGTGGTCAAGGGCTTCGGAAAGGCGCTCGAGGGCCAGAAGGTCGGCACGCAGGTGATCGCGGTCGTCCCGCCCGCCGACGGCTACGGCACCCAGGGCAACGGTGACGTCAAGCCCACAGACACGATGGTCTTCGTCATCGACATCCTGAAGACCGTTCGCTGACCCGGATGCGCGCCCGGCCGTGCGCCGTACGATGATGGCGTGCGCAGAGTAGTCATCCTCGGATCCACCGGCTCGATCGGTACGCAAGCCCTCGACGTGATCGCCGCGAACCCGGATCGGTTCGAGGTGGTCGGGCTGACGGCCGGCACGAACGCCGAGCAGCTCGCCGCCCAGGCGGAGCGGTTCGGCGTCGCCGAGACGGCGCTCGGAGCCGAGGACGCCGAGCGGCTCGTGCGTTCGGTCGAGGCGGATGTCGTGCTGAACGGCATCACCGGCTCGGTCGGGCTCGGGCCGACACTGGCGGCCCTCGAGACCGGCGCCAGCCTGGCCCTCGCGAACAAGGAGTCGCTCATCGTCGGCGGCGAGCTGGTGAAGCGGGCTGCGGCTCCCGGCCAGATCGTCCCCGTCGACTCGGAGCACTCGGCGCTCGCCCAGGCGCTGCGCTCGGGGACGGCCGGCGAGGTGCGCCGGCTCGTGCTGACGGCATCCGGTGGCCCGTTCCGCGGGCGGAGCCGCGAGTCCCTGCGTGACGTGACGCCGCGCGAGGCGCTCGCACACCCCACCTGGGCCATGGGCCTCGTCGTCACCACCAACTCGTCGACCCTCGTGAACAAGGGACTCGAGATCATCGAGGCGCACCTCCTCTTCGACGTGCCGTACGACCGGATCGACGTCACCGTGCATCCGCAGTCCGTCATCCACTCGATGGTGGAGTTCATCGACGGCTCGACGATCGCGCAGGCGTCGCCGCCCGACATGCGCCTGCCCATCTCGCTCGGCCTGGACTGGCCGAACCGGGTGCCCGGGGTCGGCGTTCCTCTCGACTGGACGAAGGCGCACACGTGGACCTTCGAACCCCTCGACGGCGAGGCGTTCCCGGCGGTCGCGCTCGCGAAACGTGTTGGCACCGCCGGATCCACTTACCCGGCAGTCTTCAACGCTGCCAACGAGCAGGCGGTCGCTGCGTTCCACGCGGGCGCCATTGGCTACCTGGCGATCGTTGAGACGGTTGAGCGGGTCGTCGACGCCCACGAACCGGCCACCGAGCTCACCCGAGAGTCTCTCGTGGAGGCCGAGGCGTGGGCGCGAGCCGCGGCCGACGCGCTGATTGACCGCTGACGGGCGAGTCGCATGGAATCCCACCGTGGTGGAGAGCGTCATGAAGGCACCAGGGAGGCATGAGGGAGACTCGCGATTTCTCTCAATGGGGCACGGATGACACATCAGACATTAGCGGCTAGGGTAGACAACGTTGTCTAATGGGTGGCACGGCGGATCGTCCTAAAGGCGTGCCCACTGCTGTTTCGACTATTCAGGGCCGAGCGAACTGAGCTCCGGTCCTCGGCATAACCGAAAGGATTTTCATGAAGATCTTCAAGCAAGGGAACGGAAAGATGGCCAGTCGTCGCAGACGGGCCGGGGTCGCAATCGCGGTGTCGATCGCATCCGTTGTCGTCAGCTTGGTCGGCGCGGTGCCCGCGCAAGCTGCAGCAGCGAAGGGGTTCACGATCTACTATTCCCCGAACTGCGCCGGTGCTTCGCGCTATTACCCCGGCGTGAACTCGGGCGAGCAGTGGATTAACGACACATTCAATTTGAGTCCCTTTGCGGCGGGATATGGGCAACACATCCGCAGCAATGCTGCGTCAATCGTTGTTCCCTATGGGACTACAGTGAACATTTCGTTCTCTGTCCTGTACAACGGGGTATGGACTGGAACTAACGCGAGCTTCACAGGGGGAGGCTTCTGTGTGAACTTTGGCGATTTACAAAGAAATGGCAACTTGAGCTGGTCTACGTACTAAGGCGCGTGGGGTCCTCACCGCTTTTCCAGGCAGCGGAGAAGCCATCAGTTGGGGCCGGGAGGACGTAGTTCGAAGGCCAGCCTCGCCGTCGATCGGCGAGGCTGGCCAACGCGTGTCATCCGTGCAGAAAGCAGTCCGGTGGCGGAAATCGCCGCGGCTGACCGGCGCAGGCGCATAGCGTTCCCCCGGCTGGTTCCAAGCTGCGCGCTATTACTCTGTAGCTGTGGAATCCGTGCTGCTCTTCATCCTGGGCGTGCTCATCATTCTGGTGGGTCTCGCCCTGTCGATCGGCCTGCACGAAATCGGGCACCTCGTCCCCGCCAAGCTGTTCGGCGTCAAGGTCACGCAGTACATGGTCGGGTTCGGCAAGACGCTGTTCTCGTTCCGGCGGGGGGAGACCGAATACGGCCTCAAGGCCATCCCGCTGGGCGGCTACATCTCCATGATCGGGATGTTCCCGCCCGGCGAAGACGGCAAGCCCGGCCGCAACGCCACCACCGGCTTCATGCAGTCGATGGTGCAGGACGCGCGGGTCTCCAGCATGGAGTCCGTCGCCGTCGGCGAGGAGGACCGCACCTTTTACAAGCTGCCGGTCTGGAAGCGCATCGTCATCATGTTCGGCGGACCGTTCATGAACCTCCTGATCGGCGTGGTGCTGTTCGGCGTGCTGCTGATGGGCTTCGGCACCCCGCAGTCGTCGACCACCGTCGGCACAGTGAGCCAGTGCGTGATCCCGTCGACCAGCACGCAGAAGAGCTGCGCCGCCGACGATCCCGCCGGCCCGGCCGCGCAGGCCGGTCTCAAGCCGGGCGATACGATCGTCAGCATCGACGGCACCAGGATCACCACGTGGGCGCAGTCCACCACGATCATCCGGAAGTCCACCGACCGGCCGCTGACCATGGTGATCTCGCGTGACGGCGCCGAGCGCACCGTCACGATCACCCCGCGCACCAACACCGTCGCCCGCACCGACGCCCAGGGCGCAGTGCTCAAGGACTCGAGCGGCACGGCGCTCACCCAGACCGTCGGCTTCGTCGGGATCGGTCCCGTGACCGAGCTCGTCCCCCAGCCGGTCACCTCGGTGCTCCCGGCGGTCGGCGCGCAGGCAGGCGCGGTCGTCGGCGTGATCGTGCACCTGCCGCAGCGCATGGTCGACGTGTGGAACGCGGCGTTCGGCCCGGGTGAGCGCGACCCCAACGGACCCATCAGCGTGGTCGGCATCGGGCGCGCGGCCGGCGAGCTGACGGCGCTCAACGGCGTCCCCGTCGTCGACAAGGTCTACACGATGATCGGGATGCTCGCCTCGCTGAACATCGCCCTGTTCGTGTTCAACCTCATCCCGCTCCTCCCGCTCGACGGCGGACACATCGCGGGAGCGCTGTGGGAGGGCATCCGGCGCACTTTCGCCAAGCTGTTCAAACGGCGCGATCCGGGGCCCGTCGACATGGCCAAGCTGATGCCGCTGACCTTCGCGGTCGTGGTCGTCCTCGGCGGGATGAGCGTGTTACTCGTCTACGCGGACATCGTCAAGCCGGTCAATCTCTTCGGCTAGCGGTTCACACCCCGGACCCAGCCGCCTCCCAAACAGCCGCGTAGGATTGCACTCGTGGCAGCAATCAATTTGGGAATGCCGAAGGTCCCCGAAACCCTCGCACCGCGACGCAAGTCCCGGCAGATCAAGGTGGGCAAAGTCCTGGTCGGGGGCGACGCCCCGATCAGCGTGCAGTCGATGACCACGACGCCCACCACCAACATCAACGCGACCCTCCAGCAGATCGCCGAGCTCACCGCATCCGGTTGCGACATCGTGCGCGTCGCGGTGCCGAGCCGCGACGACGCGGAAGCACTGCCGATCATCGCCAAGAAGAGCCAGATCCCGGTGATCGCCGACATCCACTTCCAGCCCAATTACGTGTACGCGGCCATCGACGCCGGCTGCGCGGCGGTGCGGGTCAACCCCGGCAACATCCGCAAGTTCGACGACCAGGTCGGCAAGATCGCGGCAGCGGCCAAGGCGGCCGGCGTCTCGCTCCGCATCGGCGTGAACGCGGGATCGCTCGAGCCCAGCCTGCTGCAGAAGTACGGCAAGGCCACCCCGGAGGCGCTCGTCGAGAGCGCGGTGTGGGAGGCGAGCCTGTTCGAGGAGCACGACTTCCACGACTTCAAGATCTCGGTCAAGCACAACGACCCCATCGTGATGGTCAAGGCGTACCGGATGCTCGCCGAGCGCGGCGACTGGCCCCTCCACCTCGGGGTCACCGAGGCCGGGCCCGAGTTCCAGGGCACCATCAAGTCGGCGACGGCGTTCGGCATCCTGCTGTCCGAGGGCATCGGCGACACCATCCGCGTCTCGCTGTCGGCTCCGCCTGCCCAGGAGGTCAAGGTGGGCCTGCAGATCCTGCAGTCGCTGAACCTCCGCGAGCGCAAGCTCGAGATCGTCTCGTGCCCGAGCTGCGGTCGTGCCCAGGTCGACGTGTACAAGCTCGCGAACGACGTCACCAGCGGCCTCGAGGGCATGAGCGTCCCGCTCCGCGTCGCGGTCATGGGGTGCGTCGTCAACGGGCCGGGCGAGGCGCGTGAGGCCGACCTCGGAGTGGCGTCGGGCAATGGCAAGGGTCAGATCTTCGTCAAGGGCGAGGTCATCAAGACGGTTCCCGAGGCGGAGATCGTGCAGACGCTGATCGCGGAGGCGAACCGCCTCGCCGCTGAAATGCCGCCTGCCGAGTCGGGCGAGCCCGTCGTCACCGTCGGCGCGCACTGACGCCGCTCCCGCACTGACGCCGCTCCCTCCGCTCGCCGCCGCATCCGCTCCCGCTCCCGCTCCCGCATCCGCTCCGCCATCGAGTCCGGATTTGCTGGGTCGAAACGGCGCGTTTCGACCCAGGAACTCCGGACTCGATCGCTGCGGCCGTCAGACAGCAGTGAAGGTCACGCCGCCGGAGGCGATGTCGGCGGTCAGCAGCCGCAGGCGCACGACGGTGCCGGGCTGAACGGCGTCCGGGCGCGGGCACGAGGCGACGACGGCGGGTTCGGCCAGCTGCACGGTCATGTTGTCGCCGCGGATCGCCAGCACCGTCGCGTCGAACTCGTCTCCGACTCGGCCGACGAGCAGCGCCGCCTCCACCCGATCGACGGATGCGGCGTTCAGCTGTGAGCCGAGGCGCGACGACGCCCCCATGATCGACGGGAGTTGACCGAGCGACGATCGCGCCCATCCGGGGATCTCGGCGCCCGCGCAGATCGCCTCGCAGATGACCAGCACCCACCGGTCGACGAGACGTCGCAGCGGAGCCGTCGCGTGCGCGTACGGGGCGGCGACCGCGGACTGCAGCGGGTCGGCCGGCGCCGCGCCGTCCATCACGACGTACCCGGCGCCACGGAACAGCCCGGTCGCTGCCTGCATCACGGCCAGCGCACGCGGGTCGCCGTGGTCGAGCCCGCGCAGGAATTCGCCGTACGGGACGCCTTCGGGCCAGGGGAGCCCCAGTGCCGTGGTCTGCGCGCGGAACGCCGTGAAAGCGTCGTCGGTCGGCGGCGGCATCGTGCGCAGGATGCCCACCCGGGCCTCCAGCATCAGGGCCGCGGCCGCCATCCCCGTGAGCAGGGAGATCTGCGCGTTCCACTCCTCGATCGGGAGCTGGGCCCGTCGCGCGAGCGTGTACGCCCCGTCGCGGAACACGATCTCCTCGTCGGGCGCGTTGAGGCTCGCGCCGCCGCGTTCGCGTTCGCGTTCGATGCGGGCAAGGCCGACCGGCTTC
Source organism: Leifsonia sp. NPDC058248 (assembly GCF_042881905.1). NCBI lineage: Bacteria > Bacillati > Actinomycetota > Actinomycetes > Micrococcales > Microbacteriaceae > Leifsonia > Leifsonia sp. NPDC058248. Next base: position 324,430 of record NZ_JBHVXB010000005.1, read on the forward strand.
AGCAGCAGGAGGGTCTCGGGGCCGCTCCCGTCGTCGATCGCCGCCTGCGCCTCCGCGTAGCTCCACTGCCGACGCGACCGGATGCGCGCCCGCGCGACGCTCACGGACGTCTCGTGCCCGGCCGGGTCCAGGGTCACGTCCCAGACGAACGCACCGCGGTCGACGCCGGGCAGCAGCGAGCCGGCGTGCTCGCCGATGGGCGCCGGATGCAGAGGGATGCGCCCGTCGGCCGCGTAGATCGTCTGCCCTCGTCTGCGCGCCTCGGCGTCGACCTCGCCGTCCGGACGCACCAGCGCCGGCACATCCGCGATCGCGTACCGCACCCGGTAGCCGTCGCCCGCCTGCTCGATGTGCACGGCCTGGTCGAGGTCGGTCGCCCCCTCGGGATCGACCGTGAGGAACTCGACGTCGGTCAGGTCGTTGTCCGGCAGCGCGAGCTTCCGGGCCGCACGCTCGGCCTCCTGCTCGACCGGCGGGGGAAAGCCGTCCGGCAGGTCCAGGCTGTCGCGCAGCCTCGCCAGAGCGTCTGCGAGGTCGCTCTGAACGGCGGATGCGGTGACACGCGTTCGGCGATCGGGCATGCCGAAAGCCTATTCCGCGGACTCGGCCTCGTCGCCGGGGGTGCGGGTCTCGCGCAGGGCGTGGCCGAGGAGTGCGAGAGCCAGAGCGATGGCTCCCGCGACCGTCAGGCCGAGGGCGACGCCGACTCGCAGCAGCAGCGCACCGACGGCCGCGCCGGCCAGGATGAGCACGACCGCAAGCACACGGCGAGGCCACCGGATGCCCGTTCCGCCGGCCAGACGCGAGTCGGCGGCCAGCCCGGTGATGGTCGAGGTGACGACCACGGTGGTCACGTCGGCGACGGCGAGACGGCGCGCGGTGGCCGCCTGCAGGCCCATCGTCGTCGCGAGGATGGTCGTGAGCGCGAATCCCCACACGGTGCCCTTGGTAGGGGTGACCACGAGGCTGGTCACCCCCAGCGCGAGGGTGACCGAGGCCGAGACGACCAGCGCCGTGGTGGTCGCGCGCCCCCATCCGGTGCGGGAGGTCGAGAGCGTTCGTCCGCCGATCGCGGCGCCCAGCAGGAAGCCGCCGAGAGCGAGCGCCGGACCGACGATCGGAAGGCCGTCGGCGCCCGCGAGCGCCATGCCGAGGATGACCACGTTGCCGGTCATGTTGGCCGTGAAGACCTTGTCGAGGCCCAGATAGCCGACGGCGTCGACGATTCCGGTGGTGAACGTGAGGCCGAGCATCACGAAGAGGTGCAGGCGGGCGGTGTCGGTACGGAGCATGAACCCAGTGTGCCGTGCCCTCTAACATGGAACGGTGCCTACACGCCTGACGAACTATTTCCTCCGCACCCTCCGAGAAGACCCCTCCGACGCCGAGGTGACCAGCCACCGGCTCCTCGTGCGGGCCGGCTACATCCGGCGGCAGGCGCCGGGGATTTTCGCCTGGCTGCCGCTGGGCCTGCGCGTGAAGGGCAAGATCGAGGCGATCATCCGGGACGAGATGACGGCGGCCGGAGCGCACGAGGTGCACTTCCCGGCGCTGCTCCCGCGCGAACCGTACGAGGTCACCGGCCGGTGGGAGGAGTACGGCGAGGGGCTGTTCCGCCTCCAGGACCGCAAGGGCGGGGACTACCTGCTCGCCCCCACGCACGAAGAGGCGTTCACGCTGCTGGTGAAAGACCTCTACTCGAGCTACAAAGACCTGCCGCTGGCCATCTACCAGATCCAGGACAAGTACCGCGACGAGGCGCGCCCCCGCGCCGGGCTCCTGCGCGGCCGCGAGTTCACGATGAAGGACGCGTACACGTTCGACTACACCGACGCCGGCCTCGACGCGAGCTACCAGGCCCAGCGCGACGCGTACGAGCGCATTTTCCAGCGACTCGGGCTGGAGTACGTGATCGTGCAGGCCGACGCCGGTGCGATGGGCGGCTCCCGCAGCGAAGAGTTCCTGCACCCCACCGCGATCGGCGAAGACACCTTCGTGCGGTCGGCCGCGGGATACGCGGCCAACGTCGAGGCGTTCACCACGCTGGCGCCCCCGACGCGCTCGTACGAGAAACTCACCCCGCTCGAAGTGCTCGACACCCCGAACACGCCGACGATCCAGACACTGGTCGACGTCGCCAACGAGAAGCACCCCCGACCCGACGGCCGCCTGTGGACGGCGGCGGACACCCTCAAGAACGTCGTGCTCGCCCTCACCCACCTCGACGGAACGCGCGAGCTCGTCGTCGTCGGCCTGCCCGGCGACCGTGAGGTGGACCTGAAGCGCGCCGAGGTCGCCTTCGCCCCGGCTGAGATCGAAGCCGCCACGGAAGAGGACTTCACGCGCCACCCGGGGCTCGTCAAGGGCTACATCGGACCGTGGTCGGCCGAGGGTCAGGTGCTCGGAGAAGACGGCTCCACGGGTATCCGGTATCTCGTCGATCCGCGCGTGGTCGACGGCTCGGGTTGGATCACCGGCGCGAACGTCGACGGCAAGCACGTGTTCGGTCTGGTCGCCGGACGCGACTTCTCGTGGGACGCCACGGTCGAGGCGGCCGAAGTGCTGCCCGGCGACCCCGCGCCCGACGGCTCGGGTCCGGTCGAACTGGCCCGCGGGATGGAGATCGGGCACGTGTTCCAGCTCGGGCGTAAGTACGCCGAGGCGCTCGGGCTCAAGGTGCTCGACGAGAACGGCAAGCTCGTGACGGTCACGATGGGCTCGTACGGCATCGGCGTGACGCGCATCCTGGCGATCATCGCGGAGCTGAACAACGACGACAAGGGGCTCATCTGGCCGGAGTCGGTCGCGCCGTTCGACGTCCACGTGGTCGCCGCCGGGCGGGAGCCCGTCGTCTTCGAGGTGGCGGAGCAGCTCACGGCCGATCTCGAGACGGCCGGCCTCGATGTTCTCTTCGACGACCGCCCCAAGGTCTCGCCCGGCGTGAAGTTCGGCGACGCGGAGCTGATCGGCGTGCCGAAGATCGTGATCGTGGGCCGCAGCGCCGCCGACGGCGTCGTCGAGCTGTGGGATCGCCGCACGGGCGAGCGCACGCAGGTCCCCGTCGCCGACGCCGCCGCGGCGCTGCGCGCTTAGCGCGCCGCGCCGCCCGTGCCGCGCATTCGTGCCAAACGTGCGGTTCAGTCGCCCTTGAACCCCCCGGTTTGG